>CAZIPA010000007.1:0-66452 GCA_964541085.1 uncultured Oscillospiraceae bacterium | reverse complement strand
TGCTGGCCTTTGGGTACTTTCGTCCACACGAAAGTACCGCCCCCGGCAGGGGATGTTTATGCTATAAAATCATTGAGCGATAAAATCTGAGGGAGTGTTTGCAACTTTGTTGAAACCATCTTATTTAATATGTCAAATCCAGATCCCGGCGGAGCAGGCTCTGGGCCTGGGCCAGATCCCGGGCCAGCAGCGCATCGGTGATATCCCGATGATAATGCCGCTCCTCCAGCGCCGCCTGGGAATAAAAGCGATAGCCCGCCCGGCGCACCTGTCCGATGAGATGCTCCAGACTGGCATACAGCCGCCGGTTGCCCGACAGCCGGGCCAGCTCCAGATGAAAGCTGCTGTTGGAGGCGTGAACCTCTCCCAGCGTGTGCTCCGGGCCGGTGCCCTGACGGATGATATCATACAGCCGCCGGATGTCCTCATCACTGGCCTGCCGGATCACCAGCTCCGCCGCCAGCAGCTCCAGCGGCAGACGCACCTGCTGGATTTCCCGAAAATCCTCCTCGGTAATGTTGCTGACCACATAGCCCCGCCGGGGATAGCTCACCAGATAGCCATCCTGACAAAGCTGGTGCAGCGCCTCCCGCACGGGCATTTTGCTGGTTCCGTATTGATCGGCCACCTGCTGTTCTCCCAGCATCACCCCCGGCTGCAACGCACCGGAAATAATGGCCTCCCGATGATCCTCATAAATTTTTCTTGCCATGGTCTGCGACATACCCATATCTCCTGAACATACTCAGATTTACCGTATTACTATACCCCCGAAAAAGGCAAAAGTCAACAATTCCTGACGCATTTCCGGATAAAAAAACCGCCGCGGAAAAACCGCGGCGGCAGATGACAGACAGCTCAGTCGTCGTTGTCCTCGGGCAGCACATCCAGACCGATCACCGGCGCGTCGGCAGCGTTGGTCACCACGCTGGAAATACCGGTCTTGCAGGAACGCTTGGCTGTATAACCCTCGGAATACATGAGAATTTCGCCCCGCTCATCCCGGAGACGGAAGCATTTTTCATCCTTGGCGTTGTGATAGATCTCATATTTGGGCGCATTGAATTTTTCGCCGTAAGAGACCGTCTGATCCTCCACCGGTGAACCGGCGCAGCGCTTCACGCCTTCGATGGCATTCATACAAAGTGCCGGGGTGAGAAACGGACTGGAGGTGGCGATGATCTGACCATTGCCGGCCTTCAGATTAAACTTGTAGCCACCCTTGACCTTTTGTACTGTAAACTTTCCCATATGTGTATCCTCCGCTGTGTTAAATATATCTGCCATTCACTTCACACGATCCTTTAGCCGTGTAAAGCTCCCCTGTGCTCATTATAAATCATCTTCAGCAAAAAAGAAAGCCCTTTTTCGAAGATTTAACACAGATTGCTGCTTTTTTCTGCAAAACCTGATTATTCCACGATTATTTTGCCGCAGAACGGGGAAACCCGTGGGAAACTTTTCTCAATTTCAGAAATTTCGAAAAGCCGCCCGGGAGAACCTCGCCGGACGGCCTGTGCTTTTGAGAAAGATTTATCGGTTTTCCGGCGCACTGTAGTCCGGCAGGTCGGGCAGCTGAATGCAGGGGTCGCTGTCGGCCTGCTCCGTGGCAGCCTTTTCGGGGGCTTCGGGGGTTTCCGGTGCGGCCGGTGCTTCCTTCCCCTTGCGGGGATATTCCAGATTTTCTCCCGTCTCCAAATGGAAGAGATGCACCGCGTTGCCGTGGAATTGCAGACAGGTGCGCCCGTCGGCGGGAACGCTGTCCCGGAAATGGCCCGCGTCATCGGTAGCGGGAACCACAACCACAATATCCTGCTCCAGCGCCCGCATATGCAGATGCACCGAGCTGCCCATCATTTCATACACGCCCAGCTCCGCCGGAATGCCGCTGTCCGCCAGCCGCAGCTGCTCGGGACGCACACCGCAGGTGACGGTCTGGGGCTGCACATCGCAGGCAAACAGCCGCTCCTGCTTTTCCTCGGAGAGCTGCACCCGATAGCCGTCCGCTTCCACCCAGAAGCGTCCGTTTTCCTTCAGCAGCTGACCCTGGAAAAAGTTCATCTGGGGCGTACCGATAAAGCCCGCCACAAACAGGTTGGAAGGATGGCCAAAGACCTCCTGGGGCGTACCCACCTGCTGAATCACGCCGTCCTTCATAACCACGATCCGGTCGCCCAGCGTCATGGCCTCCACCTGATCGTGGGTCACATAGACAAAGGTGGTATCCAGCCGGCGGCGCAGCATGAGGATCTCCGCCCGCATCTGGTTGCGCAGCTTGGCATCCAGATTGGACAGCGGCTCATCCATCAGAAACACCTGCGGTTCCCGCACGATGGCACGGCCAATGGCTACACGCTGCCGCTGACCGCCGGAAAGCGCCTTGGGCTTGCGCTGCAGCAGCTCGGAAATATCCAGACTTTCCGCCGCGGCCCGCACCTTTTCATCAATGATCTTCCTGGGAAACTTGCGCAGACGCAGGCCGTAGGCGATATTTTCATAGACCGTCATGTGGGGATACAGGGCATAGTTCTGGAACACCATGGCGATATCCCGATCCTTTGGGGGAACATCGTTCACCAGCCGGTCACCAATGTAGACCCTGCCGGTGGTGGGAGCCTCCAGACCGGCGATCATCCGCAGAGTGGTGGATTTTCCGCAGCCGGAGGGGCCCACCAGCACCACGAACTCCTTGTCGTGAATCTCCAGATCAAAGGCCTGCACGGCCACAACGGTTTTATCAAAGATTTTGCTGACCTGTTCAAATCGGACACCTGCCATTGCTCAGTCCTCCTTTTTCTGCCGGGATTTTTCCCATTTCTTTTCCCGGGCCTGTTCCATGCCGGTGGAAATCCTGCGGGAAAGGGTTGCTTTCAGCCGCCGCAGCAGCCGCACCAGCTGACGAATGCCCAGCACCAGCAGACTGACGCAGGGCAGTGCGCCCAGCACCAGCGCCAGCACCAGCCCCAGCGATGCCAGATCCTCCGTCATGCGCAGGGCATTTTCCCAATAGGGAAAGATGATTCCGCTGCGGCCCATGCTGCGCTTGCCAAAATCTCCGGCCACCGCCATCAGATTGGAGAAGGAATAGCGGCTGCCGTTGTCCAGCAGCGCCGCCCCGTCCATGGGAAGATGCTCCTCCACCAGCCCTTTGGCAAAGCCGGTAATGGGCTCCGGCGCCACCAGCTCATAGCCGGAAACCTCCAGACTGCCCTGAATCTCCTCCAGCGCGGAATAGGAGAGGAAGATGGTTCCGGCGGAGGCATCGTTGGCCAGCGTGCTGTAGGTGTCGTCCTCCATGCACACCACACCGGCCACATAATAGCTGCTGCCGTCAATGGTGACGCTCATCCCGGCCAGATCCATGCCGCCGAACAGCGTCCACGCCAGCGTTTCATCCAGCAGCACCCGATCCTTCATCAGGTCGCTGTCGGAAAGATAATTGCCCGAACGCAGCGTCAGAGGATGAAACCGGAAGAAATCGCCGCTGACGCCAAAGGCCTGCACACCGGAGGCCCTTGCCCGCTCGGTGGAGACGGAAATCGTGCCGTCTCCGTAATAGGCATCCGTATACAGTGCGCCGTTTTCCGAGGGCTCCAGCGAGGCCTCCAGCAGCTTGCCGGAAAGGGTCTCACGAAAGGTCAGCACATCGGTTTCCCGCAGCATGGACTGCCGGGGAAAATAGCAGGCCAGCTGGGAAAAGCGCATTTCGTTCTCTCCCCGCCAGGTGCGGGCGGCATCCAGCGTGGTCAGCGTCCCTGCCACCTGCTGCTCCCACAGCAGACATCCGGCGCACAGCACCGCCAGCAGAGCGTTGACCAGCCAGAATACGACCCGACGGCTCCATTTCAGCTTCAGCGGATGTTTCATGTGGCGTTGTCCACCATCCTCACCTGCATACCCGCATCCAGCGGCTTGCTGGAGGTGGTAATGACGAAATCACCGTAGGACAGGCCGGAAACGGCGGTCTTGGTATCGTCCTGGGCCAGCACCTTCACATCCACACGGGTGGCGGTATAGCGGTTGCCCAGAGGCGTGCTCTTAGCGGTCATCACCAGCACAAAGGTACCGTTGCTGTCGGTGCGCAGGGCGCTGCTGGGAATGACGGAATCATAATTGGCGCTCTTTTCGCCGATGGAAAGGGTGAGATTGTCGCCGCTGGACACATCTCCCGTCAGAGTGAACACCAGCTTTTTGTTGGCGGCGGGATTGTTTTCATCGGGGATGATCTGGGTCAGTGTCGCGTCAATACCCGAGCCCCACCAGTAGTTGGTGATTTCGGCTTTGTCTCCCAGACGCACCTTCTGGGCCTGCTCCTTGGTGACGGAAAAGGCCAGCGTATAGCCCCGGTCCACCATCTCGATGGTAGCCAGCGCACTGCCCGGCGTGGCTTCCCGTCCGGCCACAGCGTTGACAGAACTGATGATACCGGCGCTCTTGGCCGTAACCTCCGCCCCCACAGACTTGGCCTGCCATTCGGCCACCTCGGCCTCCAGCTTGGCGATCTCGTCCTTCTGGGCCTGCAGGTTCAGCTGATCCTTGGCGGCCTGCTTGCCGTCGTCCTCCTTCTGCTGGGCCAGATCAAACAGGGCGTTTTCCAGCGTATCCTGTGCATCCTCCACCGCAGCCTGAAGACGCTCATAGCTGTCGTATTTGTCCTTCAGATCGTCATAGGTCTCCTGAAAAGCCGTCACAGCCTCGTCCTGCTGCTCCTTGCTGGATTCCAGCATTTCCTGCTGCCATTTGGCATCGTCCAGCACCTGCTGCTGATAGGCTTCATTTTTCTGCGCCGTCCGCAGTTCGGCGTTGACTTCATCCAGCTGATCCTCGGTTTCGGCGATGTTATCCCGGCATTTGTCGATGCTCTCCTGCAGGGAAAGGCTGCTGTCCAGCCCTTCCTGCACCGCTTCCAATTCGGCCTCGGCATCCTTCAGATCGTCATATTTGTCCTTCAGCAGCAGGAAGGCCGAGCGCTCGTCGGCGGTAGCCTTGTGATTGTCGTCCAGCGCGTCATTTTTCCAGCCGTCAGACAGTGCCTCCATCTGCCGGATGATCTCATCCTCGTCGGCACTGCTGCCCACAATGGCCTCGGCCTTGTGCCGCAGAGAATCCAGCGCTGCCTGATTCTGCGACCAGCAGTTGGCATAGTCCCGCCGGGCATCCGCCAGCGCACTCTGGGCCTCATCCAGATCCCGCTGGTCATAGCTGTCGCCCCGGCGCAGACGGGCCAGCTCATCCTCATAGCCCTCCAGCTCCTTTTCCAGCTGGGCGGCGCTGTTTTCCAGCGATTTGACCGTGGACTGATATTCCGCAAGGGCAGATTCCGCTTCGGAAACGGCTTTGTCCGTCTCGGTGATGGTCTTGTTCAGCTCCTTCTGCACCCGCTGGGCTTCCTTCAGGTTGGCGGCAGCCTGATTGACCTCTTCGACGGTGACAGCACCGGCAGCCGCAGCCGCCTGGGCCTCGGCCAGTGCCTCACGATATTTCTGAATCTGCCGGTTTTCCCGGGCATAATCCGTGCCGCCCATGTCGATGAGGGCACTCTGATAGCTGCGCTTGGCGTCGGCAAGGCTCTCCTGTGCGTTGGTCAGCTCCGTGCTGTCCTTATCCGCCAGCAGGAACAGCACATCGCCCACGGCAACCGTGTCGCCCACCTTGGCATAAACCGCCTGAATGGTGCGGGTCTCCTCCAGCACCACCTCATAGGTATCTCCCGCCGTAACCGTGCCGCTGCCTCGAATCTTGGCATTGATGGCATCGGAGGTCACAGAGGCCGTGCTGACCTCCGGCAGGGAGCGATTGAGAATCGTCTGGGAAAAGAAGGTCAGCACCAGCAGGATGCTGAGGAAAATAATGGCCGCGTTTTTGACCCAGCCTCTTTTTTTGACAGCTTGTTCTTCCATAATCACTTATCCTTTCACAGAACCGGATTGGGCAATGCCCTCCACCAGATATTCTTCGCCGTGCAGAAACAGCAGCAGCGAGGGGATCATATAGATGGTTGCCACCGCAAACGCCAGACCGATTTCACCGGCGTTGATGGTGGAAAGATAGACGGACAGGGGGTACAGCTCGGTATCCTCCAGCAGAATGAGGGGCTGCTCCACCATGTTCCAATAGTCGATAAACACCAGAATGGCGATGGAATACAGTGCGCTGCGGCACTGGGGCAGATAGATTCTGGTAAAAATCTGCCATTCGCTGGAGCCGTCCAGCTTGGCGGCCTCGATCTGGGAAACGGGAATGCGCCGCATGAACTTGGTCAAAAGAAACACGGAAAACGGTGCGAAGGCCCCGGGAAAGATGATGGCCCAGCGGGTGTTGAAAATGCCCAGAAACTTGGACACCAGATAGTTGGGCACCAGCGTCACCTGATAGGGCATGAGCATCAGGATCACATAAAAGAAGAAAATGGAATCCCGTACCTTGCCCCGCCATCGGCTGAAGCCATAGGAGGCCACCGCCGCCACGCCCACCTGCAGCAGCACAATGGGCAGCACCAGAATCACCGAGTTCCAGAACTTCAGCAGATATTCCGGGCTTTTGATCAGGGTGGTGATATACTGGGAAAAGCTCACCTTATCGGGGATGAACTTCAGGTTGACCTCCTTGGAGATATAGCTGTTGCCGCCGGACACGGCAGAAAATACCGCGCCGTAGTTGGCGTTGATCTCCGTCTCGGTCATGAAGGAGTTGGAGACGGTGAGCACCGTGGGCAGCAGAAAGGCAATGGCGAAAAGCGCCGCCACAAAAACCTCAAAGCATCGCCGCAGGGTATGCAGTCCCCGGCGTTTTCCGGTGTTCATCCTTCCACATCCTTTCCAAAGGCATCCTCCACCCGGAACATCAGGGCAATGATAATGACCATCACAATGGCCAGCATCACCGCCGCTGCGGAGAGCTTCTGATAATTCAGGGATTTGAAGGTGTTGTTCATAAAGTGCTGGAGGGTATACAGACCGTCATAGGGATAGGCACCGCTCATCAGATAGACCTCCCGGAACACCTTGAAGGAGTTGATGATGGAGAGGATGGTGACAAACAGCACCGTGGGCGAAAGATAGCGCAGCTTGATGTGGAAAAACTTGTGGGCGGCAGAGGCACCCTCCACATCGGCCACCTCCAGCAGCTCTTTGGGAATGTTGCTCAGAGCGGCCATGAAAAGGATCATGTTATAGCCCAGATTCTTCCACAGGAACAGCACCACGATCACCAGCTGGCACAGGGGCGAGCGCAGCCAGTCCACCGGGTCTGCCCCGAAAATGGCCGTCACCTGATTCAGTGTGCCTGTCTCGTGAAAGATCACCTGCCAGATGAGCACCACAGAGGCCACCGGCACCATCATGGGACTGAGGAAAAAGGTGCGGAACATACTTTTTCCGGGAATCTTCTGCTCCAGCAGCAGTGCCAGCAGCAGCGACAGCACCACCGCCAGCGGCACGGCCAGCAGAGAGAAAACAGCGGTATTTTTCGCGGCCGTCTGGAAGGCGGAGTTTTGCAGCACCTCGATGAAGTTTTTCAGGCCCACAAACTCCGGGTCTACCGGGCTGCTCACCAGAGAGTAAAATACCACAATGGCGAAGGGTGCGATGAAAAACAGCGTCACGCCCAGCACGCTGGGGGTCAGAAAGGCGATGCTCTGGAGAAATTCCTTTCTGGCCGCCGGAGAAAACCGACGCTTCTCCGAAGCTTCCTTTGGGGCGCACTCCCGCTTCTTAACGATTTTCGTTGACATAGAGGGACACCTTGTTCTGGATCATGGCGGCCACATCCTGCGCAGAAGAAGAGCCCTTCAGGAAATTGTCCACCTCACTCTTCACAATGCTCATAATGGACTGGTCGTAGTCATACAGCCGGCTGGTGTTGTTGATGAGGTCCATCAGCGTGTCGTACATCTCATCCGTCAGGCAATAGATATCCACCTGCTGACCGGTGCTGTCGTAATAGGTGTAGATGGGATATTCGACCTGGCTGCCGTTTTCGGCCTCATAATACTGATGCTTGCGGGCCTCCTCCAGATTGGCATCCAGACGGCTCTGCACCATGGAAAGGCCCCAGCCGCCGTATTCCTCGTTGGTGAGGAACTCACGGATAAAGGCCCACACCGTATCCTTGTGCTTGGTCTTGGAGGACATGGCCAGCGGGCAGTACAGCTCAAAGCAGCTGCCCTGGCGATCCTCGTCGGGCATACCCACATAAATGCCGTCGCCGCCGGCGTAGCTCATGGAGTAGAGAATGTCATACCAGTCGGAGATGACGCTGGAGGACAGCAGCTGACGGCCATCCCGCATGGCGGCCTCCGGCCCGTAGATATCCCAGTTGTTGTAGATCTCGTCGTCGATCTCCTCGGGCGCAAGCTTGAGGATCTCCAGCAGATTGGCAAAGCTGCCGGAATCAAAGGTGCATTCGCCGGTCTCCCAGTTTACATAATGCTCCAGATTGGCGCCCAGCAGGTCAATCATCAGATTTTCCCGGTTGACGGTAAAGCCCATGAGAGAGGCATCGGGCTGGAGCCGGTTCTGATAAAAGTCCAGCGCCTCTGCCGGGGTCAGACCGGTGATGTCGCCCACCACCTTTTTGTCGGCCATGGCCGTGTGGATGTAGAACTGCGAAGCCACATAGAAGAGCTCACCGTCTTCGCTGCGGCAGGCATCGGTGACGGATTTCACCAGACCGCCGTTGCCCAGTGCTTCATCGGCCTCAATATAGGGGGTCAGATCGGCCAGCAGACCCTTGGCGGCATACTGCCGGATGGGCAGATCACTGCACGCCAGAATATCCGGCACATCACCGGAGATGATTTCGGTGGAAAGCTTTTGCAGACCGGCCTCATAATTCTCTTCGGTGCTGTATTCCGAATAATCCTTCACCCGGATGCGGTATTCCGTATTGCTGCGGTTAAAGGCCTTCACCGCCCGGCGCAGGTTCCAGTTCAGGTTAAAGGTGGCCAGCGTCAGCTCAGTGCGGCGGTTTTCCGGCGTGACCAGCGTCCGATCCAGCAGCACCAGAGAGCACTTGGTCTGCGCATCGTTCCAGTCGGTGGTCACAGTGGCCAGACGGTCCGCGCTCAGCACGGTCATGGCGTAATAATCGTTTTCCACATCGCAGTCCAGCCAGTCCACCAGCCGCTCAGCGGTGCCGTCGGCCTTCATGCCGTACAGGCTGGAGGAGGAGGAATAGAAATACAGATAATCGCCGCAGCCGCTGTAATACTGGTTCACATAGCTGTAATTTTCCGGGCGGGGCAGCGCACCGTCCTCACCCTCCTGCAATGCCCAGGTGGTGGGATCCACAGCCTTCAGACCGCTCTCCCAGGACTGAACGGCCACCCGGCCGTCAGACAGGGTAATCAGCTGATCGCTGAGATTGTTATAGGTAGCGGCAGATACCAGCTCGCCTTCGGGAGAGATCACCATCAGGCGCTCCATGGAATAGACCAGCATGTAGCCGTTGTTGTCCACCAGAAAGCTGTAGGCCCAGAAATAGTAGTGCTGATCGGGGTTATACTCCCCGTCCTTTTTCAGCTGCTCCAGATAGAGGGCCTCCAGATCCACGGAGAATTCCACCGCACCGGTGTCGCTGAGACGGCGCAGCAGACAGCTGCCGTCGCCCTCGGTGTAATAATTCCACTGATCGTCCGTTTCCGGGTCGAAATCGTCGGGGAGGTTGTAATAATACTGCTCCTTCTGCTCCAGAACCCACAGACGGCCCTGACTGTCGATCTGCATGGCGTTGATGTTTACATAGCCCTCCATGCCCTCGTCCAGCGGGGTCTGCTGATAGTCGGAAAGGCGGGTCAGACCGGTGCCGTCCAGATTCACCCGATACAGAACCAGCCGGGAAATGGCTTCGCCGCCCTCCACAGCCATATCCGTCCCAAGATCGTCAACGAAAACCGACTCGTCCTCGGCAATGGCATTCCCATCCCGGGCACCGTCGGCTGCCGTGGTGTACTCATAGGTGTAGAAGTACATCACATCGCCCCGGATGATATGGGAATTGATCCCGTTTTCAAAGCTGCCGGATTCCAGCTTCAGCTCGTAATAGGTGGGGATATACTCATACTGTCCCTCTTCCTCTTTCTTGCCGCAGCCGGCCAGCAGCGAAAGCACGGTGAGACCGGCCAGCAGCAGGGCAATCCATCTTTTGTTCATACTGACTCCTCCATTCTCGTTACAGCACACAGCCATCATTTCCTTACCTTTTCAGACGGCATTTTTCGGAAAAAGGTTCCCGGTTTTCCGGGATATTTTCCGTCCCGCCAGGAGTTTCTTCTCATCTGATTCTATCATAGCATTTTCTGATGCATTTCGCCAGTAGGTAAATTATAAAGATATCTTAATTTCACAGCTTTTTCCGGGAGCACGGGCCGGGCGTGCAGGAAAATTTACAAAATTTCTTGAGAAAACACCGTAAAAATAAAAAAAAGGGGTGCAAAAATCTCCGGGGTTGTGATATGATGTAGCAGTAAATGTGATTTTCCATATCAGAAACACAACCCACCGTCTGCAAGAAAGAGAGGAACGCGCAATGAAGATGGACACCCAGCACGGCTGTATCGGCATTTCCAATCAGGTCGTGGCCGCTGTGGCCGGCGCAGCCGCCTCTGCCTGCTTCGGCGTAAGGGGGATGGCCGCCCGGTCTCCGCTGGACGGACTGTATCACCTGCTGAAGGGCGAAAAGCAGACCCGGGGCGTGACGCTCCGGTGCGGCGAGGCGGGCCGCGTGGACCTGGAACTGCATATTGCGCTGGACAGCGGCGTCAATATCCGCACCACCTGCCGCAATCTCCGGCATCAGGTGCGCTACCGGGTGGAGCAGACCTGCGGCATGACCGTGGGCAGCATCACCGTATATGTGGAGGCAGTCCGGGCCTGACCATAATGACAGGAGGCAACAAAATTGGCAAAGATGATTGATGGCGAAGTCTATAAAGACATGATCCTTCAGGCGGCAGCCGCCGTGGAGGAACGCATTGAGGAAGTAAACGCGCTGAATGTATTCCCCGTCCCCGACGGCGACACGGGCACGAATATGTCCATGACGCTGAACAATGCGGTGACAGAGCTGAACAAGCTGGAAAATCCCACCTTGGGCCGGGCGCTGGAGGTCACTTCCAGTGCGCTGCTGCGGGGCGCGAGAGGCAACTCCGGCGTGATTACTTCCCTGCTGTTCCGTGGTCTGGGCAAGGCCATGAAGGACTGCCGCACGGCGGACGGCGCTGCACTGGCTGCCGGTCTGGCAGAGGGCGCTGCCACTGCCTACAAGGCCGTGATGAAGCCTGCCGAGGGTACTATTCTCACCGTGGCCCGCATGGCCGGTACGGCTGCCACCAAGGCTGCCCGGAAAAACCGGGATGTGACCTATGTGCTGAACGCGGCGGTGAAGGGTGCCCGTCAGGCGCTGGACGAAACGGTGAACCAGAATCCCGTGCTGAAAAAGGCCGGCGTGGTGGATGCAGGCGGCTTTGGCTATGTGCTGATTTTGCAGGGAATGCAGGACGCAGTCAGCGGCACCATCACCCGTCTGGCCCGAAAGATCCCCGTCCCGGTGGTGAATCCCGCCATGACGGTGGAGAGCGCAGATTTCTCCCAGTTTGACGGGGAAGAGATCAATTTTGACTATTGTACCGAGTTTATCGCCGCCCGGGAAACGGAAAAATCTCCCGACGATCTGCGGCAGTATCTGCCTACCATCGGCGACTGTGTGGTGGTGGTGGAGGATGATGAGATCATCAAGGTTCATGTCCACACCAACGAGCCCCATCTGGCGCTGGGCGAAGCGCTGAAATACGGCCAGCTCATCAGCGTCAAGGTGGAAAATATGGTGGAGCAGCACCGGAAAAAGGTGGAGGAAGAAACGGCAGCCTCCATGGGCAAGCGGGACTATGCTGCGCCGGTGACCCGCTATGGCTTTGTGGCCGTGGCCGCCGGAGAGGGCATTGTGGGCCTGTTCCGGGAGCTGGGCGCAGATCAGGTGGTAGAGGGCGGCCAGACCATGAATCCCTCTACCGAGGATATTCTCCATGCGGTGGATCGCACCCCGGCGGAGATCGTCTATGTGCTGCCCAACAACAAGAATATCATTATGGCCTCTCAGCAGGCGGCGGCCCTGTCCGACAAGCAGGTAGTGGTGCTGCCGACCCGCACCGTTCCTCAGGGCATC
This sequence comes from uncultured Oscillospiraceae bacterium, assembly GCA_964541085.1. GTDB lineage: Bacteria > Bacillota > Clostridia > Oscillospirales > Butyricicoccaceae > UBA4644. The sequence continues at coordinate 54,290 of CAZIPA010000007.1, read as the reverse complement.
TGTGCCATGCTGTCCTTCGACCGGGATCAGGAGCCGGAGGAAAACCAGCAGAGCATGGAGGCGGCAGCCCAGCGGGTGCGCTCCGGTCAGGTGACCTATGCGGCCCGGGACAGCGAGTTTGACGGCCATCATATCACCCAGGGCGACTTTATGGCGCTGGCGGAGGGCAAGCTGATTGCCACCGGCCGGGAGCTGGGCCCGGTGGTCAATGCGCTGGCGGAAAAGCTTTGTCAGGGCGGCTGCAACTTTATCACCCTGCTCTATGGCGAGGGTGCCGACGAAGCCCAGGCTGAGGATGTGCGTGCCCGCTTTGAAGCCAGAGCCAACGGTGCGGAGATCAATGTTCTCCCCGGCGGCCAGCCTGTTTACAGCTATATCGTGTCGGTGGAGTAAAAAGCGGGACGCTGTTACAACCCTTCCGTCAAAAATCAGAGATTTTTGCCACCTCCCCTTGTTCCCCGCAAAACCTGTTTTGCGGGGAACCGCAAGGCGCTTCACTTCTCCCAACCCGCCGGCCTTTCGGTCGGCGATGCTTTTACGGCGATCCTTCACTCATTTATCACGACAGAAAAGAGGAACCCCTCATGACCATGGAACAATGGCTGAATACAGCGGCGGGAAGCACAGCCGCGAATCTGATGGAGATCACCAGTCTGGCGGCAGGGGAGGGCGGCTTCAGCGGCTACGGCATGAAAAGCAAGCTGAAGCAGCTGATCTGGCTGCTGCGCTGTGCCATGTATCCCAACATTTATTCAGAATCGCTGGTGCGGCCGCAGGCAGCCCGGGCCTTTGTCACCAGCCGTCTCCAGCAGGCGGCAGAGCTCCTTTCTGAAATGTGCGCCAGCGTCATGACAGCCACCTGCACCCGGCAGAGCAAGGGCACGCCGGACTGCGATGCCTGCGCGGAAAAGGCCGACCGGGCGGTGTGCGATTTTATGGACAGCCTGTGTGAGATTGCCCGGGTGCTGAATACGGATATTCAGGCGGCCTATGAGGGCGACCCCGCAGCCCGCTCCTTTGAGGAAATTCTGCTGGCCTATCCTGCCTTTGAGGCTATTTCCATCTTCCGGCTGGCCCATCGGCTCTATGAGCTTCAGGTGCCCCTGCTGCCCCGGATGATGACGGAATATGCCCACCAGCATACCGGCATCGACATCCATCCCGGCGCGTCCATCGGAGAATATTTCTTCATCGACCACGGAACCGGCGTGGTCATCGGCGAAACCACCGTCATCGGCCACCATGTCAAGCTGTATCAGGGGGTCACGCTGGGAGCCAAGAGCTTTGACAATGACGAAAACGGCAACCCGGTGAAGGGCGTCAAGCGCCACCCCCAGGTGGGCAATCATGTGGTGATTTATGCGGGAGCCACCATTCTGGGCGGCGATACCGTCATCGGCGACGGCTGTATCATCGGCGGCAGCGTGTGGCTGACCCATTCCGTCCCCGCCGGACAGGTGGTTTACAATCGCTGAAGCACCGGCAGCGCCTATTTCTGAATCAGCAGGCGGCAGGTGTGCTCCACAAACAGCCGGGCCGCACCGGAAAGCCGGGCCCCTCTGGCTGTGGCAATGCCGATATCCCGATACTGATACCGATCCAGCGGCTTCCAGGTCACCTGATACCGCTGGGAATGGGAAAACAGAGAGTGCATGACGCTGACTCCCAGACCGTTTTCCACCATGGATAGAATGGTGTGGTCCGAGCTCACCTGATACCGGGGCTTTGGCCGCACAGGCAGACTGTCCAGAAACCGGCCGATTTCATAGTCCGCGTCCTCCTTCAGCATAATGAGCCGCTCTTCGCACAGCTGCTCCGCCGGAAAGACCGGTGCTCCCATCAGCCGGTGTCCCCGGGGAATCACCGCCATCAGCAGATCCCGCCGGAGAAAGGTGCAGTCCAGATCGGTGGTGGTGGGCATACTGACAAAGCCGCAGTCCACATGACCGTGGCGGATCCAGTCCTCGATCTCGGTGTAGCGTTCGCTGTTCATCAGGTCAAATTCAATGTCCGGATATTGCCGCTGAAAGCCGGTGAGCAGACGGGAAACCCACTGATCCGCCACGCTGGTAATGGTGCCCACCCGCACCAGACCGGTGTGCATCCCCTGCAATTCCCCCACGGTAAACTCCAGCTGGGCACAGCTGTCCACAATGGCCTTCAGATGAGGCAGCAGCACCTGTCCCGCAGCGCTGAGCTCCAGTCCGGCCCGGCTGCGATACAAAAGCGGCATCCCCCATTCCTGCTCCAGATCGGCGATCATCCGGCTGACAGCCGACTGGGTATAGCCCATTTGCGAGGCAGCCCGGCTGATGCTTCCCAGCTCCACCGCCCGCAGCAGTGCGGTATATTTTTGCAGACTCATAACGCATCCCCTTTGTATTCCAAAAAATCATGAATAATATAAAAAACATTCGCTTGCGTAATAAATAACCGTATTATACAATAAAAGAGTATGAAAAGCAAATATAATAATGAAAATAACAGGAGGTCTGATTTTTATGGAAAATGTAAAGGTCATCATCTGGGGTCTGGGAGCCATGGGCGGCGGTATCGCTGATATGCTCCTCAAGAAAAAGGGCGTGGATATCGTCGGCGTGGTTGACTGGGAAGGCAAAGTGGGCAAATCCATGTATTCCTTCATCAAAACGCCCCAGGGCGACCGCCCGGATGTGATCATCGGCAAGGCTGAGGATGTCATCAAGCCCGGCTCTGCCGATATCGTCATGGTGTGTACCGATTCCTTCACCAAAAATGTGTTCCCCAAGATCAAGTTCATCGTGGAGCAGGGCATCAATGTGATCACCTCCGCCGAGGAAATGTCCTATCCCAAGGCCAAGAATCCCGATCTGGCCGAGGAAATGGATCGTCTGGCCAGGGAGCACGGCGTGTCCATTCTGGGCACCGGCATCAATCCCGGCCATATCATGGACCTGCTGGTGCTGGTGTGGACCGGCTGTATGCAGGATGTGGAGCATATCACCTCCCGCCGGGTGAACTCTCTGTCTCCCTTTGGCCCCACCGTCATGGCGGAGCAGGGCATCGGCATGGAGGTCTCCGAGTTCCTTGCCAAAAAGGCCAGCGGCGAAATGGCCGGTCATGTGGGCTTTGCTGAGAGCGTTGGCATGATGGCCGAGGGTCTGGGCCTGTCCATTGACAGCTTTACCCAGGATATGGAGCCCATCGTCACCGATGTGGACCGCAAGAGCCCCTATGGCTTTGCCAGGGCCGGTCAGGTGGCCGGTGTTTCCATGACCGCCAGCGCCTGCATCAACGGTAAGGAGATCATCCAGATGGATCATCCCCAGCAGATCGAGCCCGAGCAGGTGGGCGTGCAGACCGGCGACTATGTGATTATTCAGGGCACCCCCAATGTGAACATGGTCAACTCTCCCGAGATCGAGGGCGGCAAGGGCACCATCGCCATGTGCGCCAACATGATCCCGCAGGTCATCAACGCCGAGCCCGGCCTGCAAACCATGCTGACCCTGCCCGTGCCCCGTGCCATTCTGGGCGATATGCGTGACCGCATCAACCCCGACAAAAAGCTGGTTAAGTAAAAAGAGGTTTTGAAACATGGCCAAGAAAAATGATTATGTCCGCATCCACCGTGCCATTTTGCAGGCGGCGGAGCGCACCGGCAAGCTGCCGGAGGATACCAAAAATGTACCGCTGGAGATGTGGGTCAAGGGCCTGCTCCAGGATGAAAGCGCCCAGCTGGGCGACACCGTTACCATCAAAACCGTGGTGGGACGGCTGGAGACCGGTGTGCTGATGGAGGAAAATCCCTGCTACACCCTGAATTACGGGGAGTATGTGCCGGAGATTCTGGAGATCGACCGTCAGCTGAGAGGCGTTTTGTTTGAGGGGGAAGAAGCATGAGCAAGGACAGAAGCTATCAGGCCGTAACCGGCCGCAAGAGCGAAATCATCCGTGACGCCATCGGCGTGGATTACAGCAAATATGAGCGGGAGGGCATCGCCTTTGATTATGAGGCCATGATGGCCGACACCGGCTATACGCTGGAGGATCATATCCACATCCAGCGCACCTATAATGTGGGCAACACCCCCGTGTTCGAGCTGCACAATCTCACTGCGCTGGCCCGCAAATGTGCCGCCCCGGGCAAGGGTGCGCGAATCTTTGTGAAGGACGAAGCCTCCAACCCCGCCGGTTCCTTTAAGGAGCGCCGGGCTGCCGCCTCTGTCTATCACGCCAAAAAGATGGGCTACAAGGGCGTTGTGGCCGCCACCTCCGGCAACTATGGCGCTGCCGTGGCCTCTCAGGCCGCCATGCAGGGACTGAAGTGCATCATCGTGCAGGAGTGCTACGACTCCAAGGGCATGGGCCAGCCGGAAATCGTGGAAAAGGCCCGCAAGTGCGAGGCGCTGGGCGCGGAAGTGCTCCAGCTCACCGTGGGCCCCGAGCTGTTCTATGAGACGCTGCTGATGCTGGAGGATACCGGCTATTTCAATGCCTCTCTCTATTCTGCCTTTGGCGTTTCCGGCGTGGAGACGCTGGGCTGGGAGCTGGGACACCAGTTTGTGGAGCGCTATGGCAGGCACCCCGATGTGGTGGTGTGCGCCAACGCCGGCGGCGGCAACCTCACCGGTACGGCCCGCGGTCTGCGCAAGGCCGGCTGCCCCGCACAGGTGGTAGCGGCCTCCGTGGATCTCACCGGACTGTCCATGGCCTCTGACAACCAGTTCAACCGCAAATCCTTCACCACCGCCCACACCGGCTTCGGTGTGCCCTATGCCACTGATCCCGACCACAGCGATGTGCCCCGTTCCGCCGCCCGCCCCCTGCGCTATATGGATCGCTATGTCACCGTCAAGCAGGGCGAGGTCATGTATATCACCGAGGCGCTGGCAACGCTGGAGGGCATGGAAAAGGGCCCCGCCGGCAACACCAGTCTGGCCGCTGCCTTCTCTCTGGCGCAGGAGCTGGATCAGGATCAGATCATCGTGGCCCAGGAGACGGAATATACCGGCGCCGGCAAGCATATCCAGCCCCAGCTGGCCTTTGCCCGGAAAAACGGCATCGAGCTGAAGTTCGGTGATCCCGCAGAGGAAATCCCCGGACAGAACATCATCTTCCCCGCCCATCCCTCTCTGCTGAAGGCACGGGATATGGATCTGAACCGGCTGCGCCGCTCTCTCATCAAGCATCAGGCCGCCGCTGCCAAGGGCCGTCCCCTCAGCGATGCCGAAGTCGCCTATCTCATGGAAGAGACCCGGGGCAGTGAGGAATTTGTCCGCAGGACGCTGGAGGAGCTGGGCTTTTAAGCCCCGCCGAAAAAATGATAAAAAGGTGATCGTATGAAAAGACAAGACGACTTTGAAAGCCGCCGTGCCCATCTTCGTGAGATGAGCGACGAAGAGCTGAAGACTTATTTCTGGCAGCTGGCCCAGCAGGTGGTGGATCCCCTGCTGGAGCTGGGCTATCAAAATACCAGCCCCGCCATTGAGCGGTCTGTGCTGCTGCGCATGGGCTTTTCCTCTCTGGAAGCCAAGCCCATGGTGGAGCAGGCCATCGCCCACAACCTGATCTCTCACGGCGTGGGCAATGTGGTCTACCGCCTGTCCAAATCCACCGGAATGTCCATTCGGGATGCCGGTGTTGCCCTGTCCTGCGGCGAGCTGTGGGAGCAGGCCGAAAAACTGTTTTAAGGGAGGGGAAAGGATATGTCTGAGTATAAGCTGAATCATGACGAGCGCATTGATGTGGAAGCCGTATTGCAGGATCTGGAGCATTATCATCCCCGCCGCCGCGGCTGGGTCTGGCGCAAGCCCGCTCCCGCGGAGCAGCTGAAGCAGGGCCCCTTCCAGTATCACGACATCTCCGCCAACATGGAGGGAGACAGCGTGGGCCTGATGACCGCCCATTATTTTGACAACATCGACCCCCAGCCCATGCCCACCATCACCACGGAAATCGCCTCCGGCCGTTTTGAGGACGATATCCGACGGATGCGCATGGCTGCCCATCACGGCGCGGATCATATCATGGTCATCCGCACCGCCGGTCAGTCTCACTTTGACGGACTGATCGAGGGTACGCCCCAGGGCAGCGGCGGTGTGCCCATCACCCGCAAGCAGGTTCGTGCCCAGCGGAAGGCGCTGGACATGATTGAGGACGAGGTGGGCCGCCCCATCAACTATCACTCCTATGTGTCCGGCGTGGCGGGCCCCGATGTGGCCGTCATGTTTGCCGAGGAGGGCGTCAACGGCTGCCATCAGGATCCCCAGTACAATGTGATTTACCGCAATGTCAACATGGTGCGCTCCTTTGTGGATGCCTGTGAATCCAAAAAGATCATCGCCTGGGCGGATATGGCCCAGATCGACGGCGCTCACAATGCCAACGCCACCGCCCGGGAGGCCTGGAAGGTCATGCCCGAGCTGATGGTGCAGCACGCCATCAACGCCGCCTTCTCCGCCAGCGTGGGCATCGACAAAAAGCAGATCTGCCTGTCCACCGTGCCCCCCACGGCGACGCCCGCCCCCTGCGTGTATATGGACCTGCCCTATGCCGTGGCCCTGCGTGACCTGTTCACGGAATATCGGATGCGTGCCCAGATGAACACCAAATATGTGGAATCCTCCACCCGTGACGCCACCGTGACCCATGTGCTGAATATGCTGATCTCCAAGCTGACCTCCGCCGATATTCAGTCCACCATTACCCCCGACGAGGGCCGCAATGTGCCCTGGCACATCTATAACATCGAGGCCTGCGACACCGCCAAGCAGACGCTGCTGGGCATGGACGGCCTGATGGAAATGGTGGAGCTGAAAAAGGACGGCCCCCTGCGCCAGAATGCCCGGGAGCTGAAGGAGCGGGCCGTGCTGTTCTTTGAGGAAATTCTGGCTGTCGGCGGCTATTTCAACGCCGTGGAGCAGGGCTTCTTCGTAGACTCCGGCATTTATCCCGAGCGCAACGGCGACGGTATCTTCCGTGAAATGGCCGGCGGCGTAGGCGCTGGCACCGTGTTTGAGCGGGCTCCGGACTATATGGCTCCGGTCACCGCCCACTATGGCTATAACAATGTGGCCCAGTATGACGAAAGCGCTGTCAACGACCCCGCAAAGCTCATCGGCGGCTGCACCTTTGAAAATCCCGACAAGATCGTCTATATCGACGAGCTGGACGAAGAGGACAATGTGAATGTCCGTATGGCCGAAACCGCCAAATACCGTGGCCGGGGCTGCAAGACCCTCAAGCCCGAGATGGAGTGGCTGGCTGACGGCATCGTGATGGTCAATCTGTTCTTCCCCACCTCCCGGCGCATTGCCGAGGCTGCCGCCATTGAAACGGGCCGCCGCATGGGCCTGCAGGAAGTGGAGGTCATCAGCCGTGAGATCATGCAGGAGGCCGAGGGCACCCGTGTGGAGATCAAGGGCCGGGTAAACTTTGACCTGGATGTGGATCAGCTGGTGATTCCCGAGGAGCCTCATGTGCTCACCGACGACGAGATCCGTGCCGACATCGAGCGCAAGCCCATGACGGTGGTCTGCGGAACCGTGGGCAACGACGAGCACTCCGTGGGTCTGCGGGAGATCATCGACATCAAGCATGGCGGCATTGAAAAATACGGCATCAAGGTGCATTATCTGGGCACCTCCGTGCCGGTGGAAAAGCTGGTGAACGCGGCCATCGAGCTGGATGCCGATGCCATTCTGGCTTCCACCATCATCAGCCATGATGATATCCATTATAAGAATATTGCCAACATCGACCGGCTGGCCCGGGAGATGGGTGTCCGTGACCGGCTGATGTTCCTGGTGGGCGGAACCCAGATCACCCCGGAAATCGCCGTGCAGATGGGTGCGGACGCCGGCTTCGGACGGGGCACCAAGGGCATTCACGACGCCACCTTCCTGGTGGAGCGCCGCCGGGAGCTGGAGGCTGCCGGAAAGTGGCCCCGGTAACGGGAGTCCGGATGCGGGAACAGGGCAGGGACGCTGCCGCCCCGGCATCCGTTTTCCCATGAATCTCTGACAGAATCCCCCGCCGGGAAGCTTCGGCGGGGGATTTTACAAAACGAAACCCAAAGGAGGAAAATCACCATGAAAGTGGATGTTCTGGTGGCCGAGATCGGCTCTACCACCACGGTCGTCAACGCCTTTCACCGGCTGGACGAGGCGCAGCCGCAGTTTCTGGGGCAGGGACAGGCGCCCACCTCTGTGCTGCAGGGGGATGTGTGCGTGGGCCTTCAGGGGGCCATGGACGATCTCTGCCGCCGTCAGGGCTGGGAAGATCTGCAATATGAAGCCATGCTGGCCACCTCTTCGGCGGCGGGCGGACTGCGGATGACCGTCCACGGACTGGTATATGATATGACCGTCCGGGCTGCCCGGGAGGCGGCGCTGGGCGCGGGAGCCAACCTGCATCAGGTCACCGCCGGTGTTTTGCAGGAGGAGGATCTGGAGGATCTGCGGGACATCAACCCCAATCTGATCCTCATCGCCGGCGGCACGGATTACGGTGAGCGGCATACCGCTCTGGAAAATGCCCGCCTCATCCGGGAGCTGGGCCTGAAGGTGCCGGTGATCTATGCCGGAAATATTCAGAATCAGGCACGGGTGCAAAAGCTGTTCGCCGACGGCCCGGCGGAGCTTTATGTGGTGGACAATGTTTATCCCCGGCTGGACGATCTGAACATCGAGCCCGCCCGGCGGGTCATCCACGATGTGTTTGAAAAGCATATCATCCACGCCCCGGGCATGGAGCGGGTGCGCACCATGGTCAACGGCTCCATCATCCCCACTCCCGGCGCGGTGATGGAATGCGCCAAGCTGCTGTATGAACAGATCGGCGATCTGGTGGTGCTGGATGTGGGCGGTGCCACCACGGACATTCATTCCGTCACCGAGGGCAGCGAGGAAATCGCCTCCATTCAGCTGTCTCCCGAGCCCACGGCCAAGCGCACGGTGGAGGGCGATCTGGGCGTGTTTGTCAATGCCCGCTCCATGGCCCGGCAGATCGGAATGTACCAGCTGGAAAAGGAGATCGGACAGGACCCCGCACCAATTTTTGAACATTACAAGGCCATCCCCGACACGCCGGAGCAGTTTAAGCTCACCGAGGCGCTGGCCTGGCACGCGGCATCGGATGCGCTGGAGCGGCACTGCGGACGGTATCGCTACACCTATGGCTCCAACGGACGGCAGACCTTTGCCGAGGGCAAGGACCTCACCGGCGTGAAATATCTGGTGGCCACCGGCGGCGCGCTGACCCGTCTGCCGGGACGGAAGGGGATCATGGAGCGGCTGTGCCATCTGAACGACAGCGGCAAGCTGCTGTTCCCCAAGGCGCAGAATCTCCGGCTGCTGGAGGATAAAAACTATTATATGGCCTCTCTGGGTGTGCTGTCCCGCTATCATAAGGAGGCGGCCATCGCCCTGCTGAAGCAGGATCTGGAGGTGGAATAAATGTTTCCCCGATTGATAATTGACAAACAGAAGCTGCGGGAAAACGGACAGCGCCTGTGCGAAAAGGCTGCGGAAAACGGGCTGGACAGGCTGGCCTTTGTCACCAAGGTGTTCTGTGCCCTGCCGGAAATGGCAGAAACGCTGGAGCCGCTGCCCAATCCCTATCTGGCCGATTCCCGGGTGGAAAATCTGGAAAAGCTGGCCTTTTCCCAAAAGAAAAAGATTCTGCTGCGCCTGCCCATGCTGTCGCAGGCGGAGCGGGTGGTGCAGGCTGCGGACATCAGCTTCTGCTCGGAGAGCGCTGCCCTTTCGGCCCTGGACGCTGCTGCGCAAAAGGCGGGAAAGCGCCACGGCGTGGTGCTGATGGTGGACATGGGCGACCTGCGGGAGGGTGTTTTCTTCCGCAACCGGGAGGAGCTGCTGGCGCTGGCCAGACAGGCGGAGAACGCGCCGGGGCTGGAGCTGCTGGGTCTGGCCTTCAATGTCACCTGCTATGGCTCGGTGATTCCCACCCAGCAGACGCTGACGGACTTCCGCGCGCTGGTGACGCTGGTGGAGGAAGCGCTGGGACGGCAGCTGGAGCTGATCTCCTGCGGCAATTCCAGCTCGCTGTATCTGCTGGGAAAGGCCGATTTTGCCGGCTTTAACAATCTGCGGCTGGGCGAAAGTCTGCTGCTGGGACGGGAGACGGCCTACGGGCAGGACCTGCCGGAGCTCCATCAGGATGTGCTGACGCTGGAATGTGAAATCGTAGAGGTGCGGCGCAAGCCCACCTATCCCATCGGCAGGCTGGGGGTCAACGCCTTTGGCCAGACGGTGGACTATGAAGATCAGGGCGACCGGCTGCGGGCCATTGCCGCCATCGGTCAGCAGGATGTGGACTGGAGCGGCCTGACACCCTGCGTCCCGGAGATGCGGCTTTTCGGCGCGTCCTCGGATCATCTGCTGCTGGATGTCACCGACTGCCCGGTTAAGGTGGGCGATGCGGTGCGCTTCCGGCTGGACTATTCGGCGGCGCTGCGTGCCTTCACCAGCCCCTATGTGGAAAAGGTGTGCGTGTAAAATAAAACATCCGAAGGAAAATACCGGTATCCTTCGGATGTGAAGTGCTCCGCTTTGCGGAGCGTGAAGTTTTCTGCTGGCGCAGAAAGTGAAGTGAAATTTGCCCACATTCGCGTCAGCGAATATTTCACCGCACAGCGATTTCACCCCGCCTGGGCGGGATTTCGCTTGCCCGCCAGGGCAAATTTCGTTGAAAAAAGCACTGACGAATGTCAGTGCTTTTTTCCTGGCAGGGGCAGAAGGATTCGAACCCTCGGCACGCGGTTTTGGAGACCGCTGCTCTACCAGCTGAGCTATACCCCTATTTATGAACGCTTTGTTATTATACCCTGTTTTTCTCCGTTTGTAAAGAGGTTTTTTGAAAAAATATCCGGCGGACGCAAACTTCGGCGGAGCGGGCCGGGGGCGGGCTTTTCCCCGGGACGGTCAATCCCACCAAAAGAGGCGCTGGTATTTTGTTAAAATTCTGAATATCTGTTCTTCCCTCCGGCTATGGTTCCGTGGTATAATACAGAAAACGGCGCAATTTGCCGCCGTAAAAAGAGAAAAAGAGAAAGAGACGGCACAAACTGCCGTCGGGAGAGAGATTATGGAGCAGAAGCAGCCTGCCTCGGCAGCCACCACCCCGCACCATCCCAGTCATCCCAGCCATCCCCATCATCCCATTCATGTGGGAATGCGCACCGTCAAGACCGCACTGGCGGTGGGTCTGTGCGCGCTGGTGTATTATTTCTTCGACCGTAGCCCCGCCTTTGCCTGCATCGGCGCGATTTTCGGACTGGGCTATGATATGGCCGATTCCAAGCTCAACGGCGGAAACCGTCTCTTTGGCACCATCATCGGCGGCGTGATCGGGATGCTCATGTATCGCATCCATCTGATTTTTTACCCCGGCGGAGAGCATTCTCTGCTGCTGGTGCCGCTGGCGGCTATCGGCACGGTGCTGCTGATTCTGCTGTGCCAGCGTTTCTGGGTGGGCGGCGTACAGCCCGGCGGCGTGGTGCTGTGCATCCTGCTGTTCAACACCCCGGTGGAAACCTATGTCAGCTATGCCCTCAACCGCATTTTTGATACCGGCATCGGCGTGGTGGCGGCGCTGCTCATCAACCATTTCTTCCCCCGGGAACGGCTGGAAAAATGGCTGCACCGGCGGCTGAATAAGGCGGAGTAATATTTTCCATAAAAGCGTACTGACCGCTCGAATCGGCCCTCGAACGGTCAGCAGATCTCGCTTATTAAACTGACATAGCGTGTCAGCCGCTTTATCGGCAGCGCCCTCTTTATCCTCATAATATATCAGCCCCCCGCTGTCAAGCAGCGAGGGGCTTTTCTTTTTGCAGGGCTTACAGCACAAACATCACGGCCCGGAGCACTTCCCAATAATCCTTCGTGTGCATCCGGATGGTGTTGTCGTCCACCTGCGTAAAGCCGGGGAAATGGGACATGGTGACGGCCTGTTTGACCTCCTTGTAGCAAATCTCCAGCGTGAAATCCTCCGGCAGAGTGCAGAGAGCGTCGGAAAGGGGCTGACGCAGGGCCTTTTCTGCCTCCGCACGGATGCGGTTACAGGCGCTCTGGGGCTGAAGACTGACGGTAGCGCCGCCCATGCCGTCCTTCACCGCAACGCTGCGCAGCCTGGGATGAATGTCCCGGGAATCGTCAATGAGCATCTGATCGCCCGCCAGAAATACCGTCGGCACCTTTGCCAGCGCACAGGCCCAGCTGTACAGCCGGAACTCCGAGCATTTGACCCCGTTGAGCTTCACCCACACCGTGGAGGTGGTCTCCGTGTGGGACAGGGGATTGCCGCACCGTCCCGCCGCGGAATGATAGCCCACAAACATGGCGGCGTCAAAGCTTTCGTCAATGCCATAGACCATGCTCCAGGGGGAACCGGAGTTGCCCCGGATGATGCGCACACAGCCGGGCAGCAGATTGGGATCCAGATTGGTGCCCCTGGAATGGGCATCTTTCACAAAAATTTCCGTGGCTCCGGCAGCAATGGCACCTTCACAGGCCGCCGCCACCTCCAGCGTCATCTGCCGTCCCGCCAGTGCGGAAGAGGCGGGCTTGGTCTGGGGATAGCATTCATCCCAGATGGTGGTGAGGGCCGTGCCTTCGATATCTGCGCTGATAAAAACCTTCATGGAATCGCTCCTTTCCAAAATATGCGTTAATTCTGTTGTTCCGGCGTTACCGTCGCCAGCCGTCCGTCCTGCATCCGGCAAACCTCGTCCATCCGGGGCAGCACATCCAGATCGTGGGTGGCAACGATGACACAATAGCCGTCCCGGTGGGCCAGATCGGACAGCAGCTCGATGATGCGGCTGCCGTTTTCCGTGTCCAGATTGCCGGTAGGCTCGTCCGCCAGCAGCAGACGGGAATCCATGCTGATGGCCCGGGCAATGGCGACCCGCTGCTGTTCGCCGCCGGACAGCATCCCGGGGAACCGATCCAGTGCGCTCTGGGGCAGATTTACCCGCTCCAGCAGCTGCGATGCCCGTTTTCTGGCATCCGCACTTTTCACACCCCGCAGCTCCATGGGATAGGCGATATTTTCCGCCACGGTGAGCAGGGGAAACAGCCGGAAGGACTGGTAAATCACCGCCGCCATTTCCCGGCGATACCGGTGCAGATCCAGCTTTGCCGTGGCCGTGCCTTCAAAGAGAATCTCGCCGGTGTGGGGCAGGTCCAGTCCCGCCATCAACGACAGCAGAGTGGATTTTCCCGAGCCGGATTTTCCCACCAGCGCATACAGTCTGCCCTCCTGAAAGGCGTAGGAAACCCCCTTCAGTGCGTCCACCTGCTGATAGCGGGTGCGGTAGCTGTAGGTAACATCCTTCAATTCCAAAATTGACATACAGGCTCCTCCTTTCAGTCCCGGTCAGACAGTACGGCCAGCGCCCGGGAGCGCAGCAGCCGCAGCGTACAGATGCCTGTGCCAAGACACCACAGCAGCAGAATCACAGAGAGCAGCAGATGATACAGCGGCAGCACTGCGCCGTCCGTCAGCCGCCAGACTGCATAGCCCACGCCCGCGCCCAGCAGGGACAACACCAGCTGTTCCACGAAAAACACGGCGAAAATCTGTCCGGGCCGGGTGCCCAGACCCCGCATGATGGCGATTTCCTTTTTCCGTGCCAGCAGCAGCAAAAAGGACAGCACCAGCGCAATGATGCCGGAAAGGATATACAGGAAGGTGTACAGGGCGGAAAGATACTGATTCTGTCGGCTGAGGGTGCGGACGCTGGTGTTGTAGCTCTTGTCGTCCAGCACCAGCCACTGGCGGGTTTCGCTGCTGCGGGGAGAGGAAAAGCCCTCCTGCGCCGCCGTGTCCCGCAGCCCGGTCAGGCTTTCGGGAGATTTCAGCGTCAGCACCGCCGAGGAAAAGGTCTGCCGCTCCAGCCCGGCCTCCATCCAGCTCTGATAAAATTGCGGATAATATTCTGCCGAGGCAAAATTGCCCCAGAAAACCCCGGCCTCCTTTGCGGCCTCCATCCCGGCAAACTGCGTCCGGTCGGTAAGCTCCGGCGGCTTCGGCTCCTGCGGGAAGGGCCAATCCAGCGGCAGATACAGGGTCTCCGCCCCTGCGGTGTGACGATAGCTCCCGCCAACCAGCAGATCCAGATCATAGAGGAAGGGGCCCCACTGATTGTATTGCAGCAGCCGCAGCCGAACCACATCCCCCAGCGCCAGCCCTGCCCGGGCCAGCAGAGTGTCGGGCACCACGCACACATCACAGATGCTCTGCTTCAGGCAGCTTTCGTCCAGACCCTCCAGCCAGGTGATCTCCGGGGGCTGATAGTAAAAGTCCACCGCGTTGGTCAGAGAAGAGGTGGACACCCATGCGGGCTCCAGACTCATCTGATTCAGATAGGTTTCATAGGCAAAGCCCGCAGAGGGATCGGGCATTTCCGGCATTTCCGCCCCCGTCAGCGTTCCATCCGCCCGGGCAAGAACACCCAGCAGCCGATAGGTGCCGCTTACGGAGGACACATCCAGCGATTCCAGCAGACCCGTTTCCCACAGAGCCTGCAAGTCCTCCGCCCGCACCACCAGATCGTCCATCTGCATCCCGTCAAAGGAGGCGGCATAGCCCCGCAGACGGGTGTTCTGTTCCACCGCCTCCAGCTGCTTTTGATAGGTGTCCGCCGTGGCAGTGAGCTGCCCCAGAAATACAGACAGCACAAGGCACAAAAGCACCGTGGATGCCGTGCGCAGCCCGCCCCGGCGCATGGAAAGCCAGGTATATTTCAGCCGTCCGGAGGCACGGGAGGGCCTGGCGGGAGATTTGGGTGCCCGGGGCCTGCGCTTTTTTCCGGGACGCTTTTCTCTCATGGCGTTTTGGGCAAACAGGGCGCAGACGAGGATCGCGCCCACTGCCATGACAGCCCCGGCCAGTACATATAGCATGGGGCTGGCCTTGGGGGAAAAGAGCAGTGTCTTGCTCATGGAAAGATATTCGCTGGAAAAGCGCACATCCGGCGTCTGATATTTTGCGGTAAAATCCGCCACAAATTGCAGAACCCGCTGCTCCATGACCCGTCCGGCCAGCGCACCCAGAATGGCCGCCGGGAGAGCGACACCTGTGGCCGCTGCGGAAAAATAGCGGTACACATGACCCTTTCCGCTGCCCAGCGCCAGCATGATTCCCGCTGTCTCCCGCTGCCGGGACACAAACAGATAGCCAAACAGCGCCAGCACCGCGCCGATCACCAGTGCGCACACCCACAGGAAAATCTGCAAAATACGCTGAAGCTCCTGATAGGGCTCGGCCATGACCCGATAGCCCTGATCCAGAATGGTCAGCCGGAAGCCCGGGGGAAGCAGCGCCAGTGCGGCCTCATAAAAGATATCCGCTTTGTTATTTTCCAACCGGAATTGACCCAGCGTATAGCCCGTGGGCGTGTCGGCCGCAGGATAATCGGCGCTGTCGGGGAGAAATACCCAGTCGGAATAGTTCTCCGTCGCCCCGTAAATGCCCACGATGGTAAAATCCTCCGTGGGGGCCAGCCGGCTGTCCAGCCCGGCATAAATGCCCCGCTCGTCGCCAAAGTTCAGGGAAAGGGGCAGGGTATCGCCCACCCGCAGGGAAAGCAGATCGGCCATCCGGTCAGACAGCACGCATAATTTCTGACCTCCGTCCGACGGCTCCAGCAGCCGCCCGGAAACCAGCGTCAGCTCCTCCTGCTGAAAGGGTCGAAGGTTGGCCATATCGCCGGTAAACTGGGCCCGCAGACCGTCGTTGCGCCGCCGCATCAGGTCAGCCGCCGCCTGATAGGGACTGTCCTCCGGCAAACTGCCATCCTCCAGCGCCTGCCAGGGCGCCAGCGTCACGGTCTCACCCTCCAGCGTCAGCGTCCCTTCCTCCGGCATAAACCAGAGATAGCTGCTGCGGCCCAGAATAAACTGCCCGTGGAAAACATAGGTCGTGCCGGGAGAAAGGGCCTCCCGCTCCACGCCGCTGAGAAAGCAGACCACCCGGGAATGGCCGGTTTTGCTGTACACCGACTCCCGAATGGTAGCCATATAAACGCCGCCGTTTTTGTCCCAGGAAAGATGATCCACCAGAATCACCGCGGAATCCGCATCATACACGGCGTTGTCCGTGCGATGCAGTCCATCGGTGAGGGCCAGCGCGCTGCGGCTGGGTTCCCAGGAGATCACGCCAGGCAGGGCCGCCAGCGCATCCGGGCCCAGTGCATCGGAATGCAGGAGGGAGGCAAGCTCCGCGTCTGCCACCGTCTGGCTGGGATATTGCGCACCGATATATTCCAGCTGGCCGATGGTGTGATAAAAGTCCTGACAGTCCTTCAGATAGCCGCCCACCGCACTGTTGACGCACAGGCCCAGCGCCAGCGCCGCCGTCAGTGCCGCCAGCAGCACCAGAAACAGCGCCGATTTGCCCGGACTCCGCAGAGTGCTCTTCAGTCCGTTTTTCTCCGCAAGCAAGCGCTCGCCCCCTTTTTTTGCATTATTTGAATAAAGTATAGTGGATTCCCCGGGGAATGTCAAGGCGACCGGGCTTCCCCCCTATCACAGATTGTGCCGCATAAAAATGCCGTCTCCGGGGAGAGGGGTTCCGGAGACGGCACTGCCCATTGCCCGCAGAAAGCCGGGCCAGGCGGGTGGGTTACAGCATATGGTGGCAGGCGACCAGATGGTTGCTGCCGATATCGGTGAGCGCCGGCATGGCCTCGGCACATTCCGGGGTGGCATAACGGCACCGGGTACGGAAAGGACAGCCGGAGGGCGGATTCAGCGGAGAAGGGACATCTCCCTCCGGAATGATTCGCTGGCTGGCAGCGGAAGCTCTGGGATCCGCGATGGGCGCGGCAGACATCAGCGACTGGGTATAGGGGTGGCGCATATTGGTGTAAAGCTCTTCCGTGTCGGCAACCTCCACCAGATGGCCCAGATACATCACGCCCACCCGATGAGAAATGTGCCGGATCATGGACAGGTCATGGGAGATGAACAGATAGGTCAAACCCATTTTCTCCTGAAATTCCTCCAGAAGATTGACCACCTGTGCCTGAATGGACACATCCAATGCGGAAATGGGCTCATCACAGACGATAAAGCGGGGCTGAAGACCCAGAGCCCGGGCGATACCAATGCGCTGCCGCTGACCGCCGGAAAACTCATGGGGATAACGATTGATATGGTCATCCTTCAGACCCACCATGTGGATCAGCTCCCGTACACGGGCATCCTGCTCGGCACGGCTGGAAACCATCTTTTGCAGCCGCAGAGGCCCGCCGATGATTTCATTGACCGTCTGCCGGGGATCCAGCGAGGTCATGGGATCCTGAAAGATCATCTGCATTTCCCGACGGAGGGGGAAGAAGGCCTTGTCGCTCATGGCGGTAATATCTTTTCCGTCATAAAGAATCTTGCCGGCCGTGGCCTGATACAGCTTGAGAATGGTGCGTCCCACGGTGGTCTTGCCGCAGCCGGATTCACCCACAAGACCGAAGGTTTGCCCTTCCCGGATGCTGAAGGATACATCATCCACAGCCTTCAGCATGGTGGGAGCCTTGCCAAGACCCTTGCCGCGGATGGGAAAATGCATCTTCAGACCCTGAACATCTAATAATACAGCGTTTTCCTTCATGATTGCTTCCTCAATTCTGTCGGGCGCCGGCCTGAGGATGCAGCAGCCAGCAGGCCGTTCTGTGATTCGTACCTACCTCTACCAGCCGTGCGGGGGCCATGCTGCATATCTTCATGGCCTTGGGGCAGCGTGCCGCAAAGGGACAGCCGGCCGGCGGGTTCATCAGATCCGGCGGACTGCCGGGAATGGGAATGAGCTTTTCCTTCGAGCCCGCGCCATCGTTGGGAACGCTGCGCAGCAGACCCTCGGTATAGGGATGGAACGGACGGTAGAAGATGTCCTCGACCGATCCTTCCTCCATGATCTTTCCGCCGTACATGACCATCACACGGGTGCAGACGCTGGCGATTACGCCCAGATCGTGGGTGATGAGGATGGTAGCCGTGGAAAACTTTTTCTGCATTTCTGCCATCAGTTCCATGATCTGTGCCTGAATGGTCACATCCAGAGCCGTGGTGGGTTCATCCGCAATCAGAAGCTTGGGATTGCAGCACATGGCTACGGCAATCATAACCCGCTGGCGCATACCGCCGGACAGCTCGTGAGGATACTGCTTCAGACGCTTTTCCGGCTCGTTGATGCCCACCAGCTGAAGCATCTCCAGCGCACGCTCCCGGGCCTCGTGTTTGCTCATATGCAGATGCTGGCGCAGGGGCTCTTCCAGCTGATTTCCGATGGTATACAGCGGATTCAGAGAGGTCATGGGATCCTGAAAAATCATGCCGATCTGGCTGCCCAGCAGCTTTCGAATCTGTTTTTTGTTTTGCTTCTGCAAATCAATGCCGTTAAAGGTGATCTGCTCTGCGCGGACGGCTGCGTTGTCCTCCAGAAGATGAAGAATGGACATCATGGAGACGCTCTTGCCGCAGCCGGATTCACCGATGATTCCCAGAAATTCACCGGCATCCACATGAAGATCAATGCCGCGAACGGCCTGGACGATTCCGCCGCCGGTGCCAAAATGGGTCCGGAGATTTTTGACCTCCAGCAGATGTTGACTCAATTCGCTCATACTGTGCGCCTCCTTCCTACTTCCGCAGCCGGGAATCCAATGCATCCCGCAGACCGTCGCCGATAAAGTTCAGTGCGAACATGGTGAGACTGATGGCAAGCGCGGGGTAAAGCATCAGGTAGGGATACATACCCATGACCTTCATGCCGTCGTTGGCCAGTGTGCCCCAGCTGGCCACGGGAACCGCGATGCCAATGCCGATAAAGCTGAGGAACGCCTCCTCGAAAATTGCCGACGGCACCAGGAAGGTAACGGTAACGATAATGGGGCCGATGCTGTTGGGAATCAGATGCCGGATCAGAATCTGAAAATCGGTTTCTCCGGCCACCTTTGCGGCCAGGGCAAAATCCTGATTCCGGATGGTCAGAATCTGCGCCCGGGTCTGCCGTGCCGTGCTGAACCAGTAGGTGAGACACAGGGCGATCAGAATGCTGCGCAGATTGGAGCCAAGAAACATCATCACCAGAATGATGTACAGCAGAGAGGGAACCGCGGCGAAAATGTCCACGATACGCATAAGGATCATATCCACCTTGCCACCGAAGAAGCCGGCGATGCCGCCGTACAGTGCGCCGATGACCATGTTGACCAGTGCGGCCACAATGCCGATGGTAAGACTGATCCGCGCGCCATAGGCGATACGGGTAAACTGATCCCGGCCAAACATATCCGTGCCCAGCCAGTGCTTGGCGTTGGGACGCTGATAAATGGCCAGATGATCCTGCTGTTCATAGGTATAGGGGCTGATGATGGGGCCGAGAACCGCCAGCAGAAGCATCAGAAAGATAATGATAAAGCCGATTACGGCCAGCTTGTCCGCCTTGATTTTGTTAAAGGCGTTTTTCCAGTAGGAAATACTGGGCCGGTTGATCTGGTCGGTACGCCGCTCTTCTTCGGGCAGCGGCTCAAACAGCTCCATGGGGATGTCGGTATCCTCCATCTGATAGGGAGGCTCCGGGAGCTGCGGGAACAGGTTGATTTTTTTAGCCATGACAAGCCCTCCTCAGCGATCCAGCTTCACACGGGGATCGATAATCGCATATGCGATATCCACCAGCAGCGTACAGACCATAATGAATGCGCCGTAGAAAATGGTTAGGCCCATAATTACGGTATAGTCCCGGTCACTGACGGCATTGACAAAATAGCGGCCCATGCCGGGGATCATAAACAGTCGCTCAATGGCAAAGCTGCCGGTCATCAGCGCAGCCACCAGCGGGCCCAGATAGGTCACAACGGGAAGCACTGCGTTGCGGATCATGTGCTTGCAGATGACCTTGAACTCCGGAACACCCTTGGAGCGGGCGGTGCGGATATAGTCCTGCCGGGAAACCTCCAGCATGGAGGAGCGCATCAGGCGTGTAATGTTCGCAATGGGGGACAGACACATACAGAAAACTGGCAAAATCAGGTGTTTTACCGTGCCCCAGCCGATGTTCGGCAATAGTGCATGTCGCATACAAAACTCATACATCAGCAACATTGCAATTACGAAGGTCGGTATTGCAATTCCTATCGTTGCAATGACCATGGAGAGGATATCTGCCCAGCTTCCCCGCTTCAAAGCGGAGATAATTCCCAGGGGAATGCCGATCACCAGTGCCACGATGATTGCAATTATTCCCACCTCAGCCGAGGCCGGAAAGCCGCCGACAATCAGTTCGTTTACGGTATAGTTGGTCTTTTTATAAGAGACACCCATATCGCCCTGAAACAGCTTTGCAAGATAATTCAGATACTGTTTCCATACAGGCTGATCCAGACCGTACCGGGCACGAATCGCTTCTACGATCTCCGGATTCAGGTCTTTCTGTTCGCCGGCACTGAAGGGGCCGCCTGGAATTGCATGCATTAAAAAGAATGTGACGGTAATCAGAAAGAACATGGAGATCAGCGCGGCGATCACGCGCTTTATGATATATCTTGTCATGGGAACACCACCATTTCCTTGTCCGTTGGTTCTTGAGATAGTAATGCCCGGGCCACGAGCTGCCTCGCGGCCCGGACAAATAAAGCTGTCAATTGACTTTTTCTGTCGCTGCCCTGATCTTATTGGTTGATATCGGCATACTGGAAGAAGACATGGCCGATATAGCTCTTGAGAACACCGGTGATCTCAGGCTTGACCAGAATGGTATCCTGATAATACAGGACCGGCATGATGGGCATATCGTCCAGCAGGATCTTTTCCGCTTCACGGAACAGCTCCATGCGCTTTTCGTTGTCGGTTTCCTTATAGGTTTCCTTCAGCAGCCGGTCATATTCCTTGGCTGCGTCGTTCATCCAGCGGGCATCCTTGCCGGTGCCGTCCTCGCGGACTTCACGATATTCCTCCCAGAGGAACAGGTTGGTGTTGGGATCGTCGAAGTCGCCGGTCCAGCCGTCATCGCCGATATCCCAGTCTTCCGTATCAAAGACATCCCAGTAGACGGAGCCTTCATAGGACTGAATCTCCACATTGATGCCCACGGCCTTCCACATGGCCTGCAGGGCCTGAGCACGGTCGGTCTCGGTGTTGTAGCAGATGAAGGTGTAGGTGGGCAGGCCCTCGCCGTTGGGATAGCCGGCATCTGCCAGCAGCTCCTTGGCCTTTTCGGGATTGTAGGCGGTATACTGTTCACCGTTTTTCTCGTCGGCCACATCACGCCACTGCTTGTCGCCCCAGTGAATGCCGTAGGGCACCAGACCATAGGCCGGCTTGTCTGCATAGCCCAGAATCGAGATCAGAGTATCCCGGTCGATGGCGTAGGACATGGCCTGACGGACGCGGGGATCAGGGATGTGCTCGGTATTAAAGGTAAAGTACTTTACACCGATTCTGGCGCAGGAGTGATAGTCCTCCGTGCCGCGATAGGTCATCTCAGATTCCGCACTCAGACTGTCGGAAACATTGATGGTGCCGTTTTTGTAGGAAGCCAGCTCTACCGCCTCATCATCAATCCAGATGAAGTTCAGCTTGTCGATCTTCACATTTGCCGCATCGTAGTAATAGGGGTTCTTTTCGCAGTAGAAGCCCACCTGATCCTCGATTTTCACAACACGGAATGCGCCGTTGGTGATGTAGGTTTCCGGGTTTTTGGCCCAATCGGCATGGGCGTTGATGGCATCCATGTTATAGGGAACATAGGTGCAGCAGATGTCCAGGAAGTAGGTGCAGGGGTTTTCCAGGGTGATCTCCAGCGTGTGGGCGTCCAGCGCCTTAAAGCCCACATCTTCCCAGCTGCACTCGCCCAGACTGTAGGCTTCCGCGTTCTTCACATATTTCTTCAGGTCGATGCTGCGGGCGTTGGTTTCGGGCCGCATATGGTATTCAAAGGACTCGGCCCAGTCGGTGGCATCCAGCTCGGAGCCGTCGGAGAACTTGGCATCCTCACGGATTTTGAAGGTCCACACCAGACCGTCATCGCTGACAGTATAGCTTTCCGCATAGGCCAGCTCAGCCACACCGTCCTTGCCGATACGGGTCAGACCGCAGTAGATGTTATACATAACAATGGATGTTTTTGCATAATTGCTGGAGATCAAATCCATAGCCTCGGGGGCAGCGCCATTTGCATAATTGATGACTTTCTCCCCCTCCGCGTTATTCTGGCCGCCGCCGCAGGCGCACAAGGTGAGCACCATGGACACAAGTAGGAGTATTGCAAGTAGCTTTTTCATTTTTGGAGACCTCCTTAAAAGTTTGATGGTTATATTGTAAACAAACTTGTTCGGCTGTACCATTGCAAATCCTACCCGTCTTGCGATTCTGCTTGCATTTTATTCCGAAGCAGGGTATAATGGTAGCAGGTCACAGTAATGCCACTCCGGCATTTTGTGCAGCCTGCTCAATCTCCATGGACGGAGGATATCTTATGATTACCCTGACACGCTCCCTGCGCTTTGAGTCGGGCGCGGAGTATTATCTTTATGAAGATTTGCGGCAAAACTTCGAAACACCCATGCAGACCCATGTGTTTCACCAGTTTCAGCTGGTGCTGGAGGGCTCGCTGACCCACCGGCAGAACGACCGCACCTATGAGGCGCGGATTCACGACCTGATTTTTACCCCGGCAGGGGTCTGGCACGGCGTGACCTTTCAGGAGCCGGTGCGCTATCTGTGCCTGTCCTTTATGCCACAGCTTTCGGCGGAAATTTTCGCACGCTTCCGTCACTTTTCCGTCCAGCGGCTGGGGGAGCAATGCCTGTTCCATCTGTCCGCATCCCTGGCCCGACGGCTGGAATCGGTGATGACGCTGCTGTTGCAGGAGCAGTCCCAGCCCTATACCGGAGACAAAAACTCCGGTGAGCTGCTGGCCCAGACGGTGCTGCTGGAATGGCTGCGGTCGCTGGAGCCCGAGCCGGACATCTGGCACACCCGTTCGGCGGCGGAGGAGGGCGTGCAGACCTGCATTTCCTATATTCACGAGCATTACGCAGAGGAGCTTTCCGTAGATCGGCTGGCCCAGATCTCGGCCCTGAGCAAGACGGATCTGTACCGGCATTTTCCCAAAATCACCGGCAAGACCCTGCGGCAGTTTATCGCAGAACAGCGGATTCAGGAGGCGGCCCGGCTGGTGGGTGAGACGGATATCAGCATCACCCTCATTGCGGAACGGGTGGGGTATCAGGATTTTTCCACCTTTTACCGCAATTTCCTCAAGATCATCCGCTGTACGCCGACGGAATACCGGGCACTGTCCGAGCCGCTGCGGCAGGCGCTGCTGCCCCGATTCTGGTTTCCCAACCGGTAAGCGTGGCTTTTTTCCGAGCCCCGGCCCTGCCGGAGAAACTGAAAAGAGAGGTGCTGTAACATGAGAAGACTGCGGGAGCTGGGCAGCTATCAAAAGGTGCTGCTGGTGCTGCTGGCGCTGATGCTGGCGGCGTTTTCCGTGCTGTATCCCATCACCCTCCGCCGGGAGGGCGTGGAATATGAAGGGGCGCTGCTCACCGTGACCATTGAGGGCGACACCGTGCGCTATTCCGGCAAGCTGGAGGGGGAAGCGATCACCTTCCTTGTCACCGGCGGAAATCAGCTGCTGTTTCAGAAGGGTGAGAAAAGCTACGGCCCTTATATTGTGAAAGAAGACCCCTCTGCCGCACCCCGGGACGAGGTGCTGTACGCCCAGATGACCGGGTTGGAGCTGTACCGGGCGGATGAGCTGATCTTCCGTGGCGGCGTGATACAGACGGGAGACAGTTTTCTGCTGTATCAGCCGGAGGGCGGTCTGTATTCTGATCCCGACAGCGTGAGCATTATGGGCAGCGACGGGGTTCTGCGGGATGAGGCGGGCAATGTAAAGGATTTGGATGCCCCTTCCACGAAAACCGTTCTGCGGATGATGAATGGGCCGGCGCTGACCCATCGGGGCAGCCGGCTGGGCTGGTTCTGCGGCGTGTTTCTTTCCCTTGCCGCCGGGATTGCGATCCTGTTTGCGGAGGAGCTTTTCCGCTGGGAGCTGTCCTGGAAGATTCGGGAGCCGGAACAGGCGGTGGCCTCGGAGACAGAGCTGTTCAACCGCAGTCTCGGCCAGACCGGGCTGGTGCTTGCGGCTCTTGTGGTTTACTGCATCGGTCTGCGATTCCAATAAAAAAACACAGCCGGGCAGGTGTTCTGCCACGGCTGTGGGGGGAAAATTATGCGCGTATTTTGTCGGGCTCTGTCTGGAAGTCCAGCTGTTCACAGAGATAGGTAATGACCTTTTTCCGGGTGATAATGCCGATGAACATCCCCCGATCGTCCACCACGGGAGCAAAGTTCTGCTCCAGAGAGGTGCGCAGCAGATCGGAAATGTCCATGGAGGCCCGCAGGGGCTTGTTGTCCTTGTGATGGGGAATGCCCTTCAGCGGCGTTTTTTCCGTGTCGGCAAAGCCGTTTTCCAGACTGCGGATGCGCCAGAGCAGATCGCCCTCGGTGACGGTGCCCACATATTCGCCGGTGCGGCGGATGATGGGAATGGAGCTGTAGCGTACCCGCTCCATCACCTTCAGGGCCTGTTCAATGGTATAGTCCTCATAGAGATATGTCACAGCCTGCTTGGGCGTGAGAAACAGCAGAATATTCATGTCGCGTCCTTTCTTTGTGTGCCGATGGAAGGCCATCGTGAAAGCCTTCACAACACTATCTTAGCACACCTTTGGAAAAAGGGCAATGAACGGCCCATGAATTCTTTGTGTATCTTTTCCCCTTTTTTCGACAGAAAGCGCCCGGCGGCCTGCGGTCATGGTATACGGCAGACGAAAAGAACATTTATTATATAGGAGGGCCTGTGGAGCGGCTGGAATATTGTTGCAAACCGGAGGATGCCGGTCTGGAGGTGCTGACCCTGCTGCGGCGGGAGATGCAGCTGTCCACCAACCTGCTGCGGCAGCTGAAGCGTACGGAAAACGGCATTACGCTGGACGGTGTGCGGGTGACGGTGCGGCAGCGGGTAGAGCCGGGACAGACGCTGGCCATTCTCACCGAGCCGGATTCCGGTCGGGAAAAGCGGGTGGAGCCCAGGGCCGGCCCGCTGGATATTGTATATGAAGACCGGGATGTGCTCATTCTGAACAAGCCCGCCGGACTGGCGGTGCATCCCAGCCCGGGCCATTATGACGGCGAAACCCTGGGCAACCGGGTGGTGGCCTATCTGCTGGCGCGGGGAGAAAATCCCGCCTTCCGGGCCATCAACCGTCTGGACCGGGGAACCTCCGGCCTGATGACCGTGGCGAGGAACAAGCTGGCCGCCCAGCGGCTGGAGGATGCCCTGAGCCGGGGAGAGATTCGCCGGGGCTATCATGCCGTGGCTGAGGGCGTGGGTCTGCCGGAAAGCGGCACCATTGATCTGCCCATCGGCAAGCTGGAGGGCTGCGGCATCCGCCGGTGTGTCTGCGAAAACGGACAGCGGGCCGTGACCCATTTTCAGGTTCTGGAGGAAGGAAAAAACCGCACCCTGCTGGAGCTGCGGCTGGAGACCGGGCGCACCCACCAGATTCGCTGCCATCTCAGCCATCTGGGCTATCCCCTGTGCGGCGATTTTATGTACGGAAGGGAAATTGAGGGCATGGAGGGCTTTGCTCTGCATTCCCGGGAGCTGTTTCTGACCCAGCCCTCCACCGGCGCGCCGCTGCATTTTGTGCTGCCCGATCCGGCGCGCTTTGCGTTGCTGCTGAAAGGAGCGCTTTGACCATGCGATTTTGTGAGATTTCCCCGTTGACCTATCGCCTTGCGGTGGAGAAAAATATTGTACAGCGGCGGCTGAAGGATGTGCTGTCCTCCGTGCGCTTTGCAAAGCAGGTGGAGGAAACCCCGCTGCCTGTTTGCGTCTATCGCCATAACAGTCTCATTCGCCGGACGCTGGGACAGGTGGACAAACGGCTTCAGGACAACAAGGCTGTGTCGCTGGGGCTGGCAGCACCGCTGGTGAACGGCATTCTCATCCGCCCCGGAGAGACCTTTTCCTTCTGGAATCGGGTGGGACGCTGCACCGCAAAGCGGGGCTTTCTGCCGGGAATGGTGCTCCATGACGGCAAGCCCCAGGAGGGCATCGGCGGAGGAATGTGTCAGTTTACCAACCTGATCCACTGGATGGCCCTGCATTCCGATCTGACCGTTGCAGAGCGGCATCATCATGACGGCTATGACCTGTTCCCGGATTTCGGACGGCAGGTGCCCTTCGGGGTGGGAACCTCCATTTTGTACAATTATCTGGACTACCGTCTGTACAACGGCACGGAGGACACCTTTCAGCTGCTGGTGGAAAGCGATGGAGACTATCTGCGGGGCCAGCTGCGGTGTACACGGGTGCCGGAGTATGTGTGGCACATCACCTGTGAGGAGGAATATTTTTCCCGGGAGGCGGACGGCTGGTATCGGAGCAACACCGTTTACCGGCAAAAGGTGAACCGCCGTACCGGAAATATGGAAGAAAAGTCCCTGCTCCAGCAGGCCCACGCCCGGGTAATGTATGACGAAGCGTATATTGATAAGGAAAAAATACGCAGCGTTGCGGAATGACCCCGGCACAGAAAAGAAAACAGCGGGCAGTCTGTGACTGCCCGCCGAGCGTGTCAAAAAGATAGGACAGGGCTACGCCCTAAAGAATCGTTTTTGCCCGTAATCTATATGATTATGGGTAAAAACACCGTAACCCGCCGGATTTTTCGCAAAAAATCGGCGAAACCGGCCCGCAGGCCGGAGCCAAATTGTCGAAGAAAACCCAGCGAAGCGGTTTTCTGACAGTCTCAGCGGGCAGTCTGTGACTGCCCGCCATGGTACAGGATTATGGTACAGGATATTTTGTGTCAGGGAATCATTGTCCCTTCCTCCGGCGAAAGGAACGCATGGGTCAGGCCGCAGAGCACCTGGGTCTCGCCGTCCTTTTCCAGGGCTGTGTCAACATAGCGGGGGCCGCCGTGTTTGCATACCCACTGTTCGCCGCACACCCAGCCATCGGCAACGGCATCGTCCACAAGCTGCTGCCATTCGGCGCTGTGTGCCGCAGCCTTCAGTTCTTCCGCCGAAGGCCCGGCCGGTTCCGCCGGGGCGGTCTTTTCCGGTGTTGCAGGGGCGGATACAGGCGTTGCGGGCTCCGGCTGGATTTCTGCCGAAGGAAGCCCGGCATCCACTTCCGCAGGCTGCTGCATCTGCCCGCAGGCGGTCAGCAGGAGCATGGCCGAAAGCAGCAGTGCTGCCAGAATCGTTTTCTTCATATTCATCATCCTTTTTCAAGATTTTTCAATGCCCCTGCGGGGCGCATCAGTGGAACATTGGCCTCACCTTTTCTGTAGTTTCCGAAATGCAAACTTTCTCTGTCTTCATCGTAGCACAGAAAACTGGAAAATGCAAGGGCTGTGCAAAAAAATGGCACGTCCTCCGGAAAAATTTCTCTCTTGACAAGGGGCGTTTCCCGGGTGTATACTGCATCTATATTGAAAAATCCTGTGAACGGGACGGAACGCAAGCCCGTGCGCAAAAGAGAACGGAGATCACCGGCTGAAAGTCTCCGTGGCGCGCATTGCCTTTCCCACCACCCGGGAGGAGCGCTTTCGAAGCCGCAGACGGCAACTTTTCGCTGCGGGGGAGGGGGCGACGCGGACGCGGCGTGACGCGAAAAAGAGCGGCGGCAGGTTTTGCCGCAAGCAGAGTGGAACCGCGAATTGTCTGATTCGTCTCTGCACCGTAGGGTGCGGGGGCGTTTTTTGTTAGCAATGAAACTGAAAATAAAGCGAGGGAGACTGTCATGAGCGAAGAAAATCTGTACACCTTTGAAAACCCGGAATACCGGAAAACCTATTGGCACACCTGCTCTCATGTGCTGGCCCAGGCCATGAAGCGTCTGCATCCGGAGGTCAAGCTGGCCATCGGCCCCTCCATCGAAACCGGCTTTTATTACGATTTTGATGTGGAAAAGCCCTTCACCGAGGAAGATCTGACTGCGCTGGAAGCGGAAATGCGCAAAATCTGCAAGGAAAAGCTCAAGCTGGAGCGGTTCGAGCTGCCCCGGGAAGAGGCTGTCAGGTTCATGGAGGAAAAGCAGGAGCCCTATAAGGTAGAGCTCATTCACGACCTGCCCGAGGATGCCGTGATTTCCTTCTACAGGCAGGGCGAGTTTACCGACCTGTGCGCCGGCCCCCATCTGGATTCCACCGGCCGCATCAAGGGCAACGCCATCAAGCTCACCTCCGCCACCGGCGCCTATTGGCGGGGCGACTCCAAGCGGAAAATGCTCCAGCGCATTTACGGCGTGGCCTTCCCCAAAAAGGAAGAGCTGGATGCCTATCTGGAAAAGCAGGCCGAGGCCCTGAAGCGGGACCATAACAAGCTGGGCCGTGAGCTGGAATATTTCACCACCGTGGACACCATCGGTCAGGGTCTGCCTGTGATTCTGCCCAAGGGCGCGAGAGTCATTCAGACCCTCCAGCGCTGGGTGGAGGATGTGGAACAGGCCCACGATTATCAGCTGACCAAGACCCCCTATTTTGCCAAGCGGGAGTTTTTCAAGATCTCCGGCCACTGGGATCATTATCTGGACGGTATGTTCGTCATGGGCGACCCGGAGGATTACAGCAAGGAATGCTTTGCCCTGCGTCCCATGACCTGCCCCTTCCAGTATCAGGTCTATCTCAACCGCCAGCGCTCCTACCGTGACCTGCCCATGCGTCTGGGCGAGACCTCGACCCTGTTCCGCAATGAGGACAGCGGCGAAATGCACGGCCTGATCCGTGTCCGCCAGTTTACCATCTCCGAGGGCCACAATGTGGTGCGTCCCGATCAGCTGGAGGAGGAGTTCCGGGATTGTCTGGAGCTGGCCAAGTATTTCCTGGGCACGGTGGGTCTGCTGGACGGCTGCACCTTCCGCTTCTCCCAGTGGGATCCCGCCAACCCCAACAATAAATATGAGGGCACTGCGGAGCAGTGGGAAGCGGCACAGAGCGCCATGAAGCAGATTCTGGACGATCTGGGCGTGGAATATTCTGTCGGCATCGATGAGGCCGCCTTCTATGGCCCCAAGCTGGACATCCAGTATCACAATGTGTTCGGCAAGGAAGATACGCTGGTCACCATCCAGATTGATATGCTGCTGGCCGAGCGCTTCGGAATGTATTATATTGATGAAAACGGCGAAAAGGCCCTGCCCTACATTCTGCACCGGACTTCTCTGGGCTGCTATGAGCGGACGCTGGCTTATCTGATCGAGACTTATGCCGGTGCGCTGCCCACCTGGATGGCGCCCGAGCAGGTGCGTTTCCTGTCCGTCACCGATCGGGCCAATGAATATTGCGCCCAGCAGGCCGACGCACTGCGCAAGCAGGGCTTCCGTGCCACCGTGGACAGCCGGAACGAAAAGATCGGCAAGAAGATCCGTGACGCACAGATGGAAAAGATTCCTTATATGGTCATCGTGGGCGACCGGGATGTGGAAAACGGCACCGTTTCTCCCCGTCACCGTGCCGACGGCGATCTGGGTGCCATGCCCATGGAGCAGTTCACCGCCCTGCTGCGGGAAGTGGTGGATTCCAAGGCAAAGAAATAAGCAATTATATCCAAAAAACAAGCAAGAAACAAGCCGGAAGGGGTCTTTCCTTCCGGCTTTTGCTGTAGGGGAGTCAGGCGCTGCGCCTTGCGGTGTGATGATATCGCCTGCGCTATATTTTCACGCTTGGCTCTCCCAGAGGGAGAGCTGGCGGCGAAGCCGACTGAGAGGGCATATAATATATATAAACAACGGAAGAACCCGATTCGGGACAGTCAATTTCACAGAAATTTCAGATTTTTTCATATGACTTTCCGTTCAATTTGTCAAAATTGCAACATGAACACGGAAAACGCTTGACAATGGAAATTGAAGGACATACAATACAGAAAAACACTTTATATCCATAAAAAGAAAGGGGGCCGCCGCCATGCGTTCCTGAGCACCAGTCGCAGTTGGGCTTATCATAAATCCTTTTCTGCGGCAGTAGAACACTCATGATCCGTTCCACATTGGATGACCTTTGTACAGAATCTTCAAAGGTATCCCCGACTTAAAAGGAGAATCGATATGTTAAGAAAATTATCATCCCTTACTGCACTGTTGCTGACCGCATTGTTGGCTTTGGCAGTGCCCACCTTCGCAACAACCGAAACGGAAGCCTTGCCCGTGCAAACGGTTTTCGAGGAAACTTATCTGAGTGAAGATTATGCGCATCTCATTCCGTTCATCTTTACGAGTTTCGATGAGTTTTCGTTCTCTGCAAACTTTTTCGATGACACGCTTTCCTACACGCCGGGCTATCTGTATATGAAAGATACCCAAGTGGGAAGCATCTCCCTGTTGCTCGCCGTGCCGCTGAAAGAAATTGGCTACTCTGGAAACCTCGTTTACTATATTACCGAAGACAACGCCATTGGACAAGTCGATGTTATCAGTGGTGCCGCAACCACATTGGTAAACGCTTCTGCCAACACGCTTTGGAATCTGAAGGTTCTCGGTTCGTCTCTTTACTATTTGCGCAATGAAACTGTATGTATGTACAGCACCATAACAGAGCAGGAAATTGCCTACAGTACTTTTTCCGGAATTCAGTTTGTGTATCCGATCACGCCGGAAACCTTCTACTGGGAAAATGCGCAAGGAGAAGGCTTCTGCTATGACATTACCGCCAATACGAATGTTTCTGCTGACTTCGCTACACTGCCTATCGGCGTTTGTGAAGCCGATGAAGCAGCAGCCACTGCTGTATCGGCTCAAAGCATAGAGGCCAATAAACTGCAAACTCTGCCTTTAGCAGAATATCCGGTTGGGTCTTATTTCACAAAGAACGGCAGCGCCTGTAACGACCATCCTTGCCACTATAGTCGTGACTGCAACTGCGAATGGTTTGGCGAGGGAACCCAATGTGGGGGCTTTGCGCGCTATGTCTTTGCACAATATGCACATCTTTCCGCATGGGCACCTTCCGGTCACTCCATTGGTACAGCGTCCTTCTCCAGTTCGGCTGCCGCCAAGACTTTCCTGTACGGATTGCAGCCCGGTACTTATCTGCGGTTGAATGACACGCACTCCGTAATTGTCATGAGTACCACCAGTACCAGAATTTCCATTTATGAAGCCAATCATGACGGACACTGCGGCGTAGGAACGCGAACGCTTACTTACAGTTCTTTCTATTCGCAGTATACAGAAGTAACGCAAGCCTATGCGCATGACTTTGGGACTTATGCCAAGTACAATTCCACTTATCACAAAGTCTACTGTGATAATGGTTCGTGTAACGGCTACATTCTGGAACACCACTATGCACAAACGCCGGGTTCCAATGCTACCTGTCTCGGCTGTGGCTATGTTGGCAACATTTCCAATGGCGTAGAATCTGTAGGAGGTATTGTTGAATGAAAAAGAACCGCATTTCTGTCTTTCTGAGCGTGATACTCTGTGTTCTGCTCTGCTTCACCCTCTCCGCCTGTGGTCAGAACGGGGATGCGGCCAATTCCGGCGGGAACACGCCCGTTGACGATACCGTAAATCCGGAAACGCCTGCGGAGGGTGACAATTCGCCGCAGGAAGAAACACCTGTCGAAACCAGCTGGCAAAGCGTTCCGGAGAATGCGCCCTGGGCGGATTATACTGCGCCGGAGGCCCTTTCCTATGAGGAATATTTCAGCGTGGAGCGGGAATATGCCATTTCCGTCTACGGCGAAGGGGAGAGCGATACTGTCTGGTACAGCGATCCCAAGCCCGACTGGTGGCCGACCGACGAGGGCCTGGATTATGCCATGCAGATGCGCATCCGCAACAGCCCGGAGGGCAGTCTGGGTCTGGACTGGATGGGCGAAGCGTATGTGACCTGGTGGCCGGACGCATCGCAGGTGACTTCCCTTTCCTTGACCAATCAATGGGTCTATCTGGCGGTGGGTGATACCCTTTACCGGGTGCGGCCCTCCGGGCAGGAGCAGGAGACGGTGCAGCAGTTTGAAAACGGGACGGTGCTTCAGGTGCTGGCGCATCGGCGGGAAGATGTGGCGTTTGTGCTGGTACAGCAGGAGAATGCCTACGAAATCTACCGCTATTATGGCCCCTCCGGCAATCTGGACAAGCTGCACACCCTTTCCCGCACACCGGAGCCTGTGGACTTGGCGCTTAGTTCTCCTGCGTCCAACTGGGCAATTGTATGGGGCATGAAAAATCCGGACTTTGTGCAGCTGGCCGAGGAGCTTTATCCCGAATATCTGCAAACACATCCGGAAATTGCCGATGGAGCCACTGGCCGTGTTACCTATTACGGTCTGCTGGAGCTGGAAAAGGAGCAATTTTCCGGTTTGACCTGCTATCTTAACGCCCAGACCGGAGAATATTATGAGCTTCTCAGCACTTCGGTCTATACCCGCCCGGAGAAAACCGGAACGCCGGAGCTGATCGGCGGAGAAGCACCCATATATTCCAACACCCTGCGCACCGAAGAAAACATCGCCAAAAACGGCCATCGCTGGTGGCAGGATTTTCAGAACTGAAAAATGCAAAAAACAAAAGCTCCCCCGCAGGGGAGCTTTTTCTGATTCACTTTTACGGCAGCACCACATCATAGGCATCCAGAATGGACTGGTCAATGCCCATGCGCACGGTGAGCTGGGGGTCTACGATCTGGCAGACGGTGAGGTTGCCCTTCAGGCTCAGCAGCATGGCGCAGTCATGCACATCCATATCCGTCACCTGCTGCAAAAACTTCAGCATGGCCCGGGATGCCTTGCGGGACGCCTGATCCAGCGTGTTGGCGCTCTGGATGGAATAAAACTGTCCCCGACAGGCCAGCGCAGGGGTGGGCATGGGGAAGTTTTTCACAACCTCCACCGTGACCGTCACCAGACCGCCGGTTTCCATGCCGCAGATCATCACTTCGCCGTCGCCCATCAGCGCATGAAGATCGCCCATGGACAGCAGTGCGCCGGGCACATTCACCGGCAGATAGAGGGTAGAACCCATGACGATCTGGTTGCAGTCCATGTTTCCGCCGTGAGAGCCGGGCGTGTGGGTCATCACGGTATCCTCCTCCGGGGCCGTGCCGATGACGCCGATCATGGTATCAATGGGGAAACGCAGACGGTCGTTGAACTGAATATACGCTCCGGAGGTATCAAACTGGCGCACCTTGCGATATTCCACCAGATCGTTGAAGGCGCCGCCGGACACAGAAGCCCGCATCAGGCCGGTGGGATTGATGTTGATATCGTCAATGTGAACCTTCAGCACATCGCCGGGCTCGGCCCCTTCAATATACAGCGGGCCGGTGGCGGGATTTTCCAGCGCCAGCTCGGGATGGTCTACTGTGCCGTCACCCCGGAGACGGTCGTCATAGCAGTCCCGGGTCTCAAAGCACACGGTTTCGCCGCTTTTGGCAAAGGCGATGGGCTTGTTGTGGGGGCTCATGTTGTTGGTGACAAATTGCTTGCTCAGTGTCAGCATGATGCAGTGCTCCTTTCTGATATGATGACGGACTTTTTTCAGAGCGGCTTGCGCTTCCGGTCACATTTGGCCTGAAAGCGCTGGCCGTCTACAATAAAACGCTCATGAATGCCCCGGCCGATGAGTCCTGCGCTGTCCGAGGCTTCCACGGAAAAGGTCAGCCGGCGGCCCTCCATTTCATCCAGCCGGCAGCGGATGAGAACGCTGCCCTCCACCGGCGTGGGGGCTTCATGGGTCACATTCACCTGGGTGCCCACGGTGGTCATGCCGGGCTCCAGCTCCGGCCGGACGCACTCCAGACAGCATTCCTCCATCCATGCGATCATCACAGGGGTGGCCAGCACCTCCAGATTGCCGCTTTTCAGGGCGTTGGCAGTGTTGCCGGGGGCAACGGTGCGGATGAATTGATGGGTTCTTCCAAGCTCCAGCATAAAAAGTCTCCTTCCGGTGGATTGTCTATGGTCAGATTCCCAGAAGCGCCGAGGCGATCTGGAAATAGATCAGCAGAGAAAGGGCATCCACAATGGTGGTGATAAAGGGTGAGGCCATCACCGCCGGGTCAAAGCCCAGCTTTTTGGCCAGCAGCGGCAGGGCACAGCCCACCAGCTTTGCGAAAAATACCGTACAGACCAGCGTCAGGCACACCACCAGCGCCACCATGGGCGTGATGCCGGCATTGCGCAGCAGCAGTCCGTCAATGAGCAGGATCTTGCCAAAGGCGGCAGCGGCCAGCGACAGACCGCACAAAAGCGCCACCCGGGTTTCCTTCCACAGCACCCGCAGCAGATCGGAAAAGGCGATATCTCCCAGACTCATGCCCCGGATCACGGTGACGGACGCCTGCGAGCCGCTGTTGCCGCCGGTGTCCATGAGCATGGGAATGAAGGCGATCAGCGCTGCATATTTGGCCAGTGCCGATTCAAAGCCGGAGATAATCATGCCGGTAAAGGTGGCGGACACCATGAGAATCAGCAGCCAGGGGATGCGCTGCTTCCAGATTTCAAAGGCGGAGGATTTCAGATAGGGGTGCTCCGAGGGGGTCAGAGCCGCCATCTTTTCCATATCCTCCGTGGCTTCCTCCTGCAAAACATCAATGGCATCGTCCACGGTGACAATGCCCACCAGCCGGTTTTCCCGGTCCACCACCGGCAGAGCGGAAAAATCATAGCGGGTAAACAGCTTTGCCGCATCCTCCCGGTCGTCCAGGGTGGAAACGGAGATGATGTTGGTCTCCATCATGTCCCGCAGCACCGCGCCGCTGTCCGCCAGCAGCAGATCCTTTACGGATACCAGCCCCAGCAGCTTGCGGGTGGGGCCGATGATATAGCAGATGTAAATGGTCTCCTTGTCCACACCGGTGCGGCGGATGTGGTCAAAGGCTTCGGCCACCGTCATGCCGGGCTTCAGATCCACAAACTCCGTGGTCATGATGCTTCCGGCGCTGTCCTCGGGATAATTCAGAACCTGATTGACGGCCTTGCGGGTTTCCGGGTCGATATTTTTCAAAATGCGCTTGACGATGTTGGCGGGCATTTCCTCGATCACATCCACGGTGTCGTCCAGAAACATATCCCCCAGCACCTGGGAAAGCTCCCCATCGGAAAAGGCATCAATGAGGGTTTCCTGCAAGTCGGGCTCCATATGGGAAAAGGTATCCGAGGCCAGCTCCTTGGGCAGAAGCCGGAACACCCGGGGCAGCTCCTCCTCCGCCAGATCGCCGCTGTCCAGCAGATCGTCCAGACATTCCGCGATGTCCGCCGGGTTCAGCGTATCCAGATACCGTTGCAGGGCGGTGTATTGCTTTTCCTGCAAAAGGGTCAGAATTTTTTCTTCGAAACGGGTGATTTCTGTCATGTGTCGCTCCTCCTTTTTGATATGCCTGCCGGGCAGGCGGATGGAAGCGCGGAACGGGACAGAAGGACGGCGCAGCTCAGCCGCGTCCCGGGCACAGACCGCCGGAACGCACCGCCGGGCGCGTACTTCGACCTTTTGACCTTGTACCGCTGCCGCTTCCGGTGTCCATGCTCTTCACCTCTCTTATCGGTAAAAATAGATGGGGACAAAGCCCATACAGCATTATTGTATGCCATTTTCCCGAAATCGTCAAGCGCACCTGCCGGAGAAACCGTGAAAAATGAAAAGAAAGAAAACATTTCCCGGGAAACGGGGGAAAAGACTTGTGGAAACAGGGAAAACTGTGGTATGATAAAATTACTTATGGCATTTCAGCCTGAAACAGAGGTGTGATATTTATGAGTGAAAACTGTACCCATAATTGCGAGACCTGCGGCAGCGACTGCGCTTCCCGTACGGCCCCCCAGAGCTTCCGGGCGGAGCTGGCCAGGGGCGCATCGGTGAAAAAGGTTTATGCGGTGGTGTCCGGCAAGGGCGGCGTGGGAAAATCTCTGGTGACCTCCCTGCTGGCGGCCGGAACGCAGAAAAAGGGCTTCCGCACGGCGGTGCTGGATGCGGACATTACCGGCCCCTCCATTCCCCGGGCCTTCAATATTCATGGCCGGGCCGATGGCTGCGAGGCGGGAATCCTGCCCAAGGTGACGGCCTCCGGCATTCAGCTCATGTCCGCCAACCTGCTGCTGGAAAACGAATCTGATCCGGTGGTGTGGCGCGGCCCGGTGATCGCCGGTGCGGTGAAGCAGTTCTGGTCCGAGGTTCTGTGGGATGATGTGGATTATCTGTATGTGGATATGCCGCCGGGCACGGGCGATGTGCCGCTGACGGTGTTTCAGTCGCTGCCGGTGGACGGCATCATTCTGGTGACCACGCCTCAGGAGCTGGTGACTATGATCGTGGAAAAGGCCGAAAAAATGGCAAAGCTGATGCACATCCCCGTGGTGGCTCTGGTGGAAAATATGGCCTCCTTCCGCTGCCCGGACTGCGGCAGCGTTCATGCCCTGTTTGGCGAAAGCCACGCAGAGCAGCAGGCGAAGGAATATGGCATTCCCGCCTTTACCAGTCTGCCCATGGATCCCGCCATCACCCGTGCCGTGGATGCCGGAAAGGTGGAGCAGGTCAGCGTCCCCGAGCTGGATGCCCTGCTGGAGCGGCTGCTTGGGGAATGATATCGGCTTCGCCTCCCCACAAAACAGGTTTTGTGGAGGCCCCTTCAGCGCCTGCGGCGCAGTGATATCGCCGCCTTGCGGCGTGATGCGATGCTTCGCATCGTGATGCGCACTTCGTGTGGGATGCGCCTGCGGGCGTGAGGGACGGGGGACGGGAGGGCTTTTACTGCGTCCCGCTTTCTCAGAGGGAAGCCCCGCGGCGACTGAGCGGGCGTTAGGGGTGGTGCAGGAGGGGGGTATCGCAACACCCCTCCGCTGGCCTTTGGGTACTTTCGTCCACACGAAAGTACCGCCCCCGGCAGGGGATGATAATGCTACAAAATTATTGAGCACTTATTTTGTGGTTTTGTTTGCAGATAAAACCCTCTCGGTCGCCTTTGCACAAGGGAGCCTTTGGATATGGCCGAAACTCTAAAACCACCCGCAAGATTTATGCGCTTATAAAGTGAGGATTATTTATGGGAAAACAAAAGGTGGATCTGATCCACGGAGACATCCGCTCCAATCTGCTGCGGTTTGCCCTGCCGCTGTTTCTGGGACAGCTGTTCCAGCAGCTGTATAATATGGCCGACGCACTGGTGGTGGGCAACTATCTGGGACAGGACGCGCTGGCCGCCGTGACCTCCACCGGTTCGCTGATCTTTCTGGTGACAGGCTTTTTCGGCGGAATGTTTGGCGGCGTGGGCGTGGTGATTGCCCGCTTTTTCGGTGCCAATGATGCCCACCAGACCCGCCGGGCGGTGGGAACAGCCGTCACCTTTGCTCTGATTGCCGGCGGCATTATGACCCTGCTGGGCACGGTGGGCAGCGCACCCCTGCTGCGGCTGATGGGAACCCCGGCGGAGGTGCTTCCGCTGGCGGTGAGCTATATGCGCACCTACTTTTTCGGCGGGATTTTTGTGGCCCTGTACAACAGCGCCAGCGGCATTTTTCAGGCGGTCAGCGACAGCCGCAGACCCCTCTATTATCTGATCGTATCCTCCGTGACCAATGTTGTGCTGGATATCCTGTTTGTAGGCCCCTGTCAGCTGGGCGTGACAGGCGCGGCACTGGCCACGGTGATTGCCCAGGGTGTCAGCGCCGCACTGGCCTTTTTCCGCCTGAGCCGGGTGGACGGACTCCATCGGGTAACGCTGAAGGGTGTCTGTCTGGACAAGCCCCTGCTGCGGGAAATGCTGCGCATCGGTCTGCCCTCCGGCGTACAGAACTCCGTCATCGCCTTTGCCAATGTGATTGTCCAGTCCAGCGTCAACTCCTTCGGCTCTGCGGCCATGGCGGGCAACGGTGCCTACATGAAAATCGAGGGCTTTGCCTTCATTCCCATCAACGCCTTCTGCGCGGCGGTCACCACCTTTGTCAGCCAGAATATCGGTGCCAGACAGTTTGACCGGGTGAAAAAGGGCGCCACCTTCGGCATCGGCTTTTCCTGTCTGTGCGCAGCGACCATCGGCGTGATTTTCTTTGCCTTTGCCCCCACCTTCATCAGCCTGTTCGGAAAAGCGCCGGCGGCGGTGGAGGCAGGCGTTCTGCGGGCGAGAATCTGCGCCCTGTGCTATACCCTGCTGGCCCTGTCCCACGGTATTGCGGCAGTCTGCCGGGGTGCGGGCTATTCCAAGGTGCCCATGTTTATCATGCTGGGCGCATGGTGCATTCTCCGGGTGAGCTATATCGAAACGGTGCTGCACCTGTTCCACAACATTTCTCTGGTGTTTCTGGCCTATCCCATCACCTGGGCGGTGTCCGGCGTGGCCTTTGTGCTCTATTACCGGAAGTCCGGCTGGCTGGAAAAGCTGACGGATTCCTGAAGAAAGTCTGAAGATTTCCGCAATTTTGCGTTTTTCCCGAAAAATCGTGCTATAATTGCAGCAAGACCGGGCAGGAAGCTTGCGCCCGGCGTGTTTCCCGGAAAAGAGGTACACTATGGAACGGTATAAACATCTGAATTATCAGGGCCGGGCACGGTATGCTGCGCCCTGGCTGACCTGGATTTATTTCCCCGTCAGTCTGATCCTGCTGGAGCTGTTTCTGCATCTGACGGCAGGACTCTCCCGCAACTTTGCCGCCGTGCTGGGGGCGGGACTGACGGCAGTCTCGGTGGGCTTTCTGCTGACGCTGCTGTGTACCCTCACCTGGTCGGAAAAGGCCAACCGCTGGATCGGCTTTGGCCTGCTGGAGCTGGAGACGGTGTGGTTTCTCATTGCCTATTTCACCGACAATTCCTATCAGGTGTTTATGGATCCCCAGTCCATTCTCTCCGGCGCAGGAGATGTGATGACGGGCTTTGGCAGCACACTGGTGACGGTGATTGTGAAAGGCATTCCCGTCATTCTGCTGTATCATATCCCGGTGGTGGGATATCTGCTGCTGGAGGGGAGACTGTTTTCCTGCCGGCACAAGGACATTCGCCAGACAGCGCTGTTTCTGGCCCTGTGTCTGGCCTTCTGGGGTCTGGGCGCAGTAGCCACCACCCGGGGCGAGGTCAACTATCGCAAGTACCATTCCGAATATCGCTATGACAGCTCGGTGCGCTCCTTTGGTCTGCTCACCTCCTTCCGTCTGGAGCTGCGGCAGCTGACGGCAGGCTCGGAGGATATCAGCGGCTTTGAGCCGGTGGAGGATCCCTCCATGCAGTCGCCCCCGGAAACCCCTGCCCCGGAAACCCCGGAGGAAGGAAATACGCCCGCAGATCCCGCAGATCCCGCCGTGCCCGACACGCCGGAGGAGCCCACGCCGGTGGAGTACGGCTGGAATCAGATGGATATTGATTTTGACGCACTGATTGCAGGGACTGCGGATGGAGATTTGCAGGCCATTCATTCCTATGTGTCCGGGCTGGAGCCCAGCCGGCAGAATGCCTACACCGGTCTGTTCGCCGGGAAAAATCTGATTCTCATCACGGCGGAGGCCTTTTCCAAAGAGGTCATCGACCCGGTGCGCACGCCGACTCTCTACCGTCTGGCCAACAAGGGCATTGTTTTTGAAGACTATTATCAGCCGGCCTGGGGCGGCAGTACCTCTACGGGCGAATATTCCATGCTCACCGGACTGGTGCCCACGGCGGGCGTCAAGAGCATGAAGCGCACCATCGGCCAGAATCTGTATCTCACCATGGGCAACCAGCTCATGCGCCAGGGCTATCACAGCGCCGCCTATCACAACGGCTCCTACACCTATTATGACCGGGATGAGACCCATACCAACTTTGGCTATTCCACCTTTACCGGCATGGGCAACGGCATGGAAGAGGGCGTGGCCAAAAAGTGGCCGGAGAGCGATAAGGAAATGATGGATTTCACCGTCAGCCAGTATATCGACCAGCAGCCCTTCAGCGTCTATTATATGACCGTCAGCGGCCACTGTCTGTACAGCTGGTCCGGCAACTCCATGTCCAGCCGCAACCGGGAGGCCGTGGCGGATATGGATGCCTCCGAAACCATCAAGGCCTATCATGCCGCCAATCTGGAGCTGGAATATGGCCTGGCATCGCTGGTGCGGCAGCTGGAGGATGCGGGCATCGCCAACGATACCGTCATCGCCCTGACCACCGACCATTACCCCTACGGTCTGGAAAAGGGTTCGTCCTGGGGCAATGATGAGGATTATCTGTCCGAGCTCTACGGCTATCCGGCAGACAGCTATACCGCCCGGGATCACAGCGCCCTGATTATCTGGAGCGGCTGTCTGGAGGAGCTGGAGGAGCCCATCGTGGTGTCCACCCCCACCTATAGTCTGGACCTGCTGCCCACCCTGTCCAATCTGTTCGGCGTGGAGTATGATTCCCGTCTGCTGGTGGGCCGGGATGTGTTCTCTGAGGAAGAGCCGCTGGTGCTGTGGACGGATTATGACTGGCTCACAGACCGGGGCTATTACGATTCCTCCAAGGGTGAGTTTACGCCTGCCGAGGGCGCGGAACCGGTGGACGACGACTATATTTCCCGCATTCGTGCCAAGGTGAAAAACAAGATCAAGTTTTCCAAGGCCGTGCTGGAATATGATTATTACGGGATTCTGTTCAACGAATAAAAATGCTGCCGCCCTTCGGGGCGGCGGTGAGACTGTCAGAAAACCGCTTCGCTGGGTTTTCTTCGACAGTTTGGCTCCGGCCTGCGGGCCGGTTCCGCCGATTTTCTCCCCACAAAATTTTCAATTTTGCGGGGGCCCCTTTCAATTTAACCGCCTCAGTCGCCGCACTGCTGCGGCTCCCTGCGGCATGACGCCGACACTCGTCGGCGGGGCTTGCTGCGCAAGCAGAAAAAATCCGGCGGGTTACGGTGTTTTTACCTACAATCACATAGATTGCAGGCAAAAACAATTTTTAGGACATAATCCTGATCTGTGTTTTTGACACGCTGCTGCCGCCCTCCGGGGCGGCAGTTTTGCGTCTGGGGCGCAAAAGTGTTGACAGGACGCTGTTGTTCTGCGATACTGAAAGCAGAAGCTGAGAAAAGGAGCGATTGCAATGAAAAAATGGTTTGGCTGTCTGGCGCTGTGCCTGCTGCTGGTGTTCGGCCTGACGGTGAGTGCCCATGGGGCAGATGTGGGCGAGGCGGATGCGCAGACGCTGTATGGGCTGGGTCTGTTCCGGGGCGTGGGAACGCTGGAGGACGGCTCTCCGGACTTTGCGCTGGAAAAGGAACTCACCCGGCAGGAGGCTGTGGCCATGCTGGTGCGGCTGCTGGGAGAAGAGCAGACGGCATTGAACGGCAGCTGGGAGCTGCCCTTTTCCGATGTGGCAGAATGGGCAGAGCCCTATGTGGGTTATGCCTATGCAAAGGGGCTGACCAACGGCGTCAGCGCTGCTGCCTTCGGCGGAACGCAGACTGTCACCGCAACCCAATATCTCACCTTTGTTCTGCGGGCGCTGGGCTATGCTTCCGGCACGGATTTTCCGTGGAATGCGGCGTGGGAGCTGACGGACAGGCTGGGCATGACCCATGGGGAGTACCGTGCGGAAAACAATGACGCTTTTCTCCGGGGCGATGCCGCCTTTGTCTCCCGCAGCGCCTTGCAGACCGGTTGTAAGGCGGAAAGCGGCACCTTGCTGGATACCCTGACAGCAAAGGGCGCCGTCAGTGAAGAAGCCGTTGCTTCCGATGCCCTTTTGAATGATCCTTATCGGAAAATGGTGCGGGATCTGCTGCGGGCAGACTGCACACCCATGACCGTTACACTGGACGGAAACGGCAGTATCAACGGGAGACTGCTGTATTATCAGAATGCGGTGTTTCAGAACCATTATGATGGGTATTCCGAGAGTGCGGCAACCGTAGAGGAGGCGTTTGCAAAGGCAATGGAAGAATACGCCGGGCAATGCCTGGACGGGGATTATTCCAAAGGCATCAACGGCTATCCCACCTTCGGCGTTGGCGGCAGTACGGAGTATCGGGACATTCGGATGGGCGCGGCCATTCTCACAGACCTGAAGGGGACGATCATCGCTTACGGTATGTTTTACGGCGATACGGCGCCCGGGGAGACCGTCACCCTGTATCGCTGCGATTTTGATACCCGCCCCTATGTGGATCCGCTGCTGAAAGACGCAAAAGCCCAGATCCAAAAGATGAAGACACTCCAGTGTACCGGACAGCTGGTGGACGGGCAGTATGTTTACACCATCGCCAACCTGCCGAAAAATGCGGTCTATTACACGCTGGATGATCTGGGAGCGTCTACCACGAATCAAATCTACTCGTACATCAGCCAAACCGCCATCATCGGGTGTCACATGGGTTTTCGTATGTGGCTGGGCTATGCAACGCTGGATTATGCGTTCTATCCTGTCACGGATGTGATTTCCGAAACGGCACCGGAGCTGGATGATTCCAAATATGCGTGGGTATGTCATCAAAAGCTTTTGACCCTCTGGGATGAAAACAAAAAACCTGTCGCATCCTGCTTTGTGATCATTCCCCTGTAAAAGGCGGTTTCTGACCGGTAAAAAAATAGCTCCCCGTGCCGGAAAAGCACGGGGAGTTTTGCATTGTGCGCTACAGGCTTACAGCTCTTCAAAGCCGACGACATCGGCGCTCCAGTGAATCTCCCGGGGACGCAGACCACGGGTGCTGCATTCGATTTCACCGGTCTGGTTGTCATAGGGGTCGATGCGCCAGAAGCGGGAAGCGGGCTCAAAGTCCTGCTGATAGCCGTTGACGGTGACGCAGCGATACACATCCAGATTGCCGAAATAGTGCTTGTGCCGGGCCAGATTGCCTGCTCGCCA
The DNA here is from genome assembly GCA_964541085.1 of uncultured Oscillospiraceae bacterium. Classification (GTDB taxonomy): domain Bacteria; phylum Bacillota; class Clostridia; order Oscillospirales; family Butyricicoccaceae; genus UBA4644. The sequence continues at coordinate 11,456 of CAZIPA010000007.1, read as the reverse complement.
GGCACCGCCGCCATAGGAGGGATCGGCAAACATCCAGCCGTGGGGCGCCACATAGAACATGGCCCAGTCGTGCTGGCCCGCATCGTCCGGCTCGGCCACCAGACCGCTCTGCCATTTTGCGGGAATACCGGCGCAGCGGCACAGGGTCACAAAGGCCAGCGCCTGAATGCCGCAGTCACCCCGGCGGGTCTTGAGGCAGGTTTCCGCAATGCTGTCCAGGGTGAAATAATCCGGAGCAAAGCTGTAGACCACCTGCTGGGTCACATAGTTATAGAAGCGGCGGGCCTTTTCGATGGGATCATCGGTTCCGGCGGAAAGCTCCTCACACAGGGCACGGATGTAGGGAGAAAAGACAATATGGGGCGGGGTTTCGCCGGTGAAGAAGGTGGGCTGCACCGGGTCGGCCTTGATCTGGGAGGGATCCACATAGGGGGCGGTGTGCCGATAGGAATATTCCACCCAGAAGGGATGGTTTTCCGTCATGGTCTCTTCCCAATAGACCGTGCGCTGGGCGGCATCCTCCGGGGCCACAAAGGTGGGTTCCGAGGAAAAGGCCAGCAGCTGAATATCACTCTGCTGGATGCAGGCGGCAGGAATGGGCAGCCAGACCCGATAGGTCTCGCCGGGCACAAATACCTCGTCCGCAATGGAAATCTGGGCACGGATGCGGATGCGGGCGCTCATGCTGCCCTGTTCCCGCATGATGCGGTTGGCCCGGTCCAGAATGTTTTCCTTGTCCCGCAGCTCATGGCTCACCGGCTCCCTGGGCTCTTCCTTGGGCAGACGGGCGGCAAACTCCGGCTGGGTCTTGAGCAGCGTTCCGAAGAAGGAGCGCAGCAGGTGCATCTCACCGTTGACATAGTGCCAGGTCACCCGGCCCTGGTCGATATAATGCTCCAGCTCGGCCATGGTAAAGTCCGGAATCCGCTCCTGAATGCGGGCCAGACCGGTTTCCTTTGTGAAGGGATACAGCGCGGGAATGCGGCGCATGATCTCCTTCTGGGCCTCATAATTCCGGCGCATACACTGGGGCAGATCGGGGTTTTCCAGCCGCAGGTCAATGAGACGGATGGCGTTTTCAAAATCGCCGAACTCCTTCAGGTGGCGGATATCCTCCGGCAGTCCCAGAGCGGAATCGGCAAAGGTATGATTCTGATTCATAACAAGCTCCCTTTCCAACATGATTTGCTAATAAAATGATAAAACTGAAATCACGCATTGTCAAGAAAAAGCTGTCTGTGATACAATAAAATCAGAAAGGAAGGATGCGGCATGAAGCAGACCAGTCTGTGCTATCTGGTGCGGGAGGACAGTGTTCTGATGCTCCACCGGGTAAAAAAGCAGAACGACGAAAATCACGACAAATGGATCGGCGTGGGCGGCAAGTTTGAAGAGGGAGAAAGCCCGGAGGACTGCGCCCTGCGGGAGGTGCGGGAGGAAACCGGCCTGACCCTGACAGACTATGCCTATCGGGGCATCGTCACCTTTGTCTCCGATCGCTGGCCCTGCGAGCAGATGCATCTGTTTACCGCAAGCCGGTGGACGGGACAGCTGCGGGACTGTGACGAGGGTGTGCTGGAATGGCTGCCCCGGGAGAGCCTGATGGCGCTGCCCATGTGGGCGGGGGACCGGATTTTTCTGGAGCTGCTGTGGCAGGAGGTGCCCTTTTTCTCTCTGAAGCTGGTCTATGCCGGAGAGACTCTCACGGCGGCAGTGCTCAACGGAAAGCCGCTGCCGGTGTAATTTTAACGGCGGAAGGGCCCGCTGCCCGTTGACGGCACAGGCAGAAAAAGGGTATACTGTGGACAGAAGACAGGGCCGCCCCTTCGGCGGCACAGGCAGATACAAGGAGACGATACTATGAAAAAAACAGCGATTATCAACGGAAAGCTTTTTATCCGGCCGGGCGTATTTGCGCAGGCGGCCCTCTGGGAAGACGGCGTGTTTCAGCTGGTGGGCAGCAATGACCAGGTGCTGGCGGCGGCCCCGGAGGCGGAGATCATCGACTGCGGCGGCAGAACGGTGCTGCCCGGTCTGAATGACAGTCATATGCACCTTTTGGGTGTGGGCGTGGGAATGTATGAGGCCGACATCGGCGATGTGCGCTCCGTGGACGAGCTGGTGGAGCGGGTGCGCCGTTATCGGGAGGAGCATCCGGAGCGCTGCCGGGATGGCATTCACGCCGTGGGCTGGAATCAGGATCTGTTTGTGGGGGACAAGCGCATTCCCACCCGGCAGGATCTGGATAAAATCGCCACGGACATTCCCATCGTGCTGGAGCGGGTGTGCGGCCATGTGTCCACCGGAAACAGCAAAACCGTGGAGCTGCTGGGTCTGACAGGAGATTCTGCCCAGTTTACCGGCGGCACCTGGGAAAAGGACGAAAACGGCGAGCCCAACGGCGTGTTTACGGAAAACGGCTGTACCGCGGCCAACCGGGTGATTCCCGCTTATTCCGCTCAGGCGGTGGAGGCCATGTTTTTGCAGGCGGCGGAGTATGCCCTGTCCCGGGGCGTGACCAGCGTCCAGTCCAACGATGCGGGAACCTCCTGGGCCAGCCGGGAGCTGTTTCTCCCCCTGCTCAAGCGCATTTATGACGAGGGCCGCTGCAAGCTGCGCTACCGTCACCAGATTTCCTTTGACACGCCGGAGCGGCTGCGGGATTTCTGCATGGACGGGGGACGCTTTGACCGCTATGAGACCGACCGGCTGAAGCTGGGCCCGGTGAAGCTGTATAAGGACGGCTCTCTGGGCGGCAGAACGGCGCTGATGCGGCAGGATTATCTGGATGATGCGGGCAACCGGGGCATTGTGGTGAAGAACCGGGCGGAGCTGGATGCCTTCTGCAAAGTGGCGGATGCCTTTGGAATGCAGGTTGTCACCCATGTGATCGGCGACCGGGCCATTGAAGAGACGCTGGAAAGCTATGAAACCGTGCTGCATGAGGGCAAAAATCCCCTGCGCCACGGCCTGATTCACTGCCAGATCACCGACCGGCCGATGCTGGAGCGCATCCGGCGGGATGAGGTTCCGGCCTTTTACCAGCCCATCTTTCTGGACTATGATATGCACGCGGTGCTGTCCCGCTGCGGCGAAGCCCTGTCCTCCACCTCCTATGCCTTCCGCACACTGAAGGAGCTGGGCGGTCAGGTGTCCTACGGCACGGATTCTCCCGTGGAGGACTGCAACCCCTTCCCCAACCTCTATTCCGCCATCACCCGCAAGGATAAAAACGGCTGGCCGGAGGGCGGCTTTTTCCCGGCGGAGCGGGTGTCTGTGGAGGAGGCCGTGGAGGCTTATACCGCCGGCTCTGCCTGGGCAGAGTTTCAGGAGGATACCAAGGGCCGCATCGCCCCGGGCTTTCTGGCCGATCTGACGGTGCTGGACAGGGATATCTTCACCTGTGACCCCATGGAGATTCGGGACATCCTCCCGGTGATGACCATCGTCGCCGGCGAAATCGCCTATCAGCGCTAAAACAGAATCAGAAAAAATAAACCGGCAGACCCGTGTGGTCTGCTGGTTTTTTGTGCGGAAAATTACAAAAAAGTACACTTATTTACAAGAAAATCGAAGGAGAAAAGAACATGGGAATTACAATCGAAGGATTGCGGTGTGGACACCCAAACTCAGCAGGTGGAGTAGATGTTAGTGGATCCTTTGTAAATAATAGTTCGAAAACTATTAAGTACATCACGATTCGATTTACACCGTATAACGCCGTAGGGGATGCTGTCGAGTGTAGTGTTCGGAATGTCTCCGATTTTGGCCTGAAAATGACCGGCCCGTATGCGCCAAATTCAGCAAATTACTTCCATGGCGAGAATATGTGGTATAACTACTCTATCACATCGGCCAAGGTTACTCGAGCAGACATTCAGTATATGGATGGCACGACGGAAACGATTCCCGGCTCACAAATTACAGTGGATACCAACAGTGGCGGCTGCTATGTTGCCACCGCTGTGTATGGTTCCTATGACTGCCCACAGGGCTGGACGCTGCGCCGCTTCCGCGATTATACTCTTGCTGAAACTTGGTATGGAAGGGCATTTATCCGTACTTACTATGCCATCAGCCCCACTCTTGTTAAGTGGTTCGGCCACACCGAATGGTTCAAGAATATGTGGAAGGGCAAGCTCGACCGGATAGTTGCCGATTTGAATGCCGAGGGTGTTGAGGATACTCCTTACGAAGATCGCAACTGGTAAATGTGAAAGAGGAAAAATATGAGCACCGAAAAAATCATTGTACCCACAAAAGAAGCTGTGCAAAAATTACTTGCATATGAAATCGAACACAAAATTGTTGGCATTCAAACAATCGGAGAACTGCTTGGAATGAAGCTCGTTGATTCTCTGTTGCTTAAAATTAAAGGCGAACCCTCATGGGGATATGAAGGCTTGAGAGTTTTCTGTGTTGATAACGGAATTGATGCTAAAGACACTTTGGAAGAAGCACTGAGAAAACTGCAATAATCCCTTTGAAACAAAAGTCGCACTTCTATACAGGCTCAATCCCCATATGCGCACTCTGTGAGGGCTGCAAGCCTGACCACCATTCCCCCTCTTTTCCCTTCTCCGGCATTTACAAACCCCCTCTTTTGCGGTATGATAGAGGTAACATTTCGCGCCTCGGCGCAAAGGAGGAACCACCAGTGGCAAAGCTGTATTTCAAATACGGAGCCATGGGCAGCTCCAAGTCTGCACAGGCCCTGATTACCAAGTTCAATTATGAGGAGCTGGGAATGCGGGTCTGGCTCATCAAGCCCGCCGCCGATACCCGGGACGGCAAGAGCATCATTCAATCCCGCATCGGTCTGCGGCAGGAGGCCGCAGCCATCCCGCCGGAGGGCGATCTTGTGGCGCTGTATGGTCAGCAGGGCAAGCACGATGTCATCATCGCCGATGAATGCCAGTTTTTCACCCCGGCCCAGATCGACCAGCTGCGGCAGCTGGTGGATGAAGAAGGGATCCCGGTGCTGTGCTTTGGCCTGCGCACGGATTTTCTCACCCACCTGTTCCCCGGCAGTCAGCGGCTGCTGGAGCTGGCAGATTCCATCACGGAGATCAAAACCGTCTGCGCCTGCGGGGTAAAGGCCACCGTCAACGCCCGCATCGACGGAGAGGGCTATGTGATTACCTCCGGCGAGCAGGTGCTGCTGGGTGGCAACGACAGCTATGTGGCCATGTGCCATCGCTGCTGGACCCGGGCCATTCGGGAGCACAAAAAGGTCTCCCGCCCGTAACCGGAAAAAGCAAGACCAAAAGAGAAAGCCGACAGGGGGCCGCCCGGCCCTGTCGGCTGTTTCTGCATGGAAAAAGCCCGCCGGGGTTGGCGGGCTTTCTCCATCTTACATAAAAGGAAAAGAGAGAAAAGGGGAAAATGAAAAATAGCATTGCTGACAGTTGTTACTATACCATAGACCGGCGGGAAAGTTGTTATGGAATCGTGAACGGTTCTTAAACTTTTTATTTTCCGCAGGACAAAGTTTCGTTATTCCTGCCGGGAAAGGCCCGCCTGTTCGGAAATGCGGCCTGCGCCGGTGTGGGCAATGGGCTTCCAGCTGCGGGTGCGATGCACCAGAGAGATCAGCTGGAGGGGTGTCCATGCGGCCATGAACAGGGGGAAGAGGGCAATGGCCTTCCAGATGCGTCTGTCCCGATACTGTCCCAGCAGCGCCAGAAATCCGGCGGCCACGCTGCACAGCAGCCACGCACAGGGCAGCAGCAGAAGGGTGCTCCGGAGGGTTTCTCTGGAAACGGGACGGGGATCCACCAGCGTCAGCACCAGACCCAGCATCAGCGACAGCGCCGAAAACCACGGCGTATGCAGCACCAGCAGCGAATCCAGCGCCTTTCTGCCGCCGGGCTTGCCCAGCCGACGGAGGAGCGTTCCCCGCACCCGGTCTGCCACATCCATCACACCGCTGCACCAGCGCTGCCGCTGCCGCAGAGAAACAGCCATGGACTGGGGCCCCTCATCATAGGTGATGGCCTCCGGCACAAACCAGACCCGAATGTTCCTTGCGGCACACTGGGCGGAAAACTCCGCATCCTCCGCAATGGTCTCGGTACACCAGCCGCCGGTCTCCAGCAGCACCTGCCGGGAGACGGCAAAGCCCGTGCCCACCAGCTTGGAGGAAAGGCCGCAGTTCATCCTTGCCCGGGAGAAAAACCAGTCAAAGCCGGTAAAATACAGGCCGTAGCAGCCGGAAACCCAGGATTCATAGGCATTTTTCGCCCGGAGGGCGGCCTTGCAGACCTGTGCGCCGCCGCAGAAGGCATCGTTCATCTGTGCCAGAAAATCCGGGTGAACAAAGTTGTCCGCATCAAAGACGCAAAAGGCATCATAGTCCCGGGGCAGCAGCCAGCCGATGGCCTGCCGCAGGGCGTCTCCCTTGCAGCGCACCGGCAGCGGACATTGGAAAATCTGCGCACCCGCCTGTCGGGCAGCCTGTTCTGTACCGTCGGTGCAGTTGTTGGGAATCACCCACACATCAAACAGCGCCCCGGGATAGTTCTGGGCCAGCAGCGCCGCCACCGTTTCGCCGATCACGGCTTCTTCATTTCGTGCCGCAATGAGACAGGCAAACCGGGTTTTGGGCGTAGCCTTTGCAAAGCCCGCCGGCTTTTTCAGCGCCAGCAGCGCGATTACTGCGAAATAAACGGTGCTCAGCTTCAGCAGCACCTGAACGGCTCTTAAAATCACTTCGATTGTCATGCAGAATCACTCCTTCCGGATCATCTGCACACATTCTATCAGGCGTTTTTTAAGCCCTCCCCGGGATTTTCTTTAAGATTTTCTAAAACTGCCGTTGCTCTTGGCAGCACCGCCGATGCCTTGAACAGATCGCCGTCCACGCTGATATGCAGCTGGCCGCCCTGAAGCTCCATGAGGCTTTTGGCAATGTTCAGTCCCAGACCGCTGCCCTCGGTGGTGCGGGAGCTGTCCCCCCGGACAAAGCGCTCCATCAGCTCCTCGGCGCTGACATTCAAAGCATCCCGGGAAATGTTCCGCAGGGTAAAGCTCACCATGTCAGCGGCGGCAGTGACGCTGAGATAGAGCCGTGTGCCCGACAGGGCATATTTGCAGGCGTTGGAAAGCAGATTGTCCAGCACCCGCCAGATCAGCGCCCCGTCTGCCATACAGAAAACATCCTCCTGGGGCAGCGTAGTCACGGGAATCAGTCCGGCCTTTTCCAGACGGTCCTCATATTCGCCCATCACCTGCTCCACCAGCTCCAGCGCCGAGCGGCGGGTGGGATGGCAGGGCAGACTTCCGGCGGAAGCCTTGGACATTTCCACCAGATCCTCCGTCAGCTTTTTCAGGCGGCGGGACTGCCGGGCGAGAATCTCCAGATATTCCTTCTCCTGCTCCGGCGTGTGCTCCTTTTGCAAAAGATCCACATAATTGATAATGGAGGTCAGCGGTGTTTTGATGTCATGAGAAACATTGGTGATGAGCTCGGCCTTCAGCCGCTCGCTGCGGGTCTGCTGATCCACCGCAATGCGCATCCCCTGCCGGATGGCGTTCAGATCGTCGCCGTGGCGGCGGAAATCCCCGTACAGATGGGCCGTGTCCATCTGCGCCTCCAGATCACCCCGGGCCAGTGCCTGTCCGCCCTTTTGCAGCTTGCGCAGCTGAAAGGCAATCCAGCACAGCGCCAGCGATGCCATCAGCAGCAGAAAGCCTGTCCGGCCCCAATAATGAAAGCGGGCGTTATATTCCATCAGCAGGCTGAACACAAAGCAGCACAGGGCGGTGCGCCAGATCAGCGGAATGCTCCGCACCAGCGCCGCCAGCCAGCCCAGAAACCACATACAGATTCGCCAGCACCAGCGCACACACCGCCAGCACAGCCGCAGACACCAGAAAATCACCGTGTTCCGCCAGCATTTCCCCAGCTTGATCCGGGTACACAGGGTCATCCATCCGGCCAGCAGCAGCACAGCCCCGGCGGTGGCTGCCGCCTCACACAGCAGCAGTGGAATGGGCGTATAGGTCAGGGAATATTCATCCAGCAGCGTTCCCACCAGCAGGATCAGCAGAATGGCAAGAAACCCGTCCACCGTCAGATACACATCCAGCGGAATGCGCTCCTGCCAACCGGCCAGCACCTCTCCCGTCTCGGCAGAGCGTCCTGCCATCCGGCCCAGCAGCACCAGCAGCACCAGCTCCGCGCAGCCCAGCAGCACCAGCAGCGCACCCGCACTGCGATAGCTGCGAATGCCGATGGAATAGGCTCTGGCCGCCCAGAAAATCCCGTCCTGGGATTCCATCCCGGCGCAGACATACAGCCGCACCCGGCCATCATTCCATGCCATGCAAAAGCTGTCGCCGGGGGAGGTGTTGTCATATACCATCGCGCCGCTGTCATCCAGCAGCACAAACCGCAGATTGGTGTCGCTGTCCTCCCGGGGATAGTCCGCCTCCAGCCGCCGGGTCAGCACCGCCCGGTCGGTCTGAAGCAGCCGGCCCAGCAGATCGCTGTCCTCCAGCTCATAGGGCATTTTCTGCCAGACGGCGCCCTGACACAGAGTGCTCTGGTAAAAATCCGGTTCATCATTGCTGTACCAGCCCTGGTCATAGGCCAGAATCATACACACTCCGTAAAACAGCATCACCGGCACCAGCCCCACCGCCAGCAGAAAGGCCAGCGCCTTGGCCCAGAAGGAATAGATCCAGCCGCCACGCTCCCGCATCTTAGCCATTGGGATTGTCCTCCATTTTGTACCCCAGACCCCAGACCACCTTCAGATAGCGGGGCTCGGAGGGGTTGATTTCGATTTTCTGCCGCAGATGGCGGATGTGTACGGCCACAGAGGTCTCCGTGCCCAGAGAATCCTCATTCCACACCAGCTCGTAAATCTGGGCGCTGGAATAGATGCGGCCGGGATGCTTTATCAGCAGCCGCAGAATGCTGAACTCCAGCGGTGTCAGCGAAACAGGCTCACCGTCCACCGTCACCGCCTTGGTGCGGTCATTGAGGGTCACGCCGCCCACGGTATAGCTGTCCCCGTCGTCCTCGCCGCCGGGCTTGGAGCCCAGCAGAGTATAGCGCCGCAGCTGGGAACGCACCCGGGCCAGCACCTCCACCGGGTCAAAGGGCTTTGTCACATAATCATCCGCCCCGATGTTCAGCCCCAGCACCTTGTCCGAGCTTTCACTTTTGGCGGTGAGCAGAATGATGGGCACATTGCTCTCCTTCCGCAGCGCCGCCGTAGCCGTAATGCCGTCCATTTTCGGCATCATAATGTCCATGAGGATCAGGTGAATTTCATTCTGCCGCACAATGCGCAGCGCCTCTTCCCCGTTATAGGCTTCAAACAGCTGATAATCCTCCCCGGAAAGATAGATTTTCAGCGCGGAAACAATGTCCCGGTCGTCATCGCAAATCAAAATACGGTACATTCCCGACCATCCCTTCTCCCTGTTTTCAAGTCTCTATTCACTGTATCACTGCCGCCTTAAAAACAAAAGAGGAAAATGATTAAAAGTTTCTTAAAATCCAGAAAGAGGGAGAAAAAAGCAATATCCGGCGGTCATTTGTCCCGATGGGCTTGACACGGCAAAAGGCAAAGACTATACTGAAAAGTAATAAAAAGGAAAGGAGCTTCCCCATGAAATTGCATGAAACGATTCCCTACAGTCTGAAACAGCTGCTGCGCACGCCCATGAAAATCGTGCTGTATTTTGTGCTGCCGCTGTTGGCTGCTGCATTCCTGTGCCTTGGGCTGAATCTTTATCAGTACGCTTCTTCCAACCTGAATGCAGTTTATACGACCTTTGATGTGACGGCCCCAGCTTCAAGGCCAATATTGACAGCTACGGAAAGCTTTGTGATACAACAGCCAACACAGATTATGTTGGCTTTTTTTCTTGTGAAGCAAAGGATTATGATATTCTGCCCCTGACCCGGCTGGAGGGCGTGACGGACTATGATATTCGCAACCGGTTTGGGGCTTATGTGTCTAACGCATCCGCCAAAATGTTTTATCTGTCTGCGGGAACTTCTGTGAAGGACTGCAGACATGCCACGGTGATCTGTTTTACACTGGCCACCGGTCAGAATGTGGTCATTCCAAAATGGGAAAACAAGGTGGCGGGGCAGGCCAACATTCCGGTGTATGTCAAGTGGGCCGCTGCCCGGGAATCGGATTCGCCGGAAACAGTGGTGCAAAGCCTGACGCTTTATAATTATTACGAACAAGAATATACGCTGGAACCGGGAAAGGAATATGTGGCCGTGTTAGGCGGCCAGCACAGTGCTGGCGGCGATGCCTATCATCGCAGAGAGGAACCGGATTGGAAATATCAATTTCGAGTCAGTCCAAACGGAACGCATTATATGGCGGACACTTTTGGAGCAGAATTCCCCTATCCCTGGTTTGCGGAAAACACGGACAGCTTCTGGAAATCGGAGATGGGGGATTATTATCGCCAGATTGCGGAAGCTGTAGAGTATACGGCGTATTCTTTGACCGCTGTGACGGTGAACCGTCTGGACGGAATTGCAGCCTTCGGTGAAAACCGGGTCTGGCTCAGCGAGGGCAGGGAGTTCACAGAAGAAGAGATTCATTCCGGCGCAAAGGTTTGTCTTGTCAGTAAGCGGATTGCGGAACCGATGGGCTGGAAGCTTGGAGATACATTGGATTTGAGCTTTTTCCCCTGCGATTATCTCTATGCCGCCGGCGATTATAAACAGTTTTCCGCCTGTCGGCAGGAGACAATAGAAGCGTCTCCCATTTATCATCCGGACGAAGCCGACTACCCCTCCCGCTATCATGATTTCCCCTCCATGCACATCTTCGATCAGGGAGAATATGAGATCATTGGCTTTTATGACGGCGTGGTAGGTCTTGGGCGGGATGCTTCCAAGGGCTATGAAGGTGTCTATGAGAACACCGAGGGCAAGGGCGTCCATTTCATGAATGTCTACATCCCCTCCAACTCGGTGGCCAACCAGCCCACACCGAAGCTTTCCGAGAACAACACCACCCTGTGGATCAATCCGAAAAAGCTGCTGGATTTTCAGGCGGCGCTGGAATCCTCCGGTCTGACGGCCAAGCAGGAGACGGGTTATACCATGAATGTGACGGTGTATGACCACAATCTCAGCCAGCTGGCCCCCGGTCTGGAGAGTCTGTCGCAAATCAGCAAATTGATTCTGGTGCTCTCCGGCCTGACGGCGCTTTTGACGGTGATTGCTTTCGCCGTGTTGTACATGGTGCAAAACAAACGCCAGATTGCGGCTTTCCGTGCCATCGGCATGAGCAAGCGTCAGGTGGCGGTGCTGCTGCTGTTTGCGGTGCTGCTGGTTTGCATTTTGGGTGCGGGCGCGGGGGCCTTCGCCGGGCAGAAAATCTCCGCACAGGTCACCCAGAGCATTCTGGAAACTGCCGCCGAAAACCGTTCCGACCCCAGCTTTTCCGCAACTTTGGCCGATGCGGACG
>CAZIPA010000006.1:0-69893 GCA_964541085.1 uncultured Oscillospiraceae bacterium | reverse complement strand
GCTTGGCTCTCCCTTTGGGAGAGCTGTCACCGCAGGTGACTGAGAGGGTTGTCCTCCCGTCCTTCGTTCCTGGCTCCCTCGTTCCCCCGCAAAACAGGTTTTATGGGGGCCCCTTACGCCTGCGGCGCAGTGATATCGCCGCTGTGCGGCGGTGAAATCTTCTGCGAAGATGAAATCGGGCGTTGCCCGATGATATCCCTGCGGGATGAGGGGAGTGATGCGCCTGCGGGCGTGAAGGACGGGGGACGAGGGAGTTGTAACTGCGTCCCGCTTTCTCAGAGGGCAGCCCCGCGGCGATTGAGCGGGCGTTAGGGGTGGTGCAGGAGGGGGGATTCGCAACACCCCTCCTGCCGATCTTTGGGTACTTTCGTTCGCACGAAAGTACCGCCCCCGGCAGGGGATGATTATGCTAAAAAACTATTGAGCAATGATTCTGTGGCTTCATTTGCAACCACAGCCCTCTCAGCCGGCACTCCGTGCCGCCAGCTCTCCCAAAGGGCGGGCCAAGTTTGAAATACAAAGCTTGATATCATTCCGGAAAGGAGACCCTTATGCAAACAATTCAGGCGCTTCCCCGGCAGCTGCCGGAGTATCAGAAGCTGCTGGCAGAGCTCCGGCAGGGCGGGACGGCCTCGGTTTACGGCACGGCCCCGGTTCACTGCGCCCATATCACGGCGGCGCTGCTGGAGGATCTGCCAAACCGCACCTTTTGCGTGCTGCTGCGGGATGAGCCGGGCGCGGAACGGTTTGCGCTGGATTTGCAGGCCCTTTCCGGTGTGACACCCCTGACGCTGCCCTGCCGTGATCTGATGTTCCACAATGTGGAGGGCGTTTCCCACGAATATGAACAGCGGCGCATTCACACCCTGCACCGGATGGCCCGGGGAGAGGGACGGGTGCTGTGCAGCTGTGCCGATGCCATGATGCTGCGCACACTGCCGCCGGAGACGCTGGAGCGGGCGGCCTTTACCCTGCGCCATGACGGCAGCTATGATCTGGAGCTGCTGACCCAGAAGCTGCTGCTGGCCGGTTATACCCGCACGGAGCAGGTGGAGGGCCCGGGACAGTTTGCCCGCCGGGGCGGCATTCTGGACATTTTCCCCATCGGGCAGGTATCCCCCGTCCGGGCGGAATTTTTCGGGGATGAGGTGGATTCTCTCAGCCTCTTTGACCCGCTGACCCAGCGGCGCACCCTGCGGCAGGAGCAGGTGACACTGCTGCCTGTGCGGGAAAGTCAGCCCACACTGGCCCCGGAGGGTATCGAGGGTCTGGCCCGGCAGCTGGAAAAGCTGGCCGCGCGAAAATCCGCCTCCACCGAGCTGCGGCGCAATCTCACCGCCGACAGTGTGGCTCTGCGGGAGTTTGGCACACTGCCCGCCGCCGACCGCTATCTGCCGGAAATCTATCCCGATTTTGCCTGCGGCTTTTCCTATCTGCCGGAGGATACCATTTTCCTCCTGTGCGACACCCCTGCCGTGGTGGAAAATGCCCAGGGAACCCAGCTGCGCCAGCAGGAAACGGTGGAGCAGCTGCTGGAAAACGGTCTGATCCCCCCTTCCAAAACGGGCTTTTCTCTGGACGAAAAGCAGTTCCGCTCCGCCATTCACGGCAGCGTGGCTCTGCTGGACAGCTTTCTTGCAGCCACGGGCTTTGCGCCTACCGCACTGATCTCCCTGCCCCTGCGTCAGCTGTCTGCCGTCAGCGGCGGCTTTGACAATCTGCTGCGGGATATTGACGATCATCTCCGGGCGGAGGATACCGTGCTGCTGCTGGCCGGTGGCGAGGCACGGGCCCAGAGCCTGTGTCAGCTGCTGGAGGATCAGGACATTCCCTGCACCCGGTTTCTGGCACAGGCCGCGCTAAAGCGGGTGTGTGTACTGCCCCTGAGTCTCAGCGCCGGTATGGAATATCCCTCTCTGAAAACTGTGCTGCTGTGTGACGGTCAGCCCGCCCGGCAGCCGGCACCCCGCCGGCGAAAGGCCCGGAAAAAGGATGCCATCCAGAGCTTTTCCGATCTTCATCCCGGCGATCTGGTGGTGCATGAGCATCACGGTGTCGGCCGGTTTGTGGGCGTGGAGCGCATTCAGGTGGACAAGGTGTGGCGGGATTATATGAAAATCGCCTTTGCCGGAACGGATGTGGTATTTGTCCCGGCCACCGGTCTGGATCTGGTGAGCAAGTATATCGGCACGGCGGAGACGGAAACGGTGCGGCTGTCCAGGCTGGGCGGCGCAGCCTGGCAGAAAACCAAGCAGCGGGCGAAAAAGAGCGCCGCCGATCTGGCTCAGCAGCTGCTGCAGCTCTATGCCGCCCGACAGAAGGCCGAGGGCTTTGCCTTTCCCGGGGACGATGACTGGCAGCGGGCCTTTGAAGAAGCCTTTCCCTATGAGGAAACGGAGGATCAGCTGCTGTGCGCCCAGGAGATCAAGGAGGATATGCAGCGGGGTGCGCCCATGGATCGTCTGCTGTGCGGCGATGTGGGCTTTGGCAAGACGGAGGTTGCCTTCCGTGCCATTATGAAATGTCTGCTGGCGGGAAAGCAGGCGGCTCTGCTGGCACCCACCACGGTGCTGGCAAGACAGCATTATTTCAGCGCCGTCGAGCGCTTTTCCGGCTATCCCCTGAAGGTGGAGCTGCTCAGCCGCTTCCGCACCCCCAAACAGCAGGAGGAGATTCTGCGGAAGGTGAAGGCAGGCAGCGTAGACTTGCTGGTGGGCACCCACCGGATGCTGCAAAAGGATGTGCGCTTTAAGGATCTGGGCCTTCTGGTGATTGACGAGGAACAGCGCTTTGGCGTGCAGCACAAGGAGCGCATCAAGCAGATGGCCACCGGTGTGGATGTGCTCACCCTCACGGCAACGCCCATTCCCCGGACGCTGAACATGGCTCTTTCCGGCATTCGGGATATGTCCGTGCTGGAAGAAGCGCCCCAGGGCCGTCAGCCGGTGCAGACCTATGTGCTGGAACAGAATGACGCCGTTCTCCGGGATGCCATCCGCCGGGAGCTCAGCCGGGGCGGACAGGTGTATTATCTTCACAACCGCATTGACGATATCGACCGGGTGGCGGCAAGACTGCAAACGGCCTTTCCCGAGGCTTCCATCGCCGTGGCCCACGGCCGCATGACGGAGGAGCAGATGAGCAGCGTCATGGGCCGGATGTATCAGGGAGAAATCGACCTGCTGGTATGCACCACCATCATCGAAACCGGCGTGGATATCCCCAATGTGAACACGCTGATTATCGAGGATGCCGACCATATGGGTCTGGCCCAGCTGCACCAGCTGCGGGGACGGGTGGGACGCTCCAGCCGTCATGCCTATGCCTATCTCACCTATCGCCGGGGAAAGGTGCTTACGGAGATTTCCCAAAAGCGGCTGTCGGCCATCCGGGAGTTTGCGGAGTTTGGCTCGGGCTTCAAAATCGCCATGCGGGATCTGGAGATTCGGGGCGCGGGCAATGTGCTGGGTGCGGAGCAGAGCGGACATATGATGGATGTGGGCTATGACCTCTATTTGCAGCTGCTGCAGGAGGCCACGGCAGAGCTCAGGGGTGAGGCCCCGGTGCGCCGGACGGAATGCACGGCGGATATTCTGGTGTCGGCCGGACTGCCCCAGACCTATGTGGCCGACGCGGCTACCCGGGTAGATTTGTACCGCCGCATTGCCATGATCTCCACGGAGGAGGATCTGCGGGATATGCAGGATGAGCTCATCGACCGGTTCGGCGATCCGCCCCGGGCGGCACAGGCGCTGCTGGATATCGCCCTTTTGCGGGCCAACGCATCCCGGGCGGGCATTTATGAAATCGCCCAGAAAAACGGGGCACTGCTGCTGTTCTTCCGGCCGGAGGCGCTGGAGGGTGCGGCGGGGGTGTGTGCCCAGCCCTCTCTGCGGGGGAGAATCTTCCTTTCCGCCGGAGAAAAGCCCTACATCACCCTGAAGCTTCGTCCCACCGACGACCCGCTGGAGCAGGCAAAGACGCTGGTTTCTCTTTACAGCGGCGAAAAACCGTGCTAAAATAGATAGTTATGAATCAAGCCCCGTTTTTCAACAAGGAGGACCCATGAAACACAGCAAGCAGATTTGTATGTTCCTGGCAGCCGTGCTGTGCGCGGCCCTGCTTTCCGGATGCAGCCCCAGTCCCACAGCGGTGACGGTGGGCAGCCGGAAGGTGGATGCCTCGGAATATGCCTTTTATCTTTATTACAACCGTCCCGACGCGGCGGCCTCGGGCACGGTGGTCTATGACGACGCGGCCATGGAGCTGGTGCATCAGGCGGCGCTGGATCAGATTGTGGCCAACGAAACCGTGCGTCTGAAATGCGCGGAGCTGGAGCTGACCCTCTCGGAGGAGCAGCAGGAGACGCTGAAAGCCGACAAGGCCGCACTGATCGAATCGCTGGGCGGCAAGGCAGCCTATCTGGAATATCTCCATCAGTCCTATCTCACCGACCGGGCCTATGACAAATTTCAGGAAAATGCCCTGTACTATGACCTGCTGTACGATTACACGCTGGAGGAAAGCGCCGCCTATTTCACCGACGAGACTCTGCGGCAGTATTTTTCCGAAAATTATGCCACGGTGAAATGCATCTGTATCAGTACGCTGGACGACAACGGCGATCCCCTCCCGGCCCAGGATATCCGCAGCAAGGCGCTGCTGGCGGCATCGGTGGCGGCGCAGGCTCAGACCGAAGGGGCGGATTTTGATCTGCTGTGGGACGAATACAACGAAGACCCCTCTGTGCCCATGGAGGTTCCCATCGGACGGCAGGAAGCGGCCAGCACCTATTATCTGGACACCCTGTTTGATCTGGCGGAAAATCAGGTGAGCACCGCCATCGAAAAGGAGGATGGCTTTTACATCCTCAAGCGCTGCCCGCTGACCGTTTCCTATTATGACGAAAATCAGGCGGACATCTATCAGGAGGCCCTGAGCTGGCGGTTTTCCCAGCTGCTGGAGGAATGGAAGGGCGAATATACCGTCACGGTGCAGCCGGTGGCGGAAAAGATCAACCTGAGCAATCTGACGGAGTATATCAAATAAAAATTTGCAGAAAAGCACCCCTTGTAAAATGAACAACACATTGTTATAATTAACGCAGATCAATCAACCTGAAGCAAGGAGGTGCGGATGTGTCAAAGAATAAGCTTGTTGCCCCCGTTGTCAAATGGGTTGGCGGAAAGCGTCAGCTGTTAGGCGAAATTGCTCCGTTGCTTCCCAGGCAAATCTCTTCTTATTGCGAGCCTTTTTTAGGCGGCGGCGCTGTTTTGTTATCTATTCAGCCTTCCACCGCCATTGTAAATGACTTGAATGGGGATTTAATTGCCGTTTACGAAACCATCCGTGATGATGTTGAATCTCTTATCGCCGATCTCAAAAAACACGAAAATACGCCTGAATATTTCTATACCATTCGAGATTTGGATAGAGATAAAGCCGCCTACCAAGCCATGTCAAAGGTTGCGCGCGCATCGAGATTGATTTACTTAAATAAAACTTGTTTTAATGGTCTGTTCCGCGTCAATTCCTCTGGAGAATTTAACTCTCCTTTTGGTCATTACAGAAATCCCAACATCATAAACGAACCCGTCCTGCGGGCAGTAAGCAAGTATTTTTCATCTGCCAATATTACCTTTTTCAACGAGGATTTTGCAACGACTCTCGATAGAGTTGGTAAAGGCTGTTTTGTCTATCTTGATCCCCCATACGATCCAGTTTCTGATACTGCAAGTTTTACAGGCTATCATAAAGGCGGTTTTGACAAAAGCGAACAGCTCAGACTAAAACAGTGCTGTGATGTTCTGACACAGCGAGGCATAAAATTTATGCTGTCCAATTCTGCCACAGATTTCATCAAAGAACTGTACAAAGGTTACGATATCTCTATTGTGCAGGCAAAGCGAGCCATTAACTCAGACGCAACTCGGCGCGGAGCTGTAGAGGAGGTGCTGATTAGAAACTATGGGACTGAATGACACTGCTTGGGAGCAATTGTTTGATAGATATCAAATTCTTGCTGAAGTTGAACAAAACGGACATTTCATCATTTCCGCAAATCAGATACGGGAATTCAGAGAGCCTCGGCTCATGACCAAGTTTGACCACAAAGTAAATCTTCCAAACATTTTTGCGGTCAACAACTTATCCCTTTTGCCGATAACACGCGGCGATTATGTGATTTCTTCCTTTTCTGCATATAAGGAATTTGAAGAGCCTTCTCAAGATGTTCAGAGGATTTCCATTCCTGCGCACATTCAAAGTCTCATGCCGCAGTTTCTGGTGAGCGAAGCAATCGCACTGAATTGTGCAAACGCTTGCGGAATCCTTGCAGACTTTTTAGAAGACGATATGCTTATTCCTACGGTTAGCGGTCGTATGAGTTCCGGTAGTTTTGATTTTGACATAAACACTGCCGTCGGTGCAAAAAGCATTGCCGTTAGCAATTCTCAAATTGAAATTGATGCGGCATACGAAGGGATCCATTACCTGTCCTTATTTGAAGCCAAGCGGGACTTGTCTGACGATTTCCTCGTGCGCCAGCTTTATTACCCATTCCGCGTTTGGAGCAGCCGTGTGACGAAAACAGTAAAACCTGTTTTCCTGATTTTTTCAAATGGTATGTTCAACTTGTATCAATACCAGTTTGAAAATCTGCGCAACTATAATTCCCTGCGCTTGGTAAAGCAGAAAAACTATGTAATTGCAACGGAGATTTGTTTGGCTGATATTGAAAATCTTTTGAGAGCTGTTCCCTTGACACAGGAACCCGATATGCCGTTCCCACAAGCAGATCGGATGTCCCGGATAGTCAATCTTATTGAATTATTAAACGAACGGCCAATGACGAAACAGGATATCACTTCGGAATATGCCTTTGATGAACGCCAGACCAATTATTACACAGATGCAGGCCGGTATCTGGGACTCATTGAGAAAGAACACGATGAAGATGGAAATATTCTGTTCCGCCTTTCTGCTTGCGGACATCGTATAATGGGCTTGGAGTATAAAGAACGCCAGCTTGCACTTGCCGCCCAGATATTGACTCATGAAGTATTTAACGAAACCTTAAAGCTTCATTTGCAATGCGGTGAGATGCCGGACAAGCAAACCATAATTCAGATCATGAAGCGTTCCAACCTGTGCCGGGTCGAGGCTGACAGTACCTATCTGCGGCGCTCTTCCACAGTTATTAGCTGGGTAAATTGGATCTTGGGCATTATTGAAGAATAAACGCATTTACAATGACAGGTAACCACAGAAAAGCAGCCCTGACCTCGGTCAGGGCTGTTTTGTTTTGCGGCGGTATTTTCAGATTCTTCCGGTGACGGTGACCACAGTCGTGCCGGGGGTTGCAGTCCACAGGCCGGTGGCTGCGCTCTGGGTAAAGGCGGCGGCGGGAACGGTCAGTCGGCCCGCCACGGTGGCAAAGATGCCGGTGGCCGGGTCATAGCTGTAATTTCCGGCGGCAGGCCAGCTGTCTCCGTTGAGCGTCACGGAAATATCCCGCAGCGGCGGAGAAAATACATCCCGCAATACCGTTCCCGCAGCGGCGTCTGCCGCCTCCCCGCCGTAATTTTCCAGCGTGAAGGTGTAGGTGAGCACGCCGTTTTCCACCACGGAGGCCGGATTCAGCGCCTTGGTAATGGTGAGGGCGGCACTCTGCTCTGCCGTGACGGTGGCCGAATCGGTGACAGCGCCGGAGACCCCCGTGCCGGTGAGGGTGGCGGTGTTGGTGATGGCGGCTGCGGGTCCCTGGGGCCCATAGGCATTCACCTGCGCCCGATACACCAGCGTAATATTCCCGCCGGCGGGAACGGTCAGACCGGTGACGGTCAGGGGCGGCCCGGCGTTGACGGTGGGCGTGGGCTGGGGCAGGCCGCTGCTGTCATAGAGCACGGGATCGCCGGTAAAGCGCAGCGGCGTCACCGTCCCCGCGCCGAAGGCATACGCTCCCAGATCATCGGTGACGGTCAGCCCGGTAAAGTCCGTAGCGCCGGCATTCCGCAGGGTGACAACATAGGTGAGAATATCCCCCGTCCGATAGGTGGCGGGGGTGACGGCTTTGCGCAGCTCCAGCACCTGGGTGATATTTCCGGTGACAATATTGGAGCTGGCGGTGAGCCCGTTATAGGAAAGGGTGGCCTGATTGGTAAACTGTGCCATTGGGTGATCTGCTCCTTTCAGAGAGCCCGGAGAGTGCGTTTCCGGGCGGCGGACTTTGTGCCCGCACTCCATCTCTATGCGGGAGATGGCCGGAGGGTGACAGAAGATTTTTCACCGTTCACGAATAATTTGCATTCAAAATTATATAAAACCGTTGACAAAGTTTCAAACCGTGGTATACTGAAGGCGAAAACAGGAAGGGAGGCCACAGCATGAGCAAAAGTGTCTATTCCATCGTTCTGTCCGATGAGGTGGTGCAGGCGGTGGATCAGGCGGCCTATGCCCACGGGCTCAGCCGTTCTGCCATGATGAACCGCCTGCTGGCAGAGGCGGTGTCCTGCGTCACGCCGGAAATGCGGATGCGGGAAATCTTTGGTCAGGCGGAAAGTCTGCTCACCGACGGCGGCGTGTTTCAGACGCTGCTGCAATCCTCGGAGAGCATGATGAGCTTTCGTTCGGCTCTGCGGTACAAATACAATCCCACCGTGCGGTACAGTGTGGAGCTGTTCCCCGGCAGGCCGGGTGCGGGAGAGCTGCGGGTGTCGCTGCGCAGCCGGAGCGATGCTTTGATTCTGTATTTTAACCGGTTTTTCCGTCTGTGGGCCGGTGTGGAAAAGGCCATTTGCGGAATGCCCGACTGTATTCTGGAGGAAAGCCGCTTTTCCCGCCGCTTTTTCCTGCCCCAGAGTCTCAGCGAACGGGAGCAGGGGGCGGTGCTGGCGGCCTATATCCGGGCCATGCAGACAGGCATGAAGGACTTTTTCAGCAATCCGGAGGACGGCACCGGCGCACCGGCAGCGGTGCGGAATGCCTGTGAAGGCTATTACAGCCGCTATCCCGCCATCTGACTGCGGGAAGCGTGACATAACAGGGAGGTTTGCAGTATGAATCTCAATCAATTTACCCAGAAAAGCATGGAGGCCATCCAGTCCGCCCAGAGTCTGGCGGTGGAAAACGGCAACCAGCAGGTCTGTCAGTGTCATCTGCTGCTGGCGCTGCTGCAACAGAAGGATGGTCTTATCGGTCAGCTGATAGAGCGCATGGGCGTTCCCGTGGACAGCTTTACCTCGGCGCTGTCCGGCACAGTGGGTGCGCTGCCCAAGGTTTCCGGCGGCGGGCGTGAGGCAGACAAAATCTATATTTCTCAGGGACTGGATCAGGCGCTGAACGCTGCGGAGCAGCAGGCCGGCCGGATGAAGGACGACTTTGTTTCGGTGGAGCACATAATGTTGGGTCTGCTGCACTGTCCGGAGGACGGGCTGAAGCAGCTGTTCCAGACCTTTGACATCACCGAGGCCCGGTTTTTGCAGGCGCTGAAGGCCGTCCGGGGCAACGCAAGAGTCACCTCCGACAATCCGGAGGAAACCTATGATGTGCTGAAAAAGTACGGTCAGGAGCTGGTGGAGCGGGCCCGGGAGCAAAAGCTGGATCCGGTGATTGGCCGGGACAATGAGATCCGCAGCGTCATCCGCATTCTCAGCCGCAAGACCAAAAACAATCCCGTGCTCATCGGTGAGCCCGGCGTGGGCAAGACGGCCATCGCAGAGGGTCTGGCCCAGCGGATCGTCCGGGGGGATGTGCCGGAAAATCTGAAGGATCGGAAAATCTTTGCTCTGGACATGGGTGCGCTCATTGCGGGAGCCAAGTTCCGGGGCGAATTTGAAGAGCGGCTCAAGGCCGTGCTCAACGCCATCAAGAGCAGCGAGGGAAAAATCATCCTGTTCATTGATGAGCTGCATACCATTGTGGGCGCGGGCAAAACGGAAGGCAGTATGGATGCGGGCAATTTGCTCAAGCCCATGCTGGCCCGGGGTGAGCTGCACTGCATCGGCGCAACCACGCTGAATGAATACAGACAGTATATCGAAAAGGATGCCGCTCTGGAGCGTCGATTCCAGTCTGTATTGGTCAGCGAACCCACGGTGGAGGATACCGTTTCCATCCTCCGGGGTCTGAAGGAGCGGTATGAGGTTTATCACGGGGTGAAGATTCAGGATCAGGCCCTCATCGCCGCCGCCACCCTGTCCAACCGGTATATTTCCGACCGATTCCTGCCGGACAAGGCCATTGATCTGGTGGACGAAGCCTGCGCCATGATCCGCACGGAAATGGACTCCATGCCCTCGGAGCTGGACGAGATCAACCGGAAAATCATGCAGCATGAGATTGAAGAGACGGCGCTGAAAAAGGAAACCGACCGTCTGGCCCAGGAGCATCTGAAGGAGCTTCAGCGGGAGCTGGCCGATCTGCGGGAACAGTTCCGCTCCATGAAGGCCAAATGGGAAAACGAAAAGCAGGCCATCTCCAAGGTGCAGCATCTCCGGGAGGAGATCGAGCAGGTGACGGCCCAGCTGGAAAAGGCGGAAAGCGAATATGATCTGAATCGGGCTGCCGAGCTGAAGTATGGCCGTCTGCCCGAGCTGCGGCGGCAGCTGGAAGCGGAGGAGCGCATTGCCGAGCAGACGGAGCAGAACAGCACGCTGCTGCGTGACCGGGTGACAGAGGGGGAAATTGCCCGCATTGTGGCCCGCTGGACGGGGATTCCCGTGCAGAAGCTGGTGGAAAGCCAGCGGGAAAAGCTGCTGCATCTGGACAACCAGCTCCATCGCCGGGTGATCGGGCAGGATGAAGCCGTGCAGAAGGTGTGCGACGCCATTCTCCGTTCCCGGGCCGGCATTCAGGATCCCGACCGTCCCATCGGCTCCTTCCTGTTTCTGGGCCCCACTGGCGTGGGCAAGACCGAGCTGGCCAAGGCGCTGGCAGAAGCCCTCTTTGACGACGAGCGGGCCATGGTGCGCATCGACATGAGCGAATATATGGAAAAATATTCCGTGTCCCGCCTCATCGGTGCGCCTCCGGGCTATGTGGGCTACGATCAGGGCGGTCAGCTCACCGAGGCAGTCCGGCGCAGACCCTACAGTGTGGTGCTGTTTGACGAGGTGGAAAAGGCCCATCCCGATGTGTTCAATGTGCTGCTGCAGGTGCTGGACGACGGACGGATCACCGACAGTCAGGGCCGCACGGTGGATTTCAAAAATACCATCATCATCCTCACCTCCAATCTGGGTTCGCCGCAGATTCTGGAGGGCATCGGTGCGGATGGTGAGCTGAAGGACAGCGCCCGGCAGGAGGTCATGGGTCTGCTGCACCGGCAGTTCCGTCCGGAGTTTCTCAACCGGCTGGATGAGATCGTGTTTTACAAGCCCCTCACCCGGGAAAATATGCAGGGCATTGTGACGCTGCTGCTGGGCGGACTGGAGTCCCGTCTGGCGGAGCGGCAGCTGAAGCTGCGGGTGACGGACAGCGCCCGGGAGACGCTGATCTCCATGGGCTACGATCCCATGTACGGCGCCCGGCCTCTGCGCCGCTGTATTCAGCAGCAGGTGGAGACTCTTCTGGCCCGGCACATTCTGGCCTGTGACCCCGCACCGGACACCCTGCTCACCGTGGACAGCAGCAACGGCACCCTGACGGTGAGGGAGGAGACGGCGGAGGGGTAAGCGGGCTGCCGCTTGCCTCCCTAACGCCCGCAGGTGCTTCACTTCTCTCCCATCCCCGCAGGGATATCATTGCCGAAGGCGATTTCACCTTCGAAGAAGATATCATTGCGCCAAAGGCGCAGTGCGCTCCTCCTTCGGAAAATCCGCAATGCCGCAGGATTCATAGAAAAACCGGAAATAGTATAGCCATTTTCTTCAAAATCTGTTATAATAAAGTCAAAGAGCTTCCGGCAGCTCCGCCGGGAAAAATACCGTGTTCACCGCGAAAAAGAAGGGATGAAGCAAAAATGCGCGTATATATTTCCATGGATGCAGAGGGCGTTTCCGGCATCTTCAATCTGGGACAGGTCATGAGCAGCAATGTGGAATATGCCTTTGCCCGCCGCATGATGGCCAGCGATATCAACGCCGCCGCCGAGGGTGCCTATCAGGCCGGGGCAGAGCTGGTGGTGGTCAACGATGCCCACAACAACGGCAACAATCTCCTGATCGAACAGCTGGATCCCCGCATCGACCTGATCTCCGGCTCTCTGCGTCCGCT
Source organism: uncultured Oscillospiraceae bacterium (assembly GCA_964541085.1). Lineage (GTDB taxonomy): Bacteria > Bacillota > Clostridia > Oscillospirales > Butyricicoccaceae > UBA4644. The sequence goes on along the minus strand of CAZIPA010000006.1, from coordinate 57,680 downwards.
GGGCATGGCCGAGGGCGCACAGCTGGGCTTTGACGCGGCGCTGCTCATTGGCTATCACCGGAGAAAGGGTGCCAAGGGTGTTGCCAGCCACAGCTATTCCTATGGCTCCATGGTAGAGCTGGTCATCAACGGCAAGCTGGCCTCTGAGCATGACCTTGTGGGCTATTGTCTGGGTGCGTACAACATTCCCGTGGTGTTCCTGTCCGGCGATGATCTGGTGTGTGCCGATGCCCGGGAGAGCATTCCCGGTGTGTATACCGTGGAAACCAAAACCGCCATCAGCAACAACGCGGCCCTGTGCCATCATCCCCAGCGAACCGCCCAGGCCATTACAGAAGCTGTCCGGCAGGCGCTGCTGAACTGGCAGAAGGACGGCATTCGTCCCATGCGTCTGGAGGGAGAGGTTCACATTGATGTGCGCTATTCTGCCGAGGTGCAGGCCGCCCGGGCTGCCACCGCCCAGAACACCCTCCGGCTGGATGAAAACCGGGTGCGCTATTTTGGCCCGGATTATCTCACGGCTTACAATGCCTTTATGATCGGCACCTCTCTGGCCGCCGCCTTCCGGGACGACGCGGATCTTTACCGCTGAGTTTCCCTCGGAGAGACCGCAGGCTCCGCCTTTCAAAGATACCATAAAAAACTGGCGATATCCGGTTTTCGCAGCCGGGTATCGCTTTTTCTCGTTCGCAGCCGGGGAAAGACAGGAGCAACACTTTATTCATCGTAAAAAATGTTGTCATTGTGCTAAAATTCGTTGCATTTTTTGTAATTGGTGGTATACTATACTTGCATTCTGCGAATGGAGGTGTGCATATGTACCGGATTGCCATGGAAGCGCTGTTACAATGGAAGGAAAGCAAACGCCGCAAGCCTTTAATTATCGAAGGCGCCCGTCAGGTGGGCAAGACCTGGCTGATGAAAGAGTTTGGCCGGCAGGCGTATGCGGATACCATCTATATCAATTTTGACTCCAATCCCAGAATGGCAGAGCTGTTTGCCTCTGATCTGGATACGGATCGCCTGCTTCTGGGGCTGGAGTTGTATGCGGGACATAAAATTGATCCCGAAAAGGCTTTGCTGATTTTTGACGAAGTGCAGGAAGTTCCGAGAGCGTTGGCTTCTCTGAAATATTTTTATGAAAATGCGCCGCAGTATCACATTGTATGCGCCGGTTCGTTACTTGGTATTGCCTTGCATCAAGGCACATCTTTCCCTGTGGGCAAAGTGGATTTCTTAAAACTGTATCCCCTTTCCTTCAAGGAATTTTTGATGGCAACCGATAAAGAGCGATTTGCCGAATTGCTTGATAAGCGAGACTTTCCGATGATTACCAGCTTTAAGCAGACTTATATGGATGCCCTGAAGCACTATTACTTCGTCGGCGGTATGCCGGAAGCCGTGCAAAGCTTTGCGGAGAACAGGGACTTTAACGAAGTTCGTGAAATTCAAAAGCGAATCCTTGCAGCTTACGAACAGGATTTTTCCAAACACGCTCCGAACGAAATTGTGCCGAGACTCCGTATGCTATGGAACAGCATACCTTCTCAGTTGGCAAAAGAAAACAGAAAGTTCATTTACGGTCTTGTTCGTGAAGGCGCCCGTGCCAAGGACTATGAAACTGCAATTATGTGGCTGAGCGATTGCGGCCTTGTTCACAAGGTCAGCCGTGTCAATGCAGCAGGCATCCCCCTGCGGGCTTATGAGGACTTGAAAGCATTTAAGCTGTTTCTGGTAGATGTGGGGCTTCTGGGTTGTATGTCCGGGCTGCGCCCCCGCACTCTGCTGGATGGCAACGACCTTTTTGTGGAATTCAAGGGTGCTCTGACAGAGCAGTATGTCTGTCAGCAGTTAAAAACCCTCCGGGATCTGGATATTTACTATTATACCAACGACAGAGGCTCCTGCGAAGTGGACTTTGTGGTTGACACCGGAGAAGGGATCATTCCTGTCGAAGTGAAAGCGGAGGTCAATCTCAAAGCCAAAAGTCTGAAAGCCTATCGGGAACGGTTTTCTCCTGAAATTTCCGTTCGCACATCCATGGCGGACTATAAAAAAGAAGAAGGACTTATCAATCTGCCGCTGTATGCCATCGACCAGCTCCCGCAAATACAGGCAGAGACAGCCGAAGCATAATGCGGCCTGCGGCTCCGTCGAAAGACGGAGCTTTTTGTACGCAAAAGGCCCTCCGTGTTTCCACGGAGGGACCTTCTGCATCAATACTCGGTTAATAGGAAAGGGCAATATTCAGGGGCTGCTTATTCCACCACATACACATCGTTCAGGAACAGGTTGCCGGTGGCGGTGCTCACCACACCCTGCAGGCTGCTGTTCCAGCAACGGAAGGCGGTACCTCTCAGCAGAGGCATGATGGTGGCGTAGCTGAACAGCTTCATCTGCACATCGGCCACAGCCTGGGTGCGCTCGTCATAGTCCACAGTGCTGCGAACCTTGGCAACCAGCTCCAGATAGCCTTCCAGATCCAGGTTGGTGCATTCCGCGTCGATTTCGCTGCGGTTGCAGAAGTTGTTCAGAAGCAGCAGGGGTTCGGACCAGCCCAGGCTCATGTAGGCCATGTCGAAGTTGCCTTCGCGCACATCCTGGTTGACATAGGACCAGTCCTGCGTGGTGATGTTCATATCAATGCCGATGGCCTTCATGTCCTCCTGCAGGGACTGAGCCACGGTCACAGAGTTGTCAGAGTCACGGGAGCTGAAGGTGAAGGCCAGCTTTTTGCCGCCCTTGTCCACAAAGCCGTCGCCATCGGTGTCGGCCCAGCCGGCATCCGCCAGCAGCTGCTTGGCAGCTTCCACATCATAGCCATAGTTTTCCTTGTAGTAGTCCCAGACTTCCTGGCTGTAGTTCAGGCTGTTGTCCTGAATCAGCGCATAGGTCAGATCGTTGTAATCGTCGCTGTAGGCTTCCCACTTGTCACGGTCAAAGCCGCGGATGATGGCCAGACGGACATTTTCTTCCGCCAGGAACTCGTTCTTGGTGTTGAGCTCGCAGTAGCCGGTGATGGCGCAGCTGCTTTCCACCAGCGTGACATTTTCCGCAGCCTGCAGATCGGTGAGGTAATCGGCGGGAGCAGAGTTCAGCAGATCATACTCGCCGTTGATCAGGCCGGTATAATAGGTGAAATCTTCGCCGCCCATGACCACCTTGACGGTCTCCACGGGCACCTTGCCCTTGTTCTCCACCAGGGGATTGTGAGTGACATAGCCGGGGTTGGCCTTCAGGATCACATAGGCGCCGGCCTGGAACTCGTCGATGTAGTAAGCGCCATAGGGATGGCAGCCCCACAGCAGCTCTTCGTTGCTCATGGTGTCCAGCTCATCCTTGTCGATGACGCCCACAAAGCTGCTCATGAAGTTGAACTCCATATCGGCCTGATACTCGGTGAGGTGGAAGATGACATCCCGGCCATTGATCTCCATGGATTCGATGGCGGCATAGCCGTCTGCCCAGCTGCTGTATTCCAGACCATGCTCAATGCTGGCCACCACATCCTCGGGCTCCAGCTGCTCGCCGGTGCTGTAGTACATTCCCTCGGGGAAAGTCAGCGTCCAGGTCAGACCATCTTCGCTCCAGACGGAGTTGGAAGCAATCTGGGGAATCGCGCGGCCATCGTCGCCCATGGTCAGAATGCTGTCCGCGGCCAGGCCCTGTGCGCCATCGTTCCAGGAAGTAACCTGGTACATATCAATGCCGTCCCAGGTGTTGCCCACGATGGTGAGCTGCTCGGGAATTTTCTTTCCGCCCTCATTGGTTGCTGCCTGATTTCCGGGGTTGCTGTTTTCGCCGGGGTTGCTGTTGTTGCTGTTGTCGTTGTTGCCGCAACCGGCAAGCATGGCAAGTACCATCATTGCTGCCAGCAGCAGAGCTACATACTTCTTCATTTTGCTTCCTCCATTCAATTTTTGTGTTATTTCCAATTCCCCGCAGACGGGGCATCAGACGGATGTTATTCCTCTGTCCTGCCGCAGAGGTGGCAGCAGGCCCAGTGATTTTCCGCCAGCTGGAGCATTTCCGGCTCCTGCTTCAGGCACTGTTCCTGTGCATAGGGACAACGGGGATGGAAGTGACAGCCCTCGGGCAGATGGATGAGACTGCCGGGGTCGCCCTTCATGATGTGCTTCTCCCGGCCGCGCAGGGTGGGATCCAGAATGGGAGAGGCTGCCATCAGCGCCTTGGTATAGGGGTGGCTGGGGTTGGCGCAGATGATGTCCGTGGGGCCGTATTCCACCAGCTTGCCCAGATACATCACCGCCACCCGATCGCTGATATAGCGGATCACATTCAGGTCGTGGGTAATGACCAGATAGGTCAGCTGATGCTGCTCCTGCAGATCCAGCAGCAGGTTCAGAATCTGTGCCTGCACGGAAACATCCAGCGCGGAGGTGGGCTCGTCCAGAATCATGATCTCCGGATTCACCGCCAGCGCGCGGGCGATGGCGATTCTTTGCAGCTGGCCGCCGGAAAGCTGGTGGGGATAGCTGTTCAGATAATGCTCGTCCATCTTCACGCTGCGCAGGGTCTCCCGGGCCTTTTCCCGAGCCTCGGCCTTGGACATTCCATGGAGCACCAGCGGACGCATGATGCTGCTCATGACCGTTTCCCGGGGGTTCAGATTGGAGGCCGGGTCCTGAAATACCACGGCGATTTTCTGCCGCAGCAGCTTTACCTCGGCGGCGGATGCCCTGGAAAGATTGATGCCGTCGATGGTGACAGAGCCGCTGGTTGCCTTGGTCAGGTTGAGGATCAGCCGGGCCAGCGTGGTTTTGCCGGAGCCGGATTCACCCACCAGACCCAGAATCTCACCCTTGTTCAGGGTCAGGCTCACATCGTTCACGGCCTTGACGCTGTTTTTGCCCTTGCTGAAAAAGCCGTTGTCCACAGAAAACTGCTTGTACAGATGCTCGATGCAAATCGCTTGCTGTTCTTGCTTCATAACACACCCTCCTCTGCAAAGTGGCACCGGAATGTATGGGTGGCGCTGACACTGCGAACCTGGGGATCCTGCTGAGAGCAGATCTCTTTGGCCATGGGACAGCGGTTGGCAAAGCGGCAGCCGGGCTTTTTCTCTGTCAGGCGGGGCACGGAGCCGTCAATGGTTTGCAGACGGCCGTCCCGCTTGGAGCCCCGGGGCAGCGCCTTCATCAACAGACGGGTATAGGGATGGATGGGGTTGGCAAAGACCTCATACACATCGCCCTGCTCCACCAGCTCACCGGCGTACATGATGGCCACACGGTCGGCGATCTCCGCCACCAGACCAAAGTTGTGGGTAATCATCATGACAGAGCTGTGGAACTCATTTTTCAGCTGGCTGATGATCTCCAGAATCTGTGCCTCGATGGTCACATCCAGCGCAGTGGTTGGTTCGTCGGCGATGAGCAGGGAGGGGTTGCGGCTGAGCATCATGGCGATCATGACACGCTGGCGCATACCGCCGCTCATCTCGTGGGGGAAGGCCTTGGCCCGCTTTTCCGGGTCGGGCATTTTGATGCTCCGGTACAGCTCGATGACCTTCTGCCAGCCCTCCAGCTTGTTGACGCCGTCCAGCATAATGGCCTCGTTCACCTGATGGCCGGTGGTATACACCGGGTTCAGGGAATCCAGCGGATTCTGGAAGATCATGCCGATATCCCGGCCGCGCACCTCGGTGATCTGTTTGTCAGTCAGCGATTGCAGATCGGTGCCGTTATAGACGATGCTGCCGGTGACGCGGGCATTTTTGTCCAGCAGCCGCATGATAGAATGGGCGATGGTGGATTTGCCGCAGCCGGATTCTCCCACCACGGCGAAGATTTCGCCCCGGTTGATATCAAAGGAGACATCCTTGACGGCGCTGAGATAACCGTCCCGCACCTTGTAGTCGATGGACAGGTTTTCCAGTTGAAGCAGCTTTTCGTTACTCATGCTCCGCACCTCCTTAGCCCTGAGACTTCATTCTGGGATCCAGCAGGTCCCGCAGGCCCTCGCCCAGAATGGTAAAGCTCAACACGGTATACACCAGAGCCAGGCCGGGGTAAATGGCCAGCCAGGGTGCCTTGGTAATGTACTTGATGCCGTCCGACACCATCAGGCCCCAGTCGGGAGAGGGGGGCTGAGAGCCCACGCCCAGGAAGGACAGGGTGGTGGTGGACATGATGGTTCCGGGCAGTGCCATGGACACCATGACGATCAGCGCGGGAACGATATTGGGAAGAATATAGCGGAACATCAGGGCCAGATTGCTTTCACCGAAGGCAACGCCCGTCTCGATAAAGGCCATATTCTTCAGGGACATGGTTTTTGCCCGGACAGTTCGGGCCATGGAGGCCCAGTTGACCATGGCAATGGCGATGATGGCGTTGGTCAGGTTGGTACCCACCACCGTAACCACAGCCAGAGCCATCACGGTGCCGGGAACGCACCAGGTCAGGTCTGCGAAGAACAGCATGATCCGATCCACAATGCCGCCATAGAAGCCGCAGAACAGACCCACGATCACGCCCAGCGCCAGCTGGATGCTGCCGCCCAGCAGCGCCACCTTCAGGGTGATGCGGGCGCCGTGGATGATACGGCTCAGCTGGTCACGGCCCATATAGTCGGTACCCAGCAGATGCTCCGCACTGGGAGGCGAAAACTTCACCAGCGGATTGCCTTCATCATAGGCATAGGGAGCCACCTGATCGGCAAATACCGCCACAAATATGACGCTCAGCAGCATGATGATGCCCACCATGAAGTTGAGGTTTTTCCAACAGCTTTTGAAAAAGCTCTTCCACGGGCTATCCTGCATTATTTGTCACCTCCGCCGGTAGAGATGCGGATCCGGGGATCCAGAAGCCCCAGAACGATGTCGGCCATAATATTGCAGATGACCGTCAGGATGGAAATGATGAACACCAGACACTGGACGATGTTGAAATCCTGATAAATAATCGAGGTAATCAGCAGGCTGCCCATGCCGTTGATGACGAAAATCTTTTCGATGATGATATAGCCGGAAATCAGCCAGGGCAGCGACTGGAACACCTGCACACAGATGATAATCAGAGAATTGCGGAGCACATGGCCGATGCGCACGGCCCGCTCATGCAGACCCTTGGCATAGGCGGTGGTCACATATTTTTCCTGAAGAGCATCCAGCGCCTCGCTTTTGGTCAGACGGATGGTGCTGGCAAGGCCGCTGAGCACGCCGGCGGAAATGGGAAGGATATAGCTCTTCCAGCTTTGCAGCTCGGTCATGGGAAGCCATTGCAGCTTCACGGCAAACAGCAGCATCAGCAGCACGGAGATCCAGAACGACGGGATGGAGGTCAGGATCAGCGAGGTATACACTGTCAGCTTGTCCAGAATGGAGTCTTTTTTATAGGCACACAGCAGGCCCAGCGGGATGGCCAGCGCATACTGGATCACGGCGGTAATCACCGACAGCTTCAGACTGACGGGAATCCGCTCGGACACCAGATCCCACACCGGCAGCTTATACTTAAAGGAAATGCCGAAATCCTGATGGAACACGATGTTGCGGATCCAGTTGAAATACTGCACCAGCAGCGGTTTGTCCAGACCGTATTCCCTTTCGATTTCCGCCAGCCGCTCCTGACTTGCGCCTTCGCCCGCCATCAGCGTGACCGGGCTTCCGGGCATCAGATACAGCATACTGAACACCAGAAAGGAAACACACAGGATCAGGGCCACGCCTACGAGCAATCGTTTGATAATGTACTGCAAAATTACATCTCCCTTCGATGGATGCGCCCTCCCGGGAATCCTGCCCCGGGACGGGCAGCGGGTCAGTCTTCCATGTATGCCTGATAAATGGCACCGGAGAGCTCTGCCAGATAGGCGTCACCCACACGGCCCCGGTCATTGGCGGCATAATCCTCCGCACTGGCCAGGTTGCCGTTATAGAACATACAGAGGATATAATCCCCCCTGGGCGCATAGACGATACCGATATCCACATTCAGCTTGTCCATGGTGCCCGTTTTGTGGGCTACCTCCACAGAGGGCGGCAGCCGCAGCGGGATCCGGGAGTTGGTCTGACATTCCTTCATGATATCCAGCATGGCCGCGCTGGCCTCGGGACAGACCCACTGACCCTGATACAGCAGCGTCAGCATCTTTGCCGCCTCCAGCGGCGTGGTCTGGTTGTTCTCCTCGGTGATACACTGATACCATTTGGAATTGTGATAGCTGGGATTGACGCCGCCGTTGTCTGCTCGCAGCTGGGCAAAGGTTCTGCCGTGCATCTCATAATAAATTTCAATGAGCTTGCCGCAGCCCCAGTCGCATTTGGTCTTTTCCAGACCCAGCGCGTCAATTACATTCTTTTTAATGTTGTCCCGGCCAAGGAACTGAAAGAGGAAATCCGTTGCCGTGTTGTCCGAAAGGATCATCATCAGCGTGGCATAGTCTTTCAGCGTCAGATTCAGTCCCGCATCCATCAACGCCAGCACACCGCTGCCGTTGGCCTTGACCTCCTCCGGAAGAGGATACCGATCTGTCAACGAGCACTCTCCGGCATAAACCTTCCGGAAGAGCTCTGCAAGGATATACACCTTGTAGGCGCTTGCGGTGGGAAAGGGCTCGTCACCGTGAAACGCGATGCACTCCCCCGTTTTCAGATCGCGGAACACAAATCCCAGCGGCGCTTTGCTGTTGGTCTGATACCGCTCCGCGATCTGCCTTACTTTTTCAAGACTCATAAAATACCCTCCTTTTTCACTTGACCGGCTTTTCAGAAAAGCCTGATGATAAACTTCATTTTATAGTCTGTCCCCGGAAACCGGGGACAGGTTGACCTTTGAAAAATAACTGCCGCTTACGCGTCGCGGCCGTCGCTGCTGTCCAGACCGGCGGCAACCCGCTTGCGGTATTCTGTGGGAGAAACGCCCACGATCTGTACAAAGTTGCGGAAGAAGGTGGAGAAATCCTTATAGCCCACCTGCTTTGCGATCTGCTGGAGGTTGCCCTTGCCCATGACGATGCGGTGGCGGGCCTCCTTGATGCGGATCTGGGTGACATACTGCTTGACGGTCTTGCCGGTTTGCAGCTGGAACGCCTTCATAAAGGCGCTGCGGGACAGGGTGGTGATTTGGGACAGCGTTTCCGCCGTCAGCTCCTGATCGTAATTGGCCTGAATGTGCCGCACGCAGGCCAGCACCTCGGACTTGATCCGGTCAGATTCCCGCATACTGGGGATTTTTTCTGCCGGGAAAGCGCCCCGCAGCATCATCAGCAGGACAGAGACCACCAGAAAATGGGCTGTCTCATAGGAAGCCGGGCCGTCAAAGTTCTGCTCGTCCATCAGGCCGTACATCAGATGCTCCAGCCGGGAGCGCACATCCCCGGGCACCTCGATGGGGCTGGGAAGATTCTTCAGATCCCGCCGCAGACCGGAGATGTGAGAATAGAGGATGTCCGCGATATTCTGGGAGAAGGACAGGCAGAAGTAACGGGTGTGCTCATAGATGTGCAGGCTGTGCTCCACACCCGGGGGCGTGAAAAAGCATTCGCCCGCCTTTTGCAGGGTTTCGGTGCCATACTGGCTTTCCAGAATTTCACCTTCGATTACATAGGTGACATGGTAGAATTCATGCTTGTGCTGACCCACGGGACCAACAAAGCCTTCGCCGAGATAGATGTGATAGTTGTGCTTTCCTTCGAAGAGAAAGCGCCGGTACCAGCTGTTCATAAGCTGTCTCCTTTCCTGTTTGTTTTTTTGGGGTTCCGGTATTGATTGGGGTAAGTATACCAAAGTTTCTCCGTTTGCGCAATAGCAATTTTGAAAAAAGTTTAATTTTTGCAATGTTTTTCTCGAAAAAACCTGAAAAATCAGGCCTTTCCCGGGCAAAAAAAAATTCCCGCCGCCGGAAATATCCGGAAGCGGGAAGAAAAGCTTGCGAAAGCTTTGCGGTTCTTTGCCGTCTCTCAGCGATGGGCGGCAGGGCGGTTGAAGCGCTCCACCGACTTTTTCTCCGCAGAGGCAGGCTGAATCTCGCCGGCCTTTTGCAGGGCCCAGCGGGTGAGGGCGGGACCGGCCAGCTCATAGATCATCACGCCGAACAGGGTGATGTTGCGGATCAGACGGCCCTCGGTGGTGCCCAGCGAGGCTGCGGTAGCACTCATGCCCAGCGCCACACCGGCCTGGGGCAGCAGGGTGATGCCCAGATACTTCCGCACCTTGTGGTCACAGTGTACCAGCGTGGCAGAGCTCTGTGCGCCGAAATATTTGCCCAGAGAGCGGAACACGATATAGGCCACGCCGATGCCCACCACGGCCAGATCGGTAAAGACGCTGAGCTCCAGCTCCGCACCGCTGAGCACGAAGAACAGGCAGTAAATGGGGGCCGTCCACTTGTCGGCACGATCCATAATATCGGCGGAACGGGGGCACAGATTGCAGAACACCGTGCCCAGCATCATGCACACCAGCAGGTTGGAAAACCGCATGGTGGCGCTGCCCATGGGAATCTCCGTGGCAGACAGGGCGATGGTAGCCAGCACAAAGGCGATGGTCAGGGACAGACGGTTGGTGTTGGAGAAGAACAGCTTTTCCAGCAGGGTGAGGATCACGCCCAGCAGCGAGCCCAGCACCAGCGAACCCACGATCTCCAGCAACGGCTCCACCACTACGGAGGCCAGACTCATATGGCCGCCCACCATAGCCTCAGCCACACCGAAGGACACGGCAAAGATCACCAGACCCACCGCATCATCCAAGGCCACAATGGGCAGCAGCAGATCGGTGAGCTTACCCTTGGCCTTATACTGCCGCACCACCATCAGGGTGGCGGCGGGTGCGGTAGCGGCGGCAATGGCACCCAGCGTCAGCACCACAGGCACCGGCAGAATGTCGCCGCCCAGAATGAAATGCAGCACCAGCAGGGCCACATCCACCGTCAGCGTGGCAACCAGCGCCTGCAACACGCCGATGACAGCAGCCTGCTTTCCGGTATGCTTCAGCTGGGACAGGCGGAACTCGTTGCCGATGGCGAAGGCGATAAAGCCCAGCGCCACGCTGGAAATGGCGCTCACCTGCTCCAGCGCCTCCATGGAGGTAAAGCCCAGCCCGGGAATGCCCAGACGGCCCAGACAATAGGGGCCCACAGCCACGCCTGCCAGCAGGAAGGCGGTGACATCGGGGAAGTTCAGATGCATCAGCTTGAAAACACGGGTCATCAGCAGACCGGCAACCAGCGCGATGGCCACAGGAATCAGAAAGTCCATAAATCTCTTTTCTCCTTTGATTTGCGAAAAAGTCAAAAACGGCCCCGTTTTCAGGGCCGTTCTCATTATACACAAAACGCAGAACCTTTCAATGGGCAATCTTAACAAAAGGAAGAAATATTTCTGTTGTTTGTGTGTCAGCAACGATTGCTTTCTCCATCCGCTTGTGCTATGATGAAAAAAATACGGTCTTTTGGGAGGTACTTCTATGGAAGGCTTCAAGGCATTTCTCAAGCGCAAGGATATTGTTTTTTCCGGCAAGCGCTATGGCATCGACGCAATGAGCGCCATGGCTCAGGGCCTGTTCTGTTCGCTGCTCATCGGCACCATTCTGGATACGCTGGGCAGTCAGCTGCATTTGGAATTTCTGGTGAGCGTAGGCTCCTTTGCCTCTGCCATGAGCGGTGCTGCTATGGCTGTGGCCATCGGCTGGGCGCTGAAGGCTCCGCCGCTGGTGCTGTTTTCTCTGGCAACCGTGGGCTATGCGGCCAACCTGCTGGGCAGCACGACGCTGGACGGCAGCAAGGGTGCGGGCGGCCCGCTGGCCGTGCTCCTCATCGCCATTGTGGCAGCCGAGCTGGGCAAGGCCGTCTCCAAGGAAACCCGGGTGGATATTCTGGTGACGCCGCTGGTGACCATCCTCTCCGGCGTAGCCCTGTCCTATGCCATTGCCCCCGCCATTGGAACCGCAGCCTCCGCCGTGGGTGATTTTGTTCGCTGGGCCACGGTGCTCCAGCCCTTCTGGATGGGCATTCTGGTGAGCGTCGTGATCGGCATTGCCCTGACGCTGCCCATTTCCTCCGCCGCCATCTGCGCCGCCATCGGTCTCACCGGTCTGGCCGGAGGTGCCGCGGTAGCCGGCTGCTGCGCCAATATGGTGGGCTTTGCCGTGCTGTCCTTCCGGGAAAACCGCTGGGGCGGTCTGGTGAGTCAGGGTCTGGGCACCTCCATGCTCCAGATGGGCAACATTGTGAAGAATCCGAAAATCTGGATCCCCGCCATCGCCGCCTCTGCCGTCACCGGCCCGCTGGCCACCTGTGTGTTCCATCTGGAGATGAACGATCCCGCCTCCGGCGTGGCTTCCGGTATGGGAACCTGCGGCATGGTGGGCCCCATCGGTGTGTATGCCGGCTGGGTGAATGATGTGACCACCGGCGCAAAGAGTGCCATCACCGCTTTTGACTGGGTGGGACTGGTGCTCATCTGCTTTGTCCTGCCCGCCGTGCTCACCTGGGCCTTTGGCCTTGTCTGCCGCAAGCTGGGCTGGATCAAAGAAGGCGACCTGAAGCTGTAAACAGAAGTGTAAATGCAAAAGCTCCCCACAAGGGGAGCTTTTTTTGAATGATATCGGCGCAGAGCGGCGCTTTGTATTTCAAGCTTGGCTCTCCCTCTGGGAGAGCCAAGCCCGAAAAATATAGCGAAGCCGATATCATTGCGGCTCCTGCCGCTTTACCGGCGCTGCGATGCTCATCCTGCCGGGGGTGACATGGCAGCGGAAGGCGTGGATACACACACCGGCGGCCTCCGCCTGCTCCAGCGCACGGGCAAAGGCCGGGTCGGTTTCCCGGTTGGGGGCGAAGGAAAGGGCCTGCTCCAGCTGAATCACAAACACCGCGTGAGCGCCATAGCCCTCCTGCCGGGCACGGATCAGCTCATACAGATGCTTTGTCCCCCGGAGGGTAGGGGCGTCGGGAAAGCGGGTGTGTCCCGCCTCCTCCAGCGTGACCCCCTTGACCTCCACAAAATGCAGCCGGCCCCCGGCCTCCAGCTGAAAATCAAACCGGGACTCTCCATAGCGCACCTCGGGACGCACCCACGCCGTCTCCGGCAAAAACAGGCCCTGCCGGGCATATTCTCCAAACACCCGGTTGGGGGCGGCGGAATCCAGATTGATGAGGGTCTGTCCCTTTTCCACGGCGATGAGGTCATAGGCCGTTTTTCTGGCGGGATTTTCCCCCGGTGTCAGCCAGACCCGGGCCCCGGGCAGCAGCAGCTCCCGGCAGCGGCCGGTATTTTTCACATGAACGGTGTGCTCTCTGCCCTCCAGCAGCACCCGGGCCACAAACCGGTTGGGCCGGGACAGAAACACCGCCGGCAGCACCGTGGAATATTCCATAAACCCATCCTCCAATCCATACGGAAAAACCCCTTCTGTCCGGAGACAAAAGGGGCTTTTTTCTGGTGGACGATACAGGAATCGAACCTGTTACCTCCTGTACGTCAAACAGGCGCTCTAGCCAAGTGAGCTAATCGTCCATCGCATCAGTGCCTTTATAGTATACGGCGAAGGACGACAAATGTCAAGGCGTTTTTTCGGATTTTTTATAATTTCCGATTTCTGGAATCTTTCGCAGGTTACACCCGGATCAGCTCATACTCCCGGGTTCCCAGACCCAGCTTTTCTCCGTGGACGAGGCCCGCTTCCCAGCAGGCATCGGGATGGATGGTGCCGAAATATTCTCCCTGGGGCTTTTCCAGGCCCTGCTCCCGCACGGCCTGCTCCAGCAGACTTCCGGCCGTTACCGTCTGGGCGTTCACCGCATCCACACAGGCCTGATCCAGCGCCACCGGGTCAAAGGAGGCAAACATTCCCACATCGGGAATGATGGGCACATCGTTGCAGCGGTCGCAGTCGCAGGAGGGGGACACATCGCACACCAGACTGATGTGGAAGGCGGGGCGGTTCTGCACCACGGCCTTGGTATATTCGGCGATCTTGCAGTTCATCACGGCAGTCGCCTCGTCCCACCGGCACACGATGGCATCCCGGGGACAGACGGTGATACAGCGGCCGCAGCCGGCGCATTTTTCATCATCGATCACGGCCTTGCCGTCCTTTACGGAAAGGGCATTCTGGGCGCAGTTTTTGCCGCACAGACCGCAGCCCACGCAGTTTTCCTCCACAATGGCCGGCAGACCCTGAGAGTGCATTTCCATCTTGCCTGCCCGGGAGCCGCAGCCCATGCCGATATTTTTCAGCGTACCGCCGAAGCCCGCCATGGCGTGGCCCTTGAAATGGGTCAGGGAAAGGAACACATCCGCATCCATAAAGGCCCGGCCGATTTTGGCTTCCCGGACATATTCGCCGCCCTCCACGGGAACCAGCGCCTCATCCGTGCCCTTCAGGCCGTCGGCGATGATCACATGACAGCCGGTGGAGAAGGGGGAAAAGCCGTTTTCATAGGCCGCCTCCAGATGCTCCAGCGCGTTTTTCCGCCGTCCCACATAGAGGGTGTTGGCATCGCTGAGGAAGGGCTTGCCTCCCAGCTCCCGCACCAGATCGGCCACGGCCTTGGCATAATTGGGCCGCAGATAGCCCAGATTGCCCGGCTCGCCCAGATGCATTTTGATGCAGGTGAACTTGTTTTCAAAATCAATGTCCCGGATACCCGCCGCCAGCAGCAGCCGACGCAGCTTTTGGGGCAGCGTTTCTCCCCGGGCGGTAAAATCAGTCATATAGACCTTGGACGATGACATAGGCAAAGCCTCCCTTTTCAGTTTGATTGTTTTTATGATAATCCTGTTTCTGTCAGAATGCAAGGATATTTTCGCAGGCTCACAGCCGGAGACAGGCCGCCTCCAGCTCCTTTACCGACAGGGCTTTTCCCTCTGCCAGCGTGGGCAGACACCACAGCAGAAGCGCCGCCATATGCACCTCCAGCATATTGAAAAACAGGCCGTACCAGCCCATGAGCACACACAGCAGCACCAGCAGGCAATGCTTTCTCCGCTCCAGCAGAAAGGCGCACAGCCACGCCAGAAATACCGCCAGCCCCAGAAAGCCTGTCTCGCCCAGAATGCTGGAATACTGACAGTCGGAATAAAAGCCGCTGTACAGGCCATAGTCCCCATAGGTGTCCGGGGTCCAGGTGAGGGACGCCGCCGAGCCGAAGGTGCCAAAGCCCGTGCCCAGCAGGGGATGATCCTTTGCCACGGCCAGGGCCTTTTGCACGGAGAACAGCCGCCCGTTGACCGAAACCTGATAGGTGCGGGACTGGGTGAGGGCATTCATCCGGGTGGCAGAGCTCACATGGAAGGATTTCAGAATGGCATTGGAATAGATATAGGTCTCCCGCAGGTCGTTGTCCTCCACCGGCAGGGTGATATCTCCGTCGGGCAGATGGATCACCGCGCCCGCCTCCCGCAGAGGCACAGCACAGCGGGCATCCACATAGGTCACGCCGTTAAAGCGCCAGCCGGGATAGGTCTCTCCCTCCAGCGTAAAGGTGACCTCCTCTGTCTCCATGGAGAGGGTGCGCAGGGCATCGCCCTCCAGCATGGGCTGCACCCGGGCGAAATAATAAGCCTCGGCCATGCGGGGCAGCGTCAGCGCCGCCAGTGCCGTCACTCCCACACAGATCGCCGCCCGCCACCAGAGCCGCTTCCACAGCCGGAGCAGGGGTCTGCGCAGCACCGCAAGCGCCAGCACCGCCACACCGGCCAGCGCCAGCAGACCGCTGCGGGACATGGTGAGCCAGAGCATCACGGAAAGCTGGACATACAGGGCCAGCCCGGTTTTCTGTCCGTGGAGCACACGGGTACACAGGCTGAGCAGCAGCACCGCCAGCAAAAACAATCCGTAGATATTCGGATTATAAAACATTCCGTATACTCTTCCCATGTTGTCGAAGGAGTAAATGCTCCGGGCGAAGGCCGTATCAAACAGCACCGTCTTGGAGCACACCCGCTCTACCAGTCCCAGCACACACAGCGGCCAGGATGCCAGCTGCAAAGCCCGGGTCACACGCAGCAGGGTTTCCTTCCCATAGTGCTGCTGCCGCAACACCAACGCAAACAGCACATAAAGACACAGGCTCCGGCTCTGGTGCAGAAAGAGAAACAGCCGCTGTCCGTTCACCCAGCAGGTGCTCACCAGCGCCAGCAGCAGAAAGCCCAGCAGGATTCCCTCCGAGGCTTTCAGGCGGAAGCGCAGTCTGCATTCCACCCCCTGCCACAGCAGCAGAATCAGAATCAGTCCGTCGGGCACCACACGCACCCAGTCTCCCAGCAGCCCGGCCAGCGGGGTGCGGAAGGGCAGAAACACGCAGAAAAACAGCAGCACACCCTCCGCCGCAGTCTTCAGCCGGAAGGGACGCACAGCGGCGCTCATAGGTCGCTTCCTTCCCCGGCAGCCGTCTCCTCTCCGGAAACCTCCATGGAAAGAATGGCCCACAGGAGAAATGCGCCGATCTGCACCTCCAGAATGTTATAGAACAGGCCGAACCAGCCGATGATGACACAGGCCATCACCTTCAGCAGGCTCCTGCGCCAGCCGAACAGGGTGGTAAACAGGAAGGCCAGAAATACCGCCAGCCCCAGCAGACCCGTCTCGGCCATGACGCAGGCATACTGATTGTCCGCATAGAAGTTTTCCCGCAGCACATAGGTGCCATAGGTGGGCGGCGTCCAGGTGAGGGACGCAGAGGAACCGAAGGTGCCGAAGCCCGTGCCCAGCAGGGGATAATCCTCGATCACCTTCCAGGCCATCATGAGAGAGTAAAACCGGCCGTTGAAATCGGCGGTGTACATATTGGAATCGCCCAGCTCGGTAAAGCGGTCTCCGGCGCTGATGTTCATGGAATCCCTGGCGGCGTCCAGAATCTGGCTGGTGCGGTTTTCATCCCGCCGCTGGCCTTCGCCGGTAATCAGATCAGCCTGCGTTTCCGCCGGAAGCTGCTGAAACTCCGTCAGCTTCATGCCGCCGTTTTTCGTGAGAATATAGGCCGTGGTCTTGCCGTTGCCGGTGCTGTAGACGATGCTGCCGTATTCGTTCAGGGTGGTGGTGCATTCCCTGTCAATATAGGTGATGTCATGATAGACATAGCCCGTATGCTCCACCCCGTCGGGGGTCACATAGGGAACCTCCACGATATACTGGGCCTCGCTGTAGCCCTCCATCACCTTGTCGGTGAGCTTGTACTGGGCCTTTGCGGTGTAATATTTTCCGGCGGCCCAGCCCGCGCCCTGAAACAGCACCACCACACCGGCCACCACGGCCAGCAGCTGCAGGGCCAGCCGCTTCCAGCGCAGCTTCTTTTCCCGCAGAGCGCACACGAAAAGCACCGCCAGCCCCGCCGCAAGAATCAGCATGGAGCTGCGGGACATGGTGAAATACAGGGCCGCCCCCAGCAGCACATACATCCACACGGGGGTTTTTTCCTCCAGCCGCAGGGCCAGCCACAGGGACAGCAGGATCACAAAGGTGAGGAACAGGCCGTAGGTGTTGGGATTGTAGAACATACTGTACACCCGGCTGAAATTGGTGCTGATGTTGATGTTGGCCAGTGCCGCAGGGCTGAACAGCAGGGTCTTGCTGCTGATCTTTTCCACCAGCGCCAGCGCAAACAGAGGCAGGGACACCCCTTGCAGGGTGCGGGTGAGCAGGGTCAGCTCCTTTTTGCCAAAGCCGAAATTGCGCACCACAAAATAGAGGATATAATAAATGCCGATGCTGCGGGTCTCATAGATCCACAGGGTGACGGGGATGCCGTTTTTCAGGGTGCTCACCAGCGCCAGCCCCTCAAAGGCCAGAAACAGCACATCGGGCAGGGTAAAGCGCAGACGGAAGCGCACCGCCAGCACATACCATCCGGCCAGCGCCAGAATCAGCACATCGGGCAGGGCCTTGATGCCGGAAACGGTGAGGTCGGCAAGGGGTGTGCGGAAGGGAATGAACACGCAGAGAAACAGCAGCAGATACAGTCCCGCCTTTTTCAGCATGGGCGGCAGCGTCTGCTCTTTGGTTGTAGAAAACAGATGCATGATGGATAACTCCTTTGCTTATTGGAGGTAGTTTCAGTGAAATGTGAAAGCGGAAAACGGAGATGCCCGCTCTTCGCTGCTTGGCTCTCCCTCTGGGAGAGCTGGCGGCACGGTGTGCCGACTGAGAGGGTTTTTAATAGACCTGCAAACAATCCCACAGATTTTATCGCTCAATATTTTTGTAGCATTATCATCCCCTGCCGGGCAGCTTGCGCAGCAAGCCTTCGCAGCCCAGTGGCGGCGTCATGCCGCAGGGAGGCGCAGCAGTGCGCCGACCGAGGCGGTTAAATCCACCGGGGGCCCTGCAAAATCGAAGATTTTGTGGGGATGGTGCTTTCGTGTGGCCGAAAGTACCCAAAGGCCAGCGGAGGGGTGTTGCGATACCCCCCTCGACCGCAGGCGTTTCTGCGGAAACACCGTAGCAGCACCGCATAGCGGGCTGCGTGCGGTCTGACGGGGAAACCAGTTTCCCCGTAAACCTCTTCCGGCCTCCCGGCGGGGACGAAGAGTTCCACCCCTAACGCCCGCTCAGTCGCCGCGGGGCTGCCCTCTGAGGAAGCGGGACGCAGTAAAAACCCCTTCGTCCCCCGTCTTCCCACGCCCGCAGGCGCATCACGCACGAAGTGCGCATCACGATGCGAAGCATCGCATCACGCCGCAAAGCGGCGATATCATTGGCCGCAGGCCTTAATCCGGCGTATCAAACGCCTCCAGCCGATCCTTTTTGGGTTGGGGACGGCTGTCGCCGTGGCGAACCTGCAGCATGGTCAACAGGGACAGCAGAGAGAACAGCAGGGCATAGGGGAACAGCACCTGATAGCCCAGCCGGAACCGGTCTATGAGCAGACCGGACAGCAGCGGCGTGATGATCTGCGCCGCCATGGAAAAGGCGTAATAATAGCCGGTATACCGTCCGGAATCTCCCGCCGGGCTCATCTCCACCACCATGGGGAAGGAATTGACATTGATGGCGGCCCAGCCGATGCCCACCAGTCCGAAGAGCAGATACATCAGCGGGGTCTGGCGCTGGATGAAAATGGCGCAGAGATAGCAGAAGGACATGAGCACGATGCCCAGCAGCACGGTATTTTTCCGTCCCACCCGGCCCGAAAGGCTGCCCAGCGGGATAAAGCTGGCGATGGCCACCAGCGTCGCCGTCATCAGATAGCCGGAGGAGGCGCTGAGGTCCGCGCCCCACACAGCCACGCAATAGCGGGAAAAGGCCGTGGTCACGGCATTGTAGGCGGTAAACCACAGAAATACCGACAGCAGAATGAAGATCAGGCTCCGGCGAACCTCCCGGGGCATTTTTTCACCCTTCCGGGGTGCCCGTCCCGCCTCGGCCTGTTCCGATCCGGCCACCTGTGCCCAGGTCTCCGCAGCCACCTTATTTTCCTTTACCGTCAGCACCATCACCGCAACGCTCACCGCCATAAACGCCGCCACCACCAGAAAAATGGGGGTGAAGGACTGATCCGGCGGATAATAGCTGGAGCCGTCGGCGGCGGTTTCGCTCTTGAGCAGCAGCATCATCATCAGCGTGGAAAAGATGCCGCCCACATAGCCCACCAGATTGATGATGGCGTTGGCCCGGGAACGCAGAGGCTTGGGCGTCACATCGGGCATATAGGCCACGGCGGGAGAGCGGTAGATGCTCATCACCACCAGCAGGGCAAAGAGACAGCCCAGAAACAGGGGCAGACTGCGGCTTGCCTGGGCCTTTGCCAGCAGCAGCAGCAGAGTCACGGCCCCCACCGTGCCAAAGAGAATATAGGGGGTGCGCCGCCCCAGAGGGGTGTGGGTTTTGTCGGAGAGGGCTCCGAACAGGGGCAGCATAAACAGGGCCAGCACATTGTCCGCCGCCATGATGGCGTTGGTGGTCAGTGTGCGCAGACCAAAGACATTTTCCAGCAGATGGGGTATCACCTGATCGTAAAACTGCCAGAATGCCAGAATCGACATAAACGCCAGTCCGATGAGCACGGTGCGTTTGGTATTCAGCTTCATTTTGGCTCCTCCTTTGGGGCAGCTGCGCCGCCGGGATTGATACTTTGTCCATTCTATTATACTATGCTTCTCCCCGCCCTTTCAAGCCATAGTTCTGAAAAGTTTCTGAATCCTGCATTTCCCCGGCGATTTCCTGACCTTTTCCGTGGAAAAAAGCCGCTACAATGGGGAAAAACGAAGGGAGTGGGCAGCGATGGAGCTGGAAACAAAGCAGCATACAAAAGCAATCAGGCGTCTGGCCGGGCCTCTGGGGGCGCTGGGAATGGGGGTGCTGTTTGCGGCAGCGGCTGCCGCCGGAGAGCTGCGGCCCTTTGGGGTGGCCTACTGTGCGGCCTCGGCCCATCCGGCACTGGCGGCGCTGGGGGCCTTTTGCCGGTATGTGCTGGGCGGGGGAGAAAACGGACTTCTTTATGGCGCGGCCTGTGCAGTGGTGCTCACCTGCCGGCTGGTGCTGGAGGGAACGGCGGTGGGCCGGCGGCGGGGCTTTTTCCCACTGTGTGCCATGATCGCCCTGATTTCCACGGGACTGGTGCAGGTGGAGCGGGGAGAGGATCTGCTGACGCTGGGGGGACAGGCTCTGCTGTGCGGCGGCTTTGCCCTGCTGCTGCGGGAAGCCCGGGAGGGAAAATCGCCCCTTATGCCCTGGGGACGGCTGGGAGCGCTGCTGGCAGGACTGCTGGCGTGGCTTCCCCTGACCGTCTGTGGGCTGCGTCCGGCCCGGCTGCTGGCGGTGGGAGTAGTGGAGGCCATTTCCTGCTGCGGCGGCGGAACGGCAGGCGCGCTGGTGGGTGCGGCCTTTGGTGCGGCGATGGATCTGGCACTGGGGCAGAGTCCCTTTTTTGCCCTGCTGTGGTGTGCTTCCGCTCTGGCAGCAGGTGCCTTTGGACGGCGGGAACGGCTGACGGCGGCGCTGCGCTTTTCCATCCTCACCGGGCTGCTGTGCCTCTGGCTCTATCAGCGGGAAGGGGCCGGAGCGGCCTTTTATGAAAGTCTGCTGGCCGGAGGAATCCTCATTTTGCTGCCGGGAAAGCTCTGGCTGCGGGTGGAAACCGGCTGTGCCGCACTTTCCTCCGAGCCGGTGCTGCCTGTGATGTGCGGCGGTGGACAGGCCCTCCGGGGACTTTCTCAGGCGCTGGCCGGTCTGGGACAGGCCATGGTGCCGGATACGCCCGCCGGGCCGCCGGAGCTGCTGGGGCCGGTGTTCCGCAGCGGCTGTGAGCTGGCCTGCCGAAGCTGTCCCCGGTTTTCCCAATGCTGGCAGCGGGATTATGAGGCCATGCGGGATGTGCTGTGTCATCTGGCCCAGCCTCTGCGCAGCCGTCATGCCTTGCGGCTTTCCGATCTTCCTCCGTGGTTCGCGGGCAGCTGTCTCACGCCGGAACGCTTTTGCGGCAGCATCAACGATGCCTTTCGGGATGCCCTCCGGCGGGAAGCCCGTCTGCGGCAGGAGCGGGAAGGGCAGGCTCTGCTGGGACGGCAATATGCCCGGCTGGGAGCGCTGCTGGAATCGGCCGCGGTGCAGACCGGCACGGGAACCCTCTATGATGCCCGGCTGGAGGGGCAGGTGCGGCGGATTGTGCGGGCCTATCTTCCCGGGGCGAAGGCGGCGGTCTGTCTCACCGGCGGACGGTTGCAGGCGGATATCCGTCTGAAGCAGCCCTCCTCTCAGGCGCTGGAGGACTGTGATGCCCTGCGGCGATCGTTGCAGGGGGCGCTGCAAATGACCCTTTTGCCGCCGGAGCGGGTGGAAAGTGCCTCCGGCACGGTGATTCGTCTGCGGCAGCAGGAGCGATGTGTGCTGCTGCTCAGTCCGGCCCGGCGAAAAAAGGCGGGGGAGGTTCTCTGCGGGGACGAATATCGGGCGCTGCATACCGATGACGGCCGGGCGGCGGTGCTGCTGTCTGACGGCATGGGCACGGGCGAGGCTGCCGGTGTGTGCTCCCGTCAGGCGCTGGAGCTGCTGTGCTCCTTTGTGCGCTCGGGCTGCGCTCTGGGGGAGAGTGTGGCGGCGGTGCTGCCGGTGCTGGCGGCCCGGTTTCCCCAGTGGGGCTTTGTGACGCTGGATCTGCTGGAGGTCAATCTGTTCTCCGGACGGTGCAATCTGCTGAAATATGGGGCTGCGCCCAGCTTTCTTCTGCGGGAAGGACGGCTCACCCGCTTTGACGGCTGCGCTCTTCCGGCGGGTCTGGCGGAGGAGGAAGAGGCTGCGCCCATCCGTCTGCGGCTTTCCCCCGGCGATCGGGTGATTCTGCTCAGCGACGGCGCTTTTCTGGAGGATCGCACGGCGGCGCTGCTGCGGGAACAGGGGACGCTGGAGGGCTCGGCGCTGGCCGGTCTGCTGCTGGAGGAGGCGGCCAGGGCGGGCTCCGGGGATGATATGACCGTGCTGGTGGCGGATTTTCAGCAGGCGGAGGCGGTATAAGCCGATGAATGCCGGGACATACTGTTTCTGAAAAGGAGGCGGAAGGATATGGTAAAAGGAATCTCCCGGCAGGCAATTCTGGTGCGTCCGCCGGAAAACGGGCCCTTTGAGCAGGCGATTTTTCTGCTGGCGGAGGAGCGCGGCCCGGGGGCGCTGTCTTCGCCGGAGGAGCTGCTGGCGCTGGCAGAGCAGCTGGCGGCACAATACAGCCTTTCGCCCCCGCGGCTGAAGGGACTGAAGGGCAGGAAGGGCCGGTCAGCCCCCGCCTGGCTGCTGCCGGTGCTGTCCTTTCTCGCCGGGGCGCTGTGCGCCGTGGGTGTGCTGATGGCGGGCGCTGTGTGGTGATGCGATGCAGGCGCATCACTTCTTCTCATCCCGCAGGGATATCATTAAGAAAAGCTCCCCTTTCGGGGAGCTTTCGTTATTTTGCTTATGCGGCCGGAGGGATGCTTACTGCATATCCTTGATGGCAGCCTGTGCAGCGGCCAGACGGGCGATGGGCACACGGAAGGGAGAGCAGGACACATAGTCCAGGCCCACACGGTGGCAGAACTCCACAGAGGAGGGATCGCCGCCGTGCTCGCCGCAGATGCCCAGACCCAGCTCGGGACGGGTCTCACGGCCCAGCTTGGCAGCCATGGCCACCAGCTTGCCAACGCCGGTCTGATCCAGACGGGCAAAGGGATCGTTCTCATAGATCTTGCGATCGTAGTAAGCGCCCAGGAACTTGCCGGCATCGTCACGGGAGAAGCCGAAGGTCATCTGGGTCAGGTCGTTGGTGCCGAAGGAGAAGAACTCCGCCTGCTGTGCGATCTGGTCAGCGGTCAGGGCAGCGCGGGGGATCTCGATCATGGTGCCCACCTGATACTTCATCTCGATACCGGCGGCCTTGATTTCCTCGTCAGCCACGGCAACCACGATATCCTTCACATACTTGAGCTCCTTCACCTCGCCCACCAGCGGGATCATGATCTCGGGGACCATATCCCAGTCGGGATGACGCTTCTGGACATTCAGCGCGGCACGGATAACGGCACGGGTCTGCATCCGGGCGATTTCGGGATAGGTGACAGCCAGACGGCAGCCACGGTGGCCCATCATGGGGTTGAACTCATGCAGACCGGCGATGATGGCCTTGATCTGCTCCACAGACTTGTTCTGGGCCTTGGCCAGCAGCTCGATGTCAGCTTCCTCGGTGGGAACGAACTCATGCAGGGGGGGATCCAGATAACGGATGATGACCGGGTTGCCCTCCATGGCCTCATACAGCTGCTCAAAGTCGCCCTGCTGCATGGGCAGCAGCTTGGCCAGAGCGGCCTCACGCTCTTCCACGGTGTCAGAGCAGATCATCTCACGGATGGCGGCGATACGGTCGGCCTCAAAGAACATATGCTCGGTGCGGCACAGACCGATACCCTGAGCACCCAGCTCCCGGGCCTTCCTGGCATCGGTGGGGGTGTCGGCATTGGTGCGGACCTTCAGGCGGCGATACTTGTCTGCCCAGCCCATGATGCGGCCAAACTCACCGGCGATGGAAGCATCCACAGTGGGGATCAGGCCGTCGTAAATGTTACCGGTAGAACCGTCGATGGAGATGCAGTCGCCCTCGTGGAAGGTCTTGCCGGCCAGCGTGAACTTCTTGTTTTCCTCGTCCATCACGATGTCGCCGCAGCCGGAGACGCAGCACTTACCCATGCCGCGGGCCACAACAGCCGCATGAGAGGTCATGCCGCCGCGAACGGTGAGGATGCCCTGAGAAGCCTTCATGCCGGTGATGTCCTCGGGAGAGGTCTCCAGACGGACCAGAACCACCTTTTCGCCCCGGGCCTTCCACTCTTCGGCATCGGCAGCGGAGAAGACGATCTTGCCGCAGGCAGCGCCGGGAGAAGCACCCAGACCCTTGCCCATGGGCGTGGCAGCCTTCAGAGCCTTGGCATCAAACTGGGGATGCAGCAGGGTATCCAGGTTGCGGGGATCGATCATCATAACGGCCTTCTTCTCGTCGATCATGCCCTCGTCCACCAGATCGCAGGCGATCTTCAGAGCGGCGGGAGCGGTGCGCTTGCCGTTACGGGTCTGGAGCATATACAGCTTGCCGTGCTCCACGGTAAACTCCATATCCTGCATATCACGGTAGTGATTTTCCAGAGTCTGGCAGACCTGCTGGAACTGGGCAAACGCCTCGGGGAACTTTTCAGCCATCTGGGCGATGGGCATGGGAGTACGCACGCCGGCCACCACATCTTCGCCCTGAGCGTTGGTCAGGAACTCGCCCATCAGCTTCTTCTCGCCGGTGGCGGGGTCACGGGTAAAGGCAACACCGGTGCCGCAGTCGTCGCCCATATTGCCGAAGGCCATCATCTGCACATTGACGGCAGTGCCCCAGCTGTAGGGGATATCATTGTCACGGCGGTACACATTGGCACGGGGGTTGTCCCAGCTGCGGAACACGGCCTGAATGGCGCCCATCAGCTGCTCCTTGGGGTCAGAGGGGAAGTCTTCGCCGATCTTGGACTTGTACTCAGCCTTGAACTGGCCGGCCAGCTCCTTCAGATCCTCGGCGGTGAGCTCCACATCCAGCTTGACGCCCTTCTTTTCCTTCATCTGGTCGATGACCTGCTCGAAATACTTCTTGCCCACTTCCATAACCACATCAGAATACATCTGGATGAAGCGGCGATAGCAGTCCCAGGCCCAGCGGGGATTGTTGGACTTTTCGGCGATGGTGTTCACCACATCCTCGTTCAGACCCAGATTCAGGATGGTATCCATCATGCCGGGCATGGAGGCACGGGCGCCGGAACGCACGGAAACCAGCAGGGGATTCTCATGGTCGCCGAACTTCTTGCCGGTGATCTGCTCCATCTTCTCGATGTATTCCATGATCTGGCCACGGATCTCGTCGGAGATCTTCCGGCCGTCCTCATAGTACTGGGTGCAGGCTTCGGTGCTGATGGTGAAGCCCTGAGGCACGGGCAGACCGATGTTGGTCATTTCGGCCAGATTTGCGCCCTTGCCGCCCAGCAGCTCACGCATATTGGCGTTGCCCTCGGTGAACAGGTAAACATACTTGTGCATTGGTAACACTCCTTATATTAAATTGTTTTTCGCGGATTTTTCCAATCTCCGTTATTATACCAGAAAGCCGGTGAAATTTCATCCCCAAATTTCAAAAATTTTTTCGTGGAAACCCCCGCCTTTTCCCCGGTTTGACCGCATTGTTACCAATAAACGCAGGAATCCGAAAATTTTTCGGCAGGATGGGAGTTGTCGCCTGACGGCGCAATGATATCGCCTTGCGCCGGTGAAATCTTCTGCGAAGATGAAATCGGCTTGCGCCGTGAGGTTTTCGGGCTTGGCTCTCCCTTTGGGAGAGCTGTCACCGCAGGTGACTGAGAGGGTTGTCCTTTCGCCCCCCGTTCTTGGCTCCATCCGACGAGGGAGGCGGGGACATTTGCCGCTGAATCAGCCGGACGCAGTGACAACCCTTCCGTCAAAACCGGCGGTTTTGCCACCTCCCCTTACACAGGGGCGGCTCCGGCGAGGGCGGTTTGCTTCCGCAAATATCCAAGGCGCCCTTGTGTAAAGGGAGCTGGCGGCACGAAGTGCCGACTGAGGGATTGTACCTTCGTCTCTCGTCTTCCAACGCCCGCAGGCGCATCACGCACGAAGTGCGCATCACGCCGACAGGTGCATCACCCCCATCCCCGCAGGGATATCATCAGATGTAGCCTCTCGCCGACACTCATCGGCGAAGGATCCCTGCGCAAGCTGCCCGGCAGGGGATGATTATGCTATAAATTATTGAGCGATAAAATCTGTGGGATGGTTTGCAGCGAAAACCCTCTCAGACGGCTGCGCCGCCAGCTCTCCCAGAGGGAGAGCCAAGCCGCAAGGCGCAGCTGCCTCATACCCGCAGCTTCAATGTCCCCAACCGCATCCCCTGCTTGCACAATCGCACGGCACCTTCCAGTGCATCCGGGCCGGTTTCCCCGCAAAACAGGTTTTGCGGGGGCCCCTTTTTATTTCACCGCCTCGGTCGCCGCACTTCTGCGGCTTCCTGCGGCGTGACGCCGCCACTGGGCGGCGAAGGACGACGGCCCTCACACCCGCAGCTTCAATGTTCCCAACCGCATCCCCTGCTTACAGAGCCGAACCGCGCCCTCTAATGCGTCCGGGCCGTCGTCGTGGCGGGCCAGCGGAAACTGGGTCAGCTGGCGCAGAAGCTCCTCCTGCTCCGGCCGGAACAGCAGATAGCCGTTGCGCACATCCGGCTGAAGGGTCTGAATGCGCAGGGTCTTGTCCGCTGCCGAACGCACCTCGGTAATGGGCAGATACACCCCCGCCGCCGCACTCTCCGCCGCCAGACGCTCCTTGAGAAACCACTGAAACTGGTTGGTCTCCGCGCCAAAGGCCGTATATTGCCCGCCATATTCCCGCAGCAGCCAGCGGGCCTTTTCCAGAATATCCCGAATAATGCCATCGGGATGCCGCCGGAGAATGTCCGCGTCCAGCACATACATCACGCCGGTCCGCACATTCTGCGCCAGCGTGAGAATGGCCGAAAAATCCGACTCCGCCGTTTTGCCCAGACTGGGATCGCAATAGCCGAAAAACCGGAAGCCCCGGGAAAAATCCACCTCTGCCGGATTGTAATATTTCAGCCACTCCCGGGGGAAGAGACAGGAGGCCGGATCCATGGGCGTGTTCTGCATCTCCCGGTAAAAGGAGCCCTCGCCCTCGCTGACCAGCATACACATCAGGTCATAATAGGACAGCTTTTTGGGCCAGAGCACCTTGGTTCCCTCCAGAAGCTCCTTCCGGTGGCGCTGGAAAAACCGTTCCGCTGTCTTTTCCCGCCGGGGATCGGACAGGTCGGTATAATAGCTCCGCCAGCGCTTCCACAGAGGATGGTCGGAAAACCGCTCCACCGCCCGCAGACACAGGCTCTGATAGGCCGGATTGTGCAGCAGCTGCACCAGCAGACTGTCATGATGGAGCACCGTTCCGATGCACACAATGTCCGTATAGCGGTCGCCCGCCTTGCTCACTGCGCCGAAAAACCACCGCTCCAGCTTGCGCCGTCCGTCGGGAGACAGCACCTCCTGATCGTTTTCGATATCGTCCAGCAGAATCAGATCGGGTCTGCGTGCCCCGTGCCGCCGTCCCCGCAGCTTTTGCCCGGAGCCTACCGCATCAATGCGCACCCCCGTGCGCAGCAGGATCACCGTGCTTTTCCACACCTTTCCCCGCAGATCGCCGAAATCCCGCAAAATCCCTTCATTGTCCTCCAGCTCGGCCTTCACCGCCTCCAGAAAGGAGGAGGCCTGGGCCTCGGTGTCCGACACCAGCAGAATGTATTTTTTGTAGCCGTACAGCGCCGCATGGAGCACATTCTGCAAGCTCATCACCGTGGATTTGGCATGGCCCCGGGGCGCAGCGATGGCCAGACGGCAGCCTTTGGCCTCCAGCATCTCCGGCAGGGCTTCCGGCGAGGGACAGCGGCCCTTCATCACCTGCTTTTGCCACAGGCGGCACAGCTTTTTGTGAAAGGTCGGTGTGGGCAGGGTGAGATAATGGGAAAGATAGGTGCGCCCAAACAGTGCCGGGTCTCCGGCGCAAAGCTCCCGGCGGGAGACGCTGCTCTGCTCTGCCGGGATATCCGTCAACAGTTGCTCATACAATAGAAAACCACTCCTTTTTCCCATGAGCATAGGGCAAAGGAGTGGAAGGGTCAAGGGTCACACCGTCTCTTGACAGCGCACTTTAAGGCTGTGTCCATTCGTGCAGGGGCAGTGCAGTGTAATTCTGCGCCACAAGATAGCTGCAAACCACCGGCAAAAGCTCCTGCACCATGCTGTCGGGCCGCAGCAGCAGCCGTTCGCCGCCGTCTCCGGTGCGCAGCAGCCTTTTCAGGGCAGACAGCAGCTTTTGGGAGGTCAGCTCCGTGCGGGAATAATCCTGCTCTGCCGCCACCGGCACAAAGCCGTTTTCCGTCAGCGTCCGCACCTCTTCCTCCGTCAGCGCCCGGGCGCACAGCACCAGACGCACCCGGCAGTGCAGCGTGTCCGCATAAGCCTCCGATCCGGCCCTTGCCTCCTCCAGCGGGTCTTCTCCCGCCAGCAGAATGCCCAGCGAAAAGCCCCGGCAATAGACCTCCCGCAGCAGCGCCCCCTGGGCATTGACATCCTCAGGCGACAGGAAAAAGGCCGCCGGGGTCTGTCCTGCCTCCAGCGTATCCAGCAGCAGGGCCGCATCGCCCTCGGGCACACCGGCAAACAGCAGGGTAATGTCCCGTTCCTCCGGCTCGGGGGCAGGGATGTCCACCTCGGGAGATTGCAGTCCGGAACGGATATCCCGGCTTTTTGCCACCTCGGCCAGCGTTGCCGCCTGCTGACGGTACAGCGTCTCATCCGACACGGCCGGGGTTTCCCGGGCCAGCCGCACAATGGGATAGCCCAGCCCGGAGGCCGACGCGGAGGTGTAGGAAAAATACAGTCCCATCCAGTTGCAGATCACCTGCACCGGCAGATAGGGCACGCCGGAACGCATTTTTGCCGACACCTGTACATAGCGGTTGTCCTGATTGTAGGTCAGGCCGGTATCCAGCTCAAAATAAATGATATAGCCCACCCGATAGACTGTCACCAGCGCTTTGCTCTCGTTATAGGCCACCCAGGTGCGGTTCAGCTGGGAAAGGGTGGTATAGGGCACATAAATCAGGCCGTCCAGATACAGGGCCATGCCCGGGTCGGCAGTGTCCTCCTGCACGGTGTCCTCCGTCACGGTGATGATATAGCTTTCCGCCGCCTGACAGCTTCCCCGCAGCAGGGGCAGCAGCAGACACATCGCCAGCAGCAGCGCAAGCACATTTTTCCACGATCTCACCGGACAGACCTCCTTTTCCCGTTTCCGCAATGCTTTTTCTTATTATATATCAGATTCTCCCCACTGGCAAGGGGAAAAGAAAGGAGCCGTCCCATGCCGTCCAAGGAGGGCTTTTTTGATTTGCCGGCACCGCTGCTCACCGCCGTGGGAACGGTGCTGGGCTTTGCCCTGCTGGGTCGGCTGGATTATAATCAGCAGAATGCCCTGGGCAACTGGCTGATGCTCATCGGACAGATTCTGGAAACCAGCTCGGCCCAGAGCCAGCTGCTTTCGGCGGGGGACGGTCCGGACAGCGGGCGTCTGGACGCACTGGAGCAGCAGGTGAAGCGTTTGCAGCAGCAGCTGGAGCAGCTGAAGGGGGATGCTTAGGCTCAGGTCTCCAGCGCCTCTACCGACAGGGCAGACAGGGGCGGGGAGGAAAACACCACCTTTGTACGCATGAGTACCGCCGCCGTGGCCAGCAGGTTTGCCATCAGCAGCAGCCGCAGCTGGGCAGAGGTTCCCTGCTGGGGATTGCCTCCGTCCTGCCGGTTGGCGTCCCGGGCGGCATCGTTCCAGGCCAGCACCAGAAAATAAAAGGAGGTCACGGTAAAAATCACCGCCCCCAGCCGGGGCAGCACATCCAGAATCGGCGGCGTGTTTCCCTCCAGCTCCGGATGCTTCAGCAGTCGGGCCTTGCCCCGCAGCACGGCGATGGTAAACAGGTTGCCCGCCGTCACCGCACCGGTCATCAGTGCCTGTGTCTCCGGGTCCCCGTGAAAGCCCAGTCCGATGGGCGGCAGCGTGACAGCCATCCGATCCCCTCCTGTAAGGCAGTCTATGCCGGGGCGTCAGGCGTGGTTCGCATTTATTGCGGCTCTCTCTCCCGGCTTGGCTCTCCTTCTGGGAGAGCTGTCACCGCAGGTGACTGAGAGGGTTGTCCTTTCGCCCCCGTCCCCAACGCCCGCAGGCGCATCACG
This sequence comes from uncultured Oscillospiraceae bacterium, assembly GCA_964541085.1. GTDB lineage: Bacteria > Bacillota > Clostridia > Oscillospirales > Butyricicoccaceae > UBA4644. The sequence continues at coordinate 27,416 of CAZIPA010000006.1, read as the reverse complement.
CACGAAGTGCGCATCACGATGCAAGGCATCGCATCACGCCGCAGGCGCATCACTTCTTCCCATCCCCGCAGGGATTTCACCGGCGCAAGGCGATTTCATCTTCGAAGAAGATTTCACCGGCGAAGCCGATATCATTAAAAAAGCTCCCCTCGCGGGGAGCTTTCGTTTTATAGCTGTTCTTTTATTCCATCTTTCCGATGGCCTGGCACAGGATGTCCGCCGAGAGGTGTGCGGCCCGCTGCTCGAAGCATTCATAATCGCCCCGGGCTTCATCATCGCCCAGATCGGAAATGCACCGCAGCACGGCGAAGGGCACCTGATTCACCACGCAAACCTGCGCCACGGCTGCACTTTCCATATCCGCACAGAGGGCGTTGAAATCCTGCTGGAGCCGCAGCTTTTCCTCCCTGCTCTCCAAAAACAGATCGCCGGTGGCCATGCATCCCACCAACGCCTCCGGTGCCGCCTGCCGCAGCAGCGCAGACAGCTTTGCATCCGCCAGAAATACGCCGCCGCAGGGCAGCCAGGAGCGCTTGATGTCCTCCGACATATCCCGATAGGTGAGCTCCCGTGCCACCACCACATCCATGGGCTTCAAATTGGGAGACACGCCGCCCGCAATGCCGGAATGGAACAGGGCCGAGAGCTGATAGCGGCTGATGAGCATCTGGGTACACAGGGCGGCAGACACCTTTCCCACGCCGCAAACCACGGCCGCCACCTGCTGTCCCTCCAGCGTTCCCAGATGCACCTGCACACCGGCGCACTGCTCCTGCCGGACATTTTCCATCCGCCGGAGAATCTCCTCCAGCTCCACATTCATGGCACAAATAATCGCAATCATAGCCTTCTCCTTCTCTTAAAATTCATCCTGATTCAGATAATCCAGCGCCACCCGGGTGTGCAGCGCCGCCGCATACACAAGCCCGTCCTCATTGAGCATAAACCGGGAGCTGTGGGCCGCATGGACGCACTTCTGTCTGCCGTCGCCAAAGCCGAAAAAGCCGTAGCAGCCGGGGATGCCGTCCATAAACGCACCGAAGTCCTCCGAGCCCATTTCCGGAATGGTGTGCAGATGGATGTGCTCCTCTCCCACCAGCGCGGTCATGGAACGCTGCACCAGCGCCGTCATGGAATCCGTGTTGATGACACCGGGGTAGCCGTCCTCGATCTCCACCTCTGCCCGTCCGCCCAGCGCGGACGCAATGCCTTCCACCGTCTCCCGGAACAGGGTGCACATTTTCTTTCGCATTTCCGGGCCGAGGGTGCGGATAATGCCCTCCAACACAGCGGTTTCCGCAATAATATTGCCCTTGGTTCCGCTGTGGAAGGAGCCCACCGTTACCACGGCAGAGTCTGTGGCAAAGATGCGCCGGGAGACCAGTGTTTGCAGAGCGCAGACAACTTCGCTGCCGATGAGCACTGCGTCAATGCCGTCACCGGGGAACGCGCCGTGGCAGCCTTTTCCATAAACGGTAACCTTGAAGGGGTTGGAGGCCGCATAACAGCGATCATATTTCAGGGCATATTCCCCGGCATCACAGTCGGTGGCGCTGTGGCCGCAGAAGACCGCGCTCACCGGCGGATCCTGAAGACAGCCCTCATTCACCATCCGCTGGGCTCCGCCACGGTGTTCCTCATCCGGCTGGAAAAACAGCTTGACATTGCCCCGGATGCTGTCCCGATTGTTCTGCAAAAGCCGGGCCGCACCCAGCAGCGAGGCCGCATGAGTATCGTGTCCGCAGGCGTGCATCACGCCGGGATTCTGTGAGGCAAAGGGCAGACCGGTTTCCTCCTGCAGGGGCAGCGCATCAATGTCCGCCCGCAGTCCGATGGTTTTTCCGGGCCGGCTGCCTCGGATGATGCCCACCACGCCGGTGTCGGCGCATTTTCGGGCTTCAATGCCCATGGCGGCCAGCTCCCGCAGGATCAGTGCCTGGGTTTGCGTCTCCGCGCCGCCCAGCTCGGGGTGCTGATGAATCTCCCGCCGGACGGACTGCATATAGGGAAAAAGCGCCTGTGCCTGCTGTAACAGCTGCTGTGCATTCAACATAGGTTGTCCTCCTTCTGTCTTTGCTTTGATTATACCCGCTTTTGCCCCACAGCGCAAGAGGAAGTCTGCGAAGGAGGGGGGCAGCTCCACAACAAAAACCTCCCCGGAAAGCCTTGGCTTCCGGGGAGTTGTGTTATCAGAAAAACCGGGGGAAGGTATCGTCGTCGCCGCCGTCGTCGCCGGGTGCGGGCTCGGGATCGGGCGCAGGCTCGGGCACGGGATCCGGCACAGGTGTGGGCTCGGGCTCAGGCGTGGGCGTCGGTGTCGGCGTCGGTGTAGGCGTTGGAGTGGGCGTGGTGCTTGCGGGATTGTAATGAATCACCTTGTCATATTTCTTATAGGTGCTGGTATTCTCCAGCGTCCGGGAAATCTGCACACCGTCGATATACACCACACGATAAGTCTCGGATTTGTAGCCGGTATAGCCGTTGGATTCCGTCTTTTCCGTGCCGGGGGCCAGCGTCTCATCCAGCACCCGCAGCGTCTCAAAGGGGGTCTTTTCCAGAATATTTGTCTCGATCTTCACCGTTTTATTCTGGGTTTTGGTGCCGTAAAGGCGCACAGTCAGACTGTTTTCCTTGTGGGTGACCTCCATCTTCACCGGAAACTCCGTATTGTTGGCAAAGCGGAAATCCTTGCTGCCCCAGGCCACCGTGGCATCCTCGCCCTTGCCCACATAAGTGACCTCACGGCTGTGGGGATAGCGTTCCACCGTTTCCAGATCGGCCCGGAGCATGGCGGAATAAATGGTGGAGCTCACCTGACAGATGCCGCCGCCCACACCGTCCTCCGCAGAGGTTCCGATGTACACAATGGCATCCATAAATCCCCGTTCATAGGTTCGGGGGCCTACGGTATCATTATAGGAGAAAATGTCGCCGGGCAGCAGAATCACGCCGTTGCAGAAATCCGCCGCCAGCAGCACATTGGTGGTACGGCCGGTGAGCTTGGAATTGAAGGTGGAGGTGCATTCTCCCAGCACATCCCGGAAGAGCAGCGCCTTCAGCTCCGAGGCGGTATACTGAGGCTCCTGCACTGCGCAGGAAAGGGATGCCATGCGGCTTTCCGAGGACAGCACCTGCTTCAGCTCGGCCAGATCCACCGTCACACCGGCCTGTCCTGCCAGAATGGTATTGCCGGTGGGGTCAGAGGCCAGATCCAGCGAGGTTTCCACCGGCTCCCGGTTGATCTCCGCCGCAATGGCTTCCGCATCCAGCGCCTCCGGCTGGGTGATGTCCAGCTGACCCTCGACGGTCTGGTCAAACTGAGCGGTATGCAGCACCGTCACCAGCTGGTTCAACAGGTCTTCCCGGTTGAGGGTGTAGCCCGCCTGACCCTTGTCGATGGATAGGGTTCCGTCCACATAATGATAGGAGGAGGGGGACAGGGGCTGCTGCACCTGCTGGGCAATGGTATCCACCTGGGCTTCCAGCGCCGCTTCGTCCAGCGTAGTGGCCAGCTCCAGCTGTACCCGGCCGCCCTTTGCCTGCCAGAAATCCTTTGCCCGCTGCAGCAGACTTCCCTGACGGCCATAATCATAGGCGGTCTGGGTGCTGCCGTTGATATCGTAGGACAGTCCGGCATCGGCCACAGACAGGGTAAAGCTCTGTCCGGCGGCGGTGATTTCCAGCTGCTGGTTGAGCGAATCGCCGTAGGATTTTTGCAGCGCGGCCCGGGCCTCCTGGGGTGTCATGCCGGAAAGCTCCGTGTCGCCCATCCACACACCCTGACGGATGGTATCGTTAAAATACAGCTGCCACGCGGTGTAGCCGCAGAAGCCGATCACCAGCGCCAGAATGATTCCGGCAGCCAGCAGGGCTCCCAGACCCCGCTTTTTTTCTTTTTTTGCCTTGCTCTTCCGGGGCTTGGGCGTTTTTGCGGGCCGGGCCCGGCGGGGGGATTCGTGTTTGCCCGCAGCGTGTGCGCCGCCCCGAGGTTTCCTTTCTTCCATGCAGGAGCCTCCCATTCCATGAAAATCGAACCCATAAAGGGGATGTTTCTGCCCTTATTATATCGAAGCCGTCGGAAAATATCAATTACACCACGGTTACAACCCTTGTCCAGAACATGAACTTTTTTCTCAAGAATTGGAGGGAGGCGCCTTACGGCGCAGTGATATCGCCGCCTTGCGGCGTGATGCGATGCTTCGCATCGTGATGCGCACTTCGTGCGTGATGCGCCTGCGGGCGTGAGGAGACGGGGGACGGAAGTACAATCCCTCAGGCGAGCATCCAGCCACAACAAAAACCCGGCGGAAAAGCTCCGCCGGGTCTGTTTTTGAAATGCGATGTTGTGGAGTCTCAATCCAGAATGGTCACGCCGTCCAGCAGCTCCTTTTCCAGCTCCATCCGATGATGTTTCGTATAGATGCCGGGCAGACCGCCGGTATGCAGGAAGATCACCTTGCTGCCCTTTTCGATCTTGCCCTCCTTCAGCATATCCAGAATGCCTGCGAAGGCCTTGCCGGTGTAGCAGGGATCCAGAATGATGCCCTCCCGGCCGGCCATGTAGCGGATGGCGTCCCGAACCTCCCTGCAGGGATTGTTGTAAGCGCCCCGGGTGTAATCCTTCTCAATGTGGAAATCTTCCCGCTTGGCGTCAATATGCAGGCCGTAGGCCGCCTTTACCTGCTGGAAATATTCCACAATGCGGGCGTCCTTGGCCTCCAGGAAGGGAGAAATGGCAATGCCCACCAGTCCCAGCGGCGAACCCTCATTCTTCAGGCCGCAGTACAGACCCATATAGGTGCCGATGCTGCCCACGGCATCATACACGGTGGCATCCTCCAGACCCATTTCCCGGGCCTGGGCCGTCAGCTCCATGGCGCACTCATAATAGCCCAGAATGCCGCCCACATTGGAGCCGCCCACGGGGATCTCATACACCGTCTCCCCCTGCGCCTCATAGCGGGCCTTTACCTGCGCCGCCACCTCGGCAAACTGCTCGTTTTCCGGACGGCCGTCATCGTGCTTCAGAATGACCTCCGCACCGAAAAGACGGTCCAGCAGCAGGTTTGCGCTGAGCTCGCCGGGATAATCGTCCACGCAGACGATGGCACATTTCATGCCGTACTTGGCCGCCACGGCAGCGGTGAGCCGTCCATGGTTGGTCTGTGCGCCGCCCAGCGTCAGCAGCATGGTCGCGCCCTTGTCCTGAGCATCCTTCAGCAGATATTCCAGCTTGCGCAGCTTGTTGCCGCCCACACCCACATTGGTCAGATCATCCCGCTTGATATAGAATTCCACGCCCAGATCGGCGGAAACACCGGGCAGATATTCCAGCGGCGTGGGAAGATGGAGAAACGATACTTTTTCATGTCCTAACAGCATGGGGAAAACCTCCTTCAGACTTTATATCCCCATTATACTCCATCCTTTGGAAAAAGAAAAGATGTTTCCGCCGAGCGTTTGCAGCCTGCCCGGAGAATATTCCGGATGCAGCGCTCAGTCAGGCCGTATTTCCGGGAAAGCTGGCGCAGATTGTCACCGTTGAACTCCCGGCAGATGGCCCGGTGGCGCAGCGGCCGCTCGATGGTCTCCCGTTTGGGGAAATAAATGTTCTCGCCGCCCACCATATCCAGGATGCGCAAAAACTGCTCCATGCCCACCAGCTCCACCAGCCAGTGCATTTCCTGTGGGACCAGGTCCTGTGTCAGTTGATTTTGCATAGCTACCGTCCTTTCTGTCCTGTTTATCGGACACAATTTTCGATATTCTGTTCTTAAGCTGTAGGGAAGCAGAAGACAATTTCGAACATTTCGAAACTGACACCAGCATAATCTTAAAAAAGTGAAATGTCAAGAAAAACATTTCAGTATTTTCGAAATTATTTCTTTACATTTTCAAAAAGATGTGATATGGTGTTGGTAACAGGAAACCGGAAAGGAGCAATGGGCTATGGAATTTGGAGAAAAGCTGCGTCATGCCCGGAAAAGCTGTCAGCTGACACAGAAGGAGCTGGCCGAGGCGGTAGGTGCAAAGCACAATTCCGTCAGCAACTGGGAGAAGGGACAGAATCAACCGGACGCAAAGACCATCCAGCGGCTCTGCACCGTCCTGAATGTGGAGGCCAATTACTTTTTTGAGGATCGGCAGCAGGAGACCTCTCCCCTGGAGTTTGCCCTCTTTGGCGAGGTGCGGCAGCTCACGGAGGAGGACAAGCAGGATGTGCTGGATTTTGTCCGCTTCAAGCGGGCGCTGCGGGAAAAGAGGCAGAACGAATGACCCGCCTGCAGGACCTGTATCAGACGGCGGACCGTCTGGGACTTCAGGTTTTCTGCTTTCCGCTGCGGAGCAGCACCGCCATTTCCACCCCGGACGGGTATATCGGGATGGATGTCTCCAAGCTGAAAACCGGTGCGGAGGAGCTGGTCTGTCTGGCACATGAAATGGGGCATTGTGCCACCGGCAGCTTTTATACCATGGACAGCAGCCGGATCCAGCGGGCCCGCTGTGAACAAAAGGCCGACCGCTGGGCCATCCGGCGGCTGGTGCCGCTGCGGGAGCTGAAAAGTGCGCTGCGCCGTGGCCTCACCCGACCCGACGAGCTGGCGGACTATTTTTCCGTGCCGGAGGAATTCCTGCGGAAAAGTCTGGAGTATTACCGCGACGCAAAAGGAGCGCTTTGATAAGTGATGCGCCTTGCGGCGTGATGCGATGCTTCGCAGCGTGATGCGCACTTCGTGCGTGATGCGCCTGCGGGCGTGAGGGACGGGGGACGAGAGAACAATCCCTCAGACGGCACAACGCCGACACGGGGCGGCGGAAAATTAGGCATGAAAGACAAAGAAAGGACTGATTTTATGGTAATTCGCAAAGAGCAGCAGCGGCTTCAGGTGCGGGACGGGGTGCGGGGCGGCAGCGGCCGTCTGGAAAACCGGCACATTCTGGAGGCAGAGGCCATGTTTGGCAGCGCTACCCTGCTGACAGAGTTTTTCTTCGATCCCGGCGACAGCATCGGCCCCCATGTCCACGACAGCGACGCGGAGGTCTATTATCTGCTGGAGGGTGAGCTGACGCTGACGGAAAACGGACAGGATACCGTGCTGCGTCCCGGTGATGCCTCCTATGCCCACTCCGGCGTTTCCCACAGCATTGAAAACCGTTCGGATCGGCCCGCACGGATGCTGGCGCTGATTCTCACCGTGCCGAAATGATTTTAACTGGGGTTTATCTTTTGTAAAAACAGGGTTTATATTTCTGTTGTAAGATCAGACTGTAAACAGAAAGGTTTCCCCCGAAAGGAGTATTTTTTATGAACGAGTTTGAAAACAACGGATATCAGCCCGAACAGCCCGAGCAGCCTCAGGAGCAGCCCCGGCAGCCGGAGCAGGAAATCCCTCAGGAGCCGTTCGCTGCCCCTTCTCCCTCGGAAAGCAGTGAATATCATTATACCAGTCAGAGTCTCCCCTATCAGCAGGAGGAGGAGCCCCGGCAGGCCAGCTTTGGCACGGCAGAATGGCAGGATTCCACCTTTACGCCGCCCCAGCCCACGGTGACCGAGCCCCCGCGCCGGCCCCGGAAAAGGATCAACGGCAAAAAGGTGCTGCTGAGCGTGCTGGCGGTGCTGGTGGCTGCGGCTATCTGCTTTGGCGCGGGCTATGCGGGTGCGCAGATCGTCTATCAGAACACCAACCGTGTGGTGCTCCAGCAGGTGACCACCACCGGCAACGATACCCCCGCCGCCGTGGCGGAAGGTGTGCTCACCAGCGAACAGGTGGCGGCCAAGGTGGAGGATTCCGTGGTGGCCATTACCACCGAGATCATGACCACCAGCAACTACTGGTTCGGCAATTATGTCACCTCCGGCGCAGGCTCCGGCGTGATTATTTCGGAGGATGGCTACATCCTCACCGCCGCCCATGTGATCAACGGCGCTTCCAAGGTCACCGTGGAGCTGCGGGACGGCACCACCCATGCGGCACAGATCACCGGCAGCTATGTAAACGGTGATATCGCCGTGGTGAAGATCGACGCTCAGGGTCTGAAGGCTGCGGAAATCGCCGACAGCGATCAGGTGCGCCAGGGTGCCGCCTGCTACGCCGTGGGCAACCCGGAGGGCCGCTTTTCCGGCTCCATTTCCGACGGCATTGTGTCCGCCCTCGACCGCACCATCACCGTGCAGGTGGAGGATACCAGCGCCAAAAACCGGGGCAACAGCCTCTATGATATGTTCTACGGCGGCTCTGCCAGCTATTATACCAATGTGACCCTCCATGTGATCCAGATGACGGCGGCGGTTTCTCCCGGCAACTCCGGCGGCGCGCTGTTCAACGATCACGGCCAGCTCATCGGCATTGTTTCCGCCAAGAGCTCGGACACCGATTCTGAGGGACTGGGCTTCGCCATCCCCAGCAACACGGCCATGGAGATCGCTTCTCAGCTCATCGCCAACGGCGTTTATGTGTCTCCCGACGGCGACGGCAGCACAAACACCGATGAAAACGGCGTGACCCAGACCTCCAACCGGGCCATTCTGGGCATCACCGTTCAGACCCTCACCTCTCAGACGGCGGCGCAGTATAACATGGCTCCCGGCGTGTATGTTTCCAGCATTACGGAAAAGAGCACCGAGGAAGCTGGTCTGGCCGTGGGCGACCGGATCATCAGCGTGGACGCGGTGATGGTCTCCCAGAGCACCGATGTGACGGATTATCTGGCGGACAAGGCCCCCGGCGATGTGGTGGAGCTGAATGTGGAGCGCAGCGGCAAGCTGGTTTCCGTCAGCGTCACACTGGTGGCAAACCCCAACGCCAACTGACCGGCAGACAAGCAGCAGAATGCAATTACACTCCGGCGGCGGCTTCTAGCCCTGCCGGAGTGCTCTTTTGGAAAAAGCCCGTGTGCCCATTGAGCATACTGCACAATCGGAACCTGTGTATTTTGTGCAACATCACGATTTTCAGATTTCATCTTGACAGATGCCTGCGGGTTTGATATATTATAGACACACAGGGAAAAGCAAAACGCTTTTTTCATAAAGAACTCCTTAAACACATCCGGTTGTCCGTTCACTGTATTGGACAAAGCACCTCTGGGGTCTCCCAGGGGTGCTTTGCGTTTGTGGGGGGGCCGCCTGAGAAGGCATACAGCGCCTGCGGCGCACTATTTCCCCCACAAAGCGTTCCCGCCGGTGTGCCCGACGGAATGAGCGTCTTTGGATACCAGATCAAAGCTGCCGGTTTCGGGATTGTGCTGCCAGGTGAAGCCCTCCGGCGTATAGCCCTGGGGTGCGTCCATCCGCTCCATCGCGCCGAAGGTGATGTCCGCCAGCTTTTCGGGGGAATCATACATATGATCCTGAAAATCTTCCCTGCAGGCGCTGAACTGCTGGTGAAGGCTCATATCCTTCGCGGCATCGCCCAGCTCCACATGATGGCGGCTGTCAAAGGCGGGAAAGACCCCCTCCACCGACAGACCTTCGGCAAGCTGGGCCGTCCGCCGCTCAAAGGGAACGCCGTTTTCCGCAGCAAGACCCTCCAGCCCCATGTTGCGGGTGGAAATGCGGATGGGATCGCCGGGGGTGTATTCGTCCCCGTCATAATGCCGCTGGATATAGTCCGCAGCCCGGTCAAAGCCGAAGGAGCGGGCATAATCGGCAGCTTTTTCCCCATCAGACAGCAGCTCCGGTGTGTCCGGGATATCCCCGGCGCAGTCCTCCGGCTCCGGTGTGTCCAGCTCTGCCCAGCTGTCGGCATCGGGAAGGTCAAAGTCCTCCTCCGCAGCGGTGTCCAGATCCATGGTTTCCAGTTCATTCATTGCCAGATTCCTCCTTTTTCTGTTGATACATTTCGGTCAGCAGCGCTGCGGCGGCCTGTTGGCCAAGGGAAACGCCCCCCTCCAGGGCACATTTCCGCAGGAGATGGACCGCCGTGCAGCCGCAAAGCTTCTGAAAAACGCCTTTGTCACTCTGGGAAATACGGGAGGCCAGCGCCGCCGGGAGACGCAGCAGGTGTGCGGCAACTTCCTCCGGCGTGCGCAGCTTGTGCTGCCGCTGGGCAAACAGCTGCTCCGCAAACAGCTTTGCCTCTTCCCGGACGGAAACGGAGCAGCAGCGGCACCCGGCAGCCCTGCAGAGGGCAAAGGGACAATAATCCCCGGCGTGGGCCGCCAGATAGCCCGTCTGCGCCCGGACAATGGCCTCATCGGAAACGGGGTCTGTCCGGGAGAGCCCGGCGGGATCATTCATTCTGACCGGCAGCGGAGACCGGAGAAAGCGGTTTTTCACCAGCAGCTCACCGGCAGACAGCAGCGGAAGCACCGTGCAGAGACTGTCGTCCGCGCCGATGTGCGCCCGGAGCATTTCCGCCTCTTCGCCGCTGAGCCGGAAGGAGAGCAGGTTGTCCACATTGTCCAGCAGCCGTCCGCCCACCCGGGAGGGAGACTGAACGGAAAAAATGACCCCCACTCCATAGGCCCGAATCTCCGTGATCACATTGATCATCAGCTGGGTCATGGTGCTGTTCAGTGCCTTTTCCTCCATGGTTGCCCCTTCTCCCTGATCCAGCAGGGCATGGGCCTCGTCGATGAGAAGAATGTTTTTCAGACGGTGCTCACTTTTTCTGGTCGCCTTCAGCCAGGCCAGGATGCTGATGAGGGTCAGGGCGGAAACCAGCGCCTTCTGTTCCGGCTCCAGGTTTCCCATTTCCAGAACGGCGCAGCCGGAGAGCAGCTCCTCCACAGCGGTGGAATGGATGGTATCAAAGGTGCGGGGACAGCGGTCGAGCAGGCTTTGCAGCCGGAAGGCACCGCCGGACATCATGTTGCCCTTGACCTCATTGCTGTAGCCAGAACGGGCGATGATGCGTTTGAAGACACGCACAAAATCCGCCATGTCAAAAAGGGTGACATCGGGATCGGTGCTGCTGCTGCTGTCCGTCCAGCCGTGCAGGGTATAAGCCTCGGAGATGGCCTTTTCAAACAGGGCCGGCAGCGGATCGGGCAGGGAAAAGGCAGCCTTGAAGGCAGACAGCAGACAGCTTCTGTATTCTCCCAGCGGCACACCCTTCGGGACATAAAAGGGGTTGATCAGCAGCGGCGTCACCGGGCGCTCCACGGTAAAGATTTTGCTGCCCGGCAGTCCGGCAATCAGATCCCGGTATTCCCGCTTCACCGGCTCCAGAATCAGCACCGGAATGCCCTGCCGCCGCAGCTGTGCGATCAGCTGCTTCAGGAGCGTCGTCTTTCCGGTGCCGGATTTTCCCATCACTGCGGTATGGAGCAGCAGCTGTTCCGGCGGAAGCCCCACCTGCCGGGCGGAAAAAACAGAGCGTCCCAGAACGATCCCCGGCACGCCGCCGCAGGTCAGCTGTTCCGGCAAAAGCTCCAGCTCGGGAATCAGAGAGAAGGGGTTTCCCTCCAGCCCGGTGAAAAAATGGCCCTGCACCGGCAGCTGAAAGATCTGGGCGGCCTCCTCAGAGGTCCACCGATCCAGACTGCCGGTGTCGGCGGAGCGCAAAGCACGGGCAAGCCGCCAGGGCTGATTGTAGACGGTGTAGCTGCCAAAATCCGGGACGGGAAGTGTTTGCAGGGCGGCTTCCCGCACCGACTGCTTCAGCCGGGCCGCCGTCAGGGCGCTGGCGGGAACGGAGCCGATCACCAGAAGATTCACCTCTGCAAAGGGGCGGGAGGCATTCTGGGCATAGTATTTCCACCGTTCCGCAGCGGCGGCAGCCAGTCCGTCCCGCAGATTTGTCACCACACCGTCCACTGCCTGAGAGCAATGGGCGGTGTTTTTTGCGATGCGCTGCCGTTCGTTCTCCGACAGCAGAGCGGGAATGATCTGCACGCACAGGGCGCAGCCGGAGCCGGCCAGCGCGGAATAGATGCCTTCCCAGTGAACCTCCTCCACTCTTGCGGGAGAGCGATAGGTGTTCTGCACGCCATATTCCTGCACCTCCTGCTTTTTCAGCGCCCAGACAGCGGCAGTGTCCAGCTGTGCAAGCTGTCTCCGGTAGTCATCAAAGGGCAGTTCACGGATACGGTAGCCCGACTGGTGCAGCAGGGACAGAATGCCCCTTTCCAGCGCCTCCTGCCGGATCACACAATCCCGCTCCGAGCGGTCATGGGTACGGATCGTCAGAATATGCCGGATGGGACTGCCGGGGGTTTTTCCGGCAATGCGGAAAAGCTCCAGTGCCGTCTGCCCGTTTCCCTCTGCGGAGAGATAGCAGGCATCCTCACAGAGGGTTTTCGCAAGGTTGATGCCCACCTGCTGGCTGCTTGCAAGGGGTGCGGCCTCAATGGAGCAGGCCGTCAGCACAAAGCATTCTCCGCCATCATAAAACTTCTTCATGAAAAGACCCCCTTAAAGAAAAGGATTGTGCTGATCGCCGGGCACGGCACACAGCAGATGCCGAATCACAGGGATGGGCTGGCTGCGGGAGAATTGGTACAGGCAGCCAAAAAGACCGCCCACACACAGCACCGCCAGAAAGCCGTGCTCTGTCTCCAGAAAAATACCGGCCAGAAGCGAGCAGAGCGCCGCCGCAAAGATCCATGCCAGAAGCTTCCTGCGCTGGCGCAGAAGCTCTCCCCGGTGCAGAGCATAGCGCTGTCTGCCATACCGGATCATGGCCCCGGTGACACCGTTCAGCCGTACCAGCCTGTCCCAGGCTTCCGAGGCAATGTGCCGGTTTGCCGCGTTTGCCATGGCAATGTCGGTAAAATCCTTCGTGGCCGCCCGCAGCACCGCAAGATACAGCCGTTTTTCCGTGGGATGCTGATGCAGCAGCGGCTGTAAAAGCTGAAGGGCCATCTCCCAGTTTCCGGCAGTCAGATGCTCCATCGCCTGAGAACAGGCCCGGTCAAACTGCATCAGCTGCTGTTCCCGCTGGGGATCGGAAACCGGCGTGCCGCAGATATCGCATTCCATTCTCATGCGGCTGCGATTGTAATGAAAGCTGGAGCCGCCGCAGCGGCTGCAAACGCGATCCATAGCATCACCGCCTTTCTGTCAGAGCCGGATTATCGGTTTCGGGGCGGCAGAGGCTTGCTGACGGTGGGCGTGCGGGGCGCAGGCTCCGTCACGGCAGTCTGCTGCCGGCAGACCGGTGCGGGCGCTGGAGCAGCCTCACGGATGCGCGGCTGCGGACGGCCTGGCTCTCCGGCGATGGTGGCAGAATAGACACCCTGCCGAGGCTGCTTCAGGGCGGCGCAGATCAGCGGAAGCAGCAGAATCAGACACACCAGCGCCATAATCAGAAGGGCAAATACGGCAGAACGGACGGTGACATTGATGGCCAGCAGAACGGCGGAGAGCACGACCACTGCCAGCTCCAGCACCCCGGCCACCAGAGAAAGCCCCGCCGTTTTGCGGAGATTGCTGTTCCAGCAGGTCAGAAGCCAGCAAAGGGGGATGGCCAGCGTCAGAAGGCTTCCCCCGATGTACACTGCGAGACGGGCGGCGGCAGCGCCGGGCGCAAGCCACCAGAACAGCAGCTGGGGGATCATCACGATGGCCGCAAGGATGGGGATCCAGGAAGTATTTCTGTACTGCATTTCAGTCATTCCTTTCATTCAGAGGATAGCCGCAGATGGGGCAGAGAACGGCACTGCGTGCCACAGCTCCGTTGCAGGAGGGGCAGCGCCGGTGTCTGGCGGGCATGGGCGGAGGGGCGTTGGCAGAGGAGGTGCTTTCCTGCGGGCCGGAAGGGCTGCCGCCAAACAGATCCGTGTGCCGGGTCATTTCGGAAAGGGGTTCCCGCAGAGCCGGAAGCAGCTGGGAAAGCATCATCATCTGCATCATCATGGGCGCCATGCCCCCTGCGTTTCCGCCGGCGGGAGCCTGTCCACGGGAAGGAAGCCCGGTCATCATTTCGCTCATGGTGCGGCGGTCGGTGCTTCCCTGCCAGACCCGTTGCAGATGATCCAGCTCCAGATCGGTGCGGGTCTTCCCTTCGGCAAACGACTGCTCCAGACGATAGAGCCGCTGCATTTCCCCGTCGGGAATGTTGATCGCTGTAAGATCAAACCGCTCCAGCCGGATGCCGTAATCCGACAGGCGGGTGCGGATCGCTGCCGTGGACAGCCTTGCGATGTGAGAAAGATGGCTGTTGAAGGCCGTGATATCCAGCCTGCCAATGGCTTCGGAAACGGCTTCCCGGACGGGTGCCAGCATCAGCTGCTCGATGCAGGGCTCCAGATCCTCCTGAGAAAAGGACGAGCGGTAGCTTCCCACCAGCTTTTCCAGCAGCGTCCGGGGATCCGACACGGAGAAGGAAAGGCAGCAGGCGGCAAGGGCCTTCATGGTCAGCTGAAAACGATGCTCCCGGAAGGGGAACTCACCCGTGCCGAGACGGAGAAACACCGTCTTTTCGGTGGAAATGAAAAAGACGGATACGGTCGTTCCGGGGTCTCCACGGGTAAGAAGATTCCGGAGCCGCACAAAGAAGGGATCCACGCCGGTGAAAAGCTCATATCTGCCGGGGCCATAGGGCCGGGACAGCAGGCCGTTGATGTTCACCAGCGCCACCGTGCCGGGGGGCACCAGCAGCAGACTCCCGTTTACAATGGGGTTTTGTCCCCAGGCATCCGGCAGAACACGGATCAGTCCGTCGCCGCCGGGGTCTCTGATCACCGATTGATACATAGCATCAACTCCTTTGTCTTGATTTTACACGGTGGTGATTACCATGTTTTTTAAGCGGGGATAACAGTACAGTCTGCGGCTGCTATAGAGGTTTTCTGCGGAAAGGGCACTTTTGACCTCCTCCCGATAGCTGCCGGAGGCGGGACTGTACAGAAACTGAATCCGGATGGGCATTACGCCCCGCTGAAAATCCCGCTTCAGCCGTGCCCGGAGCTCTGCGTGGGAACGGACGCAAAGGCCGTGCAGCTGATAATAGGTGAGATTTTCCGCAGTGCAGACGGGAACACGCTCTCCCTGAAAGGCGAAGTGATTTTCCCCGATCTGCCGGTCCGGGAGATTGAAATAATGAAAGCCTACAACGCCGCCCTTTGCGCCGTCCCAGGTCACATCACAGTGAACGGGGTCTCCGTCGGGCCACGCCACCGTCCAGCAGTGCCAGCCGTCCGGGTTGGCTTTGCCGTACACCTTGACGCAGGGAATGCCGATCCGCCGGAAGCACAGCAGCAGCAGCGCGTTCTGCCCCTCGCACACACCCTCGGCGTTCAGCACAGGCCCCACGATGTTGTGGTCACGCACATCCGCATGGTTGGTGTAGGTCATGCGCTTTGCGATGCGCTCATAAACCAGCGCCTCCCGCTGAAGCATGGACAGCTCCGCGGTGCCGCGCACAAGCTGGCAGATGGTCTTTCGCAGCTGCTGCCGGACCCGTGCGATGATCTCCGGGGTATACAGCATCGTATAGGTCAGCGTGCCGCTCAGGCCCCGGCGGGTAAACTCGCTCTGGGTTCCCAGAAAAAAGTGCTCCGGATGATCGTCCCGGAGGGCTTTGTAGGCGGCAAAGCCGTCGGAGGCCGCCGTTTCGGGATCGCACAGGGAAAAGTCGGTTTTGCCCGAAAAATCCCCCCGGAGAAGCTGGGCCTGAAGGCGGTCATAAAAAATCTGCCCCTGGTGGGAGAGAAAGCTCCTGTAGTACACGGAGCCCAGTTTTTCCGGAGGGTTTGCCATGCGCGTTACTCCTTTCTGTTTTTGGGGATCACCATCTGGATGTTCAGGCAGCATTTGCCGTCCAGACGGGAACGGAGCCGGACATTGCCGGAAAAGCCACGGGTGCGGAGACACTGACCGGCCAGCTGTACAAGCTCGTCCGTGGGCGGCAGCAGGCGGCTGTCCCCGCAGGGCACTTCGCAGGGCTCCCCGCTGCGCTCCTTCCGGGGAGCTGCACTGCGGGAATACACCAGAATTTCTGCCTCCACCAGCTCCCGTCCGATGCTGCCCAGCAGCTTTTTCCGGATGGGATCGCACACAAGGATGCACACCGGAGACGAACCGGCACGGGCCGCGCCGTTCACCCGGTCAGCATGGCTGTAAAAGACCCCCAGATCCGGATGGGTATGGGCATCCATCACAAACTCACTGGGGCCGCAGAGCTTGAGAAATGGGTCTACCAGACAGCCATAGGCATCGGTGTTGAATCTGGCCTCATCCCGGAGAAACTCCGTGCGATGATATTCCAGAAAATCCAGCCCGGGATTGTTTTCGCCGTTGGGGCCCAGACCGGAGGCGCTGACCGGGCTGCGGTTCATGGTCTGAAGCTCCATGAAATGGCTGACGATGACGATCACGGCGCCGTCGTCGTTCAGCAGGAAATGTCCCATGCCAACAAGCTTCTGTTCGCAGCGATTCATGGGAGAGCGGCGGCCATAGGAGACGATGGTGGTCAGCTCCTGCTCCGCCTCGGGAAGCAGGATCACCTTGTCCCGGCCGCTGCCATGCCGTTCTTTGATGGAAACATTGCCGCAGGAGGTCTGGATCATGTCCATCACCTTCTTCAGGCTGCAAACGGGATAGGTTTTCGGCTGGGGCGGGCGTCTGGTGGGCAGGGGAACCGCATGATTGGTCATAAAAGATCAGCTCCTTTCGGTTCAGCGGCGTCTTGCGGGCAGGGACGGAGGTGCGGCAGCGGGCTTGCCGGGTGCTCTGCGGGGCGGGAGCGCCGTCTGCTGGGGGACATTGAGCAGCCTGGGGGCAAGCGTGGGAAAGCGTCCCGCGGCAACGCCGTCCTTATGCCACCGGACCATTTCGTGATTTGCCACGCTGTCATACCGGCTGACACAGGGATCGTGGATGATATCGTGAACCAGCTTGTCCACCACCGAGACCAGAGAGCTGGTAAAGGGCACCCAGGTATCAATGCAGGCCAGCCCGGAGCGGAACACATTGGGGGATGCGAGATAATGCTCCGGGGCATAGAAGGCTTTTACCGGCTTGAGGGGATAGCCCATGTAACAGATGATATCCACATCCATGGAGTCACAGGCCTTGGGCTCGGTGTCGGAGATGGCGGTGAGATAGTGGGAAGGGGCGTTGACCGTCACCCGCAGGTGTGCCGCCTCACCGGCCTTTGCCTGCATCCGGCGGATGGTCACATATTTGGGATTGTAGCGCCGAAGAACCTCTTCATAGTCGTTTTTCAGCGCCAGCATGGAGTCCTCCGGGGTCAGGGAGGCCTGTTTGGTACGGCCCTTTTCATCGGTATAGCTGGCAGTATAATCGCTCATGGAAAAGCCTCCTTATCAAAGCTTATGGATTTCATGCATCTTCCGGGCATCCCCGTCCAATGCAAACACGGTTTTCGTGATTTTTCCCAGCTCCAGCAGGTCCAGGGCCTGATTGCGCTGGAGCACCGCAAGGTGTGCGCCGAGAGGATAGCCCAGATCGTAGAGCGTCATTTCCTGAAGCGCCTCCGGGCTGCCGGGCACAAAGGCGTCCAGCGCCTCTCCGTGGGAAAAGGAGGCATCCTGACGGGCCTGCTTTCCCTGTGCGGCACAGGCCGTACACAGCAGATCGTTCAGAAACAGGCGGCCCTCATGGCGCATCACCGGGATGGGTTTCCCGCAGGAATGACAGACATCATCCACAATAAAGCGGGCGTGGGATACCCGCCGGTAGTTCAGCTGATGGACGGAGAGCTCGAAATCCTCCGTGCCCAGAATGGCGGAAATCTGCTGCATGGCATCCTTCAGGGTGATATCCAGAACGCTGCCGTGGAGCCACTGGATCTCTGCGGGCGGATGGATCGCGCAGCCGGAGCAGTCACGCTTCCGCAGGGGCCGGGAGGAGCTCAGCTCCAGATGGGGATAGGCCGTATAGATCAGCCGGCGGTTCATGACATCGCCGTTTCCGATCACACAGGCCCGGAGCTGTTCTGCGCTGAGCTGTGCGGCCATGGAGCTGGCAAGGTTGGAGGTGCGGACGATCTCCTCCGCACCGTTCCGCTGCCGCACCTGCGGCCCGGAGCAGGAGGTACGGATGCTGCTGTCGGGCATCCAGTCTTCGCTGATCAGACAGCGCAGACAGAAGTCGTTGTTATCGAGAATCACGCTCTGGGCAAGCTCATCATAGGTTCCGTCCATGATGACGATGGGCCGCCGTTCCTCCGGAAGCTGCCGGACCAGCTCGCCCAGCAGCACCTTGGCATCGAAATTATCCACAGCCACCACCACAAAGCGATAATCTGCCAGCGCCTCGGGGCCGATTTTGCAAAGATCACCGTCGATCCCGTTGGAGGAGCAGCCGTCATCCAGAAGAGGCTGTACCCGGGCGGCGGCGCATTCCGCCTTGTTCCGGTTGGCATCCTCCGGCGTGCGGATCAGACAGCTGTGCTTTGCTGCGTTTTCCAGCGTGAAAAAGTCAAAGTCCAGCGCATCCGGGGAAAGACCCATTTTCGCAAACTTTTCCATAAGATGGGTGCCCACCGCACCTGCGCCGATTACCAGCACCCGCATTCCATGAAACAGCGACCGGTATTCAGACAGCTTTAATGTGTTGTAAATAACCTTGGACATAGGACACGATCCTTTCGTTTGTGTTGTCAGAGCGGCCTTCCGTTGCTCCGGAACCGGTGGCCACGGGAACAGCGATAGCAGTTTTTCCCACTGTCCCAGAAGATCAGCTGCTGCATTCCCGGAACATTCCGCGATTTATCCATGGGACAGCAGGGAAACTGATGGGGCTGAAGTCCACGGGGGCCGCTGCCGGCCCGGACGGTGCCTGCTGCTGCATTGACGGTTGCCGATGCTGAAACACGCCGGGGCGGCAGGGGTCTTGTGGGGGCGGCACCGCATGTGCCTGTCTGGGGGCGAGCGACCGGAGGCGGCGCTGTGTTCCGATGATCCCGGGGAGGGAGCGGAGGCGGCCGTCTGACAGTGCGGCGCCGGGGCGCTTTTTCCGTTGCACAGATCAGGATGACGCCGCAGGCGGCCAGACACAGGGCTACCAGAATCCAGATCGTCACCATCCGGTCATACCCCCTTCGCTTACACTACGGCAGCATCCGCCGCAACACCGCCGTCATCCGTAATTGCCAGCACATCCCCCTGCTTCAGACCCATGGCCTGAACCGTTTCGGCAGCATTGGAAGTGGACACGCCGGTGCGCTTGTTTTCGAAAATGAGTTTGCTGCTCTTGGGATTCACGCCGATATCGTCGGCATACTCACCAAGGATCTGCGTCATGGTGTTGTCTTCGAGGACATTCGCCCGGGCATAGGTCGCGCCGGTCTGCTTGTTCACGAGGTCGATCTCAAAGGATTTTTCGTTGGCGGCAAGGGCTCCGTCGATAGGATGGTTCGTCATTTTTATGATCTCCTTTTCTTTTTTTCTCCGTCTGGCTGTGCCCGGCGGGAGCTTGTGAAATAATGATACCACAGCGGTTTTAGCGGATTTTTTAAGAGAGGCGGCAGAGAGGCTGCGCAATGATATCGGCTCTGCTTTCCCGCAAAATCTTCGATTTTGCAAAAAGGCGCAAGCCCCCGCCGCCGAGTGGCGGCGTCATGCCGCAGGAAGCCCCGGAAGCGGGGCGACCGAGGCGGTCAAATCTGAAGTGGCCCCCGCAAAATCTTCGATTTTGCGGGGAACCTGTCAAGTGAACTGCTTCATTTTTTCTGTGCACGGAAACGCGCTATAATGGAACAACAGAGTGTTCCGGCGGCGAAAAGCTTCCCCTGTCTTTGTTTGGCCCGCAGAGCGAAAATCCGTGGGCAAAACACAGCAATTTTTACTTTCCTTTTTATCATATGTGTGGTATACTGAGAAGGGTATGTACGCACCGGAGGGCGGGGGCGCTTTTTTCTGACGCGGACAGCCGTGCTTTTTCATTTTCGGAGGAAAAAGCCAGAAGGAAAGAGACAGAAAAAAGGAGGAAATCACAGCCATGTATACGCCCGAAGCCCTGCTGGACGCAACCCTGCGGCAGCTGCGGGACGAGCTGGGAGCCATCACCGTGGATCCCTGGTTCAAGGATGCCCGGCCCATCGCCATTCAAAACGGCTGCTTTGTCATCGAGGCGGCCAGCGAGCTGTTTCAGGAGACGCTGACAGCCCAGTTTACCGACAATGTTTCGGAAATTATTTCTCATCTTTTGAAAGCACCCACCAGGCCTCTGTATGTCTTCGGCCCGGAGGCAGACAGCTGGCGGCTGCAAAGCGACACCAGCGTTTACGCCGGTTACACCTTTGAGCGCTTTATTGTGGGCAGCAGCAACCAGTTTGCCCACGCGGCGGCACTGGCGGTGGCAAAGCAGCCGGCCACCCTGTACAACCCGCTGTTTCTTTACGGCGGCTCCGGACTGGGCAAGACCCATCTGCTGTTCGCCATTGCGGGCTACATCCGCAAGACCCATCCCACCTTCCGCATTCTCTACATCAAGAGTGAGGATTTCATGAACGATCTGCTGACCGCGCTGAACTCCGGCTTTGCGGATTTTTATCAGAAATACCGGCAGGTAGACCTGCTGCTCATGGACGATGTACAGTTTCTCGCCAACAAGGTGCGGATGCAGGAGGAATTTTTCCACACCTTTGAGGCGCTGTATCAGGCAGGCAAGCAGATCGTGCTCACCTCCGACCGGCCGCCCAAGGAAATCGCCACGCTGAACGACCGTCTGCGCACCCGGTTTGAAAGCGGTCTGATGGCGGACATTCAGAGTCCCGATCTGGAGACCCGCATGGCCATGATTCAGGCCAAGGCCGCCGGTATGGGCATCACCATTCCCACCCGGGTGGTCACCTACATTGCCGAGAACATCACCAACAATGTGCGTGAGCTGGAGGGCGCGGTGAAAAAAATCGCCGCCATTCACACGCTGATGAACAAACCCATTGACATGGAGCTGGCCCAGACGGCCATTCGGGACATTTTCAAGGAAAAGCCCGGTCTGCATCCCACGCCGGAGATGATTCTGCAGGAAGTGGCGGACTATTTTGTCATTGAACAGTCCCGGCTCACCTCCAAAGCCCGGAGCAAGGAGATCGTGGTTCCCCGGCAGGTGGCCTGCTATCTCATGCGGGAGATCGGCGGCATGAGCTATCCGGAGATCGGCAAGGTCTTCAACCAGCATCACACCTCTGTGATTTACGGCGTGGAAAAGCTCACGGCGGCCATGCAGGAGGATGAGCTTTTGAAAAATAAAGTGGCCGATCTGCAAAAAAACATCACGGAGCAGTAACCTGTTCAAAACTTCGGCCAAAATCGCCCCTTTTCACAGGGCTCCAGCCGGAGAAAACCCCTGTAAAAACAGGGATGACATCCTTCACTTCACAGTTTTCTGTGGAAAACTCTGTTAAAACTGTTAAAAACATTTGCCTGTGAAAACCGTCGAAAAAAACATTTCCTTTTCAACAGGCGGCTGTGGACGGGAAAAGCACCGTCATTTCAGGCGTTTCCGGCGTTTTCCGAATTTACCACAGCCCCTACGACTACTACGAAAAGAATTTCTTCAAATTTGATAGAAAGGAGCGCTGCATATGCGTTTCACCTGTGAAAAATCCGCCCTTGCAGAAGCGGTCTCCATTTGCAGTCATGCGGTGGGTGTCAAAAGTGCCTCTGCCGTGATGGAGGGCCTGCTGCTGGAAAGCGGCGCGGGCAATGTGCTCATCAGCGGCTTCAACTACAAAACCTCCATTCAACGGGAAATTGACGCGGATATTCGCCGTCACGGACGGGTAGTGCTGAATGCCCGGATCCTGTTTGACATTGTACGCCGTCTTCCTGCGGAAACCGTGGAAATTGATGTGGATGACCGGCTGATGGCCACCATTCGCGGCGGCGCATCGGAGTTTCAGCTGATTGCCTCTGACCCGGAGGAATTTCCGGAAATGCCGGAGGTGAACTCTTCCGAATGCTTCCGCCTGTCCTCCGGACTGCTGCGGGAAATGATTTCCGGCGTGCTGTTTGCCGTGGGCGACAACGAAAACAAGCCCATTATCACAGGCTCGCTGATGGAGGTCACCGACCGTGTTTTCCGCATGGTGGGCGTGGACGGCTACCGTCTGGCCGTGCGGCAGGAGGAGATCGAATGCGCTCAGGAGGAGAGCTTCCGCTTTGTGGTGCCCGGCGAGGCGCTGAAGGAGATCGCCCGGATCCTGCCCGATTCCGATGACTCCGTATGCACCATTTATCCCCAGCGTAAGCACGCTCTGTTTGCCTTTGACCGCACCCGGATCACCACCCGTCTGCTGGAGGGTGAGTTTCTCAACTGGCGGGCAGCGGTGCCCGCAGAGCAGCCCATTCAGCTGAAGCTCAACCGCAGCCAGCTGATCTCTGCCGTGGAGCGGGTCAGTCTGATTATTTCCGAGCGGCTGAAAAATCCCGTGCGCTGCACCTTTGAAGGCAGCAAGCTCAAGCTGTGCTGTGTCACCGCTCTGGGCCGCAGCTATGACGAGATCGACATTCCCGACTGCGGCACCACGCTGGAGATCGGCTTCAACAACAAATATCTGCTGGACGCCCTGCGGGCCTGTCAGGATGAGGAGTTTGTTCTCGGCCTGAAGAGCGCCCTTTCTCCCGCCACCATGACCCCGGCGGAGGGCGACCGCTATACCTATCTTGTGCTGCCGGTGCGGCTGAAAGCGGGGGAATAAGATGGAACGGGAAATTGCCATCAAATCCGAACATATCAAGCTGGACAGCCTTTTGAAATATGCCGGGCTCTGCATCACCGGCGGCGAGGCCAAGAGCCTTATTGAAGAGGGCTATGTGTTTGTCAACGGCGAATCCTGCCCCATGCGGGGAAAAAAGATTCGTCCGGGTGACAGCGTGACATTAAACGATGCAACCCTGCGCATTGTCAAGCAGAAATGATCCTGCATTCCATTCAGCTTCAGAATTTTCGCAGCTATGAGCAAGCGGCCTTTTCCTTTCAGCCGGGGGTGAATATCCTCTGCGGCGACAACGGAAATGGCAAGACCAATCTGCTGGAAGCCATCTGGTGTCTCACCGGTCTGCGTTCCTGGCGGTGCGCCCGCAAGCAGGAGCTGGTGCGGTGGGAACAGTCTGCCGCCCTGATTCAGGGAAAGGTGGAGGCCCACGGCCGGGAGCTGCTGTTAAAAATGCAGCTGCCCGCATCAGGAAGAAGCACCGTCTGGGTCAACGGCGTGAAAAAGCAGCGGCAGGGAGAGCTGCAGGAAGCGCTGCAATGCGTGCTGTTTTCGCCGGAGGATCTGCTGCTGATTAAGGGCCCGGCTGCCGGACGGCGGGATTTTCTCAACGATGCCCTGTGTCAGCTGCGGCCCCGGTACGGTGCAATTCTGGCCCGGTATGAAAAGCTGCTGGAAAGCAAAAGCAAACTGCTGAAGCAGGATACGCCGCCGGAGGAAGCGCTGATAGCCTCCTTTGATGCCCAGCTTTCTCTGCTGGGTGCGGAGCTTGTAGGTTATCGGGCCCGGCTCTGCCGTGGTCTGGGGGAAGAATGTCCCCGGCTGCATTCTGCCATTTCCGGCGGAAAGGAGCAGCTGGCGCTGGAATATCATACGGTAAAGACGGTTTCCGATCCATTTGCATCGGTGCAGGAGATCGCACGGCAGCTGTCAGAGCATTTGCAGACCCATCGGCAGGCAGAGCTTGCGGTGGGACAGTGCCTTTCCGGCGTTCACAAGGATGATGTGGAGCTGTTCATCAACGGACGCTCTGCCCGGGCCTATGCCTCTCAGGGGCAGACCCGTTCCGCTGCGCTGGCGCTGAAGTTTGGTCTGCGGGAGCTGTTTTTCCGGGACGGGGGAGAATATCCGCTGCTGCTGCTGGATGATGTGCTTTCCGAGCTGGATGCGCCCCGACAGGCGTTTGTGGCCAGCCATGCCATGGGAGGACAGAGTATTATCACCTGCTGCGAAGAGCGGCCGGAGTTTATGAATGCCGGAATCGTCCGGCTGTAAATCGGGAGGAAAATCGGATGTTTCTGCATCTGGGCCGGGATGTGGCCGTGCCGGTAGACAGCATTATACTGGTGTTTGACATGGACACCGCCACCTGGAGCCGCTATACCCGGAATTATCTGGAGTCCGCGGAAAAGGCGGGAAAGGTCTTTGTCATCACCGACGAGCTGCCAAAATCCGCCGTGGTCTGCCGGGAAAAGGACGATTTTGTGGTGTATATCTCCCAGATCAGCTCCCGCACCCTGCTGAAACGCCTGGAAGAAGGCGTGGACGGACTGAGTGATGTGGAGTTGGTGTAAATAGAAAAGCAGGAGGCAAACTGCTATCATCAAAGCCTCCCCGCCGCCCAGTGGCGGCGCAGTGATATCAGCTGCGCTGATGATATTCTGCGGGATGAAAGAAGTGAAGCGCCTTGCGGCGTGAAGCGATGCCCTGCATCGTGAAGCGCACTTCGTGCGTGAAGTGCCTGCGGGCGTGAGGAGATGGGGGACGAAGGACGGAAGGGCTTTTACTGCGTCCCGCTTTCTCAGAGGGCAGCCCCGCGGCGACTGAGCGGGCGTTAGGGGTGGTGCAGGAGGGGGGATTCGCAACACCCCTCCGCTGGCCTTTGGGTACTTTCGTCCACACGAAAGTACCATCCCCACAAAATCTTCGATTTTGCAGGGGCCTCCGGTGGATTTAACCGCCTCGGTTGGCGCACTGCTGCGCCTCCCTGCGGCATGACGCCGCCACTGGGCGGCGGGGGCTTGCTGCGCAAGCTGCCCGGCAGGGGATGTTTATGCTATAGAATCATTGCACACTTATTCTGAAGGTTCGTTTGTCTCAGCAACCCTCTCAGTCACCTGCGGTGACAGCTCTCCCAGAGGGAGAGCCAAGCGTGAAATACAAAGCGCACCGCTCTGCGGCGTTTGCTTTTTCCATTAAAATTCTCACTGTCGATGTCGATTGAATAGAAGGAAAGATGTTTGGAATTATGGAACAGGAACACATGAACGAAGAAGTATTGAAAAAGGTCGAGGGGCAGTATGATGCCTCGGAGATTCAGGTGCTGGAGGGTCTGGACGCGGTGCGCAAGCGGCCGGGTATGTATATCGGCTCCACCAGCGTTTCCGGTCTGCATCATCTGGTGTATGAGATCGTGGACAATGCCATTGACGAGGCGCTGGCCGGTTACTGCACGGAGATCACTGTGACCATCAACGAGGGCAACAGCATCACCGTCACCGACAATGGCCGGGGCATTCCCGTGGATATTCAGGCCCAGACCGGCAAGCCCGCCCTGGAGGTGGTGTATACCATTCTCCATGCCGGCGGCAAGTTTGGCGGCGGAGGTTATAAGGTGTCCGGCGGTCTTCACGGCGTGGGCGCTTCTGTGGTAAATGCCCTGTCGGAATGGCTGGAGGTGCAGGTTCACAAGGACGGCAAAATCTATGAGATGAAGTTCGCCCGGGGCAAGGTCACCCAGCCCATGAAAATCATCGGTGAAACGGATCATACCGGCACCACCGTCACCTTCCAGCCCGATCCGGAGATGTTTGAGGAGCTGGAATATTCCTATGATACTCTGCACACCCGGATGCGGGAGGAAGCCTTTTTGAATGCCGGTCTGCGCATCACCATCACCGATGCCCGGGAAAAATCCGCCGGGCTGCCGGAAGGTCAGCGTATGGATTCCATGTGCTATCAGGGCGGTATCCGGGAGTTTGTCACCTATCTCAACAAGAACAAGACCCCGCTCCATGAGCAGGTGATCTATGTCTCCGGTGCCAAAGACGATTCCGTGGCGGAAATCGCCATGCAGTATAACGACGGCTATAACGAGCTGACCCTTTCCTTTGCCAACAATGTCCACACCCCCGAGGGCGGTATGCATGAAGAGGGCTTCCGACGGGCGCTGACCACGGTGCTCAACAGCTATGGCCGCAAGGTCAAGCTGCTGAAGGACGATGAAAAGGTTTCCGGCGAAGACTGCCGGGAGGGTCTGACCTGCGTCATTTCCGTCAAACTCACCAATGCCCAGTTCGAGGGCCAGACCAAGGCCAAGCTGGGCAACAGCGAGATCCGCACACTGGTGAACAATATTCTTACGGAAAAGCTGGATCAGTTTCTGGAGGAAAATCCCCAGGTGGGCCGGATCATTCTGGAAAAGGCCCTTATGGCCAACCGTGCCCGGGAAGCCGCCAAAAAGGCCAGAGAATCCGTCCGGCGCAAGACCGGTCTGGAATCCGGCCAGATGCCCGATAAGCTGCGGGACTGCAACGAGCGTGACCCGGCGCTGACGGAGATTTATATCGTGGAGGGCGACTCCGCAGGCGGCTCTGCCACCCAGGGCCGGGACAGCCGGTTTCAGGCCATTCTGCCCCTGTGGGGCAAGATGCTCAATGTGGAAAAGGCCCGGGCAGACAAGGTGTATGGCAACGACAAATTGCAGCCGGTGATTACCGCTCTGGGCGCGGGCATTGGCGATGAGTTTGACCTGAACCGTCTGCGCTATCATAAAATCATCATCATGGCCGATGCCGATGTGGACGGCGCACACATCCGCACCCTGCTGCTCACCTTCTTCTTCCGTTTCATGCGGCCGCTGATCGAGCAGGGCTATGTTTACTCTGCCGTGCCGCCGCTGTTCAAGCTCACCAGAGGCAAGACCACAAGACTGGCCTTTTCCGAGGCGGAGCGGGATACCATTTCTGCCCAGCTGCGGGCGGACAATCCCAACGCCAAGGTGGACATCAGCCGCTTTAAGGGCCTTGGTGAAATGGATCCCCATGAGCTGTGGGAGACTACCATGAATCCCGAGACCCGTACCCTCCGGCGCATCTGTCTGGAGGATGCAGTGCAGGCGGATGAGATCTTTACCGTGCTCATGGGCGAAAATGTGGAGCCGAGAAAGGCGTTCATCGAAGAAAACGCCCAGTACGCCGTGAATCTGGACTTTTAAGGGAGGCGAAGCACAATGGCACATAAAAACAAGGATTATAAGCCCGAGGATATCGCCTTTCCCAATCAGGTGATTCACGAAAGCGAGCTCGTTTCGGAAATGAAGCAGAGCTATATCGAATATGCCATGTCGGTGATTGTGGGCCGGGCGCTGCCCGATGTGCGGGACGGCCTGAAGCCGGTACACCGGCGGATTCTCTATGCCATGTATGAGGACAATCTCACCCATGACAGACCCTTCCGCAAGTGCGCCACCGCCGTGGGCGATGTGCTGGGCCGGTATCATCCCCATGGAGATGCCAGCGTTTATGACGCGCTGGTGCGTCTGGCCCAGGATTTTTCCATGCGCTATCCGCTGCTGGACGGCCACGGCAACTTCGGTTCCGTAGACGGCGACCCCCCGGCGGCCTACCGTTATACCGAGGCCCGTATGGCAAAAATGGCGGGGGAGATGCTCCGGGACATCGAAAAGGAAACGGTAGATTTTCTTCCCAACTTTGACGAGACCCGGAAGGAGCCGCTGGTGGTGCCCTCCCGGTTCCCCAATCTGCTGGTAAACGGTTCCTCCGGTATCGCCGTAGGTATGGCCACCAACATTCCTCCTCACAATCTGCGGGAGGTGATCGG
>CAZIPA010000005.1:0-78995 GCA_964541085.1 uncultured Oscillospiraceae bacterium | reverse complement strand
GATGAACCGCTGGGATCGCCGGGGAATCATGTGGCAGCTGCGAATCTTGGATACCGATGCCCATTCCTTCCCGCTGTCCAGGCCCAGCTTTGGCCATACCGGCTTTACCGGAACCTGCACCTGGTGCGACCCGGAGCGGGAGCTTTGCTTTGCGCTGCTGACCAATGATGTATATAACGGTCGGGAAAACCGTACACTGGGCAGCCGCCGGAAGGGAATCGTGGAGGAGCTGATCTCTGCGATTGACCATGCGGATACCTGCACAAAGGCGGCGGATGTCCGATGATCGGCGTTGGTCTGATGTGCGGCACCAGCGCCGACGGTATGGACGCAGCCTGTGTTCGGCTTTCCGGCGCGCCGCCCATGCTGGAATGGGAGCTGTTGAGCTTTACCACCCGTCCGCTGGAGCCGGAGCTGCGGGAACAGATTTTTCAGGCATTCCGACCGGAGACGGGCCGGGTAGACCTGCTGTGCCAGCTGAATTTTTCGCTGGGTGAAGCCTTTGCGCAGGCGGCACTGCAAGCCATTGCAGCGGCAAAGCTTCAGCCGGAACAGGTAGATTTTATCGGCTCACACGGCCAGACGGTCTGGCACATTCCGCCGAACAGCGGTATGGGCGTGCCCTCTACCTTGCAGCTGGGAAATCCCGCTGTCATTGCGCAGCGAACCGACGTTACCGTAGTTTCCGACTTTCGCAGCCGGGACATGGCAGCCGGAGGACAGGGCGCACCGCTGGTGCCCTTTGTGGATGCGCTGCTGCTGACCCATCCGGAAAAAAGCCGTGCCGTGCAGAATATCGGCGGCATCGGCAATGTATCCTGGCTGCCTGCCGGCGGAAAGGGTGCGCAGCTGGGCTTTGATACCGGTCCGGGCAATATGCTGCTGGATCGGGCGGCAGAGGTACTGACCGAAGGCAAACTGCATTGTGACTGGGATGGCAAGCTTGCGCTGGCCGGACAGGTGCGGGAGGATGTGCTGGCACGATGGATGGCAGAGGAACCCTATTTTTCCATGCAGCCGCCCAAATCCACCGGACGGGAGCTGTTTGGTGTACAGCGCTGTACAGGCTATTTGCAGGAGCTGGCAGGGGAGAGCAAAGAGACGATTCTGGCTACGCTGACGGCCTTTACTGCCCGCAGCACGGCGGATGCTTATCGCAGATTTTTGCCGCAGCTGCCCGATGAGGTGCTGCTGTGCGGCGGCGGCGCACGGAATCCCGCACTGCGGAAAATGCTGGCGCAGGAGCTGCCGGAATGCCGGATCGGCCGCACGGAGGATGCGGGACTGCCGGGAGACAGCAAGGAGGCTGTGGCCTTCGCGGTGCTGGGCTATGAGACCATGTGCCGTAGACCGGGCAATCTTCCCTCGGCCACCGGTGCGAAAATGCCGGTGGTGCTGGGCAGCATTACGCCGGGCCGCTGACAGAAAGCAGAAATTCGCAGGATCGACAAAGAAGACCGTTGCATTTTCTCCGGGAATCGGCTATAATAGAAACACAACGCACAGGAGGCCTGTTTTATGAGTGACGAATACGGCAATGATTTTGTAGTGCTTACCGATGAAGACGGACAGGAGATCGAGCTGGAGCATCTGGACACGGTGGAATATAACGGCCAGACCTATATGGCCTTTCTCCCCACGGAGATGTCTCTGGACGATGCCTATGAGCTGATTATTATGAAGGTCGAGCTGGAGGACGACGGGGAAGAGATGCTGGTGACGCTGGACGATGAGGACGAAGAGGCCGAAATGTTCCAGATTTTCTCCGAGCGTCTGGAGGAAACCTTCGAGGATGAGGAAGACGGCGGGGATACGCCGGTGCAGTAACTGAAAAAAGCCCCGTTTGGCGGGGTGCGGATTTCCTTATTTAACCTACAATGTGTTATTCGGGATTGCGGGTTCGTTCCCCGTTGGCAGACCTCCCGTGAAAAACGCGGAAGTTGGGAGCCGATTAAAGGAGCGACAGCTTGCCCACCTGCTGCTGCGGGTTATTTAACACATCCGCACTCCGCCAGACGGGGCTTTTATCTTGACACAGCAACACAAACAGGCCCGCCCACGGCGGGCTTTTTCAGAAAGGATACGCTTATGAAGCTGCAATGGAAGGCCGGAACGCTGCTGGCACCGGCGCCGCCCGCTCTGGTGAGCTGCGGTGATTTTCAGGGAGAATATAATGTGCTGACGGCAGCGTGGACGGGCATTGTCTGCTCCGATCCGCCGATGACCTATGTCTCCGTCCGGCCGGAACGCTATTCTCACCACATGATTGCAGAGACGGGCGAGTTTGTCATCAACCTGCCCTGTGAGAGCATTGCCCGTGCAGTGGATCTGTGCGGCGTCAAATCCGGCAGAGACGGGGATAAGTTTGCCCTTGCCGGGCTTACGCCTGAAGCGGCCTTCACTGTAAAGGCTCCTGCAATTACAGAGTGTCCCGTGTCTTTAGAGTGCCGTGTCCGGGAAACCCTCCATCTGGGAAGCCACGATATGTTCCTTGCGGAGATCACGGCCGTGGATGTGGATCCCCGGTTTGTGGATGAAAAGGGTGCGCTGCATATGGAAAAATGCGGACTGCTGGCCTATGCTCACGGGGCGTATTTTACTTTGGGCAAGCAGCTGGGCACCTTTGGCTTTTCCGTGCGGAAAAAGCCGCTTCACACCGGAGGCCGGGGGAAAAAGCGCTGAAAAGCGCATGGAAATCATGCAGACAAAACAGCCGCCGATCATTGCGCAGGCGTGATCTGTGGCTTTTCTGCTGTTAAACTGTGTATCTGAAACAGAAAGGAGATTCTGCCATGGGCGAACAGAAAGCAAAAAAGCGAATCAGTGTCGGCATTCTGGCCCATGTAGACGCGGGAAAAACCACGCTTTCCGAGGGCCTTTTGTATGCGGGCGGCGGAATCGGCCGTCTGGGAAGAGTAGATCACGGCAATGCGTTTCTGGACAACAATGCGCTGGAGCGGGAGCGGGGCATTACGATTTTTTCCAAGCTGGCCCGGCTGGAGCTGCCGGAGGTGGAGATCACACTGGTGGATACTCCCGGCCATGTGGATTTTTCCACGGAGATGGAGCGCACGCTGCAAATCCTCGATTATGCCATTCTGGTCATCAGCGGAACCGACGGCGTACAGAGCCATACGGAGACATTGTGGCGGCTGCTGGAGCGCTATGAGATTCCCGCCTTTTTATTTATCAACAAAATGGATCTGGCAGGCGCCGACCGGGAACGGCTGCTGCATGAGCTGCAATCCCGGCTCAGTGACCGGTGCGTGGATTTTGGCCAGCAGGATACACCGGCCTTTCAGGAGCAGCTGTCGCTGTGTGATGAGAGCCTGCTGGAGCGCTATCTGACGGCGGGACGGCTGAAGGACTGGGAGATTCGGGAGGCCGTGGCGGCCCGAAAGGTCTATCCCTGCCGGTTTGGCTCTGCGCTGAAGCTGGAGGGCGTGCAGCAGCTGCTGGAGGATCTTTCCGTTTATACGCAGGAGCTGCAATATCCGGACACGCTGGGACTGCGGGCCTATAAAATTTCCCGGGACGCACAGGGAACACGCCTCACCTGGATGAAGGTCACGGGCGGTACGCTGAAGGTGAAAACCCTGCTTTCCGGCAGCGGAAAAAACGGGCACTGGGAGGAAAAGGTGGATCAGATTCGTCTGTATTCCGGCGCGAAATATCGGACGGTGGAGCAGGCGGAGGCAGGGACGGTGTGTGCCGTTACCGGTTTGAGCCAGTCTGCCCCGGGACAGGGCTTTGGCACGGAGCAGAGCGGAGAGCCTCCGGCTCTTCAGCCGGTGCTGACCTATCAGCTGCTGCTGCCGCCGGAATGCAATCTGCCGGAAACTATGCGTCTCCTTTCCCAGCTGGAGGAAGAGGATCCCATGCTGCACATTCTGTGGAATGAGCAGTTACAGGAGATTCATGTGCAGCTGATGGGCGAGGTGCAGCTGGAGGTGCTTCAGCGGCTGATGCGGGACAGATTCGGATTGGAGGCCACCTTCGGGCCGGGCAGCGTGGTCTATCGGGAGACCATCACCGACACCGTGGAGGGCGTAGGCCACTTTGAACCGCTGCGCCATTATGCGGAGGTGCATCTGTTGCTCCAGCCGGGAGAAAGAGGCTCGGGACTGGTGTTTGACAGCGCCTGCAGCACGGATGTACTGGATCTGAACTGGCAGCGTCTGATCCTGACCCATCTGGAGGAAAAACAGCATCTGGGTGTGCTGACAGGCTCACCTATTACCGATATGTGCATTACCCTGCTGACCGGCAAGGCCAGCCTGAAGCATACGGAGGGCGGCGATTTCCGACAGGCCACCTATCGTGCGGTGCGGCAGGGATTGATGCAGGCCAACAGCATTCTGCTGGAGCCCTGCTACGATTTTACCCTGCGGGTGCCCTGCGCCAATGCAGGACGGGCGCTGACCGATGTGCAGCAGATGGGCGGCGTGTGCGAAGCACCTGTACAGGAAGATGACTTTACAGTGCTGAAGGGCTGGGCTCCTGTAGCTGCCATGCGGGATTATACCATGGAGATCGCCGCCTATACCCGGGGCCGGGGACGGTTGTCTCTTCAGGTGCGCGGCTATGAGCCCTGCCGGGATCAGTGGGCCGTGCTGGAGGCTTGCAACTACCAGCCGGAAAACGATCTGGAAAATACGCCGGACTCCGTTTTCTGTGCCCATGGAGCCGGGTTCGTTGTGCCCTGGGATCAGGTGCCGGAGCATATGCATCTGGAGAGTGCTCTGCCCAGACAGCAGACCATGCCGGAGCAGGAAAGCGCCCCCCGTTCCCGCAGCATGGGTGCCTATCGTGGCACGGTGGAGGAGGACAAGGAGCTTCAGGCCATTTATGAACGCACCTATGGAGCCGTGCGTCGCCGGGAGTTTATTCCGCGGAAGCAGGATGTGACCTTTGACGAGCCTGCGCCACACCCACGCACGCCGGTGCAGCAGCTTCCGGAATATGTGCTGGTGGACGGCTACAATATCATTTTTTCCTGGGACGAGCTGAAGAGTCTGGCAGCGGAAAGTCTGGAGGCCGCACGGCAGTCGCTGGCGGATATTCTCTGTAATTATCAGGGCTATCGCAAGTGCGGACTGATTCTGGTGTTTGACGCATACAGGGTGCCGAACAACCCCGGCTCTGTTGAAAAATATCACAACATCAGCATCGTTTACACCAAAGAGGCGGAAACTGCCGATATGTATATTGAAAAAGTCACCTATGAAATGGGCAAAAAATACCGGGTGCGGGTGGCCACCTCCGACGGTATGGAGCAGCTGATTATTCTGGGCCACGGCGCTGTGCGGGTGCCGTCGCTGGCATTTCGCAGTGAGGTGCTGCAAACCCATACGGAAATCAGCCAGATCGTCCGGCAATACCGGGCCCGGGCCGGGCACGGCAGTACCATCGGTCAGCTGCTGGACAAAAAACCGGGCCGCAGCGGCCGTCAGCAGTAAGGAGGACAGGTATGAATCTTTGTGATCCCAATGACATCGGGCAGCTTTTGCTGCGGCATGGCTTTCGCTTTTCCCGGGAGCTTGGGCAGAACTTTCTCTGTGATGACAGCATTCCCGATAAAATCGCAGAGCTCTCTGATCTGACGCCGGAAACCAATGTGGTGGAGATCGGTCCGGGAATCGGCGCTCTGAGCCGGGAGCTTTGCAAACGGGCCAAAAAGGTGGCAGCAGTGGAGCTGGATCGCAGGCTTCCGGAGATCCTCCGGGAGACCATGGCAGAGTTTGACAATTTTTCGCTGGTGCAGGGGGATGTGCTGAAAACGGATATTCCCGCTCTGTGCCGGGAACAGTTTGACGGGGGCCCGGTGATCGCCTGTGCCAATCTGCCCTATTACATCACCTCCCCGGCCATTGCGGCGCTGCTGGAGAGCGGCTGCTTTCAGCGGGTGGTGGTGATGGTGCAGAAGGAGGCCGCCCAGCGAATCTGCGCCCGGGCAGGGGAGAAGGAGTACTGCGCCTTTTCCGTGCAGACAGCCTATTACGCGACACCGAAGGTGATCCTTTCCGTTCCCCGGGACCGCTTTATTCCTCAGCCCAAGGTGGATTCCGTGGTGCTGCGGCTGGACAGACATACTTCGCAGCCGGAGGAAGTCACCGGTCAGGAGGTCTTTCGGGCCATCCGGGCGGGCTTTGCCAACCGCAGAAAAACTCTTGTCAACGGAATCTGTATGGAATATGGAAAGCAGATTTCCCGGGAAGATGCCGTCGAACTCCTGAAAAACATGGGAATTTCCGAAAATATTCGTGGCGAATCACTGGATTTGCGTCAATTCCAAGAACTCGCTGTCAAAATGCACAATTATTTCGTAAAAAACGATGGAATCTCGGCAAAATATTGATTGCTAAAAAATCGGAAATCCGTTACAATCAAGGTTGCGTGTTTTGATAAGCATACCAAAGATTATTTGGAGGGAATAAAATTATGTCCTTGACCACGAACAAAGCCGTCCTGCAGTTTGTTCAGGACGCTGAAAAGCTGGCTTGCCCCGATCAGGTCGTCTGGATTGACGGCAGCGAGGAGCAGCTGGAAGGTCTGCGCCGGGAGGCTATGGCCACCGGAGAGCTGATTAAGCTGAACGAAGAGAAGCTGCCGGGCTGCTATTATCATCGTTCCGCGCTGAACGATGTGGCCCGCGTGGAAGGCCGCACCTTTATCTGCACCCGCAATCAGGCGGACTGTGGCCCCACCAACAACTGGATGGACCCCCAGGAGGGCTATCGGGTTGCTTCTGATGTGCTGCGCGGCTCCATGAAGGGCCGTACCATGTATGTGATCCCCTTCTGCATGGGCCCTGTGGCCTCCCGCTTTGCCAAGGTGGGCATTGAGATCACCGACTCCATCTATGTGGTGGTGAGCATGGCGATCATGACTCGCGTCGGTCAGGCCGTTATGGACAAGCTGGGCGATTCTGAAGACTTCGTTCGTGGCTTCCACGGCAAGTGCACGCTGGATGCGGACAAGCGTTATATTCTGCAATTCCCCGAGGACAATGCGATCTGGTCTGTCAACTCCGGTTACGGCGGAAATGTGCTGCTGGGCAAGAAGTGCTTCGCTCTGCGCATTGCCTCCTTCCAGGGCAAGAACGAGGGCTGGATGGCCGAGCATATGCTCATCCTCTGCATTGAATATCCCGACGGAAAGAAGCGCTATGTGGCTGCCGCCTTCCCCTCTGCCTGCGGCAAGACCAACCTGGCCATGATGTTCCCCCCGGATTATTATGCCAAGAAGGGCTATCATGTCTGGACGCTGGGCGACGATATCGCCTGGCTGCGTGTCGGCAAGGACGGCCGTCTGTATGCCGTGAACCCCGAGGCCGGCTTCTTCGGCGTGGCTCCCGGCACCAATGCCCACAGCAACCCCAACGCTCTGGCCTGTACCCATCGTGATACCATCTTTACCAATGTGGCTCTGAATCCCCAGGACAAGACCGTCTGGTGGGAGGGCCTCTCCAAGCAGCCTCCCGCAGGTCTGCTGGACTGGACTGGCGAGCCCCATGATTACAGCGCCAACACCAAGATCGCTCATCCCAACTCCCGCTTTACCGCCCCCGCCAAAAACTGCCCCTGCATCGCAGACAACTGGGAAGATCCCGATGGCGTGCCTCTGTCTGCCATCATCTTCGGCGGCCGCCGTGCCAAGTGCGCACCGCTGGTGTATCAGTCCCGTGACTGGGATCACGGCGTGTTCGTCGGCTCCATCATGGCCTCTGAGACCACTGCCGCCGCCACCGGTGCTGTGGGTGTTGTCCGTCGTGACCCCATGGCCATGCGTCCCTTCATCGGCTATCATGTGGGCGATTATTTCCAGCACTGGATCGACATGGGCAAGAAGATGTCCAATGCGCCCAAGATCTTCCATGTGAACTGGTTCCGTACCGATGCGGAAGGCGACTTCATGTGGCCCGGCTTCGGCGACAACTTCCGTGTTCTGGAGTGGATCATCAAGCGCTGCGAGGGTACTGTGGATGCAGAAGAAACGGCCATCGGTTATGTGCCCAAGGCCGAGGATATCTGCCTGGAGGATCTGAACTACGACATTTCTCCCGCCCGCAAGTTCGATATCTTCGCGCTGCGTGAGCTGCTGACCATCGACAAGGAAGCCTGGAGAGCCGACCTGCCCAGCATCGAGGAATTCTACGGCACCATCGGCGATCGTCTGCCCCGTGAGCTG
The DNA here is from genome assembly GCA_964541085.1 of uncultured Oscillospiraceae bacterium. Classification (GTDB taxonomy): domain Bacteria; phylum Bacillota; class Clostridia; order Oscillospirales; family Butyricicoccaceae; genus UBA4644. The sequence goes on along the minus strand of CAZIPA010000005.1, from coordinate 70,805 downwards.
CGGGACAATCTGGTCACGCTGGAAAACAACCTGAAATAAGCAACTGTCCAAGGGCGGCGTGAATGCGCCGCCCTTTCTGTATCTGTGCGCACCTGTGTGCAAGGAGGAATTTTTATGAAAGCATATTCCCGGCAAGCGCCGCTGACCATTGTGTGCTATGGCGATTCCAACACGAAATATTATCTGGGCGATTTGCAGCAGGACGGCCCAGAGGAGCTGTCTTATCCCCATCGCCTTCAGCAGCTGTTTTTGCAGAACGGCTTTTCCAATGTGCGGGTGCTGAACTGCGGCTTTCCCGACACCAGAACCGATTTTGCGCTGGAGCATTTTACCAACCAGGTGACGGACAATCATGCCGATATCTGCATTCTGGGCTTCGGCACCAACTGCATCAACAAGCCCGCTCCGCAGCTTGCGCCCTATCTTCGGGATATGGAACAGCTGTTTGCCCGCTGCTATGAAAATGGCGTGCAGCCTATGTGTCTGCTGCTGCCGTGGTTTTCCGAGGATTATTGCGGCATAGAAGGTCAGCAGCTGTTGCCCCGGTGGAACAGCGCCCTTGCGGGCTTGTGCATGGAGCATCATGTGCCGCTGCTGGATACCTACAGCAGCTTTTACGGTCAGCCGGAGCGGTTTTTCAACGAAAAGCAGACGCCGAGACGGCACTACAGTCCGGCAGCCACAGACATGATTGCCGAGCTGGCCTATGCCATGATTGCGCCCTGCCTTCGCTGAACAGCCGGAGGAGGCAAAAATGGACAACCAGACAACCGTCCGTCTGTACACCCGACAAAATGAAAAAACGCTGGCCCAGCTGGAGCGGGATGGCCGCATTGTCAACAGCCGCACCTATGTCCGGCTGCACTTTGGCGATATGGCCGAGCATTATCTGGAAAGCTATGACTGGTTTACCGAGGAAGCCTCCCTGCGGGTGCCCCGACCATCGGATGTGCAGGCTTCCATCTGGTGCTCCATCAGCGTGGAAAACTGCCTTCGTCCCATTGAAGGCACGGTGGTCTATGTGCTGGAGGTTCCCCGGGACAAGGTCATCTATTTTGACGAAGGAAAATGGGATTATGTGCTGAACCGCATCTACATTCCCAGAGACGAGGCCGACAGAAAGGATTATCAGGCTCATCTTCGGGCAATGGGCATTGCCAGCGGCTTTGAGATCATGCAGGGGCGTTGGCGGGGACAGTATCCTCAGGAAGAACAGCGCATCCGGGAAAGCTGGAAACGGGTCTTTGAGATCGACAACTGGACGATTTTCAATGTGTGCGGAAACATCTGGGAGATACGAAAGGAATGGATTCGGCGCATTGTCCGTCCCGGTGAGGACCTTCTGGCGCTGGAACAGAACGAACAGAACTAATACTTCGGCGGCGCAGCAATGTGTCCGCCGTTTTTCTTCCGGAAAAAAGTCACAACTCCGGCACAATTTTGTGCTACAATAAAGAAAGTCTGGGGGAGTGAAAATGAAAAAAGTATTGATCGTGGAAGACGACCCGGCCATCAATCATCTCATCCGCAGTACGCTGACGGCGGAGGGCTTTCAGTGTGATTGTGCGCTGGACGGAAAAGCGGGGGCAGACCTGCTGGAGCAGGGACAATATCAGCTGGTGCTGCTGGATCTGATGCTGCCGGAAATCAGCGGCTATGAGCTGCTGGAGTACATCCGTCCGCTGGAGATTCCCACCATTGTAATCTCCGCCATGGTACAGGTACAGGATCGGATTCGGGGCTTGCGGATGGGTGCGGATGATTATCTGTGCAAGCCCTTTCAGATCGGCGAATTGCTGGCCCGGGTTGAATCCGTCCTGCGGCGCAGCGGCAGAAGGCAGCTGCCTGTGGAGCTGAACGGTGTGCGCATGGATCCGGAATCCCGTCAGGTCTGGCGGGATGGCTGTGCCGTGGAGCTGACGGTGAAGGAGTTTGACCTGCTGCTGACGCTGGTGCAGCATAAAAATGTGGCGCTGAGCCGGGCCTTTCTTTATGAGACCGTGTGGCAGGAGGAGTATACCGGCGAAACCAGAACGCTGGATTCTCACATACAGCGGCTGCGGAAAAAGCTGGGCTGGAATGATGCCATTCAAACAGTTTACCGCATCGGCTATCGTCTGGAGGCGAGACGGTGAATTATTTTCAAAAGCTGTTTTTCTCCATTCTGCTGATTTTGACCGGGGCTGTGACCGCGGTGGAATGTATGGCTGTCAGCACCAGTATGGAGCAGGCATTTTCCCGGGAACAGGAGGGAGCGCTCACCCGGCATCAGTTGGTGGAATATACCATTCGGGCCTCTGTGCTCAGCGCGGCGGACAGCAAAACCATCACCCGGCGGGAGCTGGAGGTCATCGGCGAAAAGGCAGAGGCGCTGATGGCGGAGGAAAGCGCCATGCAGCTGGGCAATGTGCAGGGAGAATGCTACTATACAGACCTGCCGGAGGACGCGCCGCTGCCGCAGCCGGAGGAGGGGAGTCTTTGCTGGTTTGTCTGGCAGCGGGAGGACACCGCGTTTTTGCAGACGGAAAGCCTGTTTACCCAAAGCGGCCAGACGCTGGTGCTGGTCACGCTGCGGGACATTTCCGCTGTATTTTCCGAAGCAGAGGCTCTGAAGGCAGCTTGCCGCCGAATCTATGCGCTGGTGCTGGCGGCAGGGACACTGGCAGCGCTGCTGTTGTCCTGGGCGATGACCCGGCCCATTCGCAGTCTGCAAAAGACCAGCCGCGCCCTTGCGCAGGGAGACTGGAAGGCACGGGCACAGGTGGGCGGACGGGATGAAATGCGGCAGCTGGCGGACACCTACAATCAAATGGCAGCGGCCATGGAGGAAACCGTTTCCCAGCTGGAGGAAAGCGCCCGGCGGCAGGAGCTGTTCACAGCCAGCTTTGCCCACGAGCTGAAAACGCCCATGACCTCCATCATCGGCTATGCCGACACCCTCTATCAAAAGGAGCTTCCGCCGGAGGAACAGAAACAGGCGGCTGGCTATATTCTCAATGAGGCTATGCGGCTGGAGGCGCTGTCCTTCAAGCTGATGGATTTGCTCAATCTGGATCGACGGGAGTTTCTGCTGGAGCAGACCGAGCTTTCCGGACTGCTGCGGGATGCGGGGGAAACCCTTCGTCCGGCAGCGGAAAAGCGGGGCATCGCCCTGCAGATACAGGCAGAGGAGGGCTGGGCCCGGGCAGAATGGGATCTGATGAAAACGCTGCTGCTGAATCTGCTGGACAACGCCATGAAATCCGGCACGGATCAGATCACATTGTGCGGAGCTTCTCAGGCGGGACAGTATGTGATTACCGTTGCGGATCGGGGTCGTGGGATCCCACTGGAAGAGCTGCGGCGCATTTGTGAGCCCTTTTATATGGTGGATAAATCCCGTTCCCGAAAGGAGCACGGCGCAGGTCTGGGGCTGGCCCTTTGCAGCCGGATCGCACGGATCCATCATACCGCACTGGAATATGAAAGTGCCCCCGGCGAGGGCACAAGCGTCACGGTTCGTCTGGAAATGGAGGTGCAGCATAATGCAGAGGCATAACGCAAAACTCCGCCTTCCGGCGCTGCTGCTGACACTGGCGCTGGCGGCCTGCATCATCGGTGCGGGAATGCTGCTGCCGGAATGGCTGCTGGCGCAGGAACGGGAGAATATTCTGTCTGCGGGAGAGCACCTGCCTGCGGACAGCCTCAGTCCCTATCGCGCACAGTCGCTGACGCTGGACGAAGCACGGCTGAAGGCCCTGACACCGATGCTGAAAGTCTTGTGGGAACAGGACACGAAAGCAATTGACCTTTACAGCTTTCAATTTCGGGAACCGGAGGATGGAGAGCTGGAATATCTGGAGGCGCTGCGGCTGTTTCTGCAATTTTCGGAAAAACTGTCCCAAACGCTGGAGGAATGCGGGCTGGAGCCGCCGCCGCTGGAAGCCACGGATGAGATATCCCTGCTCTGTTTGCAGCAGCAGCCCGAGCTGGCCGTCTGGGTCTGCATGGTGGGAGAGGTGTGTATACTGCTGGACAGTCAGACCGGTGCGCCGTTGTATCTGCTGTTTCCGCTGATAGCTACTGACGAAACCGTTGAACCTGCGGAGCTCTGGCAGTCCCTGTGCCGGATGATGACGGCATTGTTTGACGGTCAGGCAGCACTGGAGGCGAAGGATACCGGCGAGAAAACCATCCTCAACGACAAGCAGGGCAGCTATCGTATCTGCTTTTCCGGAGGAAATGATTCGCTGCTGCTGGAGCTGGAGATTTACAGCGCAGCCCCTGTACTGAACGGAAACGGCCAGATTTTTCTTTCTGCCCGGAAAAATTGACAGCTTTGCCGCAACTTCGCCGCCTTTCCGCCAACATCGTCTGTTATGCTGAAACTGTAAACAGACAGGACGGGAGGAAAACCCATGAACAAACTCATGACCCATCGCCGCCGTGCCCGCGTGATTACAGTAGCGGTGATATTGCTGGACATCCTTTTGCTGGCGGCGGTGGGACTGCTGCTGGCGGAGCGATATCTGCCCCGGGACGGCGAAGAGACGCAGCTTGCGGAGCCTGCAAAAGCAGCGCTGCCGGAGGAAGAGCCGCTTCCGCAGGCCGAGTTATCTCCGAAGCCGGAAGCGCCGCCGGAGGAAGCGCTCTGGCAGCTGTTGCTGGTCAACGGGACACATCCGCTGGAGGAGGACTATCTGCCGGAGCTGACCCTGCTGGATGGCGGACAAGCCGTGGACAGTCGGATCGCAGAGCCGCTGCAAGCGATGCTTTCCGATATGAAAAAAGCCGGCCTGTCGCCGGTTATCTGTTCCTCCTACCGCTCACGGGTCCGGCAAAAGGAATTATTTGATAAAAAGGTATCTTCCTTTACAGCATTTGGATATACTGCATCTGCGGCAGAAGAAGAGGCCGGAAAATGGGTTGCACGGCCCGGCACCTCAGAGCATCAGACTGGGCTGGCGGTGGACATTGTTTCACTGGCATATCAGCTGCTGGATGAACAGCAGGAGGAAACAGCGGAGCAGCAGTGGCTGCTGGAGCATTGCTGGGAGTATGGCTTCATTCTCCGGTATCCGTCGGAAAAAAGTGAGATCACCGGCATCCGCTATGAGCCCTGGCATTATCGCTATGTGGGCATAGATGCGGCAACGGAAATGCAGCAATCGGGCCTCTGTCTGGAGGAATATCTGGAAACGATCCACGATTAGGCCAAAGAAAATAAAAATCACGCTACGATGCAGAAAATATGCACAAATAGCGTGATTTCTTTGATTTTAGCATTGTTTAATGGCTGAAAAAGTTAGGTTTTACACAGCGACAACCACAAGCTATCAAGATACCCCGAAAATATCACAGAGCATTTTATGTGTTTTCCTCATATCTCCTGAATGCGTAGCAGCCAGTCTGCACCACTGGGAAAGACGGTTGCTTTCTATGCGGTTGACTTGCCAATTCTCACACAGCACATTCTCGTTTGCATTCATTATGGTTTCGACGATCAAATCCCTGTTTTTTGCAATACGCCCAAACGCAGCTGGAACTTTTTCATAAACTCCGTTTTGCGTTGTGATGGTTACTTTACCACCCGCCGAAAACTGGTCACGGATGTTTGTATTTATTATACTGCAATTTGTGGCAAGCCAAAGGGCATACCTTTGGTACTTTATTGTTGAATGATAACTCAGTATTTCTGGGAATAGAGCATACCCCTGAACAGTATAAAAATTCTTTTGTTCCGCACTTAAAGAAGTCCATAATCTTAAGATGGGTGGGGCTGCGACTTCTTCGACTTCATCTGCGCCCCACCAAAGACTTTCGCCCGGTTTCAATTTGCTTTTGTAGTATCTGGAAACGGGAGCCACGGGGTTATCCATTTTTCGCAGCTCGTCATATGGAATCCCCATTTTGTCAAAAATAGTTTCCCCCTGCTGTAATTCCATGTCGATTTGATATCGTGGATAATGTGTCACCGAAATTCCCGATAGACATTCTTCATACGGCCTGCTTTTGAAGGAAACCGGGGCGCCCAATTTCCCGAAGGTCAAGAATAATCTCTCCACATTCGGGTCACGAGTTGATTCCAGAATACTGCTTCCAATGGACTTCCAATGGTTTTTAATCGTACTTTTGACCTCAACGCCATAAAAACGATTTGCTATGATGTCCGGAAATGATGCACCAGATACAAGTGTTATTGTATTTTCAAAAGGGGTATGAGCAGCACAGCGGCACAATGCGTCATAAACATCCACTTCCAGCAATGAACTGTTTCGCTTTGAAATGTTTGAATTCTTGCACATTCCCTCACAGAAAGACGGCGTTCCTGCAATCCGCTGTCCAGTTCTTCCATATGCTTACCGCCGTGTTCTTTGTTCAACCGACGGTACTCAATGTTTCCATGGTGTTCAGAGCGGATCGTTGGTGCAATAGAGTTCAACCGCACTTCCGTTTGTCCCTGGCAGTGTTTACCCATATATTTTGCCTTTGAATATTTCTTTTGGGATAAATCGTCGGATTGGTCAGGTTCTTCAAGTCCGGTAAATGCTTCCCGGCAAGTAACCGGAGCGGCAAGCATATTATTTTTGGTTGAAAAAGCGTGTGTCGGCAATGGATACGGGTCGTACTGGCCGGGAATATATTTGCTGCACAAGGCCTGCATGGCGGCCTCTGTCAATGCAGCCTTTTTGAATCCATAGAAAATGATGCGTTCTCTCGACTGTGGAACACCATAGTCGGCGGCGTGCAGCACCTTGGCTGGAATAACAATATATCCACCGTCAGCAGCATTTGCAAAGTCCCGTTCAATAATCGTTTTCACATTGGTCAAATTAGTGAGACCTTTTACATTTTCTGCGATAAACAGTAACGGCTTTGTGATTGTGACCACATCGCGCATCCACATATAGAGTTGACCGCGGCTTTCAATGGATGGTTCTCCGACTTCCAGCGTGCCGCCATTGTGGCTTTTCTGCGAATGAAAGCCGTTGCGTTTTCCTGCAATTGAAAAGTCCTGGCAGGGGAAACCGCCCGTGACGATATCCACATCAGGAGGAAATACCTGTTCTCCTGCTTTGGCGCACTTTACCAAGTCTACCACACTTTCGATGTGATAAATGGTATCGGCATTTTCGATTTTTCCAGAAAAGTAAGCAGTCCATGCGGCTTTTGCATCCGTGCGAATATCATTGGCGAATACCGTATGAAAAATCGTCTTTTTCACAGTAACCCAATCTCCGTGCTCGTTTGCAATCCAATCCGGATGCATGGTTGTGTTGATCGAACGCTTCAGGCAGGAAAACCCACCCTCAAAGCCGATGTCCATACCACCGCATCCGGAAAAAAGGGATAAAACATTCATTGCTGTGCCCCACCTTGCTTCTGTATTTCTACAATATCATCCAGCCCACATTGCAGGGCAGTTGCGATTTTTGCCAGCGTATCCATGGATGCCGGAAGATTACAGCCGAAAAGCGTCCTCATCCAAGGGTTTGCGCAGCTCCATGCCGGAAGCAGGCTTGCGGCGCAGCGGGTCGTAGACATAGCGGGAACAATGATCCTGCAAGCCTACCGGCCCTTTTTTGCTGCAAAGAATGGCATCTTCGCCATAATCCTGCCCATACAGGCAAAATGCGCAGATTTTCGGAATATCCTTATCAAACAGCATACCAGCGCCTCCGTTCCCGGTGTTATGTTTATTATAATCGTTTTCCACCCGCTTGGCAAGAGAAATCACAGCTGCATCAGCAGAAAAGTGAAGGTACCTGCCAGCAGTCCCTGCAACAGCTTCGCACCAAGATAATCCCGATAGGGCAGCTTTGCATCCAGAAGCAGGGAGATGGTTTGCAGACTGACGGACAGCCCGCCAAAGGCAGCCAGAAACGCACAGCAGGGCAGCAGCAGTGTGTTTGCAAGGGGCAGCGCCGTCAAAGCAGAAAGGCCGCCAGTCAGCTCCAGAAGTCCGGAAAGCAGGGCAAAGGGCAGACTGCCACGATTCACACCCGGCAATACCGTCAGCAGGCTGCGTACAACCGCAAAGAACAAAACAAAGGCACAGACATTCTGAAAGGTGTCAAAGGCCCGGCGCACCGTCTGAAGCAGACCGGAAAGTGACAGGGAAGCCGGTGCTTTTGCGCAACTTGCAGTTCGCTTTACACCGCCTGTATTTCTGCGGAAAAGAACGCCGATGGAAAGGGCAGAGAGCACCTGCGCCAGATAGAGCAGACCGCCGAGACGGCTGCTGTGCAGCATTCCGTTGCCCAATGCGCCGATGAGAAACGCCGGGCCCGCATTATTGCAAAATCGCAGCAGCGCCAGCGCCTCTTCTCTGGAACAGCGGCCATTGCGATACAATTCCACGGCGGCGTTGGCGCCCACCGGATACCCGCCCACCAGTCCCAGCAGCAAAACCGGTGCGCAGCTGCCGGGCAGCCCGAACAGACGCTCCATAATCCTGCCGCAGGGGCGGCACAGCAGATCGCAGCTGCCGGAGCCTGCCAGCCAGCCGGACAGCACAAAAAAGGGGAACAGCGCAGGCAGCAGCATCTGCATACAAAAGGTCAGACTTTCCGTCACCGAAGCCGCAACTGTCCGAGTGCAAAGCAAAAGTCCGGCGGCAAACAGCCCGATCCAGAGTGTAAAGCATATTCGCTTTACTGCTGAAGCACGGCCAGATTCAGGCATGGTATTCCTCCTTTGCCGATATACTGTTGCAGGATATTCCGGGAAAGGAGCGCTCATGATGGAAAAAAAGCAAAAGGTTCGTCAGTCCCTGCGCCAGCGATTTACAGAGGCCCTTGCCTTACAGCCGATTTCGGAAGGCGGCGGGCCGCAGCTGCTGCTGGAGGGCGACCGATGTCTGACCATCCGGCAGCATTGCGGATTGCTGGAATACAGCGAATCGCAGATTCGGGTGGCAGCCCGGCAGTATGAAATCTGTGTTTGCGGCAGAAATATGCTGCTTCAGGCAATGGACGGCGACGACATTTGCATTTGCGGACAAATTTTTTCCGTGGAATACCGGGCTGGGGAGCGGACAGAATGAAACTGGGCAGAAGCTTGCGGGGATGTGTGAAAATTCAGGTGAACAGCGGCGACGGAGAGCGTTTTTTTACCCTGTGCTCCAACGCCGGCGTGTTCTTTTTTCAGGTGCAGGCCCTGGACGCGGACTGCTTTACCGCTTGGCTTTCCGTGGGAGATTTCCCGGCGCTGCGCCGTTGTGCCGCAAAAACCTCCAGCCGGATTCGGGTACTGGAAAAACGGGGGCTACCGTTTTTGCTGCGGCCCATTGCCCGCCGACGGGCGCTGCTGGCGGGAGTGCTGCTCAGCATCGCTGTGGTGCTCTGGAGCATGGGCCGGGTCTGGATCATTCGGGTGGAGGGCTGTGTGGAGACCTCGCCCACGGAAATCCTCCAGCTACTGGAGCAGGCCGGACTGAAAACCGGCGCACGCAAAGCAGAGCTTTCTGCCAGAACGCTGAAAAACCATGTAATTGCAGGCTGTGACAAGCTATCCTACCTTACAGTCAATTTCCGTGGTGTGCAGGCACTGGTACAGGTCTGGGAACGAAAGGACACCCCTTCCGCTGTGCCGCAGGAGGAGCCGTGTAATATTGTGTCGGACAAAACCGGCGTGATTCTGCGTCTGCGGGTGCGGCAGGGAACAGCCTGCGTACAGGTGGGGGATGCCGTTCAGCCGGGCGATATGCTTGCGGAGGGTACGCTGTCCGGCGCAAACGGTGTTCTGCGTCCGGTACACGCTATGGCCGAGGCTGAGATTCGCAGCTTTTATACCATCCGTACCGCCGTTCCCGCAGAGCTTCGCACGCTGCGCCGATGGGAAGAGCTGCGGCCGGAACGCTATCTTGTACTGGGAGAAGACAGATTTTCCCTTCGGAAGATTGAAAATACCGACAACCTGTGGTATGATAAAGAAATACAGGAACAGCTGCTGCCCATACAGGAGGATTTCCGTTTTCCCATTGGGCTGGAAACGGTGCGCCGGTATTGCTGCATTCCTTCCGGAGAAGCGCCGGAACAGGGGGAGCTGGGCGCACTGCTGGAGCAGCGGATGCTGGAGCGGCTGGCGGCGGCAAAGCCGGATGCGGAGCTTTGCGGCTGGACCTTTTTACTGGAAAAAACTGAAGGGGGAGCCCTGATGGGCGTGCTGAATGCGGAGCTGATCGAGCTCTGCGGCGTAGAATCTCCCACACAACAGGAGTGAAGTATATGACAGAACAGATCGTCAATGTGGGTCGGGTGGAGCATATCATCAATTTGTTTGGCTCCTTTGATGAAAACATCCGATTACTGGAAAAGGAATACGGCGTAACCATCGTTTTCCGGGATACGGAGCTGAAAATCTGCGGCGAGCCCGAGGCTGTCATCTCCGCCAAGGCTGCGGTGGATGCGCTTTTGCAGCTGGCCGTGCGTGGTGAGCAGATTGGCCCGCAGAATGTGAATTATGTAATCTCGCTGGTGCGGGATGGCCGGGAGGATGAAATCGCCCAGATGGGTAAGGATGTGATCTGCGTCACCACCCGGGGGCGGCAGGTGAAGGCGAAGACCGTGGGCCAGCAGAAATATGTGGATGCCATCCAGAAAAACATTGTCACCCTGGGCATCGGCCCTGCCGGTACGGGAAAAACCTACCTGGCGGTGGCCTGTGCCGTGGCTGCTTTCCGGGAAAAAACCGTCAACCGCATCATTCTCACCCGTCCCGCCGTGGAAGCCGGAGAAAAGCTGGGCTTTCTCCCCGGTGATCTGCAAAACAAGGTAGATCCCTATCTGCGGCCGCTGTATGATGCGCTTTTTGATATGCTGGGGCCGGAGGCCTATCAGCGTTATCTGGAGCGGGGAAATATTGAGGTGGCACCGCTGGCCTATATGCGCGGAAGGACACTGGATGATGCGTTTATCATTCTGGACGAGGCGCAGAACACCACGCCGGAGCAGATGAAAATGTTCCTGACCCGAATCGGCTTTGGTTCCCGGGCTGTGATTACCGGCGATGTGACCCAGATCGACCTGCCCGACGGCAAGCGTTCCGGTCTGAAGGAGGCCATGCAGGTGGTACAGAATCTGGAGGATATTGCCGTTTGCCTGCTGGATCATCGGGATGTGGTGCGTCACGAGCTGGTGAGCCGGATCATCAAGGCCTATGAAAAATACGATCAGCAGAAACAGAAACCCGGCGGAAAAGCCGGAGAAAAGAGGAAATACCATGTCAAAGCTAACGGTTGAGTTTTACGGAGAGGGAAGCCAGGCCGTCCGGCGGCTGATCCGTCTGGCGGCGAAAGCGGCTTTCTGCTCCTTTGATTATGATTTTGACGGACAGCTGACGGTGACTCTGACGAATGACGAAGAGATTCGGACATATAACCAGACCTACCGGCAGATCGACCGTGCCACCGATGTGCTGTCCTTCCCGCTGAATGATTTTTATCAGGGCGCGCCCCAGGAGTCCCTGGAAGAGCTGCTGGATCCCGTGTCCCGTCAGGTACCGCTGGGCGATATGATCCTTTCTCTGGAGCACGCAAGCGCACAGGCGAAGGAATATGGACACAGCATGGCCCGGGAATGTGCCTATCTGACCGTACACAGTATGCTGCATCTCCTGGGCTACGACCATGTGGATGAGGGCCCGGAGAAGGCTGCCATGCGGGAGCGGGAAGAAGCGATTCTGGCCCGGCTGAGTCTGACCCGGCAGGAAGAAAAGGAGACGGAAGCATGATTACCAAAACCGGTATTTTTTCTGTGGTGGGGCGGCCCAATGTGGGCAAATCTACGCTGACCAACGCCCTCTGCGGCAGCAAGGTGGCCATTGTATCCGACAAGCCCCAGACCACCCGCACCCGCATCACCGGCGTGCTGAATCAGGACGAATGTCAGATGATCTTTCTGGACACGCCCGGCCTGCACAAGCCCAAGACCCGTCTGGGCGATTATATGGTAAAAATCATCCATGACACGGTGGAGTCGGTGGATACGGTGCTGCTGCTGGTGGAGCCGGTGGCACGGATTGGCATTCCGGAACAGCTGCTGCTGGAAAAGCTGAAGGACTTTCAGCTTCCCACCGTGCTGGTCATCAACAAAATCGACACGGTGGAAAAGGAAACCCTGCTGGAGGTCATCGCCACCTATGCTCAGGCCTATGATTTTGCCGCCGTGGTTCCCGTCAGCGCCCGGGCAGAGGAAGGGCTGGATGTCCTGAAGGAGGAGCTGAAAAAGCTCTGCTTTGAATCGCCCCAGCTGTTCCCGGATGGCATGATTTCCGATCAGCCGGAGCGGCAGCTGCTGGCAGAGATCGTTCGGGAAAAGCTGCTTCAGAATCTGGACAAAGAAGTTCCTCACGGCACGGCGGTGGAGATCGAGGCCATGCACGAGGAAAACGGCGTGGAGCACATTTCCGCCGTGATCTATTGCGAACGCAAGACCCACAAGGGCATCATCATCGGCAAAAACGGTGCCATGCTGAAAAAGGTAGGCGCATCTGCCCGGCCGGAGATGGAGGAACTGCTGGACTGCAAGGTGTTTTTGCAGCTGTGGGTGAAGGTGAAGGAGGACTGGCGGAACAATCCCGCCCAGATCCGCAACTTCGGCTATTCGGAGGATCGGTAACGGAGAATATTTCCGGGGAAAATCCGCTGTGTTTTGTCCATGCTAATGGATGAGGTGACAGCCATGAAGGATCCCCTGTGGGAATTGTTTTCCCAAACGGGTCTGCCGCAGGCCTATTGCTATTATGCCCGGTGCAAACGGGGTGAAAGAAATGTATCAGACAGTCAGCGGACTGACCCTCCGCAGCGTAAACTATAAAGAAGCGGATCAGATTCTGACCGTGCTTACCGGCAGCCGGGGCTGTCTTACCGTAAAGGCCCCGGGCGCGCGCCGAAAGGGAAGCCGTCTGAAGGCGGCATCCCAGCTTTTTACATTTTCTCAGATGACACTTTATGAAAGCCGTGGGAGACTGCGCTTGCAGGAGGCCGAGGTTCTCCAGCAGTTTTCCGGCCTTCAGAATCGCCTTTCCGCACTGTCGCTGGGCTCCTATTTTTCCGAGGTGCTGGCAACGGAAGCGGAGGATGCCCCCGGCGGAGAGGAGACGCTGCGGCTGGCGCTGAACAGTCTTTATGCGCTGGCAAATCAGCTTGCGCCGGAGGCGCGGATCAAGGCGGCCTTTGAGCTGCGGTTTATGGCATTGTCCGGCTATGCGCCAGAGCTTTCCCGCTGTGCGGTGTGCGGCAGGACGGAGCCGGAACAGCCGATGGCCGCACTGGAGGCCGGTGTGCTTCATTGCAGAGCCTGTCCGCTGCCGGGCGTTCCCGGGAGACAGCTGGAGCTCAGCCGTCCGGCGCTGGAAGCAGCAAGATATGTGCTGGGCTGCGATTTGAAAAAACTGTTTTCCTTTACTCTGGGCGATGAAGAGCTTCGTCGTCTGGGACGATTCAGCGAAAGCTATCTGCTGACCCGGCTGGAGCGCGGCTTTCGTACATTGGATTTTTACAAAAGCGTAGGTGAATCAGAATGACATTACAGGAGCGATCCTATCAAACGCTGGAGCTGCCGAAGATTCTGGAGCTGCTGGCACAGGAAGCGGCTACCGAACCGGCCAAGGCGCTGTGTCGGGAGCTGCGGCCGGTGTTTTCGCTGCAGGTCTGTGAAACGCTCCAGCAGGAAACCGAGGACGCCGTCCGTCTGATCGGCTTGCAGGGCAGCCCGTCCTTTTCCGGTCTGCGGGACATTTCCGCTGCGCTGGAGCGGGCAGAGAAGGGCGGTCTGCTCAACCCTGCCGAGCTGCTGGGCGTAGGAGCTATGCTGCGTGCGGCCCGGATGACCAGGCATTATCGGGAGGAGCACCGACAGGAAGAAACCTCTCTGGACGGCTATTTTAACCTGCTCAGCGGCAACCGTTTTCTGGAGGAAAAAATCGAAAACGCCATTGTCTCCGAAGAGGAAGTATCCGATCACGCCAGCAGCGAACTGTATCAGCTTCGTCGGCAAATTCGTGCGGCGGCATCCAAAGTACGGGATGTACTGAACAAAATCACCACCTCTCAGAGCTATCAGAAGATTTTACAGGACTCCATCATCACCCAGCGCAACGGGCGGTTTGTGGTGCCGGTAAAGGCAGAATATCGCAGCAGCATGCCCGGCATGGTACATGATACCAGCTCCAGCGGCGCGACTTTGTTTATCGAGCCTGCCGCCGTGGTAGAGCTGAACAATAACATCCGCATTCTATACGGCAAGGAAAAGGCGGAGATCGAACGGATTCTGGCAGAGCTTTCCGCGGATACGGCGCAGTTTTCCGGCACCATTCGCCGGGATTATGAGTTGCTGTGCCGTCTGGACTTTATCTTTGCCCGGGGCAAGCTGGCCTACAAAATGAAGGCCATGCGCCCCCGTCTGCTGGAAAGCGGCCGGACGGAGATCAACCGGGCCCGGCATCCGCTGCTGAATCCGGATACGGCGGTGCCCGTCGGCTTCCGGATCGGCGGCACAGTGGATACCGTCATTATCACCGGCCCCAACACCGGCGGCAAGACGGTGGGATTGAAAACCCTCGGATTGCTGACTGCGATGGCCCAGTGCGGCCTTCAGATTCCCGCCTCCGACGGCAGTCAGATCGTGCTGTTTGAGCACATTCTGGCGGACATCGGCGACGAGCAGAGCATTGAGCAGTCGCTTTCCACCTTTTCCGGACATATGCGCACCATTGTGGACATTCTTCAGCTGGCGGGCTCCCATACGCTGGTGCTGCTGGACGAGCTGGGTGCGGGCACGGATCCGGTGGAGGGCGCCGCGCTGGCCCGGGCCATTATCGAGCATCTGCGGAGTCTGGGCTGTGTCGTGGCTGCCACCACCCATTATGCGGAGCTGAAGGTCTATGCGCTGGAAACCTCCGGCGTGGAAAATGCCTCCTGCGAGTTTGATGTGCAGACACTGCGGCCCACCTATCGTTTGATCTTTGGCGTACCGGGCAAATCCAATGCCTTTGCCATTTCCCGGCGGCTGGGGCTGCGGGAGGATATCATCGATGCGGCCTCGGGACTGATCGCCACGGAGGATAAGGAGTTCGAGGAGGTCATCACCCGTCTGGAGGAAAAGCGGCAGGCACTGGAGGGCAGAATCGCTGCGGCAGAGCGGCAGCAGCGGGATGCGGAAGCTGCCAACCGCCGAGCGCAGGAGCGTCTTGCCACCCTGGAGGATGAGCGGGAAAAGCTGGTGCTGGATGCCAAGCTCAAGGCAAAGGAGATCATCGACAATGCCCGTGCCGCCAGCGAAATGGTGTTGGAGGAGGCCCGGCGGGTCAAGCAGGAGGCTGCGGACGGCAAGGATGCCAATCTGGCGGCTGCCCGTGCGGTTCTGCGGGGAACCCTTTCCGAGGCGGAAAAAAAGACCCTGTCCCAGCGGGCCGAGCGAAAGGCCATGCCCCTTCCCCGGGCGCTGAAAGCGGGCGACACCGTGGAAATCGTCTCTACCCGTACCCGTGCCACGGTGCTGGAAGCGCCCAAGCCCGGCGAAAAGGTAAAGGTGCAGGCGGGCATCCTGAAGATTCAGGTGGAGCCAAAGGAGCTTCAGCTGCTGGAGGATGTGAAGCCGGAAAAGAAGGAGCCGCCCCGTTCCGGCGGTGTACGCCTTTCCGGGCCGCAGCAGGTGACGGCAGAGCTGGATCTGCGGGGGCAGAGCGGCGACGAAGCCATTCTGGAGCTGGATCAGTTTCTGGACAACGCGGTGCGGCTCCATCTGGAAACCGTCACCATCATTCACGGCAAGGGCACCGGTGTTCTGCGTCAGCGGGTACAGGCACGGCTGCGCAGTCATCCCCAGGTGAAAAGCTTCCGTCTGGGTGTATACGGAGAGGGGGAGAACGGTGTGACCATCGCCACCATGAAGCGTTGAAATTTCCCCCGCTGAGAGCCTGTTTTTTGCACTTTCTGTGATTTCTCAGCAGGAGGTAAAATCACACTCCGGCGCTTTTGTGAAATTTGATGGAAATTTAGCATTGCCATTTTGAAAGAAATCTGGTATGATAGATAGAGAACGAATATAAGGAAGCGAGGATGCTTATGTTTTCTAAAGAAGTCACCGTAACGAATCAGACCGGTCTTTATGCGAGACCTGCAACTTTTTTTATCCAGAAAGCCAATGAATTTCGGAGTACGATGATGGTGGAAAAAGCGGAGCGTAAGGTCAACGCCAAGAGCCTTCTGGGTGTTTTGTCTCTGGGCATCACCAAAGGAAGCACGATCACGATTTCTGCCGAAGGTATCGACGAAGAAGAGGCAGTCAACGCACTGTGCCAGTTAATCGAAAGCAATTTCGGCGAGTAATCCGTTCTGAGCACAAAAGTCCATGCGTCCCGGTCGCGGGACGCATTTTTACTATCGGAGAACGCTATGACCTTTGAAGAACTGAAGGATAAGGCCCACCGGCTGCCGCAGCTGCCCGGCGTGTATCTGATGCACAGCCGGGACGGTACGGTGATCTATGTGGGCAAGGCGAAAAGTCTGCGCAATCGGGTGAGCCAGTATTTTGCCGATCTGGCCTCACACACGGTGAAAACCCGGAGGATGGTTTCTAATATTGATTATTTCGAAACCATTTTTGCCTCCTCCGAGCTGGATGCCCTGCTGCTGGAAAATACGCTGATTAAAAAATACAAGCCCAAGTACAACATCCTGCTGAAGGACGACAAGGGCTATCCCTTTATCCGCATTGGCCGGGAGGACTATCCCCGATTGACGGTTGCGGGACGGCGGGAGCAGGACGGCGCACGGTATTTCGGCCCCTATGGCGGCAGAGGTACGGCAAATCAGGCCATTCGTCTGCTGTCCGAGACCTTTCTGCTGCCCAGCTGCAACCGGAAATTTCCCCGGGATGTGGGACGGGAACGGCCATGTCTGCAATATGACATGAAAAAATGCTGCGGTGTCTGCACGGGAAAGCTTTCGCCGGAGGCATATCAGGAGTTGATCCGCCAGTGCATTCAGGTGCTGGAGGGCAAAAGTGAGGCGCTGGAGGAACAGCTGACGCAAAGCATGGAGCAGGCGGCAGAGCAGCTGGCCTTTGAACAGGCGGCGGCACTGCGGGACCGGATCCGTGCCCTTCAAAAGCTGCGCCAGCTGCGCATTGCCGTGGTGGCCGGCGGTGCGGATACGGATGCGCTGGCCTTTGCCCAGCAAAACGGGCGGGCCTGCATTGTGCGGCTGTCCTATCAGGGCGGCGTGCTGATCGACCGGAAATCCGTCTTTCTGGACGGACTGGACGAGGGCGACGGGCCGGACGCGCTGGAGAGCTTTTTGCAGCAGTATTATACCCAGCTGAGCTGGGCGCCGAAAACCATCTGCCTTTCCCATGAGATCGAAAACCGACAGGCCATGGAGGACTATCTTTCCGGTCTGCGGGAAAGCAAATGTACCCTGCTGCTGCCCAGACGGGGCGAAAAGCGCCGGGAGGTACAGCTGGCCATGGACAATGCGCTGCTGGAGCTGAAGGAGGCCGAAGCCTCTGAGGAACGCACCGGCAGGACGCTGACGCTGCTGCAGGAGATGCTGGGACTGGATGCGCCGCCGCTGCGCATGGAGGCCTTTGATATTTCCAATACCGCCGGCACCGATCCGGTGGCCTCCATGACCGTCTTCCGGAACGGCAAGCCGCTGAAAAGCGCTTATCGCAAATACAAGATCAAAACCGCACAGGGCGGCGACGATTACGGCGCAATGTTTGAGGTGCTGGGACGGCGGCTGGATCGGGCGCTGGCCGGGGATGAGGGCTTTTTGCCGCTGCCCGATCTGTTTCTCATTGACGGCGGCGCAGGTCAGACCCGCATGGCGCTGGAGCAGCTTCAGGCCCGAAATCTGCACATCCCGGTTTATGGTATGGTAAAGGACAGCCACCACCGCACCCGGGCGCTGGTTTCGGCGGAGGGCCGGGAAATCGGCATTTCTGCCACACCGCCGGTGTTTGCGCTGATCGGACGCATTCAGGAGGAAACCCACCGGTTTGCCATTGAGTATCATCGCAGTCTGCGGGGAAAACAGATGCGCCGCTCTGCCCTGGAGAATATTCCCGGGCTGGGGCCGGTGCGGGAAAAGGCGCTGCTGAAGCGGTTTGGCTCTGTGCGGGCCATTCGAGACGCAACGCCGGAGCAGCTGCGGGAGGTCTTGCCGGCCTCGGTGGCAGACACGGTTTATTATCATCTGAAGGAGAAAGAAACATGAGAATTATTACGGGAACCGCGCGGGGAAAGCGGCTTCAGGCGCCGGAGGGACTGCATACCCGTCCCACCACAGAGCGCATCAAGGAGTCCGTTTTCAGCATCGTGCAGTGGGATATTGAAGGCCGGAAGGTGCTGGATCTGTTCGGCGGGAGCGGCCAGCTGGGACTGGAGGCCGTGTCCCGGGGCGCGGAAAGCTGCGTCATCGTCGAGGGCGACCGCAACGCCCAGCGGGTTATTGAGAGCAATATCCGTGGCTGCAAGTTTGAAAAGCAGTGCCGACTGGTGGCAGGAGATGCGTTTCAGTTTCTTCAGCGGCAGAAAAAGGGCAGCTTTGGCCTGATTTTTCTGGATCCGCCCTATGGCGGCGAGCTGCTGAATCGGGCTTTGCAGGAAATCTGCCGAATTGACATTTTATCGGAGGGTGGTATAATCATCTGTGAAAGCGGCGAAAAGGACGAGCTTGCGCCCCTTCCGGCACCTTATCGGGTGCTGCGCCGCTATCATTACGGCCATTCTGCCGTGGTCACGGTAACCCGGGACGGTGACGCATGAGAAAAGCAGTGGTTTCCGGAACCTTCGATCCGGTAACGCTGGGTCATGTGGATCTGGCACAGCGGGCCTCCAGGCTGTTCGATCAGGTGTGGATGACCATCATGGTCAATCCGGATAAGCAGGCCCGGTTTTCCGTGGAGCAGCGGCTGGCTTTTTTAAGGGATGCCGTTGCCCATCTGTCCAATGTTCATGTGGACTATTGGGACGGAATGCTGTATGAATATGTACAGGCCCACGGTATCTGCGCCAATGTGCGGGGTATCCGCAGCGAGAAGGATACCGTTTATGAGCTGGACATGGCCGAGTATAACCTTGCCCACGCACCCGACTGTGAGACACTGCTGCTGCCTGCAAGAAAAGGGCTGGAGCAGCTGAGCTCTACAGAGGTCATGCGCCGGAGCAGGGCAGGAGAGGATATTTCAGCGCTGGTCACACCGATGGTGGCATCGGCGCTTCAACAAGCAGAAAAGGAGAGATAATCTATGGCAGGAGCATCCATTAACGAAATGATCACTTCTCTGTACGATATGGTGGAGGACGCCTTTACCATGCCGCTGGGCAATGACCGCTGCATTCTGGAGCGGGATAAGGTGCTGGATATTCTGGACGAGATCCGCGCCAATCTGCCCTCTGACCTGAAAATGGCACAGGAGATCGTGGAAAAGCGCAACGAGCTTATCGCCGCCGCCAAGCGGGAATGTGACGCGATGAAAAAGCAGGCGGAGGAATACGCCCGCCAGAAAACCAGTGAACATGAGATCACCCAGGAGGCCCGGAAAAAGGCTGCCGAGCTGGTGACCGCGGCAGAGCGCCGGGCCAAGGATGTGATGCGGGCCGCCGGTGAATACTGTGAAGACGCAATGAAGCGCACGGAATCTGCCATGGCCCAGTCTCTGGAGGAGCTGCGGCAGTCCCGTATGCAGTTCCAGCAGGCCGCCCGGGAGCAGAAGGAGAGCTGATGCCCCATGAAAGCCATTGACCTGAACAGTGATCTGGGAGAAAGCTTCGGTGCGTATACGCTGGGACGGGACGAGGAGCTGATGCAGTGCATCACCTCTGCCTCCGTGGCCTGCGGCTGGCATGGCGGCGATCCGCTGGTCATGCAGCGCACCATTGCGGCGGCATCCCGGCTGGGCGTTGCCTTTGGTGCGCACCCCGGCTATCCGGATCTGATGGGCTTTGGCCGCCGGGAGATGAAGCTTTCGCCGGAGGAAGCCTATGCCTATGTGCTGTATCAGCTGGGTGCGCTAGGCGCGTTTGTCACGGCTGCCGGAGGCAGACTTCAGCATATCAAGCCGCACGGAGCCTTGTATAATCAGGGCTGTAAAGATGATAGGCTTGCCACTGCGATTTGCCGTGCTGCCCGGGATTATGATCCCAATCTTGCCGTGCTGGCACCGGAGGGAAGTGCGTTTCAGACGGCGGCGGCGCAGCTTGGTCTGCCCTTCGCCGGAGAGTTTTTCGCCGATCGGGCCTATCTGCCGGACGGCAGTCTCATGCCCAGAAGCCAGCCCGGCGCAGTGATTCATGACCCGCAGCTGGCGGCGGCAAGAGTGCTGCAAATGGCGCAGCAGGGAACCGTGACCTGCGCGGACGGAACGCTTCGGCCGGTGCATTGTGTGTCGGTCTGCGTCCATGGGGATAATGAGGCCGTACTGGAAAGTGTTCGGGTGATTCGTGCTGCGCTGGAGCAGAACGGAATTGCACTGCGGCCGCTGAAGGAGCTTGTCTGATGGAGGCGCTTCGGATTTTACCCTGCGGGGACAGCGCCGTGACGGTGGTGCTGGGTGACAGCGTATCGGAAGAGATGCATCTGCGGGTCAAGCGTATGGAGCAGGCCATCCGCCGGGCGGCCATTCCCGGAATTGTAGAGCTGGTGCCCACCTATACCACGGTCTGCGTGCATTATGACCCCTGTGTGCTGTCCTATGAACAGCTGACGGCGGCGCTGGAGCTGCTGCATCCGGAGGATTCCTCCGAAGAAACGCAGGGCCGTCTGGTGACGATCCCCGTATGCTACGGCGGGGAATATGGGCCGGATCTGGAAACGGTGGCCAAGCACGCCGGACTGTCGCCGGAGCAGGTGATTGAGCGCCATACCCAGCCGGAGTATCTGGTCTATATGCTGGGCTTTTTACCCGGCTTTGCCTATCTGGGCGGACTGGATGAAACCATCGCCTGTCCCAGACTGGAATCACCCCGCATCCGAATCCCTGCGGGCTCCGTGGGCATTGCAGGAATGCAGACGGGGATTTATCCGCTGGCCTCTCCCGGCGGCTGGCAGCTGATCGGAAGAACGCCGGAACGGCTGTTTTCCCTTGCGGAAGGGCAGGGGCAATTTTTGCTGTCCTCCGGTGACAGAGTGCGGTTTCAGCCCATTTCCCCAGAGGCGTTTCGGGAAAGAGAGGCGCAGCTATGATGGAGATTTTGCAGCCCGGTCTGCTCACCACGGTACAGGATGGCGGCAGGCGGGGCTTTCAGCAATACGGTGTTCCTGTGTGCGGCGCAATGGATTGGCTTGCGCTGGCACAGGCCAATGTGCTGGTGGGAAATCCGGAGGATGAGGCTGCGCTGGAGCTGACCGGTCTTGGCCCGACTCTTCGATTTCATCAGGAAAATTGCTTTGCTCTGACCGGCGGGACGATTTCGGCAACGCTGGATGAATGTCCCGTTGAGATGGGTAGAGCCTATTATGCGCCAGCCGGAGCGGTGCTGCGGCTGGGTGCGGTGACGCAGGGCTTTCGGGCGTATCTTGCGGTTGCCGGCGGTCTGGAGCTTCCGATGATTCTGGGCAGCAGAAGCACCTGCCTTGCTGCCGGGTTTGGCGGCTATCACGGACGCAGCCTGCAAAAGGGCGATCGGCTGGGCTTCCGTGCCCCCCAGCGCTGGCTGCCGGGTCTGCCCGTGCGCAGACTGGAGCAGCTGCTGCCGGAGGACGATTCGCCGCTGGGTGTCATTTTGGGGCCGCAGGCCGATGCCTTTACACCGATTGCGCTGCAACGGTTTTTTTCGGAAGAATATCACGTCACTGCCCAATGTGACCGAATGGGTGCCCGCCTGACGGGGCCGATACTGCCGCTGCAAGAGGGGCAGACGCCCAACATCCTTTCTGACGGTGTTGCCATGGGCAGCATTCAGGTGCCCAACGGACAGCCGATTCTCATGCTGGCAGACCGCCAGACCACCGGCGGCTATGTAAAGCTGGGGACGGTCATCACAGCCCATCTTCCCCGGGCAGCACAGAAAAAGCCGGGGGATTCCGTGCGCTTCCGTCAGGTTTCCGTGGAAGAAGCACAGGCGCTCCTGCGGGACTGCCGCCGTCGGCTGCGCAATGCGGCGCTGGCGCTGGACACGCCGGAGGAATGGTGATATCCATACAGATACAAAACTGCCGCAGAGCTTCTCTGCGGCAGTTGCTTTATAGATACGATTTATTCTGCGGAATCGGAAGGAAGGACTTCCGCGTGAACGGTCAGTTCGTGGGTCATCAGCTCGTCGGCACGGGTGACGGTGATCTTCAGATTGCGGAAGGTAAAGGTTTCGCCCACCTTGGGAATCCGTCCCATTTGCTCCGTCAGCCAGCCGTTGACCGTGGCGGCCTCCGTTTCCGAATCCTCCAGAGCGAAGAACTCAAAGAAATCCTCCGCAGAGGCAGCGGACAGCACCCGATAGGTATTCTTGCCGGTCTCGGTGATTTCCGAAACCTCCTCGTCCCGCTCGTCCCAGATTTCGCCGACGATCTCTTCCAGAATGTCCTCCATGGAAACGATACCAGAGGTCTCGCCATACTCGTTTACCAGAATGACCATGTGATTGTGCTGCTGCTGCATTTCCTTAAACAGCGTGTCCAGATTCAGCGTCTCCGGCACAATGACCGGCTCATGCAGCACCTGTTGGATGGAAAAGCCGGGGCTGCGCCGCTCCAGCAGATAATCCCGGGTGTGAAGGATTCCCAGAATCCGATCCTCCCGGGCATCATACACCGGGATGCGGGAATAGGCTTCCGTTTTGATGATGGAAACAATTTCCTCTTCTGTGGAATTTTCCGTGATGAAAACCACCGATTTCCAGGGTGTCATCACATCCTCCGCCGTCATGCGGTCCAGCTTGAACACATTTTTGATGTAGGCAATGTCATCCTGATCCAGCGTACCCTCATCGCCGCCGGCATCCAGCATCAGCACAATATCCTCCTCGGACACAGGCTCTTCCTTTTCGTTGGGATTGATACCGAACAGCCGCAGCACGGCGTTGGTGGAAGCCGTCAGGAACCAGATGATGGGCCGCAGAACCGTGGCCAGCACGGAAATCAGCCCGCAGACTGCATTGGCAAGCTTTTCCTTGTGCTTCATGGCAATGCGCTTGGGCACCAGCTCACCGAAAATCAGGGTGAAGTAGGAGAGGATCAGCGTAACCGCCACAACGGCCACGGTATTCATGGTGCCTGCGTGCTGGGGTGCAATGTGAAAAACACGGACGAGAAACGCAGAAAAGGTCTCGGCAAAGTTGTCCGCCGCAAATGCAGAGCCCAAAAAGCCCGCCAGCGTAATGCCGATCTGGATGGTGGAAAGGAATTGGGTCGGCGATTCAATGATCTTCAGCATTTTTCCGGCACGCTTGTCACCTTCGCCGGCCAGCGCACGAACCTTTTTCTCGTTCAGCGAAATCACGGCGATTTCCGTTGCGGCAAAAAATGCATTGAGCAGAATCAATATGACCTGTAAAATAAGCTGTTTGAACATAATTCAGATAGAACCTCCATAATAATCGTTGATGTTTCAAAAAAACGGCAGCTGCGGTCCGGTTTTACCGCAGGATCACGGTAAAGGTGCGGAACCGGGGAACCGCCCGGAACATACAACGCCGGGTCAGAGGCTCAACTGACAGTGTGCTCCCAGTACTTCGGGGAAGCGGATCCAAACAAACCAACTCCTTTCGTAAAATACATCAGCTTATACTATACCGTGTTTCCGCCAAAAGTCAAGCAGCGGCGTGTAAATTTTTTTTGAGGTAAGGTCATACCGTGTCGGTGCAGTGCATTTTGCATGGTAAAGTGAAGATGTTTTTTCTAAAAAACACTTGACCGGTGCAGCGTGCTCTGCTATAATATAGACTAAGAAAGTGTAAGCGGCGTAAGAAACGAAAAGAGCGGGGCCGGCAAGCCCTTTTTTCATATCATTGCGAAAGGTGCGTGAATCCTGTGAAACAAAGAAGCCCATATGCAATAATAGCGATGATACTGCTGCTGCTGACCCTTTCCGCCTGCGGTACAATGCAAGATGGTGTGGATCGCACTTCCGAAGCAAAAAACTATTATCGTGCCGTCCACACAATTCCGAGGAACACCGCCGGTATCAAATATGCAAGCTTTTCGGACAATAGCCTGTACTATATCACCAATCAGCAGAGACCGGATAACAAATCAGTGATTCCCACCCGTTTGGCGGAAGTGAACATTGAAACACAGGAAGAGCTGCGCTATGAGGGTTATTTTGTAGCGTTGGAGGAGTTTGCAGACACACAAAAAGCCGTTTGTGAAGGAATTATGGCGCTCACCGTTGGGCGGGATGATATCATGTCCGCCGTGGTACAGCTGAATCCGAGAGGCGAGCCTGTCCACTGCCGATTGATTTCCATGATGGCAGATGGCACTGTCCAATGGAATGTCCGTCTGAGTGACGAATATATTCTCTATGAAATCCAAAACTTGATTCGTGATGACCAGGGAAACACCTATCTGCTTGTTGCAAACGGCGATTTTTATATTGTGAATGAAAAAGGCAGGAGGATTTTCACCAGCACCGATGGCTATCATCATATGACCCGGCTCTCAGATGGCCGGGTAGTGCTGTTTCAACAGAATGTCGATACATGGAAAGTCCTGCTGCCTGATCTGGAAAAAGGGGGCAATGGATTCCAGACTCTTTGTACCTTCCCCCGCCTTCAGGAAGGCGACCCCAGAAACGGCGGATTTTATGCCGGCAACAGCGAATATGATCTGTTCTGCGCCACGGACCTTTCTCTTTACGGCGTAAAGCTGGGCACGGAGGACAAACCCGGCACGGCCACACAGATTCTCAGCTGGATCAACTGCGATGTGGACGGCACAGGCATTCTGGATTTTACCGTGGTGGACGATAACAGTTTTGCCATCATTACCCACAGCGCAGACTTAGGTGCCGATCTGGCATTTTTGGAATGGCAGGAGACTGACCCTTATGCGGAAAAAAACACCCTGACCATTGCCTGCCGTCAGCTGCCGGAAGCGCTGTCCCGGGCGATTCAGAAGTTCAATCGCCAGAGCGCCGACTGCCGGAGCGTGGTGCGGGACTATACCACCGCTTCCGCAGAGGGTGTCGACCGGCTCACTGCCGACCTGAACGCAGGCAATATGCCCGACCTGTTCTGCATGGAGGGTGTGGATGAACAGACGCTGGTCAACCGGGGCTATCTGGAAGACCTGTGGCCTTATATTGATGCAGATGACCAGCTGGGCCGGGATGCGCTGGTGGAGCCGCTGTTTGATGCTATGAGCATTGGCGGCAAGCTTTACACCGTTACCCGGGGCTTCACACTCAAGACCACGCTGGGACTGAAGGCGCTGGTGGGTGAGAAGCCCGGTTGGAGCTTTGCGGAGTTTGCGCAGCTGGTGAAAAACACGCCCGAGCTGGAAAGCTACGGAAATATCTATTTTGACCGTGCCTATGCGCTGGATGTGTTTCTGGAGCTGTATATTGGAAATTATATTAACTGGGCAGAGGGGACTGCCCGCTTTGACAGCCCGGAGTTTATCGAAGCCATGGAATATCTGATGCTTTACCCGGAGGAGATCAACCGCAAGCGGGGTGATGGCCCCCATTATTGGATGCCGGAAGGCAAGGAGCTGTTTACCTACTATGAATTGAATAGCGTAAGCGACTGGGATTCTGGCATGGTCACTCGGGTCGGCTACAAGGAAACCGTTGTCTGGAAGGGCTATCCCGGGCTTCCCGGTAATGGCGCTGCCTTCCAGCCCCAGCTTCAGCTGGCCATGGCCTCCACCGGAAAAAACAAGGAGGCCGCCTGGAGCTTCCTGCGCACCGTGCTGCTGCCGGAAAATCAGGATTTTGACCGTCCAGACGAGACAGCAACCGTACACAGTATGCCCACCAACAAAGCTGTGTTTGACGCAATGGTGCAGACCTATGTGGATCAGTGGTACACGACCGGCGTTGATTTCACCTCATCTGCTGTAAATCCTTACGGGGAGGATGTGAAGATCGACCGTTGGACACAGGAGGACATTGACGCATTTTACGCCCTGATCGAGGGTACCACCGTGGTTGTCCGCCCGCAGGAAATGATTGCCGGTATTCTCCGGGACGAAATCACCCGTTTCTTCGCCGGCCAGCAGGATGCGCAGACTGCCGCCAAAGCCATCCAAAACCGTGTGCAGTTGTGTTTGGATGAACAGAGCTGAAAGCCGCATTCGCCGCCAAAACTGAAGAGAGGAATCTGAATGAAACGCATCTTTACCGTCTTGCTCACGGTGCTGCTGCTGCTGACCCTTTCCGCCTGCGGCCAATCGCAGAACGGCATCAGCTATCGTCCCGAGAATGAAAATCATTACAGCGCAGTTCACAGCATTCCGAGAACCAGTGGTGGAATCTATACAGCTGAAACCGCAAATGGTGGCTTTTATTATATTACGGGCGAACAGGTAACTACAAGCGTAAAAACGCTTGAGACCCTGGCTGGCCGACTTGCCAAAATAGATGTCAAGAGTGGAGAGCTTTTAATCTACTCGTCATTGATTGTAAAGTTGGAGGAATATGCCGCTTCCATGCATTTGCGGTGTGGCGATATTATTGGCATTGCTGTGGATGAATCCGATAATTATTCCATATTGATGCGCTTCAGCTCAGCCTCCGGAGGTTATCCCAGCTGCTATTTGCTCTCTATGGACGCCGGTTTTCATGTGCGTTGGGAATTATCATTAAGTGATCTGTACACATACTATGGCATTCAGAGCATGATTCTCGATGCCGGCGGAAACACCTGTGTGCTGATGGAAAACGGCGATTTTTTCATTGTGGATGCACAGGGCAATAAGGTTTTTGAAGAAGCGGGCGGCTACCATCATATGACCCAGCTTTCGGACGGGCGAGTCGTTCTTTTCCTGTAAAATCTGGAAAGTGCTATGTGGACGGTATGGCAGCCTGATCTGGAATCGGAAAAAATGCAAACTCTGTGTAAACTACCCTGCTTGCAGGAGGGCGATCCCCGCAACGGCGGCTTTTACACTGGCAACAGCGAGTATGACCTGTTCTGCGCCACGGATTTGTCTCTTTACGGCATCAAGCTGGGCAGAGAAGACAAACCCGGCACCGCCACACAGATTCTCAGCTGGATCAACTGCGATGTGGACGGCACAGGGATTCGGGCTTTTACCGTTGTAGATGATAAAAGCTTCAGTGTGCTCACCTACAGCGATGATCTGGGCGGCGATCTGGCACTTTTGGAATGGCATGAAACCGATCCTTACGCAGAAAAAACCACCCTGACCATTGCCTGTCGCCAGCTGCCCGAGGCGCTTTCCCGGGCGATTCAGAAATTCAACCGCCAGAGCGCCGACTGCCGGATCGTAGTTCGGGACTATACCACCGCTTCCGCAGAGGGCATTGACCGTCTGACCACCGATTTGAATGCCGGTAATATGCCCGACCTGTTCTGCATGGAGGGTGTGGACGAGCAGACGCTGGTCAACCGGGGCTATCTGGAAGACCTGTGGCCTTATATTGATGCAGATGACCAGCTGGGCCGGGATGCGCTGGTGGAGCCGCTGTTTGATGCTATGAGCATTGGCGGCAAGCTTTACACCGTTACCCGGGGCTTCACACTCAAGACCACGCTGGGACTGAAGGCGCTGGTGGGTGAGAAGCCCGGTTGGAGCTTTGCGGAGTTTGCGCAGCTGGTGAAAAACACGCCCGAGCTGGAAAGCTACGGAAATATCTATTTTGACCGTGCCTATGCGCTGGATGTGTTTCTGGAGCTGTATATTGGAAATTATATTAACTGGGCAGAGGGGACTGCCCGCTTTGACAGCCCGGAGTTTATCGAAGCCATGGAATATCTGATGCTTTACCCGGAGGAGATCAACCGCAAGCGGGGTGATGGCCCCCATTATTGGATGCCGGAAGGCAAGGAGCTGTTTACCTACTATGAATTGAATAGCGTAAGCGACTGGGATTCTGGCATGGTCACTCGGGTCGGCTACAAGGAAACCGTTGTCTGGAAGGGCTATCCCGGGCTTCCCGGTAATGGCGCTGCCTTCCAGCCCCAGCTTCAGCTGGCCATGGCCTCCACCGGAAAAAACAAGGAGGCCGCCTGGAGCTTTCTGCGCACCGTGCTGCTGCCGGAAAATCAGGATTTTGACCGTCCTGGCGAGACAGCAACCGTACACAGTATGCCTACCAACAAAACCGTGTTTGATGCAATGGTGCAGACCTATGTGGATCAGTGGTACACGACAGGCGTTGAACATACCTCATATATTGTAAATCCTTACGGGGAAGATGTGAAGATCGCCCCCTGGACACAGGAGGACATTGACGCATTTTACGCTCTGATTGAGGGCGCCACCGTGGTTGTCCGCCCGCAGGAAACCATCGCCGCCATCCTCCGTGACGAAATCAACCGTTTCTTCGCCGGCCAGCAGGACGCGCAGACTGCCGCCAAAGCCATACAAAACCGTGTGCAGCTCTGTTTGGATGAACAACGCTGACCGTTTCTTTTCAGGACCGGAGCCTGCGGGCCCCGGTCTTTTTCTCTTTTCGGAAAAACTTGTGCCGACCGTTGCCACCGGCGGCAAACTGTGATACAATACAGTCTGTAAAATATGCAGAATGGGGAGGCTGTGCCATATGAAGCAGCAAAACAGAGCAGAGTTTATCCATCTCTTTCGTCAGGTGGCCCATCGTGGCCTGCACGACCGGGAGCAGGGCATTCCCGAAAACTCCCTTCCGGCATTTCAGCGGGCGATCGACTGCGGCAAGGCCATCGAGCTGGATCTGCACGCCACGGCGGATCAGCAGCTGGTGGTGCTTCACGATTTTCAGCTGAAGCGCATGACCGGCGTTCCCGGGATTGTAGAGGAATGGTCACTGGCAGATCTGCGCAAGCTGCGTCTGCTGGGAACGGATTGCCAGATTCCCACGCTGGATGAGGTTCTGGAGCTGGTGGACGGAAAGGTGCCGCTGCTGCTGGAAATCAAGAGCGAACGGCTGGGCGATGTAGGCCGGCTGGAGCCGATTCTGATTCGCCGTCTGGCCTCTTATCAGGGAGAGTTTATTCTGGAATCCTTCAATCCGGAGGTGCTGGTGTGGCTGCATCGTCACGCACCCCAGTATATCCGGGGACAGCTGGGCAATCTGGATGATGAAAACCGGAACTTCAAGTTCTATTCCCGTCACCTGATGTTCAACGCCCTGAGCCGCCCGGATTTTATCGCCTTTGACATTCAGAAAATTGATTACAGGCTGCGCCTTGCCTGCAAAAAGCACGGGCTGCCGCTGTTGGGCTGGACCATCCGGAACGAGGCCGATCTGAAAAAGGCAGAGCGGCTTT
This sequence comes from uncultured Oscillospiraceae bacterium, assembly GCA_964541085.1. Lineage (GTDB taxonomy): Bacteria > Bacillota > Clostridia > Oscillospirales > Butyricicoccaceae > UBA4644. Next base: position 41,447 of record CAZIPA010000005.1, on the reverse strand, counting down.
GCGACGGCATCATTTATGAGCATCTGGAGCTGTGACCATGACAAAGCTGTTCATCATTGCGGCGCTGATTTTGCTGACGGTCTGTATTGTGCTGCTGCTGTTGCTTCTGACACGGCAGAGCCGCACGGCAAAAACGCAGGAGGCGCAGTCTGCGCTGCTGAAAACTGTAGAAGAGCTGCTGCGGGAAAGCGGAAAGAATGACGCTGCCATGCAGGCACGGCAGGAGGCTCTGACCCGTGCGCTGGAGAGTGCGCTTTCCTCCATGAAGAGTGAACAATACGCCGTTGCCATGCAGACGGAACAAAAGCTGGAGCAGCTGCGCCGCAGCATGACGGACAGCCTCAGCCGGATGCAGACGGCCAGCCAGCAGCAGCTGGACGGCATTCGTGCCACCGTGGACGAAAAATTGCAGGAAACGCTGGACAGAAAACTCAGCGAATCCTTCCAGCAGGTTTCTCAGCGGCTGGAAGCGGTATATAAAGGGCTGGGCGAAATGCAGACGCTGGCCTCCGGTGTGGGCGATCTGAAAAAGGTGCTGTCCAATGTGAAGACCCGGGGTATGCTGGGAGAGATTCAGCTGGGCGCGATTCTGGAGCAGATACTGGCTCCCGAGCAATATGCCGCCAATGTGGCTACGAAAAAAGGCAGTCAGGCCAATGTGGAGTATGCCGTTCGTCTGCCGGGAACGGAGGGCCAGCCTGTGTGGCTGCCGGTGGATGCCAAGTTCCCGCTGGATGCCTATCAGCAGCTGCTGGATGCCTATGACACCGCTGATCCCGCTCTGGTGGAGAGCGCGAAAAAGGCGCTGTTCCAGCGGGTAAAGGGCTTTGCCCGGGATGTACATACCAAATACATCGACCCGCCCAACACCACGGATTTTGCCATTCTGTTCATTCCCACCGAAGGACTGTATGCAGAGCTGATCCGCGGCGGTATGGCGGAAACGCTTCAGCGGGAATATCAGGTGACGCTGGCCGGGCCTACGACCATGAGCGCGCTGCTGAACAGTCTGCAAATGGGCTTCCGGACGCTGGCCATTCAAAAGCGCTCCGGCGAAGTGTGGAAGGTGCTGGGCGCAGTCAAGACGGAATTCGACACCTTTGCGTCTGTGCTGGAAAATACCAAAAACCGGCTGAATCAGGCCAACGATGAGCTGGACAAGCTGGTGGGTGTGCGCACCCGGAAGATTCAGCGGACGCTGAAAAATGTGGAGGCTCTGCCGGCGGAACTGCTTCCGGCAGGAAATGGGGAGGAAATGGATTATGTTTAAGCTGATTACCACCGATGGAAAGGCACGGCGCGGCGAGTTTCAAACGGCTCACGGCACGGTACAGACCCCGGTGTTTATGAATGTGGGCACACAGGCAGCCATCAAGGGCGGCCTTTCCGCGGAGGATCTGCGGAACATTGGCTGTCAGGTGGAGTTGTCCAACACCTATCATCTTCATGTCCGTCCCGGACAGGATGTGGTGAAGCAGCTGGGCGGTCTGCACCGGTTTATGGACTGGCACGGGCCCATTCTTACGGACAGCGGCGGCTTTCAGGTATTTTCTCTGGCGGTGCTGCGGCGCATCCGGGAGGAGGGTGTCTATTTCAACGCCCATACCGATGGCCGTCACATCTTCATGGGGCCGGAGGAGAGTATGCTCATTCAGTGGTCACTGGGCTCGGACATTGCCATGGCCTTTGATGAATGTATTGAAAACCCCTCGCCTCACGATTATGTGGAGCGCTCCTGTCAGCGGACGGTGCGCTGGCTGAAGCGCTGTAAGGCCGAGCTGGCACGGCTCCAGCAGCGGCCGGATACCGTCAATCCGGGACAAATGCTCTGGGGCATCAATCAGGGCGGAACCTATCATGATCTGCGGGTGCAGCAGATGCAGCAGATTGCCGAGCTGGACCTGCCCGGCTATGCCATCGGCGGTCTGGCGGTGGGAGAGCCTGCGGAGACCATGTATGAGATCATCGAGGCGGTGGAACCCCATATGCCCGCCGATCGTCCCCGGTATCTGATGGGCGTGGGTACGCCCTCCAACATCATTGAAGCAGTGGCAAGAGGCGTGGATTTCTTCGACTGCGTAATGCCCTCCCGGAACGCCAGACACGGCCATGTGTTTACCTCGGAAGGACACATCAACCTGAACAACGCCAAATATACCACCGATCCCCGCCCGCTGGATCCCAACTGTGATTGTCCCGTGTGCCGCCGGTATTCCCGTGGCTATGTGCGTCATCTGCTGAAGTCCGGCGAAATGCTGGGAATGCGGCTGGCCGTAATGCACAATCTGTATTTCTACAACAACCTGATGGCGCAGATTCGGCAGGCCATTGAAGAGGGTCGTTTTGAACAGTTCCGCAGGGAAAACAGCGAAAAGCTGGTAAAAAGAATCTGAAACGCCTTGTAATTTTCACAAGGTTTGTTTATAATCAGATTATTATCATGACTGGGAGGCAAACTATGAGTTCCAAACTGAAAAAACTGATGCTGGCCGCAGGCGGCCTGACGGGTATGCTGTCCTTCAGCGCTTTTGCGGAAGGCGAAGCTGCGGATGGCACGGCTACCGGCCTCAGCGCATATGGCACCATCATCTGGCTGGTGATTATTGTTGCTGTGTTCTACTTCATGATCCTTCGTCCCCAGAAGAAGAAGGAAAAGGCAGATCGGATGCTGCGCAACAGCCTCCAGCCCGGCGACAAGATCGTCACCATCGGCGGCTTTGTGGGCCGTATCATCAGCATCAAGGATGATGAGGTCACCTTCGAAACCGGTGCTGCCAAGAATCGCATGACCGTGAAGAAGTGGGCGATCCAGACCAAGGACGGCGGCTCCTCCGCTCCCTCTGACCTGAAGGACAACAACCCGCCCAAGGACGAGGTCAAGGCAGCCGAAGCCACGCCGGATAAGCTGGACTAAGACAGCCTCAGGCATCAAACAGCAGCCTCCCGCATAGGTTTCAGTGAGAAACGATGCGGGAGGTTTTTCTATGAAACAGAAGCAAAACCGTCGGGAGGCAGAGCCGGGTCCTTCGCCGGGGAAGATACTGCTATGCGGCGTGCTGGGCTGCGCCTGTATGCTGGCACTGACCTTTTTTCTTGCCTGTATGATTGGCAGAGAGCTGCTGCCGCCGGAGCATTTTACACTGATGGGTGCTGGAATCGTGCTGCTGGGAACACTGCCTGCCTCCTTTCTGGCTTCCCGCAAAGGCGGACGCAAGCTGCTTTCCGGCTGCGGCGCGGCGGCTGTGGCATTTTTGATGCTGCTGATTTGCGGAATGCTCCTGTTTGCCGGCGGCGTGGATGTGGGACGACTGGTGCTTTCCTGCGCAATGACAGCGGCAGGCGGGATTGGCGGTGCCTTCCTTGCGGGTGCGCTGGAATAGGCGGGGGAGCCTGTGGGGCTTTCGTATTCCCACACTGATTTTCTACGGAGCTTTGACAATGCTGACATTGACTGTTATACTGTTCTTGATCGCAGTGAACAGCCGCACCAGACCGGCGCAGGCAACACCCCGTATCACCGCACCGGAGGTGCTGCTGGATGCCGGACACGGCGGTATGGATGGGGGAGCGGTCTCCCCGGATGGCGTATGCGAAGCACCTATCACGCTGGCCATTGCGGAAAAGACCCGACTGGTGTTTGCCTTTGCGGGCATCTCCGCTGGTATGGTACGGGAGGATGCCGCTTCGCTGGACTATACTCCCGGCGCCTCGGCCCGGGAAAACAAAAATGCCGATCTGAACGCCCGTCTGGCGCTGGCAAGACAGCACCCGGACAGTGCCTTTCTCAGCATTCATCTGAACCAGTTTTCCCAGAGCCAGTATTCCGGCGCACAGGTGTTTTATTCGGAAAATCATCCCCGGAGCCGTCTGCTGGCAGAACAGCTTCAGCAGGCCCTGCGTAAAGGTCTTAACCCTGAAAATCAGCGATTATGCAAACCTTCGCCGGAGGGGGTGTTCCTGATGGAGAACATTGCATCTCCCGCCGTTACCATCGAGTGCGGCTTTCTGTCCAACCCGGCAGAATGTGCCCTGCTTCAGCAGGAGCCCTATCAGATCAAAATCGCCCTGGCCATTGTCAGCGGCTATTTGGAAAACAGAGGAACATGATTATGGCAAAAGCAAAAACGGAGTATGTCTGTACCAACTGCGGCTACGATTCCCCAAAATGGTTTGGAAAATGTCCCTCCTGCGGCAGCTGGAATACCATGGAGGAAATGGTGCTGCGGGAGGAAAAGTCGGCTGCAAGGGGGAGCATCAGCGTTCCCGGCTGTGCCGGACGGGGAAGCCGTCCCGTTCCGCTGAAGGAGATCAGCATCACGGCGGACACCCGGTTTTCCACCGGCATTCGTGAGCTGGATCGTGTTCTGGGCGGCGGCATGGTAAAGGGGAGTCTGGTGCTGGTCTCCGGTGCGCCGGGCATTGGAAAATCCACGCTGCTGCTCCAGGCCTGCCGTCATCTTTGCCGGGAACAGACCGTGCTTTATGTGACGGGCGAGGAATCACTGGCCCAGATCAAGCTGCGTGCCCAGCGGCTGCAGGTGGCGGAGGACAGTCTTCTGATCTGCTCGGAAACCGAGGTGGACAGCATTCTGCTTTCTGCGGCACAGTTGAAGCCCGCCGTGCTGATCGTGGATTCCATTCAGACCATGTACCATCCTCAGATTTCCTCCGCACCGGGCAGCGTGACACAGGTGCGGGAATGTACCATGCAGCTGCTGCAATTTTCCAAGAGCAACGGCGTTTCCGTGATTCTGGTGGGTCATGTAAACAAGGACGGCGGCATTGCCGGGCCCAAGGTGCTGGAGCATATGGTGGATGCGGTGCTGAGCTTTGAAGGCGACCGCCACGCCTCCTACCGTCTGCTGCGCACCACGAAAAACCGTTATGGCTCAACCAATGAAATCGGAATGTTTGAAATGACCGACAGGGGACTGGAGGAGATTCAGAATCCCTCTGCCGCACTGCTGGAGGGCAGACCCCGGGATGCCAGCGGAAGCTGTGTTGTGGCAACGCTGGAGGGTACAAGACCCATTCTGGCAGAGGTGCAGGGACTGGTCACCAAGTCTGCCTATGGTGCCGCTCGGCGCACGGCAGCAGGCATTGATTATAACCGGGCGGTGCTGCTGCTGGCCATTTTGGAAAAGCGGGCAGGAATGCTTCTGGGCGCCTATGATACCTATGTGAATGTGGTGGGCGGCATCGAGCTGGACGAGCCTGCGGCAGACCTTCCGGTGCTTCTGGCCATTGCCTCCAGCTATCTGGAGCGCAGCATTCCCCCTACCATGGCAGCCTTTGGCGAGGTGGGCCTTTCCGGTGAGGTGCGGGCTGTCACCGGCGCGGGGCAGCGGGTGGCAGAGCTGGAACGACTGGGCTTTACCCACTGCATTCTGCCGGAGGCCAACTGCCGCTCTCTCTGCGGTAGAACCGAAATGCGCCTGATCCCCGTAAAAAGCATCCGTGAGGCCATAAAGGCGTGCTTTGAAGACGCCGCCCCCGCCGAATAATAAGGGAATAAGAATAACTATCATCCGCAGAGAAGCCTCTGCGGATATTTTCCGTGTTGGGAAACATTCCTCCGCCCGGCCAGCAATGACGGGAGACCGAGTTTCAGAAAAAGGTTGTCACCGGCAGAAAGCTGTGGTAAAATGATGGAAAACTCGAAAAGGCAGGCGCAGAGCATGAAGCAACAGCGGGAGTATCCCCGTTTTATCATTACCCCCAAGGGAACCCGTTGGGTGGAAAACGGTCATCCGTGGATTTATGCGCAGGAGGTTCTTCGGGAAGAGGGGACTGCGGAAAACGGCGGTCTGGCCGATGCGCTCTCGGAGAAGGGAAAATACCTGGGCACGGGACTGGTGAGCCGTGAAAGCAAGATTCGTCTGCGGCTGATCTCTCACAATGCCAACGATCGCTTTGATGCGGCGTTCTGGCGGCGTCGGCTGAAATATGCGTGGGACTATCGCAAGACGGTGATGGGGGAGGATGTTTCCTGCTGCCGGATCATTTTCGGCGAAGCGGACGGATTCCCCGGGCTGACGGTGGATCGTTTTTCCGATTTGCTGGTGACACAGACGCTGTCTGTGGGAATGGAGCGTCTCAAGCCGCTGCTGTTTCCTATGCTGGTACAGCTGTTGGAGGAGGACGGTCAGCAGATTTCCGGCCTGTATGAGCGCAACGACGCACCGCTGCGGGAGCTGGAGGGACTGGAGCAGTATCGTGGCTGGTTCCCGCTGCCGGGCAAAGCTGTTCCGGACAGCCCCATTACCGAGATCTGTGAAAATGGCATCTACTATTCCGTGGATGTGGAAAACGGACAGAAGACCGGCTTCTTTCTGGATCAGAAATACAATCGTCTGGCCGTGGCCAAGCTGGCCCGGGGGAGAAGAGTGCTGGACTGCTTTACCCACACAGGCTCCTTTGCCCTGAATGCAGCCCGGGGCGGTGCGGAACGGGTGACGGCAGTGGATGTTTCCGCCTCCGCCATTGAAATGGCAAAGCACAACGCCCGGCGCAACGGACTGGAGCAGCGGATGGATTTTCTCACTGCGGATGTATTTGACCTGCTGCCCCGGCTGGAAGCGGAAAAACAGAAGCCCTATGATTTCATCATTCTGGATCCGCCGGCCTTCACCAAATCCCGCAAAACGGTTCACAGTGCGGAAAAGGGCTATAAGGAAATCAATCTCCGGGCCATGCGTCTGCTGCCCCGGGGCGGCTATCTGGCTACGGCCTCGTGCAGTCATTTCATGCCGTCGGAGCTGTTTGAAAAAATGCTGCGCTCCTCCGCACTGGATGCAGGTGTGGAGCTGCGGCAGCTGGAGGCCCGGCAGCAGTCGCCGGATCATCCCATTCTCTGGAATGTGCCGGAGACGGATTATCTGAAATTTTACCTCTTTCAGGTGGTATGAGAGATACGAAAGGAACGGTGTTTATCCATGTGGAAAAAGCTGATTAAGATTCTCATTCTTCCGCTGCTGGCGTTGGCGGTCTTTCTGTGGTATCGGGCGCCGGTGCGCTTTCTGAAGCAGCTGGACGCAGAACAGGTGGCGTGCATCCGCATCTTTGACGGCAACACCGGCTATGAGCTGGATGTGACCGCCGCAGACGATATCGAAACCATTCTGAGCAATATTCAGAGCACCCGTGTTCGCCGCAGCGGCATCTCCCTGATGCGCATGGGCTATCGCTATCGCATGACCTTTCTGGATGCTTCCGGTGCGTCTCTGGGGCAGATGATTATGAACTCCGCAACTACGCTGCGTCATGATCCCTTCTTTTATGAGGATGAAGCGGGCGGACTCTGCTATGACTATATCTGGGATCTTTTCGATCACAGCTACGGTTATCTGCACTGAACGGGGAAAAATTCAGAAAACTTGAACCTTCTTTCCTTTTTTCTCTTGTAATTTCCCAGATTATGGGGTATAATTGAAAAAAAGCGCAAGGAGGATGCCCTATGTATTCCATAGGAGATCGCGTTGCACATCCGATGCATGGCGCGGGGACGATCAGTGAGATCACACAGCGGCGCATGGCCGGGCAGGAACGGAGCTACTATGTCCTGTCGCTTCTTTGCGGCGGACTTCAGCTGCTGATTCCCTGCGAGTCCGAGGAAAAGGTCGGTCTGCGTCCGCTTGCCACACTGCCCGAGCTGGAGAATCTGCTGCGTGCGCTGCCGCAGCTGGAATCCGGCGAACAGCCCAACTGGAATCAGCGTTACCGGGAAAATATGCTCCGGATCAAAAGCGGCGACCTTTATGAGGTGGCCCGGGTGATTCGCGGCCTTTCCCGCCGGGAAAAGCGGCAGCAGCTTTCCACCGGAGAGCGGCGCATTCTGTTCTCTGCCCGCCAGATTCTGGCTTCGGAGATCGCTTTGGTAAAAAACATTTCTCTGGAGGCTGCGGAGACTCTGCTGCGCCCGCTGGAAGCATAATAACATATCAGATTTGCCGGGACTGTCTTGGACGGCCCCGGCCTTTTTGCAGGAGGTTTTTATGGGACTGTTTTCCCGAAAAAAGCAGTCGACAGAGCTGCCCTTTGTCACAGCCATCATCCCCGCCGCAGGTTCCTCCCGGCGCATGGGCGGAGAGAATAAACAGCTGATCCTGCTGGAGGGCATTCCGGTGCTGGGCCGGACGCTGATGGCCTTTCAGCAGAGTCCCTATATCCGGGAGATCGTGCTGGCGGCACCGGAGGAGCTGATCGCAAAATATGCGGCTCTGGGCAGACGGCTGGACATTACCAAGCTGACCCGGGTGGTGCGCGGCGGCGCAAGCCGGGCGGAGAGCGTCTATCGTGCGGCCTGTCAGGCAGATGAACGCTGCCGATATCTGGCTGTCCATGACGGCGCAAGGCCGCTGGTCAGCGAGGAAATTATCGGTCGTGTATGTGAAGCTGCATTCCTTCACAGCGCAGCAGGGGCAGGCGTTCCCGTGGTGGATACCATGAAAGAAGTGGACAAAACCGGTCGGATCGTGAAAACCGTTGACCGCAGCACTCTTCGTGCCATGCAGACCCCGCAGGCGGCAGAAAAGGCGCTGCTGCTGGCGGCACTGCAAAGTGCGCTGGAGGCCGGTGTTGAGGTGACAGACGAGCTGGCGGCGCTGGAGCGCATGGGTCTGCATCCCTGGATCGTGGACGGTGCACCGGAGAATATCAAAATTACCACGCCTGCGGATGTGCTGTTCGCCCAGGCGATTTTGGAGAGGAGAAATGAAACATGATGCGGGTAGGCTATGGCTATGATGTACACCGGCTGACGGAGGGACGAAGGTGCATCATCGGCGGGGTGGACATTCCCTTTGAAAAGGGGCTTCTGGGTCACAGCGACGCAGATGTGCTGCTGCACGCCATTACCGATGCGCTGCTGGGTGCGGCGGCGCTGGGGGATATCGGAAGCCATTTTCCCGACACTGATCCGAAATATGCCGGTGCGGACAGTCTGCTGTTGCTGAAGGAAGCGGCCCGGCTGGTGCGTCAGGCCGGATGGCAGATCGGCAATGTGGATTCCACCGTGGTGGCACAGCGGCCAAAGCTTGCGCCGCACATCCGTCAGATGCGGGAGAATATCGCTTTGGCGCTGAAGATTTCTCCGGAACAGATTTCCGTCAAGGGCAAAACCGAGGAAGGGCTGGGCTTTACCGGCACCGGCGCGGGAATTGCCGCTCACGCGGTCTGTCTGCTGGAAAAAGCATAACGACATCATGCGGCGGGGCCTCAAGGCTCCGCTTTTTGTGTCCGGCAGGGCAGAGACGGCATAGGATGAGCCGAAGGGAAGTGTCATCCTTTGAACTGTCTGATTGCTTTTCGATCTCTGACGCAGGCCCAGACCGCAGCGGCTGCCTTTCAGCGCGGCGGCATTGGGGCGGAACTGACCCGGCCGCCGGTATCGCTGAGTCAGGGCTCCTGCGCCTATGGGCTGAATATCCGGGAGGAATATCTCCCTGTCGCAGTACAAATTCTGCAAAAATACCGGCTGGCCGTCACCGGCGTATGGCGGCAGATGCCGGACGGACGCTATCGGGAGGTGGTCTGGTGATCTATCTGGATAATGCGGCCACCACCCTGCAAAAGCCTTCCTCTGTGGCCAAAGCCATGGAGCAGGCGCTGCTTTGCTGTGCCAATCCAGGAAGAGGCGGACACCGGCCCGCCATGAAAGCCGCAGAGCTGGTATACGACTGCCGACAGGCAGCGGCAGAGCTGTTTGGACTGGACACACCGGAACGGGTGGTGTTTACCCTCAACGCCACCCACAGCCTGAATCTCGCCATCAAAAGTCTGCTGCACAGGAGCGGTCATGCAGTAATTTCCGGCTATGAGCACAACTCCGTTGTACGGCCGCTGGAAGCTCTGGCAGAGCAGGGTGTCACCTATACCGTGGCGGAGGCGCCGCTGTTTTCTCCGGAAGCCCTGTGCCATGCCGTGGAAGCGGCCATCCGTCCGGAGACCCGCTGTATCATTGTGACCCATGTTTCCAATGTGTTTGGCTATGTGCTCCCGCTGGAGCAGCTGTCCGAGCTTTGTATGGCACGGGGACTTCCCATGGTGGTGGATGCGTCCCAGTCCGCAGGAATTCTTCCGTTGAAATGCGAAAGCCTGCCCGCTGCCGCGTTTTTCTGTATGCCGGGACACAAAGCACTGTATGGGCCGCAGGGAACCGGACTGCTGCTATGCTGTAAAGATACAGAACTTTACAGTCTGATGCAGGGCGGAACGGGCAGCCTATCGCTGGAAACACGCCAGCCGGACTTTCTGCCGGATGCACTGGAAAGCGGCACCCTCAATGTTCCCGGCATTGCCGGACTGCGGGAGGGGATTCGCTTTGTGACAAAGCACCGGGAGGAAATTTTCCTGCGGGAAAAAGCACTGCTGCGCCGGACGGCGGATCTGCTTTCCGACCTTCCGCTGGAGCTGTTTTATCAGGAGGACTGCCAGAGCGGCGTGCTGTCCTTTCGGGTCAAAGGGCGGGAGCCGGAGGCCATCTGTCAGGCGCTGGCCGGTCGGGGCGTCTGCGTCCGGGGCGGGCTTCACTGCGCACCGCTGGCCCATCGTACCGCCGGGACGCTGCCGGACGGCACGGTACGCCTGAGCTTTTCCGCCTTTAACACCCGGGAGGAGACGGAGCAGCTGGCCCGGATTCTGAAAGAATCCTTAAAAACCTGTTAAAACCTCCAAAAACAGGGCTCTCTCTACTTGAAAAAGAGCCGCTTTCCTGCTATTATAAAGTAATAAAAATATGCTTTAGAGGGAATGCGGCTATGCAGATTTGGGAATCCATCGTTAATAACGCCAGACTGGCCACTGTGTGGGATGTGATCGACATCCTGATTGTGGCCTTTTTGCTTTACCATCTGATGCGCTTTTTGCGGAACACCAATGTTCAAAAGCTGCTTTGGGGTCTGATCGCACTGATCGTGATTCTGGAGCTGTCAGATATGATGCACCTGTATGTGATTCACTCCATACTGGAGGCGGTGATGCAGGTGGGAATCCTCGCATTGGTTGTGCTGTTCCAGCCGGAGCTGCGAAAAATGCTGGAGCAGTTCGGCAGCAACCGGATCATCCGCTTTTTCACCAGCCGGAACAATCAGGCAAGCACCACGGATACCGCCATTGTGCAGACCATCGAGGCCGTGAACTCCCTTTCCTGGACCAAAACCGGCGCATTGATTATTTTCCAGCGGAACGACCCGCTGACCAACATCATCAGCACCGGCACCACCATCAATGCGGATGTGAATGCCGAGCTGCTGAAGAACCTGTTTTACAACAAAGCGCCCCTCCATGACGGCGCAGTGATTATTGCCAACGGCCGCATTGCCGCCGCAGGCTGCATTCTGCCCCTCAGCGGCAAGCAGAATATCAGCAAGGATCTGGGCACCCGCCACCGGGCCGGTCTGGGCCAGAGCGAAAATTATGACTCCATCTCCGTGATCGTCTCGGAGGAAACCGGCGGCATCTCGCTGGCGGAGGGCGGTATTCTGAAGCAGCATCTTGCCTCGGAAACGCTGGAGCGGCTGCTGACGGCAAAGCTCATGCCGGAGGAAATTACGGAAGAGAAGAAGACGCTGAAGCAGCGCATCCGGGAGGTGCTGAAGAAATGATGAAATGGATCAAAGAGCACGACGGCTTTCTCCGGGCGCTTTCTCTGCTGCTGGCGATTTTTCTGTGGGCCTATGTCATGGGCAACAAAAATCCCAACAAAACTGTGGAATATCGGGGGATTCCCGTGCAGCTGGACGGCTTGACCCAGCTGAACACCAACGATCTGGTGGTGCTGGAGGGCGGAGACAATCAAGTCACCGTCAATGTGGAGGGCGATCGCTCCAGCATTCTGGAAATGAGCCGTGATTATGTCAGCGCTGTAGCCAGCATCACCCACATCACCGAGCCGGGCGAATATGATCTGAACTACCGTGTCACGCTGGATGCTACCGGCGTGAAGGTGGCCAGCCGCAACCCCGGCAAGGTACATATCGTGGTGGATCGGATCTCCAAGGCTTCCGTTCCGGTGGAGCTGGAGATCACCGGCAAGCCTGCCGACGGCTATGTTATGGCAACCAGTCCCCGAACCTATCCCGATGCCGTCACCATCAAGGGTCCTTCTACGCTGCTGGAGCAGGTGAAGAGCGCCAAGGTGCGCTATGATGTGTCCGAAACCACCGGCACCACCCAGACCGTGCTGACTTATCAGCTGCTGGACGCATCGGGCAATGAGATCACCGACAGCCGCATTTCCGCGGAATCTCCCTCTGTCACCCTGACTGTCACCATGAAAAAGAACGGCTCCATCCCGCTGACGGTCAATCTGGAAAATCATGAATATCTGAAATCCACCATGGTAACGGTGGATATTGAGCCCCAGTCCATTCAGCTGATCGGCGCAACGGATACCATGCTGGTGCTGAATCAGATTTCTCTGGGCACCATTGATCTGGCAGATGTGGTGGAAAATGAGCAAACTGTCTTTACCATCCCCATTGTGCTGCCCAACGGTGTCTCCGCAGAGGCCGGTACGCCGGTTTCCGCCAAGGTTACGGTGACGGCGGAGGGCTATTCCCGTCGGACGCTGAGCCTTTCTCCCGCTGTGCTGGGAGAGGATCCGCTGCTGGAATATCCGGAGGATCAGCTGCTGGAGGTTACCGTCTTTGGCCCCACGGAAAAGGTGGAGGCGCTGACGGAAGAGGCACTTCAGGTGCGGCCGGAATATCGGCTCATTGATCTGATTGCCGGTGAAAATATCATTTCCTGCCGGGTGACACCGGTAGACAGCGGTATCTATGTGTTCCAGAAGACGCAGGTCATCGGCGTTGTCACCCAGGAGGCTCTGGATGCAGTTATGCTGCCGCCCGATTCCGGCGATCCGGATGGGGAGCCTGACGGGGACGGCGAGCCTGCGGAACCCACAGAGCCATGAGTATATTGATTTCCAATCTGGGGCTTCCTTTTCCGTTTTCGGAGGAGGAAGCTCTGGCTGCTGCAAGAAAGCGGCTTTCGCTGGGCAAAAGTGCCGTATGCGCAGGGCGTGTGCATAAGCAGTCGCTGGATCTGCGCCGGGGAGAGCTGAAGGCGGTCTGCACCGTAGAGCTGGAGCTTGCCGGGGATGAAGCCGCCTTTGTGCAGTCCTGCAACGATCCCTCTGTCCGGCTGCGGCTTCCGGCAGAAATGCCGGTGCCCACCGGAAACCGGCGGCTTTCCGCACCGCCTGTGGTGGTAGGCTTTGGCCCGGCGGGGATGTTTGCGGCGCTGCTTCTGGCCAAAAACGGCTATGCTCCCATTGTGCTGGAGCGGGGCGGTGCCATGGAACAGCGGGATCAGGCAGTGTCCAACTATTTCTCCGGCGGTGAGCTGGACGAAAGCTGCAACATTCAATTTGGTGAAGGCGGCGCAGGAGCCTATTCTGACGGAAAGCTCACCTGCCGCATCGGTGACCGCCGCTGTGAGCTGGTATTGCAGCTGCTGCGGGAACACGGCGCACCGGAGGAAATTCTGCGGCTGGCCAAGCCTCATGTAGGCACGGATCTGCTGAAGCAGGTGGTGGTTTCCATCCGCCGGGAAATCTGTGCGCTGGGCGGAGAGGTTCGCTTTTGCACACCGGTTCGGGGACTGCTGCTGCGGGAAAATGTGCTGCACGGTCTGCTGCTGGAGGAAGGAGAACTTCCCTGTGGGCTGGCGGTGCTGGCTGTGGGACACAGTGCCCGGGACACCTTTCTGGCCCTCCGGCGGCAGGGAATCGCCTTGCAGCCAAAGCCCTTTTCCGTAGGTCTGCGGGCAGAGCATTTACAGCAGGATATCAACGAAGCACTTTACGGCAGTCGAGCCGGTACGCCCGGCCTTCCGCCGGGAGAATATGCCCTTTCCCGCCGGGAAGGGGAGCGGGGCTGCTACAGCTTTTGTATGTGCCCCGGCGGGCAGGTGGTGGCAGCTGCCAGCGAACAGAGCACCATCGTGACCAACGGCATGAGCTATCACGCCAGAAACGGCAGAAACGCCAATGCGGCGCTGTGCGTTTCCGTAGGCCCGGAGGATTACGGCAGCGGCCCGCTGGACGGTGTGGCCTTTCAGCGCAGACTGGAGCAGGCGGCCTTTGCCATGACGGGTGACGGCACGGCGCCGGTACAGCGGATAGATGATTTTCTGGCCGGCCGGCCCTCGGCGCATCTTGGCCGGGTGGAGCCCTCCTATCCCAGAGGCTGGAGCTTTTGCCAGCTGGATCAGCTGCTGCCGCCCTTTGTATGCGATATGCTGCGGCGCTCCATTCCCGCCTTTGGCAGAAAGCTTCGTGGCTATGACGGCCCGGATGGGGTGCTGACCGGTGTGGAAACCCGAACCTCCTCGCCTGTGCGAATCCTGCGGCAGGAGGATCTGTTCAGTCCTTCCGCCCGTGGGCTGATCCCCTGCGGAGAGGGCGCGGGTTATGCAGGCGGCATCGTCAGCGCGGCCGTGGACGGCATCCGTGCGGCGGAACGAATCATGGCGGAATATCGTCCGTTACAGGAATTATAAAAATATTGAGATAGAAGGCAGAGTGATTTTTTTGTTGAGCAGTATGACCGGCTATGGCCGGGTCAAGCAGGAAAATGAGTTCCGCGAGATCACCGTGGAGATCCGTTCGGTGAATCACCGTTTTCTGGATCTGAACATCAAAGCGCCCCGCATTTACGGCTATCTGGAGGAAATGATCTCCAAGCAGACACAGGCCGCCGTGGCCCGGGGCAAGGTAGACATTTTTGTTTCCATTCGTGCCAAAGAAGGCGGCGACATTCGTATCACCCCCAATCTGGCGGTGATTCGGGGATATCTGGAGGCACTGCAAACCATTTCCCAGAACTTTTCCGTCCCCGGAGAGGATGTAACAGCCCTTTCGCTGCTGCGTCTGCCGGATGCCATGGAGGAAACCCGGGAAGAGGCCGACGCCGAGCAGGTGAAGGCAGAGGTGTCGCAGGTGCTGGCGCTGGCGCTGGAGGAATATAATGCCATGCGCCGCAAGGAGGGCGAACGCCTTTGTGAGGACATCGCCTATCGTGCCGGACTGCTGCGGAACTATGTGGACTTTGTGGAGCAGCGTTCTCCCGACAGTGTGGAGGAATATCGTGCCCGCATCGCCGCCCGCATGGAAGAGCTGCTGGACGGGACGGAACTGACCCAGACCCGCATTTTGCAGGAGGCTGCGCTGTTTGCAGACAAGGTGAATGTCACGGAAGAAATCGTGCGGCTGCGTTCCCATCTGTCTCAGCTGGATTCCATGCTGAAAAGTCCGGTGGCTGTGGGCCGCAAGCTGGACTTTCTGGTGCAGGAGCTGAACCGGGAAACCAACACCATCGGCTCCAAGGCCAATGATGTGCAGATCGCCCAGACCGTGGTGGAAATGAAATCCGAGATCGAAAAAATTCGGGAACAGATTCAGAATCTGGAGTGAGGAACGATGAAACTGATCAATATCGGCTTTGGCAATATGGTGTCCGCCACACGGCTGGTGGCCATTGTCAGCCCAGAGTCTGCGCCCATCCGGCGCATTATTACCAAGGCGAAGGAGAGCAATATGCTGGTGGATGCCACCTATGGCCGCCGCAGCCGCAGTGTTCTGATTACCGATTCCGATCATGTGATCCTGTCGCCCATCCAGCCGGAAACCATCGCCAACCGGCTCAGCTCTGATCTGGAGGATGAGGAGGATACGGAGGATGAATAAAAGGGGAACGCTGTTTGTCATCACCGGCCCCAGCGGCGCAGGAAAGGGGACCGTGCTGCGTCAGGTGCGGAATGCGCTTCCCGACCTGTATTTTTCCGTTTCCGCCACGACCCGTGCTCCCAGACCCGGCGAGGTGGACGGCGCAGATTATCATTTCATTTCCCGGGAACAGTTTCAGCAGCTGATTTCCGAGGATCGTCTGCTGGAGCACGCGGAATATGTGGGCAATTACTACGGCACACCGCTGGATCCGGTGCTGGAGCATCTGGAGCGGGGCAATGATGTGATTCTGGAGATTGAGCTTCAGGGTGCCCGTCAGGTGCGTCAGCGGTGTCCGGAGGCTGCTTTGATCTTCATTGCGCCGCCGTCCTTTGCCGAGCTGGAGCGCCGTCTCCGTGGCCGTGGTACGGAAAGCGAAGAAAAGATTTGCCGCCGGATGGAAACCGCCCGGCAGGAATGTGCCCATATGGATGATTTTCAGTACATCGTGCTGAATGATGTGCCGGAAAATGCTGCCGGAGAGCTTTTGAGCATCATTACCGCCCATCGCTGCCGCCGGGAAAACCGGGGCTTTCTTCTGAAATAATAGATTTGATACGATAAAGGAGTTCATAATTATGCTGCATCCTTCCATGAGCGAACTGCTCACCAAGATTGATAACCGTTATCTGCTGGTCAATGTTACGGCAAAGCGTGCCAGAGAGCTGGCGGAGGAAGCGGAGGCTGCGGAGCTTTCGCTGACGGAAAAGCCGGTAAAGCTGGCGCTGGATGATATTATGAGTGGCCGCATTGTGCCCAGAGACGGTGAGGCTCCCCAGGAGGAGTCTGCGCCTGTCGTTGCGGAAGAGGCCGCTTCGGAGGAAGCCGCTCAGGACATGGCAGGGGCCGAAGAGGAAGTGGAAGCCGAAGAAGAAGCTGAGGCTGAAGCACAAGCTGACGAGCAGCCGGAAAGCTGCGAGCAGTAATCCTTTCCGCCGCCTTTCATGACCATGCAGACGACGGTGGCCCGGGTGGCGGTGGCAGCGGCGGTCTATTCCATAGACCGCCCTTATGATTATGCCGTACCGCAGACGCTGGCAGAGCCGATTTTTCCCGGCGCACGGGTGCTGGTGCCCTTTGGTCGGGGTGATAAGCTTTCTGAAGGCTTTGTGCTGGAAGTCACCTCCCGTCAGGAGGAAAATCTTCCGCTGAAGCCGATTGCTCATGTTTTTTCCAAAGAGATATCCCTTTCTCCTCAGCAGCAGGCGCTGGCGCTCTGGATGTGCCGCCGCTGCTTTTGTACCTATTATCAGGCGGCGGCAGCGCTGCTTCCGCCGGGCATCTGGAGCAGACTGCCGGAAACCTATCTTCCCGGCCCTGCATTTTCGCCGGAACGGCTGTCGGAGTATGACTTGCAGGAGCAGCAGCTGCTGACCGCGGTACAGCTTGCCCCCGATCCTCTGTCTGCAAAAGCGCTGGCAGAGCAGTGCGGCCTTCCGGAAAAGACAACGCTGCGGATGCTCCGTGCCTTCTGCCGACAGGAGCTGCTGCTGTGTCATCCCAATC
Organism: uncultured Oscillospiraceae bacterium; assembly: GCA_964541085.1. Lineage (GTDB taxonomy): Bacteria > Bacillota > Clostridia > Oscillospirales > Butyricicoccaceae > UBA4644. Next base: position 24,211 of record CAZIPA010000005.1, on the reverse strand, counting down.
TGAAGCCTCTTCCCTCGGAAAAAAAGATTACAATTCTGCGTCCCGCCCTGCCGCCGGAGGAAATGCTGACCCGTCTGGATAACCGTATGACGCCCCAGCGAAAGGCGGTGCTGGACTGCATTCTGGCGGCCGGCTCTCTGCCGGAAAAAGAGCTCTGTTATCGCACCGGCGTAAGCCCGGCTGTGATCAAATCGCTGGTGCGGCAGGGGATTCTTGCGGCGGAATACCTGCCGGAGGACGATCTGCCTGCGAAGGAGCCGGAGATGCAGGCATCAAAAATTGTGCTGAATGAACAGCAGCAGCAGGCTTATGAAGGCCTGTGCGGGCTGATGTCCGGCGAAAAGCCCGAGGTCGCCCTGCTTTACGGTGTCACCGGAAGCGGCAAGACGCTGATTTACATCCGACTGATTCAGCATACGCTGTCCCTGGGGAAAAGTGCCATTCTGCTGGTGCCGGAGATTGCTCTGACACCGCAGGTTGTCAGCCGCTTCCGCCAGTATTTCGGCAATCGTGTGGCCGTTCTGCACAGCGGACTCACCGTGACCCAGCGCTATACGGAATATTGCCGGATCCGGCGGGGACAGGCTACCGTGATTATCGGAACCCGGACGGCGGTGCTGGCACCGGCAGCGAATCTGGGCTGTATCCTTGTGGATGAGGAGCAGGAGCCCTCTTATAAATCCGAGACAGATCCCCGCTATCACGCCCGGGATGTGGCAAAATACCGCGCTGCCCGGGAGAATTGCCTGCTGGTGCTGGGCTCTGCGACTCCTTCTGTGGAGAGCTATTACGCCGCAAAAAACGGCGCATACCATCTGTTTACACTGCCCAACCGTTTTCAGAATACCCCTCTGCCGGAAACCGTTCTGGCAGATATGCGGGGACAGCTGCGGCAAGGCGACCCTTCCCGGATCAGCAGCCAGCTTCAGGCGGAGCTTCAGGGCAATTTGGAGCGGGGAGAGCAGAGCATTCTGTTTTTGAATCGGCGGGGCAGTGCCCGCATGGCCGCCTGCGTGGATTGCGGCTATATCGCCATGTGTGAAAACTGCTCGGCCGCGATGACCTATCACAGCCGCAACGGACGGCTGATGTGCCACCACTGCGGTGCGTCCATTCCCATGATTTCCACTTGCCCCGCCTGCGGCGGTGCGCATATCCGTCTGTTGGGCTCCGGTACACAAAGCGTGGAGGATGAGCTGCAGGCGCTGTTTCCCACGGCACGAATTCTGCGAATGGATGCGGACACCACTCAGGGCCGCACCACCCATGAGGCGCTGCTGAAGCAGTTTTCACAGGGGGAAGCGGATATTCTGCTGGGTACGCAGATGGTGGCCAAGGGGCTGGACTTTCCCAATGTGACATTGGTGGGTGTGCTGGAGGCCGATTTGTCCCTGTACTGCGGCGGCTATCATGCGCCGGAACGCACCTTTTCTCTGCTGGCGCAGGTCGTCGGCAGAGCCGGACGGCGGACAACCCGTGGGCGGGCGGTGATTCAGACCTATACGCCCGAAAATCCGGTGATTCTTGCTGCGGCGGCACAGGATTATGATGCCTTTTATCAGCAGGAGATTCAGACCCGGCAGGCCCTGAAAGCCCCGCCCTTTGACGATCTGTTTGTCTTTCGTCTGGGCGGCGGAGATGAAGCAGCTGTGCGTGAGCACGCCCGACAGCTGGCAGCCTTGGTGCGCAGCCGACTGGGCCCGGGAACTGCCGTGCTGGGCCCTGCGCCGGCGGCTCTGGCAAAAGTCAATCAACGCTATTATTATACGGTGTCCTTCCGTGCAAAGGCCAACAGCGAAAGCCGTGCCATTGCGGCCCAGCTGCTGGTAGCGGCAGAATCGCTGCATCATGGCCCGCAGTGTACGGTTTCGGCGGACATCAATCCGATGACAGTATAACAGGAGGAAAATCATCATGGCTATTCGCAATATTGTAAAGGTCGGTGACGACATTCTCACGAAAAAATGCCGCCCGGTGACGGAATTCAACCAGCGTCTTTTTACGCTGCTGGACGATATGCATGATACCCTGACTGCTGCGGAAGGCGCCGGTCTGGCCGGACCGCAGGTGGGGATTCTGCGCCGGCTGGCGCTGGTGATGGTGGAGGATGAAAGCTTTCTGGAGGTCATCAATCCGGAAATCCTCTCTGCGGAAGGGGAGCAGGACGGTGCGGAGGGCTGCCTCAGCGTGCCGGGCAAATATGGCATGGTCAAGCGCCCCATGAAGGTGCGTGTCCGCTTCCAGGATCGCAATGCCCAGTGGCATGAGCGGGAGGCCGAAGGCTTTACAGCCCGTGCCTTCTGCCATGAGATCGACCATCTGGACGGCCACCTGTATACCGAGCTGGTGACGGAATATCTCCAGTCCGATGAGGAGGACGAGGAGGCATGAGAATTGTTTTCATGGGTACGCCGGAGTTTGCCGTGGCATCGCTCTCTGCCCTGTATGAAGCGGGCCATACCATCGCCGGTGTTTTCACCCGTATGGACACGCCGAAAAACCGTGGCATGAAGCTGCTTCCGCCGCCGGTGAAGGTTTACGCTCTGGAAAAGGGCTTTCCGGTGTTTCAGCCCAAGGGTCTGCGCAAGGCCGAGGTACAGCAGCAGCTGGCCGCGCTGGAGCCTGAGCTGATCGTCGTGGCGGCTTATGGACGGATACTGCCGCCTGCCGTGCTGGAGCTTCCAAAGTACGGCTGTCTGAATGTTCACGCATCGCTGCTGCCTGATTATCGGGGTGCAAGCCCCATCAATGCCTGCATTCTGCACGGCGAAACCAAAGCCGGTGTTACCATCATGCAGATGGATGCCGGGCTGGATACCGGCGATATGCTGCTGAAGGAAAGCACGGATATTCTCCCGGAGGAAAGCTACGGAAGTCTCCATGACCGACTGGCAGAGATCGGCGGCGCAGCGATTGTAAAGGCCATTGCCTTGCTGGAGCAGGGTGCGCTTTCCGGCGAAAAGCAGCCGGAAGAGGGCTCCTATGCGCCTATGATCCGCACGGAGGATTGTCAGATTTCCTTCGGGGGAAGCGCCCTGGAAATCTCCTGCCGCATCCGTGCCTACGACCCCCAGCCGGGTGCGTTTTGCCAGCTGGGCGGCGGAAAGATCAAGCTGTTCGGCGGTGCTGTAGCGCAGCCGGAGGGTGTTTTGGGGCAGCCGGGAAGCATTCTCAAGGTTGACCGCAAGGGTGTGTACATTGCCTGCGGACAGGGCAGCGTCCTTGTGGCGCAGGTGCAGGCCGCCGGAGGCAAGAAAATGCCGGCAGATGCCTATTTCCGGGGACATCAGGCCATGCTGGAGGAGCGCTTCTGCTGAGATTTCGCCCGCAATCCAAAGAACCAACGGAGGGATTTTACATGGATTGGAGCTATTTACTGTTTGTTCTGCCTGCGGTGCTGTTTTCACTGTGGGCGCAGGCGAAGGTGAAGAGCACCTTTGCCCAATATTCCGGCGTTTCCGCCCGGATGACCGGTGCGCAGGCGGCGGAGCTGGTGCTGCGGATGTATCAGGTTTCCGATGTGCAGATTGCGCCGATTGCCGGTCAGCTTACGGACAATTACGATCCCCGGGATGGACGCATCCATCTTTCGCAGGGCGTTTATCAGACCAACAGCGTTGCTGCTGTGGGCGTTGCCGCTCATGAAGCGGGACACGCGGCCCAGTATGCAGAGAGCTATGGCCCCATCCGGCTGCGCATGGCGGTGATCCCGGCCTGTCAGTTTGGCTCCAAGCTGTCCTGGCCCGTGCTGATTCTGGGAATGATTCTGGGCAGCCAGCAGCTTTGCTGGATCGGCATTCTGCTGTTCGGACTTGTGGTGCTGTTTCAGCTGCTTACGCTGCCGGTGGAATTCAACGCTTCCAACCGGGCACTGGCGGCGCTGACTGATTCCGGTTGCTTTGACGAGCAGACGCTGGACGGTGCCGGAAAGGTGCTTCGCGCGGCGGCGCTGACCTATGTGGCATCGCTGGCTGTGTCCATGGGACAGCTGCTGCGGCTGTTTCTGCTCTTCGGCGGCCATGACCGTGACCGCAGATGACCGGCCGTGAGATCGCGCTGAAGGCGCTGATTACCTTTCGCCGGGAGGGAGCCTGGCCGGATCTGTATTTGAAAAAAGCCTGCGCCGGACTGTCTCCGGAGGAGGCCGGTCTGGCATCGGCGCTGACCTATGGTGTTTTGCAGCATCGGGCCTATCTGGATTTTCTCATCGGCAGCTTCAGCAGTCGGCCGGTGGAAAAGCTGACGCCGCAGCTTTTGGATGCACTGCGGCTGGGTGCATATCAGCTGGTGTTTCTCACCCGTGTGCCGGAGAGCGCCGCCGTGAATGAGACGGTCAAGCTGGTAAAGCAGCAGTGGAATCCGGCAGCGGCGGGCTTTGTCAACGGCGTTCTGCGCAGTCTGGGACGCAATCTGCAACAGCTGCCGCAGGTGCCGCATGAGCCGCTTCTGGATTATCTTTCCATCACCTACAGCCATCCGAAGTGGTTTGTGGGAAAGCTGCTGAAGCGTCTGGGTGAAGAGGAATGTGAGGCTCTGCTGAAGGCCAATAACAGCCCCTTTTCCGTAACCGCCCGGGTAAACACCCTGAAAACCACTCGGGACAGGCTTTTGGAGCAGCTGGAAGCGCAGGATATTGCCGCTTTTCCCCATGCCTTCTTGCCAAACGCCATCTGTTTTGATACAATGAAAAGAGTCCTGCATTGCGGCCTGCTGGAGCAGGGTCTGCTGTATGTACAGGATACGGCCAGTCAGCTTTGTATCGAGGCGCTTGCGCCCCGGCCCGGCGAAACGATTTTTGATTTGTGTGCCGCACCGGGAGGGAAGTCCCTGCTGGCGGGACAGCTGATGGAAAATCAGGGGCAGCTTTTGTCCATGGATATTCACCCCCATCGGGCAGACCTGATCGCAAAAAATGCGGAAACCTATGGGGTTTCCATTCTGCAATCGCTGGCGGCGGATGCGTCCGTCCCCCGGGAAGCCTTGCAGGGCAGGGCCGACGGCGTGATCTGCGATGTACCCTGTTCCGGTATGGGTGTCATTCGGAAAAAGCCGGATGTGCGCTATAAGGACGGGGACAGCATCAAAGCGCTGCCGCCTCTGCAGCTTTCCATTCTGAACAATGGCGCTGCCGCGCTGAAGTCCGGCGGACGGCTGGTATATTCCACCTGCACGGTGCTGAAGGAAGAAAACGAGGCAGTCGTCCGACAGTTTCTGGAGACACATCCGGACTTTGCTCTGGAGAGCTTTTTCCTGCCGGGCATCGGTGAGGTGCCGGAGGGAATGCTGACCCTCTGGCCGCACATTCACGGAACGGACGGCTTTTTCATCGCAAAAATCAGAAAACACTGAGAAACGGAGCTCTCATGGAAGAAAAAATCTGCATCAAGTCACTGCTGCCGGAACAGATCACGGCGCTTTTGACGCAGCTGGGTCAACCGGCCTATCGGGGAAAACAGGTGTTCCGCTGGCTTCAGCAGGGCGTTGCCTCCTTTGACGAGATGAGCGACCTGCCGAAAACCCTGCGGGAATCCCTGAAGGATGCCTGCATTCTTACCCGGCCGGAGATTCTGCGCAAGCAGGTTTCCGCACATGACGGAACCATCAAATATCTGTTTGGTCTGGAGGACGGCAACAGCATTGAAACGGTGCTGATGCAGTATGAACACGGCAACAGCATCTGCGTTTCTACCCAGGCGGGCTGTAAAATGGGCTGTGTCTTCTGCGCCTCCTTTGACCCGAAAAAAAGCCGCAATCTGCGCCCTGCCGAGATTCTGGACGAGATCATCTATGCCCAGAAGGACAGCGGACGGCGTGTTTCCAACATCGTCCTGATGGGCACCGGTGAGCCGCTGGACAACTATGAAAATGTGATGACCTTCCTTCGGCTGGTAAGCCATCCGGAGGGATTAAATATCGGGATGCGGCATATTTCTATTTCCACCTGCGGACTGGTTCCCATGATCCGGCAGCTGGAGCAGGAAAAATTGCAGCTGACCCTTTCTGTCTCCCTCCACGCGCCCAACAACGAACTGCGTTCCCGGCTGATGCCTGTGAATCGCCGCTGGCCGCTGGAGCAGCTGATGCCGGCCTGCCGCCATTATTTCGACGCCACCGGCAGACGGATCTCCTTTGAATATGCCATGATCCGGGATGTGAACGATACGCCGGAATGCGCAAGGCAGCTGATCGGGCTGCTGCGGGGCTTCAACTGTCATGTGAATCTGATCCCGCTGAACCATGTGGAGGGGTCGCCGCTGATTCCCAGTACCCGGGAAAATCTGCGGAAATTTCAAAATGAATTGATACGAAACGGTCTGAACGCCACCGTGCGGCGCAGTCTTGGCGGTGATATTGCTGCCTCCTGCGGACAGCTTCGGCGGCAGCACAGCGAGGAGGTGTCTCTGTGAAGGCTTGGGGCTTGACAGATATCGGAAATGTCAGAGAAGTAAATCAGGATACCTTTCGGATAATTTGCCGGGAGGATGCGGACATCGGTGTTTTTCTGGTGTGCGACGGTATGGGCGGCGCAAATGCCGGAGAGGTTGCCAGCTCTATGGCGGCGGATGCCTTTCTGAAGGAAATCGGCTCTGTGTGGCAGACAGGCTGCACCCGGGCCATGCTGGAGGATGCCTATTCCCGTGTCAACGATGTTCTCTTTGACGCAGCCCGGAACAATCCGGACTACAGCGGCATGGGCACTACCATGGTTTCCGCCCTGTGCCGGGGAGGCCGCGTGCTGGTGGGCAATGTAGGTGACAGCCGGGCGTATTTTCTGGATGAAAACGGAATGCGTCAGGTGACGGAGGATCATTCCCTGGTGACAGAGCTTGTAAAGCGGGGAGACTTGACACCCTATCAGGCCAGCCGCCATCCCAGCCGCAGCGTGATTACACGGGCTATGGGTGCGGAGGCTACGGTGCGGTGCGATGTATTTGCCGAGCAGGGAAAGCCCGGCCAGTATCTGCTGCTTTGCAGCGACGGTCTTACCCGGGAGCTTTCCGACCCGGAGATTTACTATGAAGTGTTTCAGGCGGAGCACCCTGAAGCGGCCTGTCAGAGGCTGCTTGCGCTGGCCAAGAGCCGGGGCGGACAGGACAATATCACCGTCGTACTGATCGCGTTTTAAGGAGGCGCCACCATGGATCAATTTATCGGAACGATTTTGGACAACCGGTATGAGCTGCTGGAGGTCATTGGTGTTGGCGGCACTGCCGTGGTTTATAAGGCAAAATGCCATCGACTGAACCGCTATGTGGCGGTGAAAATTCTCAAGGATGAGTTTGCGCAGGATGAAGAGTTCCGGCGGAAATTCCATGACGAGGCTCAGGCCGTCGCCATGCTGTCTCATCCCAATATCGTCAATGTTTATGATGTTTCCCGTTCGGGAAGCGTGGAATATATCGTGATGGAGCTGATCGACGGCATCACCCTGAAGGAATATCTCAGCCGCCGGGGCCAGCTTTCTCCCAAGGAGGTCACGGTATTTGCCACGCAGATTGCCCGTGCGCTGGAGCACGCCCACAGCCATAACATCATTCACCGGGACATCAAGCCCCAGAATATTATGCTGCTGCGGGATGGCACGGTAAAGGTGGCCGATTTTGGCATTGCCCATTTTACCAACAGTGACAACACCTACTGCAAGGGTGAGGCCATCGGCTCGGTGCACTATGTCTCTCCGGAGCAGGCCAAGGGCAGCTTTGTGGACAACCGCACCGATCTGTATTCGCTGGGTGTGGTGATGTATGAGATGATTACCGGACGGCTGCCCTTTGAAGGGGACACGCCGGTTTCCATCGCGTTGCAGCACATCAATTCCATCGCCCTGCCCCCTTCGGTGTTTGCGGAAAATGTACCGCCCCAGCTGGAGGAGATCACCATGAAGGCCATGAATCCTTCGCTCTCCAAGCGCTACACCTCCGCAGGACAGGTACTGGAGGAGCTGGAGGCCTTCCAGAATGCCCAGCAGTTCAAGCTGAACATTTCCCGGGAAGAGGGGACTGCCGTTCCCGGAGAAGCACCTGCCGATCCGGATGCCACCCGCAAGCTGAACAACACCGGTGAGGTTGTCACGCCCCGTGATACCGACAGAAATCATACGCCGGAGCATCGGGAGCCGGAGGAAGCGCCGAAGGAGCCTGAACAGGAGGAACCCATGGAAAAGAAACGCCGTTCGCCGGTGACTGCCGCACTGATCTTCGGTGTGATTGCCGTGCTCATTTTCTGTGCGGGAGCCTATTACTTTGTACAGAAGATTCTGGATCCCTTCGGCGGAACGGATTCCAGCAAAATTTACGCACCCAATCTCAAGGGACTTTACTATTCGCAGGTAATTTCCGATCCGCAATATTCCAATGTGGTCATTGTGGAAGGGGAGTATGTGTATAACGAAACCGTGGATGCCGGCAAGATCATTTCTCAGGATCCGGAATCCCAGCGGAAAATCAACCCCGGCGACACCATCACCGTGACCATCAGCCGCGGCACCAGAACCTTCTCTCTGCCGGACTATACCAACACTGACGCACGGCAGGCCAAGATCGAGCTGGACCGCTTTGGTGTGCAGTGTGTGGAGGCTGCGCCGGAATATAACGATGAAATCGAAAACGGCATGGTCATCCGTACCGATCCCGCTGCCGGAACTGTGCTGACGGAGGGCGATACCGTGACCATCACTGTCAGCCGCGGGCCGGAATTTGTGATGATTCCCATGCCAGATCTGATGGGCAAGCCGCTGAATACGGCGCTGGAGCTGCTGGATCTGGCCGGTCTGGAATGGTATGAACCGGTGGAAACCGAGGCCGACGGAGAGCCCGGTCTGGTGATTTATCAGAGTGTGGCTGCCGGTACGGAAATCGAAAAGGGTACACGAATCACTATCCAGATCAGCAAGGAGCGGGAGCTGCCGCCGGAGCCGGTATATAAGGATTATTTCTACACCGTGCCGCTGATTGCCTCGGACGGTCTCATCAGCGTGGATGTCTATCTGGATGGAGCGCTGACCTATACCTCGCTGCACGCACCGGAGGAAGGCTTTGTCTATCTGACGCTGAGCGGCATCGAGGGTGAGCACCAGATTCAGGTGTATCAGGACGGCGTGCTGCAGAGTCAGGAGTATGTAACCTTCTGATGGAAGCTTTGTGGAACGGTGTGGTTTTGAAGGGCGTGGGCGGAAATTATGAGGTCGCCTGCGGAGAAGAGATCATTCGCTGCCGGGCAGCGGGCCGGGTGCGGCAGGAGGGGATCCTTGCCTGCGGCGACCGGGTAAGTCTGCGGAAAACCGCCTCCGGCGGCTATATCACCGGCCGTGAACCCCGGCGCAATCATCTGATCCGCCCTGCCATTGCAAATATTGACCAGCTGGTGATCCTGTGCTCGCAGGCACCGCCGGTTACAGATCCCTTTCTCATTGACAAGGTAACGGTGGTGGCGCTCTATCAGGGCATTCAGCCGGTGATCCTGCTGAGCAAGTCTGATTTGAGCGACAGTCAGGAGCTTTGGGACGCCTATTCCAAGGCGGGCTTTCCCGTGCTGCGGGCCAGCGCTGTCACCGGAGAGGGTATGGACGAGCTGAAGGCGCTGCTGGCCGGAAAGATTTCCGCCTTTACCGGTAACTCTGCCATTGGAAAATCCAGTCTGCTGAATTGTCTGGACGGACGCTTTGCCCTGCCAACAGGAGAAATGAGCCAGAAAATCCAGCGTGGACGGCATACGACCCGCCATGTGGAGCTGCTGCGGCTGGAAAATGGCGGCTATGTGGCGGACACGCCGGGTTTTTCCACCTTTGACGCAGTGCGCATGGAAAAGCTTTCCCGGGACAATTTGCAGCATTATTTTCCGGAGCTCGAAGCCTGCTTCGGTCAGTGCCGCTTTTCCGACTGCCATCATATGCAGGAGCCGGGCTGTGCCGTGCGGGAGGCCGTAGCGCAGGGAAGCATTGCCTCCAGCCGCTATCGCAGCTATCAACTGCTGTTTGAAGAAATTTCCCGCCAGCGGCAATGGTAAACGAAATACACTGAAAAGACCGAGTTTTTCGGTCTTTTTCTTTTGGTCTGAAGGGCCCTTTTCCTGCATAGGATACAGCAGGAAATCATTCTGAAAAGGGAGAAGGAGCCATCATGGAACTGATAAAAAATCACTATGATCGTTATGTACTGCTGACGCAGACAGAACAGACCCGGGAGGAGAGCGCGGAAGTCATCGTTCCGGATACACTGGCGGATGTTTACGGAGTGCTTACGGCCAACGCCGTCTGCCAGATTCGGCAGCGCAGTCTGAAAAAAGACGCACTGCTGGTGGAGGGCGTGGTGGAAATGGAGGCAGTCTGCCTGACGGAAGAGGAGACCTGCCAGTTTGTCCGGGGAAGCATTCCCTTCTCCCAGGAATACGCCCTGCCCGGCTGCACGGCGGAGGATGTGGCAGAGCTGCATCTGGAGGTCGTCCGTGCCGAGGCGCTTCTCCGGAATCCCCGCAAGCTGCAGCTGCAAACCCAGCTTTCCATGCAGGCCAGACTGTATCAGCGGCAGCAGCTTACGCTGTCAGAGGGCCTTCATGGCAAGCCGGAGGAGGGGATGCAGTCGCTGACGGAACAGGTGGAGCTGGAGGTTCTCTGTGCCGTGGCGGAAAAGAAAATCACCGCATCCGATGAGGTTCGGCTGAATGTGACCGGCCGGCTGCTGCAATATGAGCTGGAATGGCGACAGGAGGAGCAGCGCATTCTGACCAAAAAGCTGATGCTGCGGGGCAATGTCTGCCTCCGGGCGGTGCTGCTGGAGGGACAGGAGACCCGTGTGCAGGAGGTGCTGATTCCCTATTCTCAGGTGCTGGAATGTGAGAGCGCTGAAAGCGGGGATGCTGTCACGGTGGAATATCAGACCATGCAGAGTCAGGTGAATCTGCTGGAGGGGGAGATGCCTGTGCTCTCCTGCAATATCACCGGCTGTGCCTGGGCAAAGGTCGTGCGAAAGCGGCGGTTTTCCGTCCTTCAGGACGCCTATAGCACCGGATTTGAAAGCGAATGTCAGACGGAAGCGCTGAACTGTCCCGCACTGCGCCAGACGGAAACGCTGATCCCGGTCAACGAAGTTTTCGCGCCGGAGGAAGCAGCGATGCGGATCGTCAACTGCCGCTGGTGCGCCCGGGGAAGCGCCGGGGAAGGGAAGCTTCTGGGAACCTACAGCTTCCGAATCCTCTATTGCTGCTCCCGGGGCAAGCTGCATTGCGCCGAGCACACCCTGACGGTGGAATCGGAGGAAAGTGTCTGTCTGGAGCAGCTTTCCGTGCGTGCCTGTCTGCGGGAGCTTCTTTGTCAGGCGGAAAGTGACGGACGAATCTCCCTGCGCTTTCGGGCGCTGTTGCAGGGAAGAGGGCAGCTTTGCAGCGGCTGCCGGCAGGTCAGCGCCTGTTCGCTGGAGCGGGAAAAGCCCCGGAGTCTGCCGCCCGCCGGAACGCTGGTGCTGCGTTCTGCCGAGCCAAAGGAGACCGTCTGGAGCATTGCCCGGCAATATGGTGCCCGCACCGATGAAATTCTCTCTGCCAACCGACTGGAGGACGGCGGCCTGACCCCCGGCCAGCTGATTCTGATTCCCTTCAGCACATAACCGAATGAAAAAAGCCCTCCGTATGCTGTTCATACGGAGGGTGTGCTGTTTTTGCGGCCTGTTTTGCTCAAAGATCGGAACGCTTGGGCCTAAAATAAGGACACGCTTTTCCGCGAACGCCGCCCGCCGTGGCCCGGGTCAAAAGGCACTCACCAAAATCCTGATAAAAGCATCCGGTTTCGGAACAGGGAATCTGCATTTCAAATCCTCCTTTTTGCTGATATTTTGCGTAAAAAGAATCAGAATATCAGCAGGGAGGGATGGGAATGAAAAAAATCCTGGCTGCTGTGGCGGCAACGGCAGCGATGATCGTCGGGCTGTATTATTGCAGTCCCTATCGGACACAGTCGCTTCGGCCGGTGGTGTCCCTGCGTTCCATGCAGGTTTCTACGGTGCAGGATACCGTAACGCTCTATGGCACTGTGGCGGAAAAGGATCGGCGGCAATATTATTCGGAAGGGGCGGCTGAGGTGCTCCGCTGCTATGTGCAGGAGGGGCAGCAGGTGCATCGGGGCGACCCGCTGATAAAGCTGCGGCGGATCGACGATGTACAGGCGCAGGCTTCCGTGGATGCAGCGGCACTGCAATCGGTACTTTCGCTGCTGGAGGCCGGTGATCTGGACGGGGCAGAGGAGAGCCTGCAAGCCTTTGCGGCACAGCCAACGGCGGAATCCGGGGAGCAAGTTTATACCCTTTACAGCGATTTGGATGGCACGGTTATGCGTGTTTCCGGGCGTCCGGGCGAATCGGTTTCCCGACTGTTTCCCTGTGTGGAAATCAGCGATCTGACACAGCTGGAGATTCAGGCAACGGCAGATGAAAGCACTGTAGGACGCTTGCAGGAGCAGCAGAGCTGTACCATCCGGATCCCGGCATTTTCGCTGTCCGGCCTTTCCGGCAGCATCGACCGGATCCAGCCCTACGCCCGGCAGAGCGGCAGCCTTTTGGGCAATACCGCAGCGGAAACCACCGTTTGCATCTCACTTTCTTCTGCGTCACCCCTGCTGAAGCCCGGCTATTCCGCCACGGTGCGGGTCATCACGCAGGTGCTTCCACAGGTGCAGCTTGCCCCTTACACCTGCGTAGGACAGGACGAAAATCAGCAGGAATATGTTTTTACCATTGAAAACGGGCGACTGAAAAAGCATATTGTCAGCACGGGACTGGAGCTGGAGGATTCTGTGGAGCTGTGCAGCGGCGTCTCCCCGGATGTGCTGCTGGTAGAATATCCGGATCAATATGAGGAAGGAACGGCGGTTTTCTATGAAATGGAATGATATGCTGCTTTTGGCGGGAAAAAATCTGGCGCACACCGGCATTCGTGCATGGCTCTGCCTGCTGGCTGTATGCATCGGCATGACCTCTGTCAGCACGGTATTTTCCCTTGGATCGGCGGCAGAGCAGGGGATTGCGGAACAGCTGGATCGCATCGGCATTTCCGGACTGGCATTTTACAGTCCGGACTCACTGGACATACAGGAGGAACTGCTGGATGCCGTCCGGGATGTGCAGGCGGTTTCTGCCGCCATGCCCCTGAGCATTCTCTCCGGCGAAGTGCGTCTGCGAAATCGGAAAAGCGCCGCAGGAATCTTCGGGATTGACAATTCGCTGGGGGAAATCTTCCATCTGGAGGTGCTGCACGGTACTTTGCCCACCGCCGCACAGGTGTTCCAGCGGGAAAAGATTGCGGTGGTTGATGCGGATTTTGCGGAAGCGGTCTATCATCGCGCCAATATTGTTGGCAAGGAAATTCGCTTGACAGTCGCTGATGTTACAGAGGTTTTCACCATTTGCGCCGTGATCCGCTCCCAGTCTGCCAGCCTGTCCGCACTGCTGGGCAGCGCACTTCCGTGCATCGTTTATGTGCCATACACGGCAGTGCAAACCATGACTGCTTCCGCTGCGCCGGACAAAATTACCGTTGCAGTGGAAGGAGAAGCGCTGGGCCAGGTGGCAGATCAGGTTCAGCAGCTGCTGCAAAGAAAGACAAATACTTCCATTTCCTACGAAAATCTAAATCAATATCTGTCCAGCTTCACTGGGATCACCCGGGCAGTCGCATCGCTGGTGCGGGGGATAGCCGTGATTTCCGTTATTGTAGGGGGGATCGGTGTGATGAATACCATGGTTGCGTCTGTGGATGCACGGATGCAGGAAATCGGAATCTATCGTGCGCTGGGTGCCGGAAAGCATGAGATTCTGCTGTTGTTTCTAACCGAGGCGCTGCTGCTGTGCATTCTCGGCGGCGTGTGCGGAATGCTGCTCAGCCGACTGCTGCTGGCCATGATTGCGGCGCTTACGGGAATCCTACCGACTGCGCTCCGGACAAGCTATGGAATCAGCTTTGCCAGCGCCGCGCTTTGCGGAATTTTTTTCGGAATCCTTCCGGCATACCGTGCCGCAAGGCTGGATCCCATTCAGGCCATGAATCACAGCTGAAAAGAGGAGGCCGGATGAAGCTGACACATGATGATACAAAATCAATATTTTGTATCATTTAAGGGAGGCAAAATGACCGTATTTCGGGCAACGGGCAACTTTTCCGCTGTTTCGCCGTTCATCCGAAATACGGTATTCTTTTCTGTTACTCTATTTATAATGTATTATGTTTGCTCTGCTGATGACACGGAATCAAAATGCCAATAGGATTTTTTCCGCAGGCATTGCCCACAGCCCGTGCGCCGCCCGGCATTCCCAGCGCGGCTGCAATCTGACCATAGCTGCGGGTTTCTCCGTATGGAATGTCCAGCAGCGCCTGCCAGACCCGGCGGCTGAAGTCCGTGCCATCCAGTGCCACAGGAACGGTAAACGCCCGCCGTGTCCCGTCCAGATACTGCTGAAGCTGCTGCAATGCCTGCCGCAGCACCTCCGGCGGCGCAGTACACAGATTGTTTTCCGGAATCTGCTTGCCAAATCGCAGCATTTTGATATAATATTCATCAGAGGCCAGCGTAAAGCTGCCATACACAGGATGATACAAAATCTGATAAAACACACGAACACGCCTTTCGAAAATCTGTTTGAGGAAGCTTACTTATGGATCATCTGAACGATGCCCCGCCGGTGCTGCGGGATTATCTGGTTTATCTGGAAACCATTATGGGACGATCTCCCAACACTGTCAATGAATATTTTCTGGATTTGCGAACTTTTTTCCGCTTTTTGCTGCAAAAACGAGGAATGGTCTCCCCTCCCGATCTGGCATTTGATGAAATCTCCATTGACGCCGTAGATCTGGAGCTGCTGCGCAGCGTGACACGGGCGGATATTCTGGATTTTCTCATCTTTGCCGCCCGGAAACGCCCAAAATATCACAGCAGTCCCTCCACCACCTATGGAAACGATCTCCGGGCACGGGCAAGAAAAACTTCTGCGCTTCGTGGGCTTTACAATTATTATTGCGGAAAAATGCAGCTGATTGAAGAAAATCCAACGCTCAGTCTGGATACGCCCCGCCCCCGGAAGGAGCTGCCCAAGTATCTCACCCTACAGGAAAGCATCGCCCTGCTGGAGGCTGTGGACGGGATCAACCGGGAACGGGATTATTGCATCATCACGCTGTTTTTGAATTGCGGAATGCGGGTATCTGAGCTGGTGAATATTGATATGCAGGATATTTCCGAGGATCGTCTGCGGCTTTTGGGTAAGGGCAACAAGGAACGGATGGTTTATCTGAATCAAGCCTGCCTGAACGCCATCCGGGACTATCTTCCCCACCGAATCACTCCCAACGCTTCCAGCCGCAACGCTTTGTTTATCAGCCGTCAGGGAAATCGAATTGATGTGCAGACGGTAAAGGCGCTGGTGAAAAAGTATCTGGCGGCAGCCGGGCTTGCGCAAAAGCACTGCTCCGTTCACAAGCTGCGGCACACGGCGGCCACCCTGATGTATCAGAACGGCGTGGATGTGCGCACATTGAAGGAGGTTCTTGGCCATGAGGGTCTGGACACCACGCAAATCTACACCCATGTTGTCGATCAAAATCTGCGGGAAGCCGCCGAAGCCAACCCCTTGAATCAGCTGGCAAAAAAGAAGTCCGGGCCGGAGGAATAATCCTCCGCCCGGCTTTTGTTATTCTGCGGCAGGTGCTTCAAACAGATCAAAATCACAGGCTTGCAGCAGATCCAGCGGCGTATCCGGCTGCTGAATTGCCCGCTTTGCCTGCGCCAGAATGGCAGCTTCGATCACATTCCGCGCCAGTCGGCCGTTGCCGCTTTCCCGGCTGCCCATGGCCTGAATCACGCAGAAATAGTCCAGCAATGCGGTTTTGGCATCCTCGGCAATGCGATAGCCACGGGAGGTCGCATTGATCTCCGCAATGGCTGCCAGCTCTTCTCCTGTGTAGTCCGGGAACTCCAGAATATTCGGGAAGCGGCTGCGCAGACCAGAGTTTGCCCCCAAAAAGGTCTCCATTTCATCCGTATAACCGGCAAGAATCACGATCAAATCATCCCGATGATCCTCCATGCCCTTCACCAGCGTGTCAATGGCCTCCAGGCCAAAGCTGTCATCTCCGCCGCGATACAGGGAGTATGCTTCATCAATAAACAGCACGCCGCCCAGTGCGCTTTTGATCACCTGTGTGGTCAGCGGTGCCGTGTGTCCCACATATTTTCCCACCAGATCGGCCCGTGTCACCTCCACCAGCTGACCGCCGGAAAGCACGCCGATGGCCTTCAGATATTTGGAAATCAGCCGGGCAATGGTGGTTTTTCCGGTGCCGGGATTGCCGGTGAAGATCATATGCATGGAGACGCTGCCGGTTTTCAGACCCTGCGCCGCCCGGAGCTTTTGCACCTTATAGTGATCCTCCAGCGAAAGCACATATTGCTTGATTTCCCGGAGTCCAACAATTTTATCCATTTCAGCCCGAACCGCATCCATCTCGCCCTGATATCCGGCCGGCAGCAGCGAAAGCATATCCACCTTCACGCCGTCCAGCTGTGCGAACAGTCTGCCATCCTCCGCCGTGACGGCAACCTCCTGCGCCGGAGCATCCTTTTCCAGCTTGTACTGCGCCAGTCCGCGGAAGCAGTCATCTACGCAGCGCAGCAGCTCACCAATGCCGTTTTTCGCAGAATATTTTCCGGCAAAAAAGCTGTGAATCTCTTCTGCCGCAGTGAGTGTAAAGCCCAACTGCTTTTCAGCACGCTCCTGTAGCTTTTTCCATTGAACAGCACCGATCTTTTCCAGATCCTCCGGGGAAAGGAGCCCGGTTTCGCAATGATCGCCCAGAGCATCCACAACCTTTGCGCCGAAAGCTCCCGCCAGCGCATCCCGCCCCTTTTCCGATACGATGACCAGATAGCAGCCGTTGGCATGAAGCGCCCCCACAGTCTGGGAGGACAGCGCCGTTCCGGCATCCACCAGATGCCCCTTCTGCATCACATAGCGGGAAGCAAGATTCAGCTTGCCGGTGCAGATCAGTTCTGCCAGCTGCTGCAAAAAGGCCGGGTGGCAGCTTTCATAATGATCCAGCACCAGGATTCCGCCGGATTGCAGCGCCTGATACAGATCCTGCAAAAAGAGCTTTTCCTCGGCGGCACTGGGGTACAGCGCCAGATCCAGCGTCCGCAGACCGTCCTTCGGCAGCAATCCCGCCCCGGACATTTCCTCTGCCATCAGCCGCAGCGCCGTATGCCGGCCGGTGTTGGGTCTTCCGTACACCAGCATGGCATTCCGCAGGCCCTGCGGCTCATCCCAACCGATCACATAAGGTCGCTTGAAGGCAATCACCAGACTTTTCAAAAAGGCATCCTGCCCGATCAGCTTATCCGACAGCACCGGTAAAAAGGAGGAAAACTGCATGGCGGCAGGCTTGGAATCCTCTGCCACAGCGGCTGCGGTCTGTGCCTCGTGCGGCTGAGAAATGCCAAAATCCCGCTCTACCTCCTGCTGAATCTGATCCAGATCCAGCTCACCGCTGAGCCGTTTCAGCTCTTCCAGCTGCTTTTGAAGACGGGCATTGGTATCCTCCTGCTGCCGCTGTATGGCATCCAGTCCGGCGTTCATCTGCCGGGATTGCTCCAGATAGCGTTCAGCCTTCTGGGTGGAAATGGTGCGCTGGGCACTGCCGCCAAAAACGCCCCGAAGCAGCTCATCAATATCCTTTGCCATGGGTCATACCTCCTGTGACTTTGCTGTTTTGCTGTTATTATACCCCAGCAGAGCCGGGTTTGTAAACAGGAACTTCAGATAAGAAAACGGCACCAGTGTCCCGTCTTCATCCATTTGCAAAATCTGCTCGGCCGCTGCCAACTGCTTGCCGCAGGTTTCGCCGGGCTGGAGAATTACATCTTCCAGCGAAAAGCTGCCCTGAAAAGTCCACACATCCAAAAAGCTATCCTCCCGCTTCAGTTGCAGCAGGCAGCGCCCCTGTTCCGGCGCAAAGCGCAGACCGGTCTCCTCCCGTATCTCACGGAGAATGGCCGTCAGGCTGTCCTCTCCTGCGTCTGCCGAGCCGCCGGTGCATTCCCAGTACAGTGGAAAGCCTTTACACCCGTCCCGCTGGGTCAGCAGGAAGTCTCCCTCCTGATTTTGCAGCCAGGCCTGCACCACAAGATGATAATCGCCCGGGGCAAGCGGCTGGCCCCGCCGATGAACACGACCGGTTTTCTGTCGGTTTTCGTCATAAATGTCCCAGAGCTCCTCCGGCTTGCTCTGGCGGTTTTTTGCGGCCTGTTCCTGCAAATAGTTCTGGTCAAAAGCCTTCATGTGCCTTCCTCCTGCCATTTCTGTATTATCAGTATAAAACAGAAGTGTGCGTTTGTCAAAGGAAGATTAGCTCTGAACACGCATATTTTCAAGGACTGTAAAGGGGCCCGGCTTACCGGGCCCCGAGGGCTTGTTTCTGAAAAATATTTAGCATTTTCTGCGGTACAGTGCCGCCAGCAGCAGAGTGCCGATAAAAACCAGAATGCATATCCCGTAAAGCAGCACGGCGCTTCCCACCGTTCCGGACGCTTGCTGAGGAAAGCCATTCTGCCCGCCATTGCTGCCCGGCACTGTTGTGGGAGCATCCATGCCGCCCGGCTGCGGTGCGTTGGCTTCCATTTCTTCCGGACGAAAGGCCTGCTGTCCGCCGCCCATTTGCATCGTGCCCATAGCGCTGATGCTGATCTCTTCCGCAGTAATCAGGGCGCTTTCATCTGCACGCTGCCCACTTTCCGTGGAAGGAATCTCTCCGGAAAGCTGCCCGCTGATGGATTGCCCCCGCAGCAGCACCGTCTGATACAGCTGCTCTGCTGCCTGCTCATATTCCTGATAGGTGTAAAAGGCGGTGGGGTCACTTTCTACCAGCTGGTCAATCTGACTGCGCACCCGAGTGTAAAAGGCATCCAGCCCGCCGCCGTTGATGTAATCCTCCACCAGCCGGCGCAGATTGTCGTAATACTGTCCGTGGTAAGCTTCATCCTCCAGCAGTGCATCGAAGAAATGAGTGATGGAAAAGGCATCATCAATGGGGCTGTTCACCACAGAAGATGCATCGCCGCCGCTCATGCCGCCAAAGGCAAGGTTATAATCCCAAGGAATCAGATTCAGCTGTCCGTCATATTCATACAGGTAATAATTATGCGCCATCATGCCGGAAAGGCTGTCGTCATTCACCGAAAAAATGTGTACCGCCAGATACCGCAACAGGTTGTCCGTATCCAGACAGGACTCCAGTCCGGTGCCTTCCGCCGCATTCTTCAGCGCCGCAATCACCCGCCGGTGGTCGCTTTTGCCGGAGGCCGTAATCTCTCCATCCCAGATGGCGGAATAGCTGTCCAGCGCATCATCGATATAATTCAGATCGGCGCCGCCGATGCCGAAGATGTCAACATTACTGCGCCCCTCCTGCTGTCGAGGATCCATATCGCCGGAATCCGTTGCATTTTCGGACTGTTTTCGGTCTTCCTGCTGGAATGCTTGGGCACTGAAAGGGTCAAAATCCCCCGGAATGTCGCCCGGCGGCTCTACCGGTGCCGCTTCTCCGTCTCCCGGCGCAGGCATCTGCATAAAGTCCCCATTGCCGCCAGGTGCGTCTCCAAACGAAGATGGGTCAAAATCCTGTGCCCCATCTTTACCAAACTGCATGGGCTGAAAGGCGGTTTCCCCTTCCCGTCTGTCCATAGGCATCTGACCGCCGCCGCCCATATTCAGCGTTTCCGGCTTATACAGGTGGCCGCTTTTTACGCCATAGTTCCGCAGCAAAAAGCTGTCCTCCACAGCCTCCAGCGCCAGATATACGCCCCAGTACTCTCCGTTCACCGAAAGTTTTGCATAGTTATACAACGATGCATCCGCACCAAGCGCCTGAAACATATCGTAGATCAGCGCTTCTTTCATGTTGGTGGCATCGGCATAATTGTTGTTCAGCACCAGCTTGTCCAGTCCAAAGCAGGTCTGCCCCTCCACATAGTGGTCAAACTCCAGCTTGAAGCTGTAGCGATCAGTGGTGGGATCGTTGGCAATGGAGGTGAGACTGGTGTTGCCCTTGGGACGAATGCCCACATGATACAGCACCGTGCCGCCGATCTCCACATCACAGGAGCAATATTCCTCCTGCAAGGCATTGTCCAGCATGGCCTGCCAGTCTGCTTCCGCCATCCGGATGTTAATCTCCAGCACCTGCGAATGGTCGAACAGGCGGCTTTCATATTCCATTGTCACCTTCCCGTCTGCTGCCGCAGTCAGCTGCTGCGCAGCCAGCATGGCGCACAGACACAACAGAATGGCAGCGGCCATAATTCCCGCCACAATCCGGTTGATGTGTTTTGATGCGATCATGACCGATTCCCTCTTCAGGACAGATATTCGCCGTTGTAGCGCACCAGTGCCGCACTTTCCACGCCGTTCAGAGACGAAATCCGATTCACAAAGGCCGTTGAGGCATCCCGGGTGCGCAGCTCCGCAGTCAACTCAATGCCAGCGGCTGTAATGGTCTTGGACTTTACAGCGCAGCCCACTGTTTCCGCAGCCAGCAGCGCCATGGCTTCCTGCTCTGCCTGCTCATTTTCGCAGGAGAGAATCAGCAGATAGGGCTCCTGCCGTACCTTTCGATTGGCAAACAGCAGCAGTATCCCCCCGATGATCGCAGAGCCGATCAGGGCCAGCGGAATCATACCGGCACCGATCACAATGCCCACGGCCAGCGCCCAGAACAGGAAGACGATCTCCACCGGTTCCTTGATGGCGGCACGGAAACGAACAATGGACAGTGCGCCCACCATGCCTAGCGACAGCACCACATTGGAGGTGACGGCCATAATGACCAGCGTTGTCACCAGAGACAGCCCCACCAGCGTCAGGGCAAAGCCGGTGGAGTACATAACGCCCGTCAGCGTTTTTCGGTAAATCAGAAAAATGAACAGTCCTGCCGCCAGCGCAACCGCCATCCCCAGCAGCGTATCCAAGATGGAAAACTCCGTTACATTCTCCAGAAAGCTGGATTTGAAAATGTCATTGAAAGTGTTCATTGTGTTGTTCCTCCGAAACAATATATTGTGATTTCCTGCATCAGCCAAAGCGGCGGCAGGCCGCATATTTGGAAAACGCCTGCTGCCTGATCCAGTCCCCCTGCAACAGGCACTGAATATTTCCCGGCAGAAAAGCATCGTATTTGACCTCCAGAATCCGCCTTTCCGGAGACAGCACCGGAATATCCCGGGGATGCAGCAGATCCCGGCAAAAGAGGCTGGTTCGAATGTCCGAATCAAAGGTGATGCGCACATTTCCCGGGCCATAAACATAGGGCTCCCGCAGATAGGAAACGGTGACCCGGGGAAACAGCTGTTGCTGTTGGATGCTGCAATACAGCTCCCGCACCAGCGCCTCCGGGTGCTCCGGCATCCAGCGGATATCCCCCGCCAGCAGTGCCTGACATTCTGCCTCCGTCAGCGGCGCCTGAGATTTGCTGCACAGACTGTTGTGCTTGCGTTTCTTTTCCAGCGACAGAGTGGACAAGTCATCATTGTACCAGCGTATACGATATTTTTCCCGGCTCTGCACCCCCTCCAGCTTTTCCCAAAGGGCCTTGTCATCCACATTGTCAAAATAAATGCTGCGAATCCAATAGGTTCCCTCCGGCGAAGCGTGTACATCCGGCGGCATCACCATGCGCAGCCTTTGCCGCAACGCCAGATAGTCCCCATGGGATATTTCAAATTTCAGCTCATGCCGCCAGCGGCCGCAAAGCTCCATGGAATCTCTCCTTTCTGAAAATTATTTGCGTCTGCTCTTTTTGCAGTATAGCATAACAGGTTGAAATGTACCTGAAAAGTCTGTCAATTCATAGAGCGGCAGTGAAAAGGGAGATAGATTCACTGCCGCTCCTATTCAAAGCACCGCCGTGCAGTGCGAACGGATGGTCTGCCGCTTTTGCTGTCACGGTGGGCAGTAACCGCAGGCGTTCCGGATTCTCCGGCTCCTGCCGGGGCGCACGCCAGTGGATATTCCAGCTTTACAGGCAGTATGCTGCCCGTTCCTGAAAGCTGCCTGAAAAAATCTGTAAGCAAACTGTGAAATTTTCCTCTTTTCCCGGAAAAAGATTTCTGCTATAATCAAACCAATTTCAGGCGCATTTCAGGTTTGTATGTTATCCTGTTTCAGATAAAGGAGGGACGGTCTTTATGCGGATACTGCTTGCGGAGGATGAGGCTTCCATTGCGAAGGCACTGAAGGTCATGCTGGAAAAGAACAAATACACGGTGGATCTGGTGGATAACGGCAGGGATGCGCTGGATTATATCTGCACCTGCGCCTATGACGGACTGGTTCTGGATATTATGATGCCGGAGATGGACGGTCTTCAGGTGCTGAAGGCGGCACGGCAGCGGAGCATTTCCACACCGGCGCTGTTTCTCACGGCCAAGGGAGAGGTGGAGGATCGGGTTGCCGGACTGGATGCCGGTGCGGACGATTATCTGCCCAAGCCCTTTGTTTCCAGCGAATTTCTGGCCCGGGTGCGTGCGCTGGTGCGGCGCAGCGGCAATTATGCCCCTTCCCTTTTAACCCTGGGCAACACGGTGCTGGACTGCAATCAATACACCCTTTCCACGCCCGACGGCAGTCTCCGGCTGAACAATAAAGAATATCAGCTGCTGGAGGTGTTTTTCCGCCATCCCCATCAGGTTTTTTCCACGGAGCATCTGATGGACAAGGTCTGGGGTCTGGACTGTGATGCCGGTGTGGATGTGGTCTGGACTTACATTGGATTTTTGCGGAAAAAGCTGAAGCAGCTGAATGCGGATATTGAGCTGTGTACCATTCGTGGCGCGGGCTATGCACTGGAGGAACACCCATGCTGAAGAAAATGCGCAGACGCTTTATCGGTGCGGCGATGGCGGCCTTTGCGGCCGTAATTCTGACGCTGCTCTGCATCATCAATTTATGGAATCGCAGCACCGTTACCCGCCAGCTGGACGATACCCTCCAGCGGCTTTCGGAAATGGAGTTGTCCGCACTCCGGCCCCAGCAGAAAGATTTACCGCCGTTGATGGGCGGAGACCGGTTTTCACCGGAGGTGCAATATATGCTGCGGTTTTTCTCTGTAACCTGCGGCAGTGACGGACGGATCCGCAGCATCAATCAGGACTTTATCGCATCTATTTCTCAGCAGGATGCCGCCCGCTATGCCGCCGCTGTGCTGGCGCAGGGACAGGAAAAGGGCTATTACAATGGCTATCGCTATCTGATGACGCAATTCGGCGACGGTATGCGGATGGTTTTTCTGAACGCCGAACGGGAATTGCAGAGTATGCGTTCCCTTCTGATTCTGACGGCGGCCATTGCCTGCGGCTGTCTGCTGGTGGTATTTTTGCTGGTGCTGCTGTTTTCCAGTCACGCCATCGCTCCATATCTGAAAAATCTGGAGGCACAGAAGCAGTTTATCACCAACGCCAGCCACGAGCTGAAAACGCCGCTCACTGCCATTACCACCAGCGCGGATGTGCTGGCGATGGAGCAGGGGGAGAATGAATGGGTACAGAATATCCAGCGGCAATCCGAGCGGCTTTCCCGGCTGATCTCCGATCTTGTGACCCTTTCCCGCCTGAATGAAGAAAATCCCTTTCCGGAAAAAACCGCCTTTTCTCTCAGCGATGCCGTCTGGGAAGCTGCGGAACCCTTCGCTTCTCTGTCCCGCGCCGGCGGAAAACAGTATATTCAGCAGATTGCCGATGATATCACCGTGTCCGGTGACCGTCGTGCGGTGCAGCAAATGGTTTCCATCCTGCTGGACAACGCCGTAAAATACTGTCCGCCGGGCGGCGATATTACGCTGCTGCTGTTTCGCCACGGCGGCAAAGCCATTCTGGAGGTGTCCAACCGCTGTCAGCTGCCGGAAGGGACGGATGTCTCCCGGCTGTTTGAACGCTTTTATCGTGCAGATGCCGCCCGTTCCGGCAAAATCAGCGGCAGCGGCATCGGTCTGGCCATCGCCCGTGCCACGGCAGAGGCCCATGGCGGCAGCATTCAGGTATGTCAGGCAGATTCCCGCATCACCTTTCGGGTGCGCTTCTGAACAGCAGATTTCCTTTCAGGACAGAAAAAAGCCTGCCGCTGCATTTGCAGCGTGCACTTGTAAAATGAAAGTAGACACTCACAAAAGTGTGGGTGTCTACTTTTTT
>CAZIPA010000004.1:0-92001 GCA_964541085.1 uncultured Oscillospiraceae bacterium | reverse complement strand
CGAGATCGAGTAATTTTTTTCAAGTATGGTTAAGGAGACTTAACCGAAAGGAGCAGCATTATGGAGAATCAAATCAAAATTGCCCTTGCGGGCAACCCCAACTGCGGCAAGACAACGCTGTTCAATGCGTTGACCGGCTCCAATCAGTTCGTCGGCAACTGGCCGGGCGTTACCGTAGAGAAAAAAGAGGGCAAGCTGAAAAAGCATGACAATGTTGTCATTATGGATCTGCCCGGTATCTATTCCCTTTCCCCCTATACGCTGGAGGAAGTGGTGTCCCGGAATTACCTGATCTCTCAGCGTCCGGATGCCATTCTCAACATCATCGACGGCACCAATCTGGAGCGCAACCTGTATCTCACCACACAGCTCACTGAGCTGGGCATTCCCGTGGTCATCGCCATCAACATGATGGATGTGGTGCGCAAAAACGGCGACCAGATCCATGTGCAGGAGCTTTCCCGCCAGCTGGGCTGCAAGATCGTGGAGATCTCTGCCCTGAAGGGTGACGGTGTGATGGAAGCCGCCGAGGCCGCCATTGCCGCCGCAAAATCCACCAAAACCATTCCCACCCACAGCTTTTCCGGCCCGGTGGAGCACGCGCTGGCCCACATTGAGGAGGCTGCCGTCCACAATCTGCCGGAGGAGCAGCAGCGCTGGTACGCTGTGAAAATCTTCGAGCGGGACGACAAGGTGCTGGAGCAGCTGAGCATCCCCGCCGATGTGATGGCTCACATCGAGGTGGACATCAAGGCCGCCGAAAGCGAGCTGGACGATGACTCCGAATCCATCATCACCAACGAGCGGTATGTGTACATCGCCAGCATTCTGAAGAGCTGCTACAAAAAGAAAAACAAGGGCGGTATGTCCGTCTCGGACCGCATCGACAAGATCGTTACCAACCGCTGGCTGGGTCTGCCCATTTTCGCCATTGTCATGTATCTGGTCTATTACATCTCCATGGTCACGGTTGGCTCCGCTGCCACCGACTGGGCCAACGACGGTCTGTTCGGCGATGGCTTCCACCTCTTCGGCATGGACGGCGGCTACAGCGAAATTTCTGAGGAATATGGCGAGGCCGCCACGCTGGTGGAGAGCTATGAGGCCTATGTGGAGAGCAATGGTGTTCCCACCGACAGCTTTACCTATGAGGTAGAGGACGAGGAAACGCTGGCCATCTCGGAAGAAACCGCTTCTGTGGCGGATTATGAAGAGGCGCAGGCCACGCTGGACCGTCTGGGCGATGAGCCCGATCCCGCCGATTACGGTGTCTGGATCCCCGGCATTCCCGTGCTGGTGGGCAATCTGCTGGAAAAGGCCAACGCCGCTGAATGGCTGTCCGGTCTGATTCTGGACGGTATCATCGCCGGTGTGGGCGCGGTGCTGGGCTTTGTGCCGCAGATGCTGGTGCTGTTCCTGCTGCTGGCATTTCTGGAGGCTTGCGGCTATATGGCACGAATCGCCTTTGTGCTGGACCGCATTTTCCGGAAATTCGGTCTGTCCGGCAAGTCCTTCATTCCCATGCTCATCGGCACCGGCTGCGGTATTCCCGGTGTGATGGCCTCCCGTACCATTGAAAATGAGCGGGATCGCCGTATGACCATTATGACCACCACCTTCATCCCCTGCGGCGCAAAGGTGCCCTTTATCTCCATGATCGCCGGCGCTCTGTTCGGCGGCAGCCCCTGGGTTTCCACCTCTGCCTATTTCATCGGCATGGCCGCCATCATCGTTTCCGGCATCATGCTGAAAAAGACCCGGATGTTCTCCGGCGAGCCTGCCCCCTTCGTCATGGAGCTGCCCGCCTATCACTGGCCCACGCTGGGCAATGTGCTCCGTTCCATGTGGGAGCGTGGCTGGTCCTTCATCAAAAAGGCCGGCACCATCATCCTGCTTTCCACCGTTTTCATCTGGTTCACCACCTATTTCGGCTGGGTGGACGGCTCCTTCCAGATGCTGTCCGATGAGCAGATCGACTGCTCCATTCTGGCCAAAATCGGCTCTGCCGTGGCGTGGATCTTTGCGCCGCTGGGCTGGGGCAACTGGAAGGCCGTTGTGGCCTCTATCACCGGTCTGGTGGCCAAGGAAAACATCGTCGGCACGCTGGGCATTCTCTACGGCGGCGGCGAAGGCACGGTCTATCAGAATCTGGCCTCCTTCTTCAACGGTGTCACCGGTTATTCCTTCCTGGTGTTCAATCTGCTGTGCGCCCCCTGCTTTGCGGCCATCGGCGCCATCAAGCGGGAAATGAACAACCGGAAATGGACCTGGTTTGCCATCGGCTATCAGTGCGGCTTTGCCTATGTGATCGCCCTGATGATCAACCAGTTTGGCAGACTGTTCGTGGGCGGCGTGAATGTGCTGGGCCTGATCGTGGCCGCGGCGCTGCTGGCAGGCATGGTATATCTGCTGTGCAAGCCCTATCATGAGGCCGACAAACTCACCACCCGGGTGAAGTAAGCTTTACAGCTGTCAGGAAAGGAGTGCTTCTCATGCTGCATTGGCTTATGGAAAATCTCGGCACACTGCTCATCGCCGGTGCCCTGCTTGCCGTCATCGTCCTGATCTCCATTCACCTGATTCAGGATAAAAAGAGAGGAGTTTCCTCCTGCGGCTGCAAGTGTGCCCACTGCGCCATGGCCGGACAGTGCCACGGTGGAAAACAGACCACACGCTGAAATTACCCCCCTATTTCTTCCGCTTCCGGGGGCGCGGAGCCGGTCTCTGCGCTCCCGGGTCTATTTTTACCCGCAAGTTAGAGTTATTGAACCAAGAAAGGAGATGACCCGTGAGCGTCGTCATTTTAGGTGGAAACGAATGTATGGAGCGCCGCTATATGGAGCTCTGCCGGGACTTTCAGTGCCAGGCAAAAATCATTACCAAAACCTCCGGCAGTCTGAAAAACAAGCTGGGCAGTCCCGATCTGCTGATCTTTTTTACCAACACCATCTCGCACAAAATGCTTCAGGGTGCCCTCAGCGAAATGAAGGGCAAGGATGCGGTGATTGAGCGCTGTCATACCAGCTCCATTTCCGCGCTGCGATGTATTCTGCAAAAGCATACACAATAAAAAATGCCCTCCGCTGTGGCTTTTCGTCCCACTGCGGAGGGTTTTTCATTGATTTCAGAAGCGTTACAGCGTTCCCCGGTATTTGTCCATAATGCCCGCAAACAGGCTGCCGTTGGTGGGCGGCGTAATACTGATGGCGTTGGCTCCCGCCTCGATGGTCTCCAGAATGGTCTCATCGCTGGGGCCGCCGGTGGCGATGATGGGCAGCTCCGGAAACTCCGCCCGCAGCTTGCGCACGATATTCGCCGTGTTGGCCGCACCGGACACATTGACAAAATCCGCACCGGCCTCAATGCGTCCGCGCACATCCATCCGGTCGGACACCACGGTGACAATCACGGGAATGTCCACCGACTGCTTGATTTTCCGGATGACCTCGTTGGGCATGGGTGCGTTGACCACCACGCCATAGGCACCCTGATGCTCTGCCTGCATGGCCAGACGGACGCTGCGTTCGCCGGAGGTAATGCCGCCTCCCACGCCCACAAACACCGGCACATCCGAGACCTGAATGATAGCCTGCGAAATGGCCGCCTGGGGCGTGAAGGGATAGACCGCGATCACCGCATCGGCATTGATATTTTTGATGATGGCCACATCTGTGGAAAAGGCAATGGATTTGATGCGCTTACCAAAGATGCGGATGCCGCTGCATTTGCTGATGCAGAAGGGCAGCAGCAGGGTGTGATCCCGGAGTGTTCCGGAATAGGACGGGACTTTCTTTTCCATAATGAACTCCTTTCCGCAGTGTGGGCACGATGGGAGAAGACTCCCCTTTCAGCTGTGGCGGTAAATACGCCGGTTGTCCAGCGCAAAGATCCGGTCAGAAAAGCTGCCGGGCTCGGTTTTTTCCAGCGTCTCCCGATAGATTTCCATGCGGCTGTCCAGCATATCAATATAGGACAGCAGCTCACTTTCCGCACACACCGGCGCAACGGCCGCGCCAAACTCCGGCGAACCGTGGTGGGACAGGATCATATGCTGCAGCAGCATTGTCTTTTCCTCAGGAACGCCCAGCTCCCGGCAGACCTGTCCGGCCTCCTCCGCGCCCATGACCAGATGTCCCAGCAGCTGTCCCGCCGTGGAATAATCCGTGACCAGTCCCGCCGGAGACAGGGTAAACTCCCGCATCTTGGCAAAATCGTGGAGGAAGGTGCCCGCCAGCAGTAAATCCTTATCCAGCAGCTCTCCGTAGAGCCGGGACAGAAACAGGGCGGTTTTCATCATATAGGCCGTGTGCATCAGCAGTCCGTGGAGAAAGCTGTGGTGAACGCTCTTGGCTGCGGGAATGGTGACAAACTGTTCCCGATGACGCTTCAGCATTTCCCGGCACACCGCCTGATAATGGGGATCCTCCATGGAGGCCAGCAGCTGCTCCAGCTCGGCCAGCGTGCGGTTCACATCCACCGGCGCAGTGGGCACCAGATCGCTGAGACGGTAAGGATCCTCCGGCCCGGCCAGGCGAATCCGGTCTGCCGTGATTTGCAGACTGCCCCGGAACTCGGACACCCGTCCGGTGATGCAGACCACCTTTCCCTGATCTGCCTCTCCCAGCGGCCCGGTATAGTCCCAGACCTTCAGCTCCACTGCCGTGGTTTTGTCCGCCAGCTGGCCGGAAAGATAGGGCTTGCCGGTGGTGGTGGAACGCATACTGGCCTGCTTCAGCAGATAGCAGCCGGAAATGCTCTGTCCGTTTTCAATATCACAAAGTCGCATGATTTTCTTCTCCCTTGCTGTCGGCTGTTCCGACAAATTGATTTTAGCATAGCTTGACGGTCATTGCAACGAAGGTTTTGTGAAGTTTTTCTTTTGTGCAGAAAAGCTTTTCTTTTTTCATATTCTATGATACACTGAAAGCATCAATGAAGGAGGCTTCCCATGGAAAAGGCAACCAGACAACCGCCCGCACTCTTCCGGGTGATCCGACAACTCACCATACGCTATTTCAAAAACACCGTGGGACGCTCTGCGGCGGAGCTTGCCTATTATCTGCTGTTTGCCCTCTTCCCCGCCCTGATTTTTCTCAATGCGGCCCTGAGCCTGCTTCATTTGTCGGATACGGCGCTGATGGACAATCTGGCGGCGGTGCTGCCCTCGCAGGTGCTGGAGATCATCCGCTCCTATCTGTCCTATATTCAGGAGCTGGACGCACGGGTGCTGCTGTATGCCTGTCTGGTGCTGTCCGTGCTGGCCGTTTCCCGGGCCATGCGTTCGCTGATGCGCTCGGTTTCCCGGGCCTATGACATCCCCCGGCAGGGCTTTCTGGTGTCCATCGCCGCCGTGATGATGGCCGTTGCCATGATGGTCGTGACCATCGTGCTGCTGGTGCTGGTGATGATCAGCGAAAATCTGCTGCTGCAAATCAATCAGGTCATTACCATTCCCGCCGTGCTCGTCCGCATCTGGGATTTTCTGCGGCTGACGGTTGCGCCGCTGCTGATGTTTGCCTTTCTGGCGGGCTTTTACGCTGTGGTCAGCTTTGGAAAATATCGCTTTCATCAGGCACTGCCCGGGGCGGGCGCGGCTGTAGTGGGCTGGTTTTTGCTGACCAGCGGTTTTTCCTATTACATGAGCAACATTTCCCGCTATTCCATTCTGTACGGCTCGCTGGCCGCCTTTATGGTGCTGATGCTGTGGCTTCATCTCACAGGCGTGGTGCTGATTATGGGCGGAGAGCTGAATCATATTCTGGCGCAGGAGCATGAAGCTGCGAAGCGCTCCGCAATTTCCATCAAAAAGGAGGAAAATCCAAAATGAACCGGAAAATCCCCATTCACATTTCCTTTTACAATGACCGCTGGGAGAAGATGATCTCCGAGGGCATGGCAGCGCTGCACTATGAGCCGGTGTTTCTCCACGGCGATGTGGCCCTTTCGGACATTCAGGACAGTGAGGTGCTGTTCGGTATGTTCCCGCCGGAGCTTCTGGCCCAGTGCCCGCAGCTGAAATGGCTGCAATGCTCCTTTGCGGGAGTGGACACCTACACCGGCCCCGGCGTGTTTGTCCGGCCTGACGCAATCCTGACCAACGCCTCCGGCGCATATGGCATCACCATTTCCGAGCACATGATCTGCGTTTTGCTGATGATGATGCGGCGGATGCCGGAATATCAGGCGCTGATTGCCCGGCGGGGCTGGGGCATTCTGGGCGACATCCGTTCCATTTACGGCAGCACCGTGACCATCATCGGCATGGGCGATATCGGCAGCAATTTTGGCCGGAGAGTGCGGGCCATGGGCGCTTCCGTCATTCGTGGTGTGCGGCGCACGCTGCGGGACAAGCCCGACTGGGCGGATGAGGTCTACACCACCGAACAGCTGAACGAGGCCCTGCGCGGCGCAGATGTGGTGGCGCTGTGTCTCCCGGGCACGGCAGGGACAAAGGGCATTCTGGGGCAGGCCCAGTTTGACGCCATGAAGGATGGGGCCTATGTGATCAATGTGGGCCGGGGCACCGCCATCGAGCAGGAGGCGCTGGACCGTGCTCTGCGCTCGGGAAAATTGGCCGGGGCTGCGCTGGATGTGGCTTATCCGGAGCCGCTGCCCCAGGATCATTTCCTCTGGGATGCGCCCAATCTGCTGCTGACACCCCATGTTTCCGGCAATATGTCTCTCCCCCGCACCTGTGAGCTGGTGATTGATATCTTCCTGCGCAATCTGGCTCACTGGGACAAGGGCGAGGCGCTGGAGCATCAGGTGAACAGAAAACAGGGATATTGAAAAACAAAATGAGTCTCCCTTCGGAGGCTCATTTTTTATGCGCAGAAAACGGGCGACCCAAAAGGGCCGCCCGTAATTTGTTTGCGGGGAAATTACTGCTGAACGGTGTCGGGAGTCAGCTTCTGGAAGCGAACCATCATGGCAGCAGCCTCCACGCGGGAAGCAGTACCCTTGGGATCCAGAGCGTTGGCGCCCTTGCCGTTGATAATGCCGTTGGTATAAGCCCAGCACATGGCCTCGCCAGCCCAGGTGGAAATCTGGTCGCGGTCAACGAAATCGGGCACGGTATTGCCGGCATTGGACACATTCAGGCCATTGTTCTGTGCCAGACGGAACAGAATGGTAGCCAGCTGTTCGCGGGTAATATTCTCATCGGGAGCAAAGGTGGTATCGTTGATACCGGTGACAACGCCGGTGGAAGCGGCCCAGCGGACGGCCTCGCTATAGAAGGTGCCTTCTGCCACATCCTCAAAGGACATTGCATAATTCACCACGGGGCTGCCGGCCAGTCTCCACAGCATGGTGACCAGCTGAGAACGGGTCACATTGGCGGCGGGATCAAAGTTGCCGTTGCCAACGCCGTTCATGATGCCATCGCCGATGACGGCGTCCGTATATTCATGATACCAGGCGTTCACATCCAGATCAGCAAACTGCGCAGAGGGGCAATTTGCGGTATGAGGATCTTCAGGCACTTCAGGCTGCTCGGGCTCCACGGGAGTCACGGGCTCCACAGGCTTGACAGGCTTTGCAGGAGCGGGGCCGACGGGAGTGGGAGTGGCCTCATTCATCAGAGTGACCACACGCACATCCGCAGCATAGTCCGCATTCTCTTCCAGCGTGGTGACAACCAGCTCGGTCTCAACGCCGGAGTGGTTGAAGCTGAACTTCAGAGCGCCCAGCACTTCGCCCACATCAAAGCCGTTCAGATCGGCGTAAGCAAAGTTGACCAGACCCTTTTCTTCCTCATACCAGCTGTACCACTGTGCGCTGCCCTTGGTGTTGAGCAGAGTGATCTCGGAGGGATCATACTCCACAGTGACCAGACCGTTGTTGGAAGCGGATTCCGCAATCAGCTTCAGGTTGACGGCATCGCTGCTCACCTGAATGGTGTCACGCAGCTTGTCGGTTCTGTTGGACACGGTAACGGCGTTCAGAGAACCAACCAGCTCTTCGGTCTCGAAGGATTCCGCCTGCACATTTTCGATGATGGCTTCCACATCCAGCTCACGCTCAGCGGCTGCGGCAGTCTCATCCTCGTTGGGAACGACGGCCAGCAGACCGGCGGGCCATACGGCGTCGCCAACATCACCCAGCAGAGTGGCATGGTAGACAGTATCATAGTACTCGCCGCCCTGATAAATGTCTTCCCCTTCCAGAACATAGATCTGGTTGGTGGAGCCGTTGAAGTAGCTCAGATAGAAGTTGCCGTCGTCGCCCATGACCATGGAGCAGTAATAGGCACCGTCATAGCCGGGGAATTCCAGGTCGAGGTCGGTTTCATAGAAGTTCATGCCGGCGCTGCCAGTGGTGAAATCGGGCATCATGACCCAGAAATCGCAGCTGTCGGTGAGGCAGAAGAACACATCGCGGCCTCTGTTGTCATAACCGGCCCAGGCGACAGCAGTGAAGTTGGAAGCGCCCAGATAGGCACCCAGATAGCCGGACATATTCCAGCCGGAGCTGAAGGTGTTGTCCATGCCGGGCATGGAGTAGAGTAAGTAGTAGCCGTACACGCCAACCAGCACATCCTGCTCGGAGGTCAGGCTGCTGAGGCCGGCGTATTCCATGTCGTCCACGGGAGCGCCGAATTCGGCGGCGGCAGCGGACTTCTCAAGGGTTGTGCCGGTGGCCACATCGACCTTGTACAGATAACCCTCGGTGTCCATCTGGAACATCGGGCCATCTTCGTGCGCAAAGTCATAGGTGATGGCGTTGATGTTGTTCTTCAGATCGGCGGTCTTCTTCCAGGTCTTGTCGGTCTCCAGATTCCAGGTGAAGAGCTGGGGATTGCCGTCCACATCCTGCAGTGCGCCGTACAGCGTCACATCAAAGGAAACAACCGTGACCTTGCACTCGGCATAAACGGTTTCGTCATAGGCGGAGGTAGCCTTAATGGCAACTTCGCCCACTGCAACACCGGTGACCTTGCCGTTTGCGTCCACGGTGGCGATGTTCTCGTCAGCGGAGGTCCAGACGACCTCTTCCTTGGCCAGGAAGGGCTCAAACTCGGGAGTCAGCAGGATGGCGGTACCCTTGACCACAGAGGCGGTCTCAGGCAGCGTGATCTTGGTGGGATTGACCGGATCGTCATTGACACCTTCCTCGGTGATGACGAACTTATAGGTGGTCTGGTTCATGGCGTAGTCGGTGAGCTGGATATAGAACTCGCTGCCGGTATTATTCGCGGGGAGCTCCAGAATGTAGTCAGCCGCAGCGCCCTTGTCTTCCAGAGCCTGATTGGGAGCCACGAAATCCAGTTCCCGCTTCACGCCGTTCTGATACAGAGCCACGGTAGCCAGATAACGGTTATCAGAGGCGGTGGCGGTGAAGGTGCGGGTCTCGGCATCATAGACCAGATCGGTCATGACCGGAGCGGTGTTGTCGATGGCGGTACGGATGCTCAGATAAGCGCCGTCGCCCAGCACACCGTCGGTGAGCTTATCCCAGTCATACTCGCCGTTTTCATCGGCATAGTATTCGGGAGCCAGCACCAGAGACACGATCACTTCGGTGTCCTCGGGCAGCTTGTTGCCCTGGGCATCGGTGCCCTGCCAGCCAACGGTAGCGCTGCTCTGGGTGTTGTACCAGGCGGAACCATTGCTGTAATAATAGGCACTGTTCTTGCTGCCCAGCACTTCGCAGGCATACACTTCGCCGGTGTTGGCATCCACGACCTGCACGGCAGAGTTGCCGGCGTTGCGGATGATGGTGGCGTAGAACTTGTTGACGACGGTATCGCCGTTGATGGCGTTGCGCTCTTCCAGATACTCGTCATCATCGGTCAGGGGGTTGCCGAAGTAGTAGTATTCGCCGGAATCGCCGGGATACTTGACGGTAACATAGTTGGTGAAGGCATAGGTTTCGTTGATGAGGTAGGGATACCGGGTCTCGGTCTCATACCAGATCTCAGCCAGGGTGCCCACATCGTACATGGAGGGAGCCGTCCAGTTGCCATAGTAGCCCAGCACGGGGATGGAGTGGACAGTGCCTTCCAGACCTTCGTCATTGGAGAGCTCCTTCACATAGGAATAAGCCTCAATGTAAGCGCCGGTGGGATAATAGGTGAAATCGCAGTCGGACACATCAATGGTGACGGTAACGGTGACGCTGCCGTTGGCGGGCAGAGTGACCTTGCCGGTGTCCTTGTCCTCCAACAGCATCAGATATGCGTCATAGGAGGTGATTTCGCCGTTTTCATCCAGATCGTACAGGGTCTCTTCCGCAGTGCTCAGCTGGACCTTGCCGGCAACGGCATCCAGAACACGCTGGACATCGTAACGGCCGGCTTCGTACTCGCCGCCTTCCACAGCGTAAGTGACCACAGCACCCTCCAGAGGAGCGGTCCAGGTATCCAGCAGGATATCCACGCCGCTGTAGGTCTCGGCTGCGAACACATCCTGGGTGAACACATCGGTGTCGAAGGAATATTCGGCATCTTCGTCGGTCAGGTTGAACAGCTCATAGGAGAAGCTGTACTTGCCGGTCTTCTCGGGATCATCGCCCAGCTCGGCCTTGACCTTGCCGTCGGCAGCGCCTGCGTTGACGCCTTCGCCCATCAGGATATAGCTGTGAGCATTGATGGCATCATTCACATTGGCAACGCCGGAGCCCTGATTCAGGATGGAGTAATAATTGCCGGAGTCGGCCTCGATGATGGGCTCAGAGGTAGACATCAGCAGGCTCTGGGCCAGCTGACGCTGGGTGAGGCCAGTCGTCTCGGTCAGCTTGTTCTCACGGATATACTCCGCCAGAACTGCCACGATACCGGCCATCTGGGGAGAGGCCATGGAGGTACCGGACATATTTTCGTAAGCCTTGCCGCCGGCAACAGCGCCGTTGACAGAATAGATATTGCCGCCGGGAGCGGTGATTTCAGGCTTCAGTTCCAGAGAGCCGGGAACGCCCCAGGAAGAGAAGGAGCTCATGGTCCAGTAACCATCCACATCGCCCTGCAGAGCCGCGATGGCAGAGGAGATCGTCACCTTGCCGGTGTAATACAGGACATTGCCGCCTTCGTCACTGACGGGAGTGGCAAAAGCCATGATGGCCACAGCATCACTCTGCAGAATGGAAACGCAGGGGATGGTAGCGGTGGAGTCGGACAGATCCATGTTGATGGTACCGGCCTGATTGTTCATGACGATACAGGCAATACCGCCGACTTCTTCCGCGGCATTGTGCTTCTCAAAGAAGGAAGAGGTGCCGCGATAGACCATAACGACCTTGCCCGCGCAGGCATCCGCATAGTCGGTCAGCAGGTTGTTGCCGCTGCCGTCCACGCCGGTGTTGCTGAACAGGATGAAGTCATACTCGGTGCCTTCACCGGTGGTATCCAGCGTGGCAATGGGAGCATTGGTATAGCCGCTGGTTTCGGAGAAGGAAACCGTCTCCAGACCTGCACCGAAGTTCAGGAAGCTGCCGGTGCTGCCGGTGTTGTCCACAGAAGCCACAGCCAGAGAATTGGTGTAGGATCCGGGAGAACCGTCGGTCTGCATGGAAACGCCATCGTTGTACAGGAAGCCGTAGATGGTGTTTTCCTGCCAGGTGCCGGAGTTACCGGCGGACATACACACCACAGCGCTGCTCTCGGTCAGGCTTTCCATAATGGCCTGATAGGCAGAGTTGCTGTGATTGCTGAAGCCGGGGTTGCCGGAGCCCAGAGACAGGTTGATGCTGTCCGCGCCGAGAATGATAGCATCCTCGATGGCAGCCATATAGTCGGAATCGTAAGCGCCGCCGCCCTTGCCGAAGACCTTCATGGTGATCAGCTGCGCGTCGGGAGCCACGCCCTGGGTGCAGACAGAGGACAGAGCCTCGGTATAGCCGCCTTCGCCGTCAGGGATATAGCGGTTGGCGGTAGCGATACCGGCCACATGAGAGCCGTGCTCGCCCTGGGTATCGTTGTCATGGATGACATCGAAATCCTCATCAACATAGTTGAAGGCGAAGGGGAGCTTGGCGTTCAGATACAGCTTGCTGGCATCATCCACCAGCGTCGCGATGTTCAGCTGATCCAGAACGGCAGCGATATCATCGGCGTCCATCAGATCTGCATCGTCGCCCACAGCGTACAGAAACGCATCGGCGTCAAAGCTCTGATGGTCGGTATCCGTACCGGTATCAATGACAGCGATCTTGCTGCCCTTGCCGTAATAGCCCGCAGCCCAGGCCAGACCGGAGCCGATCTGTGCGCTGGAGGTGGCCATATTGGGATCGTTGGCTTCCACGCTGGCCACCATGGGCTCATAGCGGGTTTCCACGATGACATCGGACACGCCGTAAGCCTGCTTGATGGCTTCAATCTGACCATATTCCACATTGGCGGAAATGGCGTTGGCAGCCAGAGTCAGGTTCCAGACTACATCCAGATCCTCGTCTTCCAGGACCTGCTCGGAAATATATTCCGCAACAGCTTCCTGCTGCATCTGCAGAGCGGCGCGATATTCCTTCGCATCAACACTCTCAGCCAGAGTGCCGTCTGCAGCTTCCTGAGAAAAGACCGAGATCGTGGCCGCATCCTCCAGGAAGATGGACACACGAACGATGTCTTTGTCTCCATAGAGGGGCTTTTCCTTGCTGGTATCCGCTTTTCTGGATTCCGGCAGAGAAGCGCCCACAACATCGTTGTCTACCTGCTCAAATTCCACTTTCTGTCCATTGCCGGCAAAAGCCACAGGGGCCATTCCCAGCACCATGGTGAAAGCCAGAACGAGAGCAAGCAGCCGTTTGGTAAGTTGCTTCTTCATGGTATTCCTCCCTTTTTATTCTACATATTCTGCCCTTTGGCGTTTCCCTGCTTCGCCGCCGTGCCGAATATATATTTATAATGTGTGTTTCTCCCCGCCGTCGGGCACATAGCACAGAATATCCTCCACCGGACAGGAGAGGATTCTGCACAGGTCGTTCAGCGTTGCCGTGGTAATGTTTCTCCCCTGCTTCAGAGAGTCCAGCGTACCGCGGCTGAAGGAATAATCTTTCAGCAGGGCGTAGGTGCTGATCCCCCGCCGCCGCATGGTTTCCCACAGAGGGGCATAAGAGATCATTTCCAATCACCTCACTGTAAAATATAAATTATTATACCGATTTACCGCAGGAATGTGTATGCCCGATATCTCGGGTATACCCTGCTCAAAAAATACATTTTATGAATAATTATGCGTTTTGGCTTGCGGGATATCGGGAGTTTTTCTGCCTGCCTCCGGAAAAAAATCCCGTCTTTGCCCATTTCCGCCCGCTTTCTCCGTCATTTTTACCGTTTTTTCTTCGGCAAACGGTATAACTATGTAGCAGGTTGATAAAAATGCCGGAGAAAAAATTTCAGATTTGCTGCCGGGATCAGCCCTTTTCCGCCGTAAAATAGTCCCGAATCTCCCGCAGCTTGTCCGGAATGGCGATAAACTGGGGACACTGGGCGGCGCACAGACCGCAGGACAGGCACTTTTCCGCATCCTTGTCCAGTCCGTCAGCCAGATAATCCTTCTTTGCCGCCTCATACAGACCCCATACCCTTGCCCGGTTGTAGGCCTTGAAGTGCTGCTGGGGACGGATGCCCTGAGGACAGACATTACAATAGGCGCAGCCGCTGCAATACAGCTCGGAAAGCTCCCGCAGACGGTCGTTGGTTTTCTTATAGCGCTCCCGCTCCTCCGCCGTGACGGAGAGGGCCTGCTCGGCGATGGCCACATTCTGCTCCACCATCTCCACGCTTTCCATGCCGGACAGGGCCAGACTCACCGCATCATAGCCCAGCACAAAGCGCAGCGCCAGCTCCTGGGGCGTTTTGGCCGGCGTATCATAGAGCTTCAGAAAATCCTCGCCGCCGGCGGTAATCATGCCGCCCGCAATGGGGCCCATGACCATGATGCCCATGCCACGCTGGGCCAGCGTGCCCATCACCTGCTCGTTGCTCTGGTCGATGAGATTGTACTGGCACAGCAGCGTGTCAAAAATGCCGCTGTCGGCGATTTCCACCATCACCCGGGGTGCGTCGTGGAAGGAAAAGCTGATATGCCGGATGAGGCCCTCGTCCCGGGCCCGGATCATATCCCGATCCATCTCCACCTTCTGGGCGTGGGCCCATTTTTTCGCGTTCAGGGCGTGCATATGATAAAAGTCCAGATAATCCGTATCCATGAGCTTCAGGGTGTGCTCCAGCTTGCGGCGGAAGTCGCCCGGCTGCTGCACCTCGTCCGGCGGCAGCTTGGAGGACAGATACACCTGATCCCGCACGGAATGCAGGGCCTTGCCCACCACCCGCTGGTTGTCCCGGTTGGTATAGCCCCAGGCGGTATCGAAAAAGTTGATGCCCAGTTCAAAGGCCCGCTGCAAAATGGGGATGCATTTTTCATCATCGCACCGCCGCATCTCCCCTTCGCCCACGGCAGGCAGGCGCATACAGCCAAATCCCAGGCGGGAAACCATGGGGCCGTTCTTTCCAAATTGCTTATACTGCATCTGTGATTCCTCTCTTCCGGTTGTATTTTCTGAATTATATCATGTTTTCAGAAAAAAAGATACCAAAATATCCGGAAATGTGATACACTATCTCCCGGAAAGGTCTGCCCTGCCGGTTCCGGCGATTCTGCACGGCCTTTCCGGAGGAAGCTATGGAATTATTTCACCAGCATTATACTGAGGATCAGCTTCGCGCACTGCCCACGCTGACGCTGGCGCATATCGGCGACGGTGTTTATGAACTGCTGGCCCGCACTGCCGTGGTGGAGCAGGGCAGCCGGCGGGTGGAGGATGCCCACCGGGCTACGGTGGCTCTGGTGTCCGCTCCGGCACAGGCCAAAGCGGCAGAGCGTCTGCTCCCCGGGCTCAGCGAATGGGAAGCAGCCGTGTTCCGTCACGGGCGCAATGCCCATTTTCACAGTGTGCCCAAACACTGCACCCTGCGGGAATATGCCTATGCCACCGGTCTGGAGGCCCTGCTGGGGGCGCTGTATCTCACCGGTCAGCAGGAGCGCATCGCCGTGCTGTGGCAGGAGATTCTGGAGGCGCTGGAGGCATGAACGGCCGTCTGGATAAAATCATCAGCAGCTGCTGTCTGCTGTCCCGCACCGAGGCGCAGGCCGCACTGAAGGCAGGCCGGGTCACGGTGGACGGAAGCATTGTCCGGCAGGGTGCCGTCAAGGCAGATTCCGCAGCCCAGCACATTTTGCTGGACGGTCAGCGGGTGGAGGGCGACGGCTATGTTTATGTGATGCTGTACAAGCCCGTAGGCGTGCTGTCCGCCACCGAGGATCGGAAGGGTGCCGCAACGGCGCTGGAGCTGCTGCCGGAGCGCTATCAGAAGGCCGCCCCCGGCGTGGTGGGACGGCTGGACAAGGATGCGGAGGGACTGCTGTTTCTCACCTCCAACGGGCCGCTGAATCATCGGCTCACCTCTCCCCGGCATCATGCGGACAAGGTGTATCTGGTGACGCTGGACCGGCCCGCCGATGCATCCGACATTGCCGCCTTTGCCGCCCCCATGGATCTGGGCGACTTCACCACCCAACCGGCAGAGCTGACCCTGCTTCAGGACGGCACGGTCTGCCGGGTTACCCTGCGGGAGGGAAAGTTTCATCAGATCAAGCGGATGTTCGCCCATCAGGGCAAAACCGTCCAGACACTGAAGCGTCTTTCCATCGGCCCGCTGACGCTGGATGCAGCCCTCCGGCCCGGCGACTGGAGGCCGCTTTTCCCGGAGGAAATTCAACAGCTCCTGGCCCTCGCCGACACATTGCAAAAAAAACCGTGATAAATTTCTAAAAAACTTGTTGAAAAAAACAACGGTTTGCGGTAGAATAGGCTCGTAACGCATTTGATGTCGGAATAAAATTAAAGGTAAAGGTGATCCAAAATGGCAGCAAGACTATTTCAGAGCATCCTGCTGGAAATTAAGAACAGAGTTCCGTTCATTCTCGGTATCGTAGATTGTGCCGGCAACATTATCTCCTGCACGGAGCTTCGCTATATCGGCGAAAATGTGGATGCCGCAGAGGACTTTTTTAACTCCGGCACCGATCAGGGCGAGTTCGGCGGCTAC
This sequence comes from uncultured Oscillospiraceae bacterium, assembly GCA_964541085.1. GTDB lineage: Bacteria > Bacillota > Clostridia > Oscillospirales > Butyricicoccaceae > UBA4644. The sequence continues at coordinate 75,956 of CAZIPA010000004.1, read as the reverse complement.
TTCTTCCGTCGTCTGGAGGGTTATGAGGAAAGCGCGGATTACGCAGTATTCGCCGGTGAGGGCGGCCAGAGCGCTGCCATCGCCTGCAATCTGGCTTCCATCGCCATCAGCAACAGCAAATCCCTGTATGACGAAAAGCACGACAAGGTAACTTTTATTAAGAAAATCATCCTGGACAACATTCTGCCCGGTGATATCTATATCAAGTCCCGGGAGATGCAGTTCCAGAACGACGCAAAACGGGTGGTCTATCTGATCCACATGGATCGGAAGCAGGATGTGGCCGTGATGGAAATGCTGCAAAGACTGTTCCCCGACCGGCAGCGTGACTTCCCCATGACCGTCAACGAGAACGATGTGGTTCTGGTGAAGGAGCTGCGCAGCAACGATCTCAAGGAGATCAACAAGTTCGGCAAGCAGCTGGACGCAGGCGTGACCGAGATGGGCATCAACCATGTGATCGGCATTGGCTCCGTGGCCTTCCAGCTGAAGGACATTGCCCGCTCCTTTAAGGAAGCCCAGATCGCCGTGGAGATCGGCAAGGTCTTTGACGACAGCATCACCATCATGAATTATGAGAGTCTGGGTATCGCCCGACTGATCTACCAGCTGCCCACCACCCTGTGCGAAATGTTCCTCTCCGAGGTGTTCAAGCGGGGCTCTGTGGAGTCGCTGGATGAGGAAACGCTGTTCACCATTCAGAAGTTCTTTGAAAACAACCTGAATGTTTCGGAAACCTCCCGAAAGCTCTTTGTCCACCGCAATACACTGGTCTATCGTCTGGAAAAAATCAAAAAGCTCACCGGTCTGGATCTGCGGGAGTTTGACAATGCCATCGTGCTGAAGGTGGCGCTGATGGTCAAGCAGTATCTCCGTTCCCGCGAATTGGCCGACTGATTTTTCACGCATACGGCATTTTATTGGCACAGGGACACCCCCTGTGCCAAACGCTGTATTTGCGCACAATCCATTGTTTGTAACGAATTTGTAAACATTTGGCCCGGTGCCAAAGGAGAACCATATGGTCACGCTACAGGATGTATCGAAAACCTACGACAACGGAACCAGAGCGCTGAAGGGGGTCTCTCTGACCATTCAGGACGGAGAGTTTGTGTTTATCGTCGGCCCCTCCGGCAGCGGAAAATCCACCATCATCAAAATGCTCACCGCCGAGACCCGCCCCACCGGCGGCCGGGTGCAGGTGGGCGATTATGACATCGGCAGCATCCGTCAGCGGGATATCCCCTATCTGCGCCGCACCATCGGCGTGGTGTTTCAGGATTTCCGTCTGATTGAGAATAAATCGGTTTATGAAAATGTGGCCTTTGTGATGCGGGCTGTGGGTGCGCCCCAGAGCTCCATCAAAAAGCGCGTTACCTATGTGCTGGATCTGGTAGGCATCCTGCACAAGGCCCGCCGCCTCCCCTCCGAGCTTTCCGGCGGAGAGCAGCAGCGGGTGGCCGTGGCCCGGGCGCTGGTGAACAGTCCCAGCGTCATTGTGGCAGACGAGCCCACTGGAAATCTGGATCCCGCCCGGTCGCTGGAGCTGATGATGCTGTTTGAAAAGATCAACAGCATGGGCACCACGGTGGTGGTGGTCACCCACGCCCGGGAGATCGTGGATCAGTTTTCCAAGCGGGTGGTGGCCATTGACGGCGGTATGGTGATTTCCGACCGCACCGGCGGCTATTATGTGCGTCCGGATGTGACACGGCTCACGGAGGAAGCCATGCAGCAGGCCTCCGCCAGCTCCCGCCGCCGTCAGGTTCTGGCAGAGGAGCTGGGTGTGGCCGTGGCACCGGAGGCTGTGGATGTGCCAGAGGAAACGCCCGCAGAAGCGGAAGCCGCGCCCGTTCCGGAAACGCCTGTCTCCCCTGCCCCTCCCCCGCAGGAGACTTCCCCCAAAGAGCCTGCGGAGATTCTGTCTGAGGACAGCGCCCTGCAGGACATTCTGGACGAGCTGGAGATTCTCCCCCAGCTGCGCATGGGCTCGGATCGGCAGGAGGTGCGGAAATGAGCAGAAAACACAGAAAAACCAACAGCCGCAAGGCCGGCTTCGCTTACTTCCTCCGGGAAGGCTTCTCCAGCATTTTTGTCCATGGCTTTACCAGCTTTGCCGCCGTCACCGTCATTGCGGCCTGTCTGATGATTACCGGCATTTTCAGTCTGGTGGCCTATAATATTGATTTGCAGATTCAGCAGCTTTCCGGCGAAAGCGAGATCGTGGTCTATATTGACGATTCCGTTTCCCGGGAGGATGCCGTTGCCCTGGGCCTGAAGATTCGGGCGCTGGACAATGTGAAGGAAGCGATCTTCGTCACCCGGGAGCAGCTCTTTGAGGATTATCTGGAGCAGCTGGGGGACGATGCCTATGTGATGGAGGACCTGCGGGAGGACAATCCTCTGCGGGACAGCTATCAGATCAATATGAAGGATGTCTCTCTTCATCGGGAAACGGTGGAGGCGCTGGAAAAATTGCAGGGCATTGCTGCCAGCAGCTCCAATCAGGAGGTCTCCGAGCGGCTGATCCAGCTGCGCCGGGTCGTCAATATGATCTCCTACACGCTGGTGGCGCTGCTGGGCGCGGTGAGCGTATTCATCATCGCCAACACCGTCAAGCTGGCCATGCTGGCCCGGCGGGAAGAGATCGCCATTATGAAAATGGTGGGCGCCACCAATCATTTTATCCGTGCCCCCTTTGTGGTGGAAGGCATCTCTCTGGGGCTGTGCGGTGCGCTGCTGGCATTCTTTGTCCAGTGGGGTGTCTATCAGTATGTGACGGAACAGCTGGCGGAGGGCACCGCGATCCTCACCATGATCCCCTTTACCCAGGTATGGCAGCCCACGCTGGCCATTATGCTGCTGGCGGGGCTGGTGCTGGGCGTGGGCGGAAGCACGCTGACCATTCGGAAATTCCTGCGGGTGTAACACTATGAAAAAACAATCTTCCCGTCCCCGGCGGACACCGGGGCAGTGGCTGGTCACGGCGGTGGCGCTGCTGATGGCCATTCTGATGCTGGCAGGTCTGCTGGCTTCGGCGCTGAATGTGCTGGCGGTGACAAAGGCACAGGTGGACGAACTGAAAAACAAGGTGAACGAGGCTTCCAAGCGAAAGACCGCGCTGAAAAATCAGCTGTCGGAGCTTTCCGGAGATCTGTCTGCCGTACAGAAGCAGATCACCCTGCTGGACAGCCAGCTGGAGGCCCAGCAGGATGAGATCGACGCCCAGGAGGCCCTGCTGACAGAGCTGGGTCATATGATCGACGACAAGACCATCGAGCTGGCCCGGAGCGAACAGGAGCAGGAGGAGCAGTATGCCCAGCTGCGCAGCCGTCTCCGCTATATGGTGGAGCACGGAACCTCCAGCAGTCTGAGCATTCTGCTGTCCTCGGACAGTTTTTCCGATTTTCTCAACCGGTATGAAATCATCCGGCAGATTTCGCTGCGGGACGAGGCGCTGTTTGAAAAGCTGAAGGCCATCCGGGACAAGGTTCGCACGGAAAAGCAGGAGCTGGAGGACACCCGGCAGGAGGCCGAGGACACCCGTGCCCAGATGGAGCAGAACAAGCAGGAGCTGGAAGCCCAGCTGGCAGCCAAGCAAAAGCAGCTGGCCAATATTCAGGTGGCCCAGCAGAATGTAAAGGATGCCTATGCCCAGATGATTGAAACCGAGGACGAGCTCATGGAGCAGTATAAAAAGGCCGCTGCCGAATATGCTGCCCAGAGCACCTATGTGGGCGGAACCTTTATGTGGCCGCTGCCCGCCGGAAACAATGTGGTCACCTGCAAATACGGCTATCGCACCCATCCCGTCACCGGCAAGTACAAGCTGCATTCCGGCGTGGATCTCCGGGCCTCCACCGGCACCAAGGTCTATGCCGCCAACAAGGGCAGCGTCACCACCTCCGGTTACAGCTCTGCCTGGGGCAATTATATCATCATCAGCCACGGCGGCGGCGTGACCACGCTGTATGCCCATCTGAGCAAGCGCTCGGTATCCAAGGGCGACTCGGTAAAGCAGGGGGACATTATCGGCTATTCCGGCAACACCGGCTACAGCACCGGCCCCCATCTGCATTTTGAAATCAGCAAAAACGGCAAGACCTACAATCCGCTGGACGAGTTCAAGGATTTTAAGGTCACCTACAAATAAACCCCATCTGCAAAGGAGCAATACCCATGAAAAAGCATTCTGTCAGTGTACTGACGGCGGTGATGCTGATGCTGCTTGCCGCTGCCACCACCTTCAATATCACCTATTTCGCGGCGGCGGATTATTACAACTCCCGTCTGGAAAATCTGGAGGAGCAGGAGGCCCGCTACAGCAAGCTGAAAAGCGTTGCGGACATTGTGGAAAAATATTTTGTGGCCGATTATGACGAGGCCGTGGCTGTAGAGGGTGCGCTGGCCGGTTATGTCAGCGGTCTGGGCGATAGATGGTCTGCCTATTACACCGCCGAAACCACCGCCGCCATCGCCGAGGACAGCGCCAACCTGTATGTGGGCATCGGCGTAACCTACAGTCTGGAGGAAGAGCACCTCTATGAGATCACGCTGGTCAATCCCGGCGGCCCGGCCGATCTGGCAGGTGTGCTGGAGGGCGATGTGCTCACCCATGTGGACGGCGTGGCCGTTTCCACGCTGGAGGACCCGCAGGAGCTTTCCGGTCTGGTGAAGGGCGAAAAGGGCACGGAGGTGGAGCTGACCCTGCTGCGGGCCGGTGAAACCGTTACCCTCTCTGTCACCCGGGACGAGATTCGCACCTACAGCGTCACCTCTTCCCTGTTGGATGAGCAGATCGGCTATATCAAAATCAGCGACTTTGATTCCAATGTGGATGTGGAATTTGAAGAGCATCTGAATGATCTGCTGTCGCAGGGCGCGCAGGGCTTTATCTTTGATGTGCGCTACAATCCCGGCGGATATATCTCCGTGCTGCGGGCCATGCTGGACAAGCTGCTGCCGGAGGGCATTGTTATCACCACGGTGGACAAGCAGGGCAATGAAACCCCCTATACCTCCGATGCCGACTGTCTGCAAATGCCCATGGTGGTGCTCACCAACAGCAGCTCCATCTCGGCCGCCGAGTTTTTCGCCGCCGCTTTGCAGGAATATGAGGTTGCCACCGTTGTGGGCGCTCCCACCTCCGGCAAGGGCTATTCCCAGCAGACCTTCATGCTGTCGGACGGCTCCAGCGTACACATCTCCACCACCCGCTATTATACGCCCAAGGGCAACAGTCTGGCGGATACCGGCGTGACGCCGGATGTGCCGGTGGAAATGGAGCCTGCGGATGCTGCGCTGCTGTATCGGGGTGAGCTGGAAGCGGAGCAGGATGTCCAGCTTCAGGCCGGTCTTTCCGCAGTGCATACCCTGCTGGAGGAGCAGGAGCCGGAGATTCCCGACGAGCTGGATCCCGATGCTCCCGCAGAACCGGAGCCTGCGCCGGAAACCACGCCGGAAACCCAGCCCTGAGTTTCCTGCCGCTGCATAATTTGCCATTCACCGCCATAAACTGAAAGCGAAAGTGACAGGAAATGGCGGTGATTTTTTCATGTTCGGCATTTTGACCACCCGGCAGGAGCACTGGAGCCGTGCCCGTGCGGCTGGCTATCATTTGCAGCCAGGGACAGGCTTTGCCTATGGACGGGGACAGTTTCGCATGGCCATGTTCTGCCATGTGCAGGTGAGCATCCCGGAGACGGGCCACGCCAGACTGACACGGCAGCGGCTGCTCCACGGTCTGAACTGGCTGCGGCAGCAGCGGGTCACGCCGGTGCTGGTGCCGGAGGAACTGCGCCAGCAGGCGCTGGAATGGGGTCTGGAGCCGGTTTGCCGGGAGGCTGCGCTGGAAGCCTGTGCCAGTCAAGCGGCGGTACAGGCGGCAGCGGCGCTGGGGCTTTCTCTCCGGCAGGTGTGCCTTTGTGTCTGCGGCGATCCGCTGTCCGAACGGGCCCAGACGCAGCTGCTTTCTCTGGCGCTTTCTGCCGGTGCTCTGCGGCTGTGCGGCCCGGCGGCCCATTCGCCGCTGCGTTCCCGTCTGTGGCGCAGCTGCGGCGTGGTATCGGAGGGGCCGATCCCTGCGGGTCTGACACCCATTACCCTGCTGTTCCCCGGCGGACAGCCTCTGCCCTCGGCGCTGACGGTGGATTTTACCGTTGAAGACAGCCGGAAGGATGCAAGCTTCTGGCGTCCATCGCTGCTGCCGCCGGAGGGTGCAGTCTCCGTTATGCCCGAAAATACCGATCCGGAGGGCTTTGCCGCCATCCTCTGGCAATGTGGTGCCATTCCCGCACGGGAAATTCGTGTGATGCACCTTGACATCCGCCCCGCTGACCCCTATAATAATAGGATAGTTGATCGTTCTGATTTTTGCACCATACAAGATACAGGGGGTACTTTCCATGCAGAAACAATACAAATTGACCGCTGAACGGCTGGAAGAGCTGAAGGCCGAGCTGGAGCACCTGAAAACCGTCCGGGAGCATGAGGTGGCGGAGCTCATCAAGGAAGCCCGCGGCTTTGGCGACCTTTCGGAAAACAGCGAATACGATGAGGCGAAAAATGAGCAGGGCAAGCTGTATTCCCGCATTGCGGAGCTGGAAGCCATCATTCCCAACGCCGTCATCATCGACGAAACCGCCGGCAGCGACAAGGGCGCCAACATCGGCACTACCGTTCTGGTGGAGCGGGTGGACAACGGCTTGCAGGTGGAGTTTGTGCTGGTGGGCTCTCAGGAGGCCAATCCCAAGGCAAAGCCCATGCGTCTCTCCGATGAATCTCCCTTCGGCAAGGCCGTAATGGGACATCATGTGGATGAGACGGTGACGGTGGAAGCACCTACCGGCAGCTTCCAGCTGAAGATTCTGAACATTACCAGAACATAAAGGAGCATCAAGGATGGAAGAAAAGAGAGAACAGTCGCAGCGCAGCACGGCAGAGCTCAGTGAGCTTTTGCAGATTCGCCGCGACAAGCTGGCTGACCTGCAGGGCCGGGGCAAGGATCCCTTCCAGATTACCAAATATGAGGTCAGCCACCACAGCCAGGAGATCAAGGACGCAGTCTCCCAGCTGGAGGGTCAGGTGGTCAGCATTGCGGGCCGTCTCATGTCCAAGCGTGTCATGGGCAAGGCTTCCTTCTGCCATGTGCAGGATCTGCGGGGCACCATTCAGATCTATGTGGCCCGGGATATGATCGGCGACGAGGAATATCAGGATTTCAAGAAATATGACATCGGCGATATCGTCGGCGTGCGGGGCGAGGTTTTCGTCACCAAGACCGGCGAAACCTCTGTCAAGGCGCAGGAGCTGGTGCTGCTGTCCAAGAGCCTGCAAATGCTGCCGGAAAAGTATCACGGTCTGACCAATGTGGATCTGCGCTATCGCCAGCGCTACACCGACCTGATTATGAATCCCGAGGTAAAGGATACCTTTATCAAGCGCTCCAAGATGATCTCCTGCATCCGGCGGTATCTGGATGCTCAGGGCTTTATCGAGGTGGAGACGCCCATGCTGGTGCCCAACGCCGGCGGCGCGGCTGCCCGTCCCTTCCAGACCCATTACAACGCACTGGATGAGGATGTGAAGCTGCGGATTTCGCTGGAGCTGTATCTGAAGCGGCTCATCGTCGGCGGACTGGAGCGGGTCTATGAGATCGGCCGGGTGTTCCGCAACGAGGGCGTGGATACCCGCCACAATCCGGAGTTCACCCTGATGGAGCTGTATCAGGCCTATACCGATTATCACGGCATGATGAATCTCACAGAGGATATGTTCCGTTATCTGGCCCGGGAGGTCTGCGGCTCCACCACCATTCATTATGGTGAGCATGAGATTGATCTGGGCAAGCCCTTTGAGCGGCTGACCATGACCGAGGCCGTCAAGCGCTATTCCGGCGTGGATTTCGATCAGATTCCCGATACGGAGACTGCCAAAAAGCTGGCGGACGAGCATCATATCGAATATCAGGCCCGGCATAAGAAGGGCGATATTCTCAACCTCTTCTTCGAGGAATATTGCGAGGACAAGCTGATCCAGCCCACCTTTATCATGGATCATCCGGTGGAGGTCTCTCCCCTGTCCAAGCGCAAGCCGGAGAATCCCGATTATGTGGAGCGGTTTGAGCTGTTCATCAACGGTTGGGAGATGTGCAACGCCTTCTCCGAGCTGAACGATCCCATTGACCAGCGGGAGCGCTTTAAGGCACAGGATGCCGCCGCAGCCGCCGGTGACGAAGAGGCCAACCACACCGACGAGGACTTTTTGAACGCTCTGGAGATCGGTATGCCTCCCACGGGCGGTATCGGCTATGGCATTGACCGTCTGGCCATGCTGCTCACCGACAGCCCCGCCATCCGGGATGTGCTGCTGTTCCCCACCATGAAGTCGGTGGAGTAAGGAGGCCATATTCCCGTAATCGGCTCTGCTGCCTTTTTACCATTCCTTAATTAACAGGCACAGCATAATAGATTCGTCTCTCTGAAGCCATCGGCACTGCCGGTGGCTTTTTTCAGTTTTACTCAGGTTTTACAGAAAAAGGATTTTGCTCTTTACATCGTTTTCGTATACTGAAAGCGTAAACGGAAGAAACGAAAACGCATACGAAGGAGTGTATGAACATGAAACTGAAACGATTTGTCCTGATGGGCGCGGCGCTGCTGGCGGCGGCAACACTTGCGGGCTGCGGGGGAAGCGGCGGAACGGTGTCCACCGATGGCTCCACCTCCATGGCAAAGGTCATTGGCGCGCTGGGCGAAGCCTTTGAACAGGAAACCGGCGTAAAGGTCACCTATAACGCCACCGGCTCCGGCTCCGGCATTCAGGCCGTGCAGGAGGGGCGCTGCGACATCGGTCTTTCCTCCCGCAATCTGAAGGATTCGGAAAAGGCCGCCGGACTGACGGAAACGCTGCTGGCCTATGACGGCATTGCCGTGATCGTCCATCCGGACAATCCGGTATCCGGGCTGACGCTGGAGCAGATCGCCGCCATCTACACCGGCAGCATCACCAACTGGAGTGAGGTTGGCGGCAGCGACAGCGAAATCGTCCTCATCGGGCGGGAATCCAGCTCCGGCACCCGGGATGGCTTTGAAACCATCACCGGCACGGCAGATCTCTGCCAATATCGGCAGGAGCTCAGCTCCAACGGCGATGTCATCGCCACCGTGGCCGGCAATCCCAATGCCATCGGTTATGCTTCTCTGGCCACCATCAAGGACAGCGTAAAGGCTCTGTCAGTGGACGGCGTAAGTCCCAGCGAACAGACGGTGAAGGACGGCAGCTATGGCGTACAGCGGCCCTTTGTGCTGGTGACGAAAACCGGCAGGGCGCTGACCACCCCGGCGCAGGCGTTCTTCGAATACATCACCTCCGGCAAGGCAGCGGACATCATCAGCGCCGCCGGTGTGGTTCCCGCCAACTGAAACGCAGGCTGCGGCGGCGGGCCTCCCGCCGTCAGGCGCTGTAAGGTGCATCTCCATGAAACACAAACACAATTCTGCGGAAGGCGCAATTCACGCCCTGTTCCTCCTGCTGGGACTGGTATCGGTGGGCTGTGTTCTGCTGATTTCCGTATATCTGATTCTGTCCGGCCTGCCGGCCATCAAGGAGATCGGGCTGTGGCAATTTCTCTTTGGCCGGGAATGGGCATCCACGGCGGCCACGCCGAAATACGGCATTCTCCCCTTTCTGCTCACCAGCCTTTACGGCACGGCAGGCGCCATTCTGCTGGGTGTGCCTCTGGGCTTTTTTGCGGCGGTTTATCTGGCAAAGCTTGCGCCGAAAAAGCGCCGGCAGACGGCACAGCACGCGGTCAGCCTGCTGGCGGGCATTCCCTCTGTGGTATACGGTCTGGTGGGCATGATGGTGCTGGTACCCGCCATCCGACGGATTTTTCAGCTGCCCGACGGGGCCAGCCTGCTGGCGGCCATTCTGGTGCTGGCGGTGATGATTTTGCCCTCCATCATCAAGGTTTCCATCACTGCGCTGGAGGCCGTACCCAGAGAATATGAAGACGCATCTCTGGCACTGGGTGCGACACCGGTGGAGACCTGCTTTCGTGTCTCGGTTCCAGCGGCAAAAAGCGGCATCGTCACCGCTGTGGTGCTGGGTGTGGGCAGGGCCATGGGAGAGGCTATGGCGGTAATGATGGTCTGCGGAAGCGCGCCCAATCTCCCGGATTCCCTGTTTCAGAGCGTTCATTTTCTCACCACCATTGTGGGCAGCGAAATGGCCTATTCCTCCGGACTCCAGCGACAGGCGCTGTTTTCCATCGCACTGGTGCTGTTTCTGTTCATTCTGCTGATGAATGGGCTGCTTCGTCTGCTGCTGAAAAAAGAAAAGGAGGTCTGACCATGCTGAAGCAAAAGCTTCCCCTGCGGCGGCGCCGGTATGTGGCGGTTCTGTCCGGACTGATGCTGCTGTCCACGGCGGCCATCGGTGCGCTGGTGCTGTTTCTGGTGAGCTATGTGATGGGAAAGGGTCTGCCCCACATTTCCTGGAGCTTTCTCACCACCGGTGTCAGCTATTTGCAGGATCGGGTGGGGATTTTGCCCAATCTTCTGAACACGGTTTATATCATCCTTGCCACCCTTTTGCTGGTGCTGCCGCTAGGAGTGGGGGCTGCCATCTATCTCAACGAATACGCCGCCAACCGCCGGGTGGTGCGCCTGATCGAATATGCGGCAGAGACTCTTTCCGGCATTCCATCCATTATTTACGGACTGGTGGGGATGCTGCTGTTCTCCAACCGGATGGGCTCCTGTCTGCTGGCCGGGGCGCTGACGCTGGTCATCATGAATCTGCCCACGGTGATGCGCACCACACAGGAGAGCCTGAAAACCGTGCCCCAGTCCTATCGGGAGGGTGCCTTTGGTCTGGGTGCAGGAAAATGGCGGGTGATCCGCACGGTGGTGCTGCCGGGCTGTGTGGAGGGCATTGTCACCGGCTGCATTCTTTCGGTGGGACGGATTCTGGGAGAATCGGCGGCGCTGCTGTTTACCGCAGGCTTTGCCCACACCCTGAACGGATTTTTCCGGGGTATGTTCAGCGCCGGCTCCACCCTGACGGTGGCCCTGTATTCCTACGCCAAAACCGAGGGAGATTTTGAAACAGCCTTTGCCATCGCCGCCATTCTGATGGTGCTGACCCTCTGCATCAATTTTTGTGCCGCCCGGGTGGGCAGCTATTTTCAAAGGAGGAATCGCCTGTGAGCATTTTAACCGCCCGTGATCTTTGCCTGTGGTACGGCAGTACGCAGGCGCTGAAGCATATCACCATGGATATTCCGGAAAACCGCATTACGGCCCTGATCGGCCCCTCCGGCTGCGGAAAATCCACCTTTTTGAAAACGCTGAATCGCATGAACGATCTGATCCCCGGGGTGAAAATCTCCGGTGAGGTGTGCTATCAGGGGGAAAATATCTATGATCCCGGTGTCAATGTAAGTGAGCTGCGGCGGCAGGTTGGCATGGTGTTTCAAAAGCCCAACCCCTTCCCCATGAGCATCTATGACAACATCGCCTACGGCCCCCGCACCCACGGCATTACGGCCCGGGCCAGACTGGATGAGATCGTGGAGCAGTCTCTGCGTGCCGCTGCGCTGTGGGAGGAAACCCGGGATCGTTTGAAAAAAAGTGCCCTGGGGCTGTCCGGCGGGCAGCAGCAGCGGCTGTGTATCGCCCGGGCGCTGGCAGTGGAGCCGACCGTGCTTCTCATGGACGAGCCCACCTCCGCACTGGATCCCATTTCCACCTCCCGCATTGAGGAGCTGGCCATGTCTCTCCGGGAACGCTATACCATCGTCATCGTCACCCACAATATGCAGCAGGCGGTACGCATTTCCGACCGGACGGCCTTTTTTCTGCTGGGTGAGCTGGTGGAATACGGCGAAACGGAGTCGCTGTTTTCCCAGCCGGAGGACAGCCGCACCGAGGATTATATCACAGGGAGGTTTGGCTGATGAGAAGCCGTTTTGACCGGCAGCTGGAGCAGCTGCATCATGAAATGATTGAAATGGGCGCTCTGTGTGAGGAGGTCATTGCCCTGGCCTTTTCTGCGCTGACGGAAGAAAATCCCCAGCTGGCGGCCAGCGTTGCGCCCCGGGACAGAGCCATCGACCGGAAGGAGCGGGACATTGAAGCCCTCTGTCTGCGCCTTTTGTTGCAGCAGCAGCCGGTGGCCCGGGATCTGCGGCAGATTTCGGCGGCGCTGAAGATGATTACCGATATGGAGCGCATCGGCGATCAGGCAGAGGATATTGCGGAGATCGTGGGCTTTCTGGATGGGCAGTCTCTGGGGATGCAGCCGCTGCTGAAGAGCATGGCCGAGGCCGTGATTCACATGGTATCCGGCAGCGTGGATGCCTATGTGCGGGGCGATGTGCCGCTGGCAGAATCGGTGATAGCGCAGGACGATGGGGTGGACAATGCCTTTCTCTCCGTCAAAGAGCAGCTGATTCACAGAATCGCCCGGGACCCCGGACAGGGCGAGGCGGCGCTGGATCTGCTGATGATCGCAAAATATCTGGAGCGCATCGGAGATCATGCCACCAATCTGGCCGAGTGGGTCATTTTTGCCGTCACCGGCGTTCATAAAAGTGAGGAGGATGCAGAATGATCTGGTGTGTGGAGGACGATGGGGCCATCCGGGATATCGAGCTGTATGCCCTGCAAACCGCAGGGTTTGCTTCCCGTGGCTTTGCAGATGGGCTGGACTGCTGGGAGGCCCTGCAATCCCAGCCCGATCAGCGGCCGGAGCTGCTGGTGCTGGATGTGATGCTGCCCGGTATGGACGGCGTGGAGCTGCTGCGCAGACTGCGGGAGGATGCCCGTTTTGCCGATCTTCCCGTGATTATGGCTACGGCAAAGGGCACGGAATATGACAAGATTCAAAGTCTGGAGCTGGGCGCGGACGATTATGTGGTCAAGCCCTTTGGAGTGATGGAGCTGATTTCCCGCATCCGTGCGGTGCTGCGGCGCTGTCAGGGAACGGGCGGCCCACGGCTGCTGCGGTTTCGGGGTCTGACCCTGAATCCGGAGGCCCACACCGTCACCGCAGACGGGGTGCGGGTGCAGCTCACCTATAAGGAGTTTTCGCTGTTGCAGCTGTTTCTCTCCCATCCCGGCACAGCCTTTACCCGGGAGCAGCTGTTTGCTCAGGTGTGGGGCGAAAATTACGCCGGGGAGACCCGCACGCTGGATATGCACATCCGCACCCTGCGGCAAAAGCTGGGGGATTATGGAAAGTATATCGAAACGGTGCGCAATGTGGGCTATCGGCTGGAGGAGCAGGTATGACGGAAAAAATCTTTCGCTCCATGATGACGGCGATGGTGAGCGTCTTGCTGGCCAGTCTGCTTTTGATTCTGGGGTGTCTCTATGAATATTTCGGCAATGTGCAGGAGCAGCAGCTGGCGCAGGAGCTTTCGCTGGCGGCGGCGGGGGTAGAGAGCGCCGGTATGGATTTTTTCCCGCAATCGGACAAGGGCAGCAGCCGTCTCACCTGGATCGCCCCGGACGGCTCTGTGCTGTATGACGGTCAGGCCGACCGGAGCACCATGGAAAATCACGGTGATCGGGAAGAGGTGCAAGAGGCCCTTTCCTCCGGCGAAGGCACCAGCAGCCGCTATTCCAGCACGCTGCTGGAAAAGACCATCTATTGTGCCCGCCGCCTGTCCGATGGCTCGGTGCTGCGTATTTCCGTCAGTCATGCCTCCATGGCGGTGCTGGTGGTGGGGATGCTTCCACCCATCTGTGCGGTGCTGCTGGCGGCACTGGTTCTGGCCTTTCTGCTGGCAAGCCGTCTTTCCAGACGCATTGTGGAGCCGCTGAATACGCTGGATCTGGATCATCCTCTGGACAATCAGACCTATGATGAGCTTGCGCCGCTGCTGAAGCGCATCAGTCGCCAGCGCAGCCAGATCGACGCCCAGCTGGCCCAGCTGCGGCAACGGCAGGAGGAATTTTCCCAGATCACCGCCAGCATGAACGAGGGGCTGGTGCTGCTGAATCGGGAAGGCAGCATTCTCAGCATGAATCCGGCGGCAGCCCGGCTGTTTCATCCCGAGGGGGATGTGGAGGGTCAGGATTTTCTCACGGTGGAGCGCAGTCCGGAAATCAGCGATGCCCTCCACCGTGCCCTGCAAACGGGTCATGATGAGCTGTCACTCCAGCGGAACGGCCGCATTTATCAGCTGGATGTCAGCCGCATTTTGTGGGAGGGCAAGACCGCCGGGCTGGTGCTGCTGCTGTTTGATGTGACGGAACGGGCCAACGGAGAGCGTGCCCGCCGGGAGTTTACCGCCAATGTTTCCCACGAGCTGAAAACGCCGCTGACGGCCATTCTGGGCAGCTCGGAAATGATCGAAAACGGCATGGTACGCCCGGAGGATCTTCCCCGCTTTGCCGGACATATCCACGGTGAGGCGGCACGGCTGCTGTCGCTGATTGAAGACATTCTGCGGCTTTCTCAGCTGGATGAGGGGGCAGAACTGCCCCGGGAAGCGGTATCGCTGGACGATGCTGCCCGTGCGGTGGCGGCGGAGCTTCAGGAACAGGCCGCACAGGTTCAAGTGTCTCTGACCCTTTCTCTCCGGCCCTGTACCGTCTGGGGTGAGCCCCGGCTGGTCCATGAGATTGTGCGCAATCTGGCAGAAAACGCCATCAAATACAATGTGGCGGGCGGCAGCGTGACCATCACGGTAACGGAGGACGGCACACTCACCGTGGCGGATACCGGCATCGGCATCCCTCCGGCTCAGCAGAGCCGGGTCTTTGAGCGGTTTTATCGGGTGGACAAAAGTCACTCCCGGGCCATCGGCGGCACCGGTCTGGGCCTGTCCATCGTAAAGCACGCCTGTGCCGATCTGGGGGCGAAGCTCCGGCTGGAAAGCACCGAGGGGCAGGGAACCACCGTGCAGGTGTTCTTTCCCCGGGAGTCCGGGCAGGAGCACGCTCCTCCCTCCATCTGACAAGAAAAAGCACCCGAGGGGCTTTCATCGCCATCCTCGGGTGTTTTCGCTATTTCTGGAAAATATAATATCGTGGGTTTCGGCCAAGGCAATCCTGCTCCAGCGTCTCCGGGGCGCACAGAAGTACCTCGCCCAGCTGGGTAACGGCCTCCGCCCGGTAGTCTGCCCGGAACTTGCCGGGATACATTCCCGGGTCGAGTATCTGCACGCAATCCTCATCGCCGGCAATGGCCACGATATAGTGCCCGCCGGTGGAGAAAATGCCCTTGTGCCCGGTGCGGTTGCCGGAGACATTGCAGATGGCCATAGCACCGTTTTTCAGCGCCGACAGCAGCGCCTGCAAATTACTGGTTTCCGTCACGGTCATATCCCAGCGCATGGCAGCCAGCGCCGCCAGCCGGTGCATATTCGTGCCGCTGCTGGCCCGTGCTCCGCATTTCAGCGCAAAGGCCGCAGCCTCCGGGGGCGTGAGATGCTGCCCCAGCAGATTTTCCACCACCATAGCCAGTGCCGTAGGGCCGCAGCCGCCAGTTGCAACCGTTGCAGATGGATGGCCGGTGGAGGGATAGGGGGTTTTGGCGTAGTCCCGCTGCCGGTACGAAACTACGCCGGGAGAAAATTTCCCAAATCCCGGATATAGGCCCGGCGCTGGGTCTTGCCCGCCGGATAGGTGATGGGCAGCAGCAGCGCCGCCGTGACGGCCGTCTCCAGCTGGCACACATCGCCCGGGGCAATATAGCGCCCGGATTCCAGCTTGCCCGCCGCCGTGTAGACAGCGGTTTTTTTCGTACATTTAACCTGCATCCGTGTCCTCCGTTTCTTCCTCCTCGGGTGTTTCGGGCTCTTCTGCCGGGTCATCCTCGCCGGATTTGCCCCGCAGCAGCTCAATGGCCTGCTGCACCACACCGGGCAGCGGCAAGCCCATCAGGCCCGCATTTTCCACAATGGAAATCAGCTCGTTAGACACAAAGCCGATCACCAGCGCATCCCGGATATAGCCCGTGCCCAGCACCAGATCCAGCCGATAACCCACCAGCACAAACAGCAGGGACATACATTTCCGGCACAGGCCTTTCCAGCCTGCAATGCTGCTCAGTGCGCCGGAGTGGCTTTTTTTGCTTTTGTGGAACACCCCAGCCACCACCAGCCCGGAAATATAGTCCACCGCCATAAAGATGACCAGTGTGGTCAGCGAACCGCTCCAGCCGCCGAAAAGGGAGGAGATCAGTCCGCCGATGATGCCGAAAATCGCGCAGAGTTTTTCTTTCATGGTTTCGCTCCTTTCTGTTATGTTCCCCTCTCCGCATCGGCCTTCCCTACAGCATATGCACCGGCGCGGCAGAGGGTTTGCTCTATGTTATAGAGCCTTTGCGTGGAAATGTCCATGGACGCACCGTCTCTTGACAGCGACACAAAAAAGAAACAGACATGGCCGAAGTCATGTCTGTGTTCTGATTCGAGCTAATTTCATAGATGCGCTCAGCGCAGGCGGAAGGTCAGGCGCACCGGGTCATGATCAGAAAAGCGGTAGCCGGTGAACACCGTCTCATACTCCAGCAGCTCCAGATCGTCGGACAGCAGAAAGCCGTCCAGCAGCACCGTAAAGGCCGTCTCCGGGTCATAGGCCTCCGAGGCCGCCCGGCAGGAATCCGCCTGCGTCGCCTGTTCCTCCGGAGAAAGCAGGTCATAGGCAAAATGCACGCCCTCCGGCAGACTCTCCCGGGGGAAATAATGGGTCCAGCTGTAGGCTTCGCCGGAATCGTCGGTTTTCCGCAGATCGTGGTTGAAATCGCCGCCGCACAGCACCGGGTTTCCCGCCCGTACCTCCTTTTCCAGATCGCCCATCAGCATCCGAATCTGTCCCTCCAGCACGGCCTCATCGTTGCTGTAGGCAGAAAGATGCACATTGAACACCGCCAGCTCCCGTCCGTCCGAAATGGGAATGCGGCTGATGGAATAGCACCGATCCAGATCCAGCAGCTGTCCCAGTCCGTTTTCCACCGGCAGACTGCGCCGCAGGGCCGATTTCACCGGGAAGCCGGACAGGGTTACAATGCCGGAATTGGAGGCGCCGATGGGCTGGTGAAAGGGATAAAACAGATAAGCGCTGTGATAATTGCAGGCAAACACCCGGTCATAGCCGGAAAAGGCCTCGTCCACCAGCGCCAGCTGATCCACATGCCAGCTGCGGGTGGCATAGGTGTCCACCTCCTGCAGCAGCACCAGCTGGGGCTGCTGCTCCAGCGCCAGCGCCGCCGCATCGCGAATGGTGTCAGCCGCACTCTCCGCACTGGCACAGCGGGATTCCGTGCCGCCGTCCATGAAAAAGCTGTAATCGGGCAGATAGGCACCAAAGCCCAGATTATAGGTCACAGCCGTGCAGACCGTTCCCAGCTCCAGCTGGGTCTGTCCGCCGCTGCGCACCTCCAGCTCCAGAGAATCCGCAATCCGGTCCGTATTCATCAGCACATACAGCACATAGCTGACCACAAGACAGAACACGGCAATCAGCACTGCCACAACAATTTTCCACACTTTTTTCACGGGATCACCCTCCGGAGCATTTTCTTTTATCATATCAGAATTTCATGCAAAAGAAAAGCCCCAAAGGCCCGCTCCCGGCGGCAGATTTGCCCCGAACGGCTGAAAATCCGGCAGGTGCAACTGACAGTTGCGAAAAATAAAAGCGGGGTTGGTGGACTTTTCCCGGGTTGCCTGCTAAAATAGAGCCACTGAAAGGAGGTCATCCCATGACTTTAGGCGAAAAAATTGCGCTGCTGCGAAATCAGCAGGGAATGTCGCAGGGAGATCTGGCCGAGAAAATGAATGTGTCCCGCCAATCCATCTCCAAATGGGAAACGGATACCAGCATCCCCGAGCTGGACAAGCTGATCCAGCTGAGTGAGCTGTTTCATATCACGCTGGACGCACTGGTCAGGGGCGATACGCTGCCGGAGGAGGCGACCCGGGAAACAGAAGCCCCGGAAAGTCCCGCACCGGTTTTTGCGGAAAAGACCCCGGGCATCTCCGGCACACAGAAAATCATCGGCGTGATTCTGCTGTGCTTTGGCGGACTGATTTTGCTGCTGCTGACGGTTTTGGGCGGTTTTCTCTCCGGTCTGCTGTTTGCTTCGCCCTTTGTCCTCTGCGGCGTGATCTGTCTCAGCTTCCGGCGGAATGTGGGACTGTGGTGCGCCTGGGCGCTGGTGTTTGCGGTAGATGTATATCTTCATTATGCCACGGGCATCCGCTGGTCGCTGGTGCTGCTGACGCCGATTTATGAAGCCAGCATGAATTATCTGCGGCTGGCGATGGCGTGGGTCGAGCTGGCCTGTTATATTGCGCTGGTGCTTGTGACGGTGCTGCGCTTCCGGAAAAAGCCGCTGGAGCCCGGCATTCGCTGCTGGTGTCTGCTGGTGGGCTGCTGTCTGCTGATTGCCCTGACCTGTCTTCCCTTTTCCTTCCCGCCGGCCTCGGTGGGCGCACGGCTGACGGCCGTCTTTTTCGATTGGGTGCGGCTTGTGCCGCTGACGGTTGTTTTGACCACCCTTCTGCGTCTGCTCCATGGCAGACGGAAAAAGGCAGACCGCTGATCTGAAACAAGTCTATAATATGCAAAAATGCGCGGCAGGATATCCTGCCGCGCGTTGCTTTTTGTTTTTTCTTTTTTTGGGGATCAATACATACCCATGTCGCCGCCCATGCCGGCTGCGGCGGGAGCGGGAGCCGCAGGCTCCTTCTTGTCAGCCACCACAGATTCGGTGGTCAGAACCATGGAGGCGATGGAAGCGGCATTTTGCAGAGCGGTGCGGGCCACCTTGGTGGGATCCACGATACCAGCCTTAATCATGTCGCAATAGGTCTCCTTGTAGGCATCAAAGCCAAAGCCCACCTTGCGGGCGTTCTTGATGCGCTCCAGAACGATGCTGCCGTCGATACCGGCGTTGAGGGCGATCTGCTTCACAGGCTCCTCCAGTGCCTTCATCACGATGCGGACACCGGTCTTTTCGTCGCCTTCCACCTTGGTCACTTCCCTGGCAACTGCGCCGATGGCGTTGACAAAGGCAGTACCGCCGCCGGCCACGATGCCTTCCTCGGCAGCAGCACGGGTGGCGTTCAGCGCATCCTCAATGCGCATCTTCTTTTCCTTCATTTCCACTTCGGTAGCAGCGCCGACCTTGATAACGGCAACGCCGCCGGCCAGCTTGGCCAGACGCTCCTGGAGCTTTTCCCGGTCAAAGTCGGAGGTGGACACGGCGATTTCATTGCGAATCTCTGCCACACGGGCCTGAATGGCACCCTGGTCGCCGGAGCCGCCCACGATGATGGTATTTTCCTTCTGCACCTTCACCTGAGAGGCGTGGCCCAGCATGGAGATGTCCGCATCAGCCAGCTCGTAGCCCAGCTCGGAGGACACCACGGTACCGCCGGTGAGGATGGCGATATCCTTCAGCATTTCCTTGCGGCGATCGCCAAAGCCGGGGGCCTTGACAGCCACGCAGGTAAAGGTGCCGCGCAGCTTGTTGACGATCAGGGTGGACAGGGCCTCGCCCTCCACATCCTCGGCGATGATGACCAGCTTCTTGCCGGACTTGACGATGGTCTCCAGCAGGGGCAGTATCTCCTGAATGTTGGAAATCTTCTTGTCGGTAATCAGAATGTAAGCGTCGTCAATGACAGCTTCCATCTTTTCGGTGTCGGTAATCATATAGGGGGTGATATAGCCCCGGTCAAACTGCATACCTTCCACCACTTCGCTGTAGGTCTCGGCAGTCTTGGACTCTTCCACGGTAATCACGCCGTCAGAGGTGACCTTTTCCATGGCCTCGGCGATCAGCTGGCCGATGAACTCGTCACCGGAGGAGATGGTGGCAACCCGAGCGATATCGGCAGAGCCATTGATCTTCTGGCTGTTCTTCTTGATTTCGGCCACGGCCACTTCCACAGCCTTGGCAATGCCCTTGCGCACCACCATGGGATTGGCACCGGCAGTGACATTCTTCAGACCCTCACGGACGAACGCCTGAGCCAGCAGGGTGGCGGTGGTGGTACCGTCACCGGCGATGTCGTTGGTCTTGGTAGCAACTTCCTTCACCAGCTGTGCGCCCATGTTTTCAAAGGGATCGTCCAGCTCGATATCACGGGCGATGGTAACGCCGTCATTGGTGATGAGGGGTGCGCCGTATTTCTTGTCCAGCACCACATTGCGGCCCTTGGGGCCCATGGTGACTTTTACGGTATTTGCCAGATGATTGACACCGCGCTCCAGCGCACGGCGGGCTTCTTCGCCATACAGGATTTCCTTTGCCATAACTGATTTCCTCCGCTTCTTATTTCACGATGGCCAGAATATCGCTCTGCTTGACGATATTGTATTCCTGGCCTTCCATCTTGACTTCGGTACCGGCATACTTGCTGGTGATCACCTTGTCGCCCACGCTGACTTCCATCTTCACGGGATGCTCGCCGTCCTTGATGCCGGGGCCCACGGCCACGACTTCGGCCACCTGGGGCTTTTCCTTGGCAGACCCGGTGAGGATGATGCCGCTGGCGGTGGTTTCTTCCGCCTCTACCATTTTAACAACTACTCTGTCCTGTAACGGAAACAGCTTCATAAATCATAACCTCTTTTTCTTGGATTTTTTAGCACTCATTTTATCCGAGTGCTAACCTGTTGCCTTTATCATAACACGATTTGGCGGAAAAACAACCCCCTTTTTAGAATTTTTCCCAGATATTTTTGAAACAAACTGTGAATTTCCCATTTGCCTTCCCGCACCTTGTCGAACTCTGCCGTTGGGAGTGCCAGAAAAACGGCGCTCCTGCCTCTGCAACGGTGGGGAGGACAGGAGCGTCTGCACTCAATAACGATAAACGCGCTTTACCCGCTGGGTCAGCAGGCACAGGGGATAGGAAAGATTCTGGCCGGTGTAGTTTTGCAGCTCGGCCAGCGGAAGCCTTGCCCCGTTTTTCGATGCGCCGAAAATGGTCACTTCATCCCCCACCTTGCAGTCAATGCCGGTGGCGTCGATCATGGTCTGATCCATGGAGGTGGCCAGATAGCGGGTGCGGGTATCGTTCAGCAGAAGCACGCCGGTGCCCTGCGCCATGGGCCGGAACAGGCCGTCGGCATAGCCGATATCTATCGTAGCCACCCGGGTATCCTTTTCCGCCACAAAATGGTTGCAGTAGCCGCAGCTCTCTCCGGCATGAATGGTATGCAGATTGGTGACAAAGGCCCGCCAGGAGATGCCCTCCTCCACCTGAAGCCAGTTGGTGCCGTCGTCCATGGAATCATAGCCCATATACAGGCTGCCGGGGCGCACATGGGTGGAGATGGTGTCTCCCCGGAACCAGGAGGTGGCTCCGGTGTTGCAGCAGTGGATGTATCGGGGAGAAAAGCCCGCCGCCCGAATCTGCTCCACTGCATGGCAGAACTTTTCATAGGCCACCGGGGTCTGTGGATCGTTGGTATAGGTGGCGTTGACAAAATGGGTGAACACGCCCTCCACCTGCACATGGGGCAGGGTCTTCAGCAGGGCCAGCAGGGCATCCAGCTCCTCTCCGGCGCAGACACCAATGCGGTTCATACCGGTGTTGATCTTCAGCTGCACCCGGGCGGTGATCCCCTGCTCTGCTGCGGCGCGCTCCACCATCCGGGCGTTGTCCGCATTGAATACCGGCAGCATCAGACGATAACGCACCGCATAGGGCACGGCGTGCTCCGGCGCAGGGCCCAGCAGCATGATGTCCGCCTGCTGAAAGCCGCCCTCCCGCAGGGCAGCGCCCTCACAGGTCTGGGCCACCGCCAGCACCTCCGCTCCCATGGTGTTCACCAGAAAATCCGCCATGGGCAGCAGACCGATGCCATAGGCGTTGGCCTTCATCACGGGAATCACGCCCCGGGGCGCGGCGGCCTGCTGTACCTTCTGATACTGGGCCTTCATATTGCCAAAATCCACTTCCAGATAGGAATGATACATACCGATATCCATATTGTCCTTCTCCTTTTTATCCCGTTGTAGTCTCAGCCTCTTTACGATACCGCAAATTCCACGGATTTGCAAGGGAAAAAATGCATTCTGCTCTTGAAAGCCCCCGCCGAGTGGCGTATAATAGCTACGGCGAAAAATCTGTATTGACAGAAAGGATGTCTGAAGATGTATAAAGAAGCCATTCGTCCGGTCTGGGCGGAGATCAACCTGTCCAATCTGGATTACAACATCAAGAATATCATGAAAAAGGTGGGCCCCCAGCGGCAGATCATCGGCGTGATTAAGGCGGATGCCTACGGTCACGGCGCGGTGCAGTGCGCACAGGTCCTGCGGGAAAACGGCTGCAAAATCTTTGCCATTGCCACTTTGCAGGAGGCCATTACCCTGCGGGAAGCCGGTGCCACCGAGGAAATCATCTGTCTGGGTCTGACCCCGGATCTCTATGCGGACACCGTGGTGAAGTATGATATCACCGCCGTCACCTGCTCGGAAAGCAACGCCAGAGCCTTTTCCGATGAGGCTGTGAAGCAGGGCAAGCAGGTCACCGTTCTGGTGGCTGTGGATACCGGTATGGGCCGCATCGGCTATCAGGCCGAGGATGTGGATCGGGCCGCCCGGGAGATTCTGGCCATGGAACAGATGCCCAACCTGACGGTGAAGGGAATGTTCTCCCATATGTCCTCCGCCGACTGCATCGACAAAGCCTATGCCTGCTTCCAGGCCAACCGGTACAAAGCCTTTTATGAAGGTGTCACCGCCCGGGGCGTGAAGCTGCCCTTCCGCACCTTTGCCAACTCCGCCTCCATTATGGAGATCCCCGATGTGTATTATGACGCAGTGCGTCCCGGCATCATCCTGTACGGCTGCTATCCCTCTGACGAAATGCGCCGGGAAGAGCTGGACATCAAGCCCGTGATGAGCGTCAAGGCCAACATCGTCCATCTGAAGGATGTGCCCGCCGGCTTCTCCGTGGGCTATGGCCGCCGCTATATTTCCCAGAAGCCCGCAAAAATCGCCACCATCGCTCTGGGCTATGCCGACGGCTATCCCCGTCCCTATTCCAGCCAGGCGAAGGTCATCGTCAACGGCGTGGTCTGCCCCATTGCCGGCAACATCTGCATGGATCAGTGCATGATTGATGTGACCGCCGTGCCCGATGTGAAGGTGGGCGACGAGGTGATCGTCATGGGCTCTGACGGTGTGAATGCCGTGACCGCCGACGATATCGCCCATGCCACCGGCACCATCAACTATGAGATCACCTGCGCCTTTGGCCAGCGTCTGCCCAAGGTGTTTGTGAAGTAAGCTCCATTGACACAGAATAAAAGCCTGGCTCCGGCCAGGCTTTTTCTTATACAGTTCAAAACATTGCGGCGGTTTTCTCGCCATCCTGTCAGGACCAGAGGATGCTCCAGATCACAAAGTCCACCTTTTTCATGTCGGAAAAACCGGTGTTCGGATAAACCATGTCGAAAGTCTCCACCGCCATGCGGCCATCCCGGGACAGCAGATAGCGTCCGTACCAGTCCCGCAGCATCTCATAGGCCTCCAGTGTCCGCTCCACTCTCCGGCGGTCCCGCTCCAGCGACAGTGGGCGCACCCCCAGCCGTCCCAGCATCTGGGTATCCCATACGGGCAGGGACGGGTCAATGGTGGCGGCCAGCTTGCTGGCGGCGGCAGGCTCCAGCAGGCCAAACTGCCGGTACAGCGCCAGCAGCGCCTGTTCAAAGGAGACGGTGCGGTGCTTGTTTTCCTCCAGCCAGCGGAAATAAAACCGCAGCACCTCTCTGTCCTGCTGCCGCAGCTTATATTGACTGAGGAAGGCCCGGCGAAAATGCCTGTCCTCGGAAATATCCCGGGTTTGCAGGGCGTGCAGCATCCACGCATATTGCTCCACCCGGCGGCGAATGGTGGAAAGCGCTTCCAGCGCCTCTTCCCGTTCGATCTGCTCCAGCATCGGGCCGTTCCCTCCTTTGATATCGGATATCGGAAAAAATACGCTGACCGGTCAGCGATCCCACTTTTCGATCAGCGCTGCCAGCTCGGAGGCAAAGCGGCGCAGATCCCGGTTGGCTCCGCCCCTGCTTGCGGCGATCAGCTCCTGCAAAGCCCTTCCCTGCTCTTGCAGGGCACGGTAGGCGGCAGTGTTTCCCTGCTCGCTGACCCGGCGCTTGCGCTCCGGTGTTCTGCCCGGCTGCAGCAGACGGTTGGCCGCCAGATCATAGACCTCTCCCAGCTCCGGCGCATGGGCGGCAAAGCCCATTTTTTCCAGCCGCTGGGCATAGGCCGGGGCAACCTCCGGGTCACCGTGTACCACAAACACCTGCCGGGGACGGGGCGAATAGGCCTGAATCCAGTTCAGCAGACCCGTCAGGCCCGCATGAGAGGACAGGCCGTGGAAATTCACGATCTGCGCCTGTACGGAGATATCCTCTCCAAACAGCTTTACCGCGCTGGCACCGTCCAGAAGACGGCGGCCCAGACTGCCCTCGGACTGATAGCCCACAAAGACCACGCTGCACTCCGGCCGCCAGAGATTGTGCTTCAGATGATGTCGGATGCGGCCCGCGTCACACATACCGCTGGCGGAGATAATCACTTTGGGGGTTTTGTCGGCGTTCAGTGCCCGGGATTCCTCCGTGGTTTCGGTGAGATGCAGCTCCGGGAAGGTCATCATGCGGATATCCTTCTCCACCAGCTGCCGGGCCTCTTCGTCCAGATAACCGGTGAGATCGCCGTCAAATACGGTAGTTGCGGCCTTGGCCAGCGGGCTGTCCACATACACCGGGAAGTTGGGGAAGGAGGCAACCTTGCCGTCCCGCTTGATATCCCGGATGAAATACAGCAGCTCCTGGGTGCGGCCCACGGCAAAGGCGGGAATGATCACATTGCCGCCCCGGGCAAAGGTTCTGTCCAGAATTTCTGCCAGCTGATCGGTATATTCGCCCTCTTCGGCATTGTGCTCCCGGTCGCCATAGGTACTCTCGGTAATCACATAATCCGCCTCGGTAAGATAGGAGGGATCCCGGATGATGGGCTGTCGGGTGTTGCCGATATCGCCGGAAAACACCAGCTTTTGCGTGTTTCCGTTTTCCGTCACCCACAGCTCCACCATGGCAGAGCCCAGCAGATGGCCCGCGTCGGCAAAGCGCACCTCCACCCCCGGGCAGAGGGAAAAGCGCTGCTGATATTCATGGCACACCAGATGAGTCAGGGCGTTCTGGGCATCCTCCACGGTATACAGCGGCTCCACCGGAGGACGGCCTGCCCGCTTGCCCTTCTGGTTGGCCCACTGGGCGTCACTCTCCTGAATGTGGGCAGAATCCAGCAGCATGATCCGCATCAGTTCGCCGGTGAGGCGGGTGGTGATAATCGGGCCGGTATAGCCGTTTTTGTACAGCATGGGGATCCGGCCGGTGTGGTCAATATGGGCATGGGTCACCAGCACATAATCCACCTGTCCCGGCGCAAAGGGCAGGGCGTTGTCCTCCACCTCATCCCGTCCCTGCTGCAAACCGCAGTCGATGAGTATCCGCTTGCCGCAGACATCCAGACAATGGCAGCTGCCGGTAACGGCCCGGGCCGCGCCGAAAAATGTCAATTTCATAAATGGCTCCCTCCTGTAAGGCATCCAGACTGCTTTCGCAATTTTACCTATTATAACACGCTCCGGCGGGGGAAACAACCACCCGCCGGAAGAAAAATTCCATTCTTTGTAATTTTTCAGAGAATTCCGTACAGCAGATCGGTATAGGTGGGCATGGGCCAGTATTCCCGTCCCAGCAGCGTCTCCAGGCGGTCGGCCGGGGCCCGCAGCGCCTCCATGGCCGGCAGCAGCTTATCCCGGAAAAAGCGTGCCTTTTCATAGCCATCCTCCATGGCAGTGCCCTTTTCCAGCTGCTTTTCCAGTCGGGACAGCGCCTGACGCAGGGCGGCGGAGGCGGCGGACACATCCTTCAGCAGACCGGCCTCCAGCGTCACATCCAGCGCCAGACCGGTATCCTTCAGCTGGTGCAGGGTTTCGGCCAGAAAGCGGGAATAGGACGCCACGGCGGGAATGATCTGCCGCAGGGTCATTTCGATCATGGTAGCGGCCTCGATTTGCAGGGTCTTGCAATAACTCTCCAGACGAATCTCATAGCGGGATTCCAGCTCCTTCCGGCTGAAGACCCCGTGCCGCTCAAACAGCTCCACACTCTTCTGGGTAATCAGCTCTCCGGCGGCATCCACGGCGCTTTCCAGCTCGGGCAGACCACGCTCCCGGGCCTCCTTCCGCCATTCCTCCGAATAGTTGTTGCCGTTGAAAATCACCCGGCGATGGTCCCGCATCACATCCCGCACGATGCAGCGGCATTCCTCATGGATATCCTCCGCCTGCTCCAGCCGGTCGGCAATGCGCCGTACCGTCTCGGCCACAATGGTATTGATGACAATGTTGCAGTCGGCAATGGACATGGAGGAGCCCAGCATACGAAACTCGAATTTTTTACCGGTGAAGGCAAAGGGAGAGGTGCGGTTGCGGTCTGCGATATCCTTGGGCAGATCGGGGATGGTGGTCACGCCCATTTGCAGGTTGCCGCCCTGACGCAGTGCGGAGGGCTTGCCGGTGGCCAGCTCGTTGAGCACATCCGTCAGCTGATCTCCCAGAAAGACGGAGATCACCGAAGGCGGCGCTTCATTTCCGCCCAGACGATGGTCATTGCCCGGGCCGGAAACCGACACCCGCAGCAGGCCCGCGTATTCATCCACCGCCCAGATCACGGCCACCAGAAACAGCAGAAAGCGCTCGTTGGATTCTGCCGTCTTGCCCTGATCCAGCAGGCTCTTGTTGCCGTCCAGATTCAGCGACCAGTTGTTGTGCTTGCCGCTGCCGTTGACCCAGGCAAAGGGCTTTTCATGGAGCAGGCACACCATGTTTTTCCGCAGGGCAACCTTTTTCAGGGTTTCCATCATCAGCTGGTTCTGGTCACAGGCGATGTTCACAGAGGCATAGATGGGGGCCAGCTCGTGCTGGGCCGGGGCGGCCTCGTTGTGCTCGGTCTTGGCGGGAACGCCCAGCTGCCAGAGCTCGTCATCCACCTCCCGCATATAATCCACAATGCGTTCCTTCAGGTTGCCGTAATAATGATCGTCCAGCTGCTGACCCTTAACCGGTCTCGCGCCGAACAGCGTCCGTCCGCAGGTGAACAGATCGGGGCGCTGGGCAAACAGCTTTTTGTCCACCAGAAAATATTCCTGCTCCGCGCCGGCCATGGGAATCACCCGGCGGGTCTCCTGATCGCCCAGCAGCCGCAGCAGCCGGAGGGTCTGGCGCTCCAGCGCCTCCATGGAACGCAGCAGCGGCGTTTTCTTGTCCAGCACCTCGCCGCCCCAGGAGCAGAAGCAGGTGGGAATATACAGTGTATTGTCCTTGACAAAGGCAGGAGAGGTGCAGTCCCACGCGGTATAGCCTCGGGCTTCAAAGGTCATGCGCAGACCGCCGGAGGGGAAGGAGGATGCATCGCCCTCACCCCGGATCAGCTCCTTGCCGGAAAAGCGCATCATAATGGGGCCGTCCTGCTGAGGATGAATGAAGCTTTCATGCTTTTCCGCCGTGGAGCCGGTAAGCGGCTGGAACCAGTGGGTAAAATGGGTGGCGCCCTGATCCAGCGCCCAGCGCTTGAGACCGTTGGCCACAATGTCCGCCAGTGCGGGATCCTGCATGGGACGGCCCTGGTCGATGGTTTTTTTCAGCTGCTTGTAGGTATCTCCCGGCAGATAGCGGCGCATGGCATCATCGTTGAACACCCGGGAGGCGTAGCGGTTAAACATTTCATTGGAACGCTCATTCATAAAAAAACGACCTCTCTTCCGTATGACGGCAAACAATAGGTTTATTGTAGGCCCTTTCCCTGCAAAAATCAACCGGTTTTCAAAAAAGACTTGCAAAAGAAAATCAGCGTCAAAAAGCAGGCTGCTTTCAACGCTGATTTGCTTTAATTTCGAAAAAATGATTTAGTCGATGTCTTTTTCGATCTCTTCCAGCGGTTCCTCCAGGCTGGCCGGATTCTCCAGCATCCGCCGGTACAGGCGCATGGAGCGGGCATAATACAGGCCGTCACACACACGCTCGTCTGCCACCACCATCATGGTAATGACCTTGCCCGGGCGCACCTCGCCGGTTTTCCGGTCGATGACGGGGATCTTGCGCTCCTTGCCCACGGCGATAAACTGGCCCACCGTGCCCAGATCGTAGCAGTGATGATAGATGCCCGGGATGCCCAGCGACTTCAGATAGGTGATGAACACGCTGGTGTGGAAGGGGCTCACCTGCACCAGACTGGCGGGGAGCATACTGCAATTGTCCAGATGGCGGATCAACCAGAAGGCAAAGCGCAGAATCCAGTTGGGCATGATGCGCATCAGGCGGGCCACCCGGTCGGTGTCGTTGGCCTTTTCCATGCCCTTCTGATCATAGATGATGGCGTGCATTTTTTCCCGCACCTGAAAGATCGTCTCATGACCGGTGAAGGGCACCTTGATGGTAGTCTCGTCGGCATTGTCCCGCAGCAGCTTTTTTACCGCCATGGAGACATAAATCTGATCGTTGGCAAAGGTGCGTCCGCCCATGATAAAGCGATTCAGCGCCGGGCGTTTGGCATACAGCCGCACCGTGGCCGCCGTGAAAATGTCCAGATAGGTGAGCTCGATGCCCTCCGCCTTTTTCTTTTCGATATATTCGTCCAGAATCTCACAGTCGATATCGTCGCTGTAATAGACCTGGGCATCGCTGCGCTTGGGCATGATGTGGCCCATGACCCGTTCAAAGGGGGTCAGCGTTTTCAGGCAGCGGGCATTTTTCCGTTTGGAATACATTGCAGTTCTCGGCAGGGCTTGTCCTGCCTCTCCTTTCCCCTGTTTCTTCTGCTTATCTGCGCCAGCCTCGCACCCGTTCCATCAGGCGGGACACCGGCTCGTCTCCGCTCTGGGGGTGTTCGGTCTCCGGCGTTTCTTCCGGGATTTCTTCCGGCTTTTCTTCCGGCGTTTCTTCCGGGACGGCAGGCTCCTGCGGCACTTTCTCCGGCGCTTCCGGCTCCTCCGGCATTTCCGGGATTTCTTCCGGCAGCTCTTCCGGCAGCGCTTCCGTGACTTCCGGCACTCCCGGTTCTTCCGGCTCCGCCTCTACCGTCCGGGCGGCCAGATTGGTGCCCAGCAGCAGCTCCCGCTCCTCCGACGAAACCGGATAGCAGATCACATGGCGGGGGCCGTCTGCCGCCTTATCCAACAGCTCCAGCACCTGCTCCAGCTTGCTGCAAAGGCTGTGCAGCCGTTCCTCCTGGGCGGAAACGCCCCGGCTTTGCAGCTGCTCCAGCTGGGCCTCCAGCTGGGCACAGCGCTCCTGCGCCGCAGTCAGCGCATCGGCATCCGGGCTTTCTTCCCGGGCGTTTTCCAGACCGTGAAGCTGATCCCGGAGAGCATCCATCTCCCGGGCCTGCTGCACACAGCGCTCTGCCGCATCACGCAATGTTTGCAGCTGCTGCGCCTGTCTGTCATTTTCCGCCTGAAGCTCTGCGATGCGGGCTTGCAGCGCCTCATTTTTCCAGCGTTCGGTCTGGTCGGCTGCCGAGGCAGAGGCCGACTGTTCCATGTCCTCCAGCTTTTCCCGCAGCTGCGCCAGCGTTTCCTCCTGACGCTGCTTTTCCTCCGCCAGATAGCGGATCACATCCTTCTTGCGAAAGCCGCCCAGCAGCGATGTATGAAAGCTCTGTCCTTCCATAAGGATCCCTCATTTCCATGCAGGCAGGATATTCAACCTGCGTTGATTTCACCTAATACTGTAGATTATACCATGCTCCCCGGGAAAAGAAAAGAACTTTTCGTCCATTCCGGAAATAATTTAAGATTTTGAAGTATTCATGTTCCGGCTTTCGGCAGAATTTTCGCTTTTCTGTTGCGCTTGCCCAAAAAATGTGCTATTGTGATAAACAGTAAAATATCCTTCCATGAGCAAAAAGGAGCAGGCATATGGCAATCATTATGGATGGCAAGGCGCTGGCCAAAAAAGTGCGTTTGCAGGTGGCGGAAGAGGCCGCTGCCCTTCCCCGTCAGCCGGGTCTGGCGGTGATTCTGGTGGGGAATGACCCCGCCTCCGCAGTGTATGTGCGCAATAAGGAAAAGGACTGTGCCCAGTGCGGCATCCGCAGCTTCGGCTATCCTCTGCCGGAGGACACGACCCAGCAGGCGCTGCTGGAGCTCATTGCCCGGCTGAACGCCGATCCCGCCGTGGACGGCATTCTGGTGCAGCTGCCGCTTCCCCGGCATATTGACAGTCAGGCGGTGCTCACCGCCATTGCGCCGGACAAGGATGCCGATGCCTTTCATCCGGAAAATACCGGCCGGATGCTCACCGGCGAACCGCCGGTCTGGCCCTGTACCCCCGCCGGTGTGATGGCGCTGCTGGAGGAATATCACATTTCTCCCGCCGGAAAGCGCTGTGTGGTGCTGGGACGCTCCAACATCGTGGGCAAGCCCATGGCCCTTTTGCTGCTGCGGGAAAACGGCACCGTCACCATCTGCCACTCGGCCACGCCCGATCTGATGGAGGAAACCCGCCGGGCGGATATTCTGGTCTCCGCCGTGGGCAAGCCGGGTCTGATTACCGCCGAGCATATCAGGGAAGGGGCCGTTGTGATTGATGTGGCCATCAATCGTTCGCCGGAAGGCAAGCTCTGCGGCGATGTGGTGTTTGATGCCGTGGCGGAAAAGGCCGCCTGTATCACCCCGGTTCCCGGCGGTGTCGGCCCCATGACCCGGGCGATTCTCATGAAAAATGTGCTGGCTCTGGCCAAAAAACACATGAAATAACCGCAAAAAGCAATGCCTCCGCAGCCATCATCCGGCCCGCGGAGGCGTTTTTCTTTTCTTCAGAAATGGCGGTTTACAGTCCGATGCCCCGCATAAGGCGATCGTAGGCGCTCACCGTTCCGGCATCCGCCCGGGACACCTGCCGCAGATGGCGCAGTTGGCGGGGCAGCAGCTTCAGATTGGAAAACAGCCGCACCACCCAGGCCAGCGGCAGCAGCCAGTGCCGCCCCTGCAAAAAGGTATATCGGCTCTCGATCTCCCCGGCGGGCGGAAAGATTCTTTTGCAGATCAGACGGAAGCGGGAGGGTTTTTCCCCGCCGTCCTTCCCTTCGTTCCGCAGCTGCACCACAGAATGATCCCGGGAATGGCCGAACAGGTCGGAATCCAGCGTATAGGCCAGCAGCTCCTCCAACAGGGCAGATTGCGGCTCCGGCAATACGCAGCAGGTTTCCATGCCAAACCACACCCGGCAGGCATTCATCACCGTGCAGAAAAAGTCCTCCAGCCCCAGCCGGGAAAGCTCCTGCCGGATGTACTGCCAGTCCAGCACTCCATCCAGATCCTTTGTATAAAAGGCCACATCCAGATACATCCGCAAACCCGCGCCGCCGCCGTAAAGATGCTTTGCCAGATGGCAGATGATGTAAATCAGATGAAACTCCCGCTCCGGCTGAAAGCGCAGACCCGTCTCCGGCTGTGCGTGCTCCCACGCCGAGGCAAAATAGGCTTGCAGGTCTGCCCGCTCATCCAGATTGCCGTCCATGAGGTTGGTGTGAATCTCATAATATTCCGCACCCTTCCGGTAGGAAAAGGTGGGCTCCCAGTCGTGCTCCACCGCATATCCCAGCGACTGCATCAGGGCGTGAGTCTTCTGCCGATCCTCCGCATGAATGAGAAAATCAATGTCGCCAAAGGTGCGTGTCTCGGGCAGCGGATACAGCCGGCGAAGATAATAGCCCTTCACCGGCATATGCTCGATTCCCTGCTCGGTCAGCACGGCGGACAGCGTTTCAAAATCCGCACAGCGGTTAATCATCCCCGCCACGGTTCCATACAGCAGTCCGTCCAGACGGCGGCACACAGTTTCCTCCGAAAACAGCTTTCGGCGCTTGTTTTCATAGGCGAGCACCGGCAGGAGATTCTGCCGGGCGGCCAGCGGCCAGAGGGCATCGGGCTCCCAGGCGGGTGCCGGTTCCGTGCTGCCCTGTACAAAATCCCGCAGGAGGGCGGCCAGCTGCGCATTTGCATTGGTGTTCATCAAAAATACCTCATGAATCGGTTTTGGGGATCAGGTCTGCCACCACGATCTCCGGCGGATTGTTGACACGGGGAATCCATCCATACCCCGCAAGACCGGAGGTGAGGAGGAGCTGCATCTGCTCTCCCAGCGAAAACAGGCCCCGGTCATAGGGTGGGAAAAAGCCCTGCATGGGCGCATACAGTCCGCCGATCAGCGGCAGTCGCACAAGACCCCCATGGGTATGGCCGGACAGCACCAGATCCACACGCCACGCCTGATACGCACCGTTAAAAATAAAGGTGTCCGGCATATGGGCCAGACAGATGGTGGGGGTGTCCGTCTGTTGAAATGCCGTGAGAAACTGATATTCCGGCGAGGCCTGATAAACCTCCATGGTGCGGCCAAAGGGAAAGGCATGACCCATGGTTCCACCGATACGCAGCGGCTGACCGGCGATTTCCGTATCCACAAAGCTGTCGTTGACGACAACAGCTCCCGCCGAAGCCACCCGGGTCAGCAGCGTCTCATCCCGCTCCATATACTTCAGCTCATGATTGCCGGGGGCAAAATACACCGGTGCCAGCGCATTCAGGGAGGAAATCAGCTCCAGCAGCCGGGACACATCCTCCGTCTCCGCCGTGCCATCCAGCAGATCACCCACAAGGAAGATCACATCCGGCGCTTCCACCGCAATTTTCCGGATCAGGCGGGCATTGCTTTCTCCAAACTCCCGCCCATGGAGATCGGAAAGAATCACTGCATATACCGGCGTCGTCACGCCCTCCAGCGCAACCGTGTAATGCACCGTCCGAACCCACACGGCACACAGCACAACGGAAAGCAGCAGCGCAAGCGCCACCACCCCCGCCAGGAGTGGGAGGAAATTGCGGCGGGTCATTTCAGGCAGAGAATGCTGTCTACACATTCGTTCAGATACCTTTCGACCCTGTAAGCCGGGACGATCACTGTTATTTTTGGCATGAACACACCGCTTTCATTTCCTGATGAATTGTTTGCTTCAGCTCCTCATAAAGGGGCAGCATTTTTTCATTGTCATACACATTGCGTTCACGCTGAATCTGACGGTAAATGGCCGGTATTTGTTCAACACTATCCGCAAATTTGATGTATTTGAGTTCACGAATCCATTCATAGCAGCCTCTCACCTTTGGGCTTTTACTGTTGATTACAATGCACGGTGTACCCGTAATCGCGGCAAAAATCATTCCGTGCAGACGATCGGTAATGACCAGTTCCGCAGTGCGAAACTCCGCATATTTCTCTTCCAGCGTTGCCGGCCTATCGCATAGTGATACATGCCTTCCGATATTCATATCCGAGCGCCGATAATTTTCTTCAAACAATTCTTCCACACGCATCGTCAGCTCCGCTTCTACTTCTGCCGTAATGGTTTTTTCCCGGTCGGAACGAAGGCAAAGCATACAGCCGCTGCGCTTTTGCCCTTCTGTACAGTGATTCAACGACAGGGCCATATCAGGAATCAGCAGAACATTTTTGTAAATTCTTCGCATCAGTTCATAGGAAATCTTTTCCCGTGCGCACAAAGTCAGGTGCGGATGTGCATTATAAATCCGTCTGGATTTTTCCAGTTCCCGTTTTCCATATTCCGTGTTTTCATAATAAATCGTGTTTGGAAGACAGATAATGGATGCCCGTGGGTTTTTTTGAATCAGCTTTCGAAATAGCTCTTCTGCTACTGGCCAGAGAGTCCCCAGATTTCCTCCGCCATTTACCAGAATCAGATGCTCATCCATTACCGACAGGTATCCAAATTTCCGAAGCAGTGACAGCTGTGCGGTGGTCACTTCCACATAACGAATCTTCATTTCATCCAGCAGCCGTGCGACCGCTTCTGCAATCGCATGATCGCCCATGTTTCCGTGCGTCGGAGACAAAACAAAAAACGCTGTTTCGTGATCCACTTTTGAAAGCCGTGCCTTCAGTGCTTTTGCACTTTCCCACTTCTTCTGCATTTCGAAAATGCAGCCGTGCAGTCTTCGCAACGGGTACAAGATATCTTTTTCCATAGCCGCCCTCTTCAGGAAATTCTTATTTCCGGGAACATCATATATCCCCACCAAGTGTGATTCCATGCCATATTGTTGTTCTCTGTAGCATTCTGTTCTTTTTCAAAGGCAAACGCCTCTTCCACCACATCATGCATCTGGTCGGTTCCAAACCGATTTACCGAATAGGCCGTCAATTTCACCATGTATTTCCCCGGAGCCAGCCAGTCCAGCGCAAGCGTAAGCTCTGCTGTATTTTCTCCCGCCTTCGCTGCGATCACGGGGCGTGTCGTTGCAAGGCCGATCGCCGTTTTATCTGCCGCCTCCACCGTCATACGAAACGCCATTTTTTCAATCGGGGCTTTTGCGGTGTATCCGATCTGTACCCGCACGGGTTCATTTCCTGTATACACCGGCGTTTCTTTTTCCAGAAACTCAGCAGTATTAATATGTATCTGCCCATCCATAATTGCGTGATTGCGTTTGATTTCCGAACAATCATTAAAGATGCTGGGGGCCTTGGTCATATTCGCATATATCCCAATCGCCTCCTCCGTATCCCCGTCAAAGACGACACGGCCGTGGTCAAGCACCACGCAGCGGGTGCAGAGCTGGCGGATGGTATTCATGTTGTGGCTCACATACAACACCGTGCGGCCCTCGGAGCCGGCGGCGTCACCCATTTTTCCCAGGCACTTCTGCTGAAATTTCATGTCGCCCACGGCCAGAACCTCGTCCATGACCATGATTTCGCTGTCCAGATGCGCCGCCACGGCAAAGGCAAGCTTTACATACATACCGCTGGAATAACGCTTCACCGGTGTGTCGATAAACTGCTCCATTTCGGCAAACTCAACAATCTGGTCAAATTTCCGGTCGATTTCCGCCCGGGTCATGCCCAGAATTGCGCCGTTCATATACACATTTTCCCGCCCGGTCAGCTCCGGATGAAAGCCCGTTCCCACCTCCAGCATGGAGGCAATGCGGCCATTGTAGCTGATGGTTCCGCTGGTGGGCGCCGTCACCCGGGACAGCAGCTTGAGCAGCGTGGATTTTCCCGCGCCGTTGTGACCGATGATGCCTAGCGCCTCGCCCTTTTTCACCGTGATGGACACATCATCCAGCGCCAGAAATTTTTCGCCCATATGCCGGGCTGCGTCCGAGCCGATCTTGCTGTTGGGGTCTTCCTTGCCATGGAGGCGGGCCATCCAGCTTTGCAGGTCACCCCGCAGCGTTCCGCCGCCGATGGCGCCCAGCCGATACTCCTTGGAAATATGTTCAATTTTAATTGCAATTTCGTCCATATTGCGCCTCACACGGTATCCATAAAGGTTTTTTCCACACGATTAAACAGCATTACGCCCACAAAAAGCACGATAAATGTAGTGACCCAGCTGATGCAATAATACTTCCAATCTATCGAGCCGATGCCCAGATAGGCATAGCGGAACAGGTTTACCACCGGCGTCACCGGGTTGCACATATACAGGCCGTGCAGGGTTCCCCCGGGGGCAAAGGCGCTGAAGCTGTACATATCATAGGCAATAGGCGTCGCATACATCCAGAGCTGGTTTCCAAAGCCCACCAGCATGGCCAAGTCCCGGTATTTGGTGGTGAGGGCGGAAATGATGATGCCAAAGCCCAGGCTCAGCAGTGCCAGCTGAAGCACCAGCAGCGGTGTCATCAGAATCCATCCGTTGGGCTGCACCCCCTGCCCGGTGACGGCGTAATACACCAGAAACAGCACCAGGAAGCAATATTGAATGGCCAGACTGATGAGCTCGGAAAACACCGTGGAAAGCGGCATCACCAGTCGGGGGAAATACACCTTTCCCATGGTGGCGCTGTTAGCAACAAAGGTGTTGGCGGTCTGGCTCAGGCAGTTGGAAAAATAGGTCCAGAGGATCGTGCCCGACAGGTAAAAGATGAAGGACGGCACGCCGCCGGGGGCCAGTCCCGCGATATTGCCGAACACCAGCGTAAACACAACGGTGGTCAGCAGCGGCTGGATGATTGCCCAGGCCGGGCCCAGAATGGTCTGCTTGTATTTGGACACAAAGTTCCGCTTGACAAACAGGAAAATCAGATCCCGATAGGCAAAAACTTCCTTGAGCTTCAGGTCAAACCAGCCGGTTTTCGGTTGGATGACGGTGGTGAATTTTTGAGGTTCCATGTACATTGCTCCAGTTCATTGAAACTTATTCTCAATCCCGCGCATCTGTCGCACACGATAAAATGCCCACCAGACCGCAAAGCAGTCCGCCGTCTGTGCGATTTTTTTCGTGGTTGATGCAGGAAGATATTGCGCACCCTTTTTCGCAAGACTGCGATATGGTTCGTCCGAAACCAATTCCCGATACAGCTGCCTCCGTGCCCGGAATCCAATTTTCCGGTTTGGCACAAACAGCATTTCCATGCGGTTGAAATAGTGCTTATTGGCTGCCCAGCGGCAGATTTCCGGAAAAACCTCGGAAAGCACGCCCATGCGTTCCGCAATTTCCGGTATTCCATGCGCCATAATATGTACACTCAGGATTTCCGACTGGCCGAGTATGCCATCATTGGAGGGACGATATCTTTTATAATTGGTGCGATAGTGATATTGGACAGAGGGGATGTAAACAATCTGCTCCACATGATGAAGATAGCGGCAGTTAAAATCAAAGTCCTCGGCGCTCCGCAGTTTTTCATGAAAGCGCAGGTTCTGTTTCTCAATGATGCTTCGGCGATACAGCTTGCAATAGGGTGGAAAAATGCAGAATTCAAACACCAGCCACCGAAACGCTTCTGCATCCGGATGATCTCCCCGCAGAGATGCAGTAAATGACGGCGGAAACACTCTCTTTCCGATGCCTTCCGAAGAGAACGGCTGGTGATCGGATATTGTAAAAACGCTTTCGCTGTCCCCCGCATTTTGCTGGCACTCGTAAAGCTCCTGCAGATACGCTTCGCCTAAATAGTCATCGCTGTCCACAAACACCACATACTCGCCCCGGGCATGATCCAGGCCCACATTTCGTGCAGAGGATACGCCGCCATTTTCCTTATGGATAACCTGCACACGCACATCCTTCTCAAGATAGGTATCGCACATTTCTCCGGAGCGATCCGGGGAACCGTCATCAATCAGGAGCAGTTCAAAGTCGCTGAAGCTCTGCCGGAGAATGCTGTCCACACATGCTTCCAGATATTGCTCCGCACGGTAAACCGGGACGATTATGCTGATTTTCGGTCTCTGATTGTTCTCGCTCTCCTTGCTCATAATTCAACCCCTCGTTCACCGTTTTTTCCGTAAGTAATCGCAAAGGCATCCGTATGCCAATTGCAATTTGTTTCCGTTATACAATGCATGAATCACTCTTTCATGTACAGGAAGTCTCCACAATGCATTCGGTGCATATCTGACAATCTTGCCAATGTCCTTATTTTTAAGCAACGCACACAGAAAAAAGTATTTTGTAAGTACGCTGTCAAGGCAGGAAAGCCAAACGCCTCCAATATAATCCATAAAACTATAGCCAATTCTGGAATAGTACAGTTCCTCATATTCAGGACTTCCACACAAGAAAAACTGTTTGCATATGATATGATTTGCTATGCTAACCATGGCCAGTCGATCATAGGTGGCTCCCCCGCTTAATGTTTCTCTGGTAACATACCGCACATAACAGTAATTGCAGCAATCTTCCACCTGTATAGATTCTGCGTGTTTCAAATAGTCTATGATAAATATCGTATCCTCGGTATGATTTATATCTTTGTTGAAGCGTATCCCGCAATTTCTAATGATTTCGAGTGTAAATCTTTTGGAGAAAGTATATCCCAGTGTACCTTCTTTCAAAAGAGCCAACCGATTTTCAAAATTGTTTTCCAATGTTCGAGACTTGCAGGAATTTCTCCGGACAAAATGTTTTTCTTCATCATAAACGGAAAACGATTGACACACAAAATCTGCATCCGCTGACAAAAGATCTTTCAGATAATCGGTTTCCACCCAATCGTCGCTGTCGATAAACACAATATACTTTCCATTCGCTGAATCCAATCCACGATTTCTTGCAGCAGATACTCCTCCGTTGCTTTGATGAATCACCCTGATGCGTGAATCCAGTCGTGCGTATTTGTCACAAATTTCGCCGCAATTGTCGGGACTTCCATCATCAACCAGTATCAATTCGAAGTCTTGAAAGGATTGTTGTATAACGCTTTCTATTGCGCGTCCAATGTATTGTTCTGCCTTATAGACAGGAATAATCACGCTTACTTGCACCATATCAGGTCACCCCAGTCCGAATTTTGATATGTGTTACACCGATTTAGTGAACAGGCTTTTTATCTTTATATAGTACTCATAATAGCGCACTATTCTGGTATCTATTTTTGCCAGATACCAGGAACAGGTATTCCGAGATGCATATTTGCAGCAGTAATATATTGCCCGAAGTTTTGTCAAATGATATTTCCTGGGGATCAGATTGGCCGCACCTCCACTGTGCGCATCAATAACCAAGATAGCATTAACCTTTTTTCTTACCCGTTTTGCAGCAGCAACGAGATCCTGATATCCTTTTTCCTGAAAATAGCGGATGCACCCATCAATACCTTCCATATTGTCGAATCGCTTCTCGGAAAATGCTTTATTCATTATGCTGCCCGGCCGATCACGATAATAATAGAGTTCTGCATCACCCGCCACGACAGTCGCAGCATTGCACAATACAACTGGTATGAGCGCCTGATCCTCGTGAATCCTCCCCATTGGAAAACGCCTATCCCGCAACAGTTCCTTCTGAAACAATTTACCCCACGCAGTTACAGAAACATCTCCGGTCGCATTATAAATGCTTAACACAGCCGCATGACCAGTCATGGTTTTGGAGTGGATTTCAGCATTATACCGCCGGGGAGGCATATCATCCACAAAGCTTTGAAAACAGCAGCAGGCAACCGCCGCATTACTTCTTTCTAATGATGCATATAGCACCTCTAAAAAGTCAGGCGCTACCATATCATCACTGTCCACAAAGGTGATATAGTTTCCCTGTGCAATCTCCAGTCCTGCATTTCGCGCAGCAGACAGTCCGCCATTTTCCTGATGAATGACACGGATTCGCACATCCTGACGGGCATATTGATCGCACATCTCCCCACAGGCATCCGGTGAACCGTCATCCACCAGAATCAATTCAAAATCGCAAAAGGTCTGCGCAAGGATGCTGTCCACACAGGCCGGCAAATATGCCTCGACCTTGTAAACCGGAACGATAACGGAAATCAATGGCATAACAGGCCCTCCCAAGCTTTACCGGCACTCTGTCTGGAGAATGCGAACAGCACTTTTCAGCGGATCATACACCCGGATTCCGTTCAACGCATCCTTGGGAAGCTGCGAAAACAACACCGGGAATTCAGTGCAACCCAATATCAGCGCATCACCGGAAAAAGAGTGCACTAACGCCGCAAAATCATCCAGCGTTTTCTGCGTGATATGATTCTGCTTTACGGACTCTATCAGCTCCCGCTGCTTCAGATACTGCTCCGCCACAGGAACCGCAACCGCAATATCATATGGCTGAAGTGCCTTGTGGAAAACGCCCGACTGGATTGTTCCTTCTGATGCAATCAGCGAAACCTTTTTCTCTCCGGCAGCAACAATTTCCGCACAGCAGGCATCTATAATACTTATGATTTTTCCCCGAGCCTTGGGGACATTCCGATAAATGTCCGGCAAAAAGCAATGCGATGTGTTGCAAGCTAAAATCAGCTTTGTTGCACCGGCGCAAAGCAGTGCGTTGACAGAATCACACAATTCTTCCACAAGCTGTTCATATTTTACGCCCTCAAGAACAGCCAGCACACGACTCGGCATGGTGCAGCGATTATCAATTATGATTCTGGGACGATCCCACTCCTTTTGTGCGGGGAACGCATCCAGCAGCTCCTGAAAAAAGTGCAGCGTTGCATAGGAGCCCATGCCGCCAAGAACCCCGATTACATCCTTATACATACTCAATCCTCATATCCATGCCTGATCCACTGCACGGCTCGTTCATAATCGTCAATCGTGTCAATTTCCTTTGTTCGTAAATAAATCATTGGCAACGGAAGCATAGGCTCAATCAGATGAAACACATGACGCTTTCCCGGTTTCAGCTGATCCGTGCGCACCTTTGCAAAGCCCGTCCACTCAAATTGTCCAGTTTCCTGCGAAAAGCCGGTGACCATTTTAACCCCATTCACCATTTCCGTCGGCATAACCCATGGATTATCCGTAGAAGGAGTTGTTCCGCCAACGCAGCTTCCGTCATACTCTATCCCGGCAAGCAGATCATCCGAATGAACCAGCAGGTCGCCATCCAGTGCCACAACATATTCCCGGGCATACTTCGCACCCAGCGTAAAACTGGCCCCCGTCCCCGTGTTGCGGTAATCATGATTAAATACGAACAGAACATCCTTCCGGATTGCGTTTACCACATCAATCACCTGCTCTGCCTGATAGCCCACCACCACACGAATATCATCGTAGTCTTTCAGAATCTCCAGCTGCCGCTCAATCAGCGTTTTTCCCTCGATCTCCACCAACGCTTTGGTGCACCCCAATCCCAGCCGAGTGCCCATACCTGCGCAGCTGATTACAATGGAAACATTATTTTTCATAGTGTCCCTTCTCCTTAATCACCACAAAGCGTATGCAAAAATGCACAAAGCCTGTGTTCATCGCAGATCACATGTGTGGCATTGCACATCAGAGAATATGCCACCGGCCGAACTCCGCCGTATCCGATGCCGACCTCCGCCAGCCGAATCATCTCGGCATCATTGCTACCGTCCCCCACCGCTACCACAGGCACCACAAACTGCTTGACGATTTTCTCCTTGTCCACAACACTGTTCACGGAAGCAATAAAGTCGCCTTCCACGCTGACCGTGGAACAATAGCAGTGCGACATCGGCAGACCTATTTTCCGCATCAGCTTTTCGATCCACACATCAATATTGCCTGTAACGATATAACATCGTTCCTTATGTGTCCGAATGAATTTCACCAGCTCTTCATTCAAAGGTGTCTGTTCAACAATCTCTGCCACACGGCTGACCGGTATCGGCTTCAGCATTTCAACCCGGGCCAGAAAGCTGCTCTGAAAAGGAATCTCACCACGCATGGTCTTCTCGGTCATTTCCTGCATCTCCGTCAGCAATCCAACCTGTTCTGCCAATGCCGGCAGAATCTCCGTTCTGGTAACGGTTGCATCCAGATCAAATAAAAATACCCGGTTGTTCATTACGCCTCGTCATCCTCCCCAGGAATAATTCCCGCTTGCTTCAAATAAGCAATGCCCTCCGAAAAACCCACATCAAATTCGGTCGTATGCGGCTCGCTCACAGAAAACGGCAATGTCCAAATGTCTCCATATGCCAGCTCCAATGCATACTGGTAGTTTTTCCAAGCCTCATACTTCTTCCCTTCAAATTCCACCGCATCCACGGCCAGCGGAAAAAATTCGCTTACCTTCATAATGCCACGCGGATCTCGACTCCAATAAGGGCAATCAATGGGTTCACAAAAATACTCGCCGCTTCCAAACCGGGGGAGCTTTTCCAGCAATGTAGATTCAAAAGTTTCCAGCGCATTGTCCAGCACATGGTTCTCCACGGGGCGGCAATGACTTTCGCTCATATGCTCTGCTGCGAGCTCCTGTATCTTCTTTCCATATTCTCGGTTAGCCTGTTGTGTTTTTGGCCAGACCGCCGCAACCTCATCCGGCCGCACATCAATATAATCAAACACCAGAATATCAATCCAGAATACATCCGTTCCTCGATATTTAATTTTGGACATACGCAAACCTGCTGCATAATTATAGCAGTATTCCGCCCGAAGCTCGGTGTCTGTTTCCAACAGCTCCCGCAATTTCAGATAATCTGCCTTCATCATGCCCACATCAATATCGTTATCCCAAGGGATAAAACCATGATGACGCACCGCACCCAGCAGCGTTCCGCCCACTAGAAACACATGCAGGCCGTTCTCATCACATATCCGTTTCACACGCTGCAAAATATGGTTTTCTGCAAGCTGGATATTTCTCAGGCGGCCGGTAGCCTTGGGCATATTCAGATAGACCCGTTCCTTTGTCTGCTGCATGGTCTCTCCCGGCTGCATCTGTGCGTTCCAGAAGAGCAGCTCATTTTTTTTGCTCATTTCCCGCAGATCTCTGCGAAGCTTTTCCATCTCTTCCATCATGCGGCGCTCTGTCCGATAAGAAGGCAGATGCTTTTTCAGAAAACCACGAATGCCCATATGTGGTGCTCCTTTCACGCTTGTGCTTTTGGCTGCTTTTTATAACGCTTTCCCACCAAAAACGGCAGCCATCGATTTATTGCATAGATAATCGGCGGTTCGGCAGCCAGTACCACGAAAAGCATGATAAGTCCTGCCCAAATTGGTGTTGTAGCATAATCTGTAATGCCCAGTATCGCCCCAACCGCCGCATAAATAATATGGTGCGTACCATAAATCGTCATACTGTTTCGCCCAGCCGCTTTCACAAGCCGTGAGTACTCTTTCGTTACCGCATATTTTCCCAGCTGCAGCACCGCATAAGTTCCGGCAAAGCCGCTGATAACAAATGCTGTGCTTTCGAGTGAACGCGTCATGGCCTGTGATTTTCCAAAGATTGCGGATACAATCACCGGAATCAGCACTGCAACTCCTGTACAAAGCTTGCTTCTTTTTTCAAACAGCGGCTTTGCATAAAACCCCGCTGCAAAGAACAGCATATAATGCATACACTGTTTTATCGTCTGCACATAGGAGCTTTTACTTTGCGGAAATACAAAATACAGTGCAACCATCACCAAACAGAATGTGCCAACTGCCCAATCATTTTTCAAAAGTTTTTTAGCCGCACAGAAAATAGCTTCAATCAAAAACAGCGCAACGATAAACCACATATTTTTATCATTGTATAGCAGAGATACGGTATTGAAAGTATAGCCTTTGATATTCAGAGTTACACCATGACGAATAATATCTGTCAGAACGCCCAGCGCTTCAAAAAAGAGAAACGGGACTCCAAAAGCATAGCTTTTATCTATCAAAAAACTGAAATATCGTTTTTCATAGGCTTTGGTATACCGCATCAGCATACCACTGATTACGAAAAACGCAGGCATATGAAACGCATAGATATAATTATGAACAGATCCAGCCTGCCATATATGTCCAATTACCGCAAGGATAATCAGGATTCCCTTTGCCCAGTCAATATAATCAAGGCGCTCTTTCATGTTTCTTTCGCACTCCTCTCAAAGCTGCTCTTCTCTGGCAGGATGGTTTCAAAGGCGGCTTTGATCTTTTCTGCCAGCAAATCAAATGCAATATCATCAGAAGGATCATTGAGGCAAATCATATCGTGCTCCTGATTTACGATTGCCCGGCAAAGTCCATTCACCGTATCTTCTTCAATTCCCTCCACCAGATTATCTGTATTGAACGGTGCGAACTGACCGCTGGCCACCTGCCACCAAAGGCAGAGCCATTGATTCACATCCTCTGTACTGCGGAAGCGGTGTTTTGAAGTTTCATGAAGGAGCACAGGCTCATTCTTCCAGATTTCAGCAAATGTATGTTTTGTAAATGCTGCCGGAGCATGAAGATTCTTAAACCCAAGAAAATTTTCCGGGAACAACCACTCTGCCGCAGCAGTGCGGATATTGGTTTTGATACCGTAAATGCTACTGCGATATTTGTGTGCGTTCTTTTGCACCTGCTCCCGCTTGCGAAAATGCGTGTTGATCGTCCGCATATCGTTCAGAATCAGGTGCTGCCAAATTCCAGCTTCACCTGTCACCGCAAAAGGCACCTCCGCTCCATAGGTGCAGGGCAGTCCTCCTCGGAAGAAAGAGGCTTCCGGCATGGGTCGCAGCAGGAACATATCGTCATTGAAATAGATGAAACGCTCCGCCAGTCCCGGGATTCGGTGCAGATTCATCTCCAGTGTGTTTGCGTTGAAGGTCGGGCGATAC
The DNA here is from genome assembly GCA_964541085.1 of uncultured Oscillospiraceae bacterium. GTDB lineage: Bacteria > Bacillota > Clostridia > Oscillospirales > Butyricicoccaceae > UBA4644. The sequence goes on along the minus strand of CAZIPA010000004.1, from coordinate 31,850 downwards.
TCTTCCGGCAAATAATCCTCATGCCGGACAATGTGCAGCTTGGGATGTTCTGTGTTGAGGAACGGCGGAAGGTGACCCCATGTGACAAAATGCACGGTACGCACCCAGGGCGCAAACCTTTCCACGCCACGGAACCAATAGGGAAGCAGGCCCCAGTCCCGGAAACGATTGGCCGAATTGCTGTCATCCAGCGTTTTCCCCTGATATTTTGCTTTTTCCGCCTGCCACGCAGGATCGTTCCCGTCTACCCAGAGAACAACGATATCAATATCCATTTCAACAAATCCCCCTACACTCTATTCCCATTTCACTGTTTTGACTGCGTGCCGCATTATTTTCCAATCAACTTCCGCAATATTTTTGTCGGATCCGGTAACTGGCAGCGGACATCAATCACCTCAAAATCATTGCCAAGCGCATAGGTGTGTAATCCATCCACCCGATATTTGCAGCCGCTGATATGTTCCGGCAGCAGTGCGGAAATGTGTTTTTCCTGATATGCATCCGCCTGTAGCTGTGCCGAAAAAAATGCAACTGCATCCCCATAGCTGTGTTCACGGCTCACCTGTACCGGGCGAATCATGGTTCCGTTCGAATTCAAAAAGCGACCCGCACCTCTGACCGTCAATGTGTCATACTTCGGCCACGGAATCTGCTGAAGCTCCGCCGTTTCATTCTCGATTGTCAGCCAATAGGCCTCCGGCGTTACGCATTCACTCCCACTTTGCGGTAAAAAGGTCAACAGAAGGAGTTTTCCATTCATGCTCTGAACGGTTGTATCTGCGGCATGGCCACGCAGCAAGGTGGTAACATACACCCATTTTTCAGGAAACCGCTCAGCCTTGAACAGCTGCACCTCATCAATGGCACAGGACTCGGGAATCATATACCAGCTTCCTTCATAACGGAAAACAAACGGATAGGAAAGATGGTAGTCCCGCTCCAAAGCGACTTGCGGGTTGCTTACAGAGCCATTCTCCCGAATCTGAACAACCTCAATCCGACCCTTTCCGTGGTGTACCGCTTCATAAAACAAATAGGTTTTGCCGTTTTCTTCTGCAAGCATGGGGTCTGCCGCCCAGCAATCCGGCGTGGCCGGCATGGTATATTCTGTCTGAAATTGCAGCCGCTCCCAGATCGGTGCGTCTGCCTTTCTGCGGTGCCGTATAGCAATTGTAAAAAAGTTTGGTGACCAGAACAGTCGCTCCAACAAACTGCGTTTCATATTTTCAGGCTCCTATCCACGCTTTTGTAATACGGTATATCCGGCTTCCAACGCTGCGAATGGCGCGATATTTCATAAAGGTCTGTATCTTCCCATAGTCATTGTGCATCATCCAGCGGTACAGCCGCTGATCTGTCGGAGACAGCTGTGTGCTTTTCTGCGCTTTCTGTTGAATGCTTTCGCTCTGCTGCACAGCTGTGCAAAGCTGTTTGATCTGACTTCTGTTCGAGGTTTTCAATTTGAAATACACGGCCTCCACATAAAGGCGCAGTGCAATTTCGTCCAAGCCATGAATGGCCGGATATCCCCCTTGGGTCAGCTGCCGATTCAGCGCATAGAGCGGCGAAACAACTTTATCGGTATAAGCAATCACATCCGAAATTCTTTGAAGTCGTTCCACCGTCCGATCCTGTCCAAAAGTATTGATATAGCGGTAACAGCTTTCCGGCAGCGCTATCGCACTTTTGCAGCAGGACATCAGCAAAACGGAAAAATGAAGATCTTCATAGTTAATCAGGCCGCAATCAAAATACAGGTTATTTTCCGTAAGAACAGCTTTTCGAATCAATTTGTTCCATATTGCCGTGAAATAATTCTTTTCAAACAGTGTTTTGAATTGTGAGCCCATGCATTCCCGTGTCAGCATCACAGGGCTACCGCAGGACAGCGTTTCCTGCATCACCGTCTTTCCTTTCCGCAAATACAGAAACTGCATACCAAACAGGATACAGTCAACGCCGCTCAAAATTGCCTGCCGAACTGCCTCCGCATCCAGCTTTTCTACCCTGTCGTCCGCATCCACGAACCAGAGATATTCGCCCCGGGCCTCCTCGATGCCGCGATTTCTGGCGGCGGAAACACCGGCGTTCTGCTGATGGATGCAGCGAATCTCGGCATATTGCCTGCTCAGTGCGTCACACAGCGGGCCCGTCCCATCCCGCGAACCGTCGTCCACCAGAATGATTTCATAATCCCACAGGCCCGCCGCCCGCACACTGTCCACCGTTGCGGCAAGGGTCTTTTCGCAGTTATAAGCCGGGATGATGATGGTGAAAGTCATGGACGCACCTCCCAGCAGAAGCGGTAATTCAGGTAATTGTCCACCTCATATTCGATGGTATGGCTCAGGTTGGTACTGTAATAAAACAGGATCGCCAGCCCGATCACGCACAGAAGAGCCGCCGCTCGCTGCTGCGGGTTCAGCCGTATCCGCCACGACCTGGGTGCGCCCTCCAGCACCTCATCCCGCTCCGGATAGAACATCATGGGCAGATACAAGACCACAAACTGGAAATAGTAGTCCGTCAGTCGTGTAAAGATATTGTCAAAGCCGGAGAACATCTGCAAAACTGCCGCCACAACCATCAGATTGAACAGCTTGGAGAAATACTTTCCCCGGAATCCCCGCAGAATCAGGCCCGCCAGCAGCAGCGCCGCGATCATCATGAATCGTCCGCCCAAATGATCGTTCACCGCAAAATCCGTTTCGTCATAATAGAACTGACTGACAAAAGTCACGATGGAATTTCGGAAGGCAACGATCAGCGCCGCCGCAATTCCGTAAAACAGGATCTTTTTTCCGCTCAGCCGATTTTTCGCAATCCAATATGCCGGCAGGAAAATCAGCGCCGGAGTATGAATGCAGCCGGCCAGCAGTGTGTATATGAAAAATTTTCGAGGCTTCTCTTCCATGATGCCCACAAATGCCAGCATCAGAACGCCCATTGCAAGGGCCTGCTTGATAGCACTGAAGCCAAAAATGTAAAAGCAGAAGCAGTCCCACAGAAGAAAACTGAGCCACGGTGCCGGAGAATACCGATAGATAATAATCGCCAGCGCAACCTCTGTAACAATGGCGATAAAAACCAGCAGCAGTTGGAAATCACCATCTGATATCTGCGACAGAAATTTGGAAATCCAGGCAAAGCCAAAGTTTCTGCCGCTGTCAAAGACGGTTTCACTGAACCAGCCATTGCTGGGATATTTTCGCAGATAGAATCCGGCATATTTGATCAAATCGCCGGTCAGATACATATAGCGCCAGCCGCAGACAAAGGTATGCAGCGCCGCCATAAAAATGACATACCACTTTTTGTTCGGGCCCCGCTGCGGCAACAGCAGCGCAAACAGCAGCACTGCCGCCACCATGTAGTAGTAAACTTTGATACCCACGCTATTTCCCCCATCTGGCTTTCCAAGTGTTTTCCAGAAACGCCTCCGTTGCCTGCACCAGTGTCTGCTGGCGGAAGTCCTTTCCCCGCACACCGGCCATTTCCCGATAATGTTCCAGCAGGCCGGGCTCGGTCAGCATCCGCCGCAGGCCCTGATAAAACGCCTCGTCCTCGTTGGCAGTAATCAGGCCGTACTGGCTGTCACCCAGAAGTTCCCGCATTCCGGAGCACTCTGTCGTGACGATGGGCTTTCCCAAGATCAATCCCTCGGTAACAAAGGTGCTAAAGCCTTCATAATGCGAAGGACAAACCAAAATATCCCCATGGAGCATATACGGATAGGGATTTTCCTGAAAGCCTGTAAAGTGCACCTTTTCCGGTGATTGCAGTCTGGCCGCCTGTTCCTTCAGCGATTCCCGTTCCGGCCCATCGCCGACGATCCACAGCTTCTGCTCAATCCCCACTTGCAGCAGCTTCTCATGGGCCGCCAGCAGTCTGTCCACACCCTTTTCCGCCGCCAGACGGCCTGCACACACAAGATTGTGCGTGTTCTGCGGATAGAATGGTACAAACGCTTCCGCATCTTTTCGGATGCTTTCATCCGGAACGGTATTATATAGTGTGACACATTCCGGCCCATCCGGGAACAGTTGTTGAAAGTGCTTGCGTGCCGTCTCCGAAACACAGATCACCTTATCAAACTTCCGATAATACTTCGCCGTGGCCCGGGCAAAGGCTTCCGGGTCTTCTGCTTTTTTCGCAAGGTCGCAGTGAACCCAGGCCAGCTTCAGCGCATTCCGGTTGGTGGAGCCCGCCATGATTTTGGTGGAGCCGCATTCCAGATAGGCCACCTCGATATCATAGTCCCCCCGAATATGCAGCGGATAGGTCAGGCCCAGCGCCGCCTCCAGCCGCATTCTGGCATTTCCCGCAGGCGTTGCCGCCGGATAGCAGGCTCGATATCGGATGCCCGGCGCCAGAAGCTCCGCCGCTTTTTCCGGATACAGCGTCTGTACGGTGATCTGAAACCGCTGCTGATCCATGGCATTCACCAGATTCCGCAGCACCTTTTCCGCCCCTCCGCCGGTAAGAGATTCAATAAAAAAGAGGATTTTGGTCATGACAGTGCTCCATCATAGATTTGATATAGCCTCCCCATAGCCGCGGACACATCAAAGCCGGAGGCTTGCAGCTCAGACGCATAGCGCCGGGAATCCCGGCGGGCCGCCCTGCAAATATGCTCCGTCCATTGTTGCGGCTGCTCCAGCGGCAGCGGAGAAAGCAGGTCTGTGAGAAATACATCCTTCGGCACCCGGTCGGAAATCACACAGGGCAGACCGTTGGCCTGTACCTCAATGATAGACAGCGGCATTCCCTCATACAGCGACGGAAAGGCAAACACATCCATGGCGCACAGATAATCCGGCACATTCCGCACATTTCCGGTGAGGCGCACGCTGCTTTGAAGCTGAAGCTTGCGGATTTTCTCTTCCAGCATGGGCCGGTCTTCCCCCTCGCCCAGCAGCAGCAGACAGGCTTCGGGCCGTCTTTGCAGAATCTCCGGCATCCGTTCCAGCAGAAACGCCTGATTTTTTACAGCGGCAAGATGGCCCGCATGGCCGATGACAAACCGCTCCTCCAGCCCCAGCTGTGCCCGCATGGCCGACCGCATTTCCTCATCAAAGGCAAACCGCCGGGTATCAATGCCATTGAGAATCAGCGTTCCCTTCTTTTGAAACAGGAACTTGCCATACAGCCGCTCCCCCGCCCGCTGTCCGCAGGCCACAAAATCTGTGGCGCAGGTGCGAATCAGCAGCCGCATGGCCGCTTCATACAGTCGAACCCGCAGGCTTCGCTTGTCCGCCAGGGCAGAGTGCGCATGGGCCACCCGCACCGGCACACCCCAAAGTCGGCCCGCCAGCATCGCCCAGCCGATGTTGAACATGGTATGGGCGTGAATCACATCATAATGATATTGCAGAATCAGCCTTTTCAGGTTTTTCATGTATTGCAGATATCCGGCCGCCGGTTCCGGCAGATGATGGATGACGCACCCTGCCGCCTCCAGCTCTGGCTCATATGCGCCCACCGTATCGCCGAAGACAAGATAGTGAATCTCATACCGCGCCGGATCCGCATAAAAGCCAATGTCCGCCGCAACCTTTTCCGCACCGCCGATATAGAGCTTTGATATAATCATCAAAACCTTGATCTTCTTCATGCTCAACACCTCTGGAGGTTAGCCCTTCCACCGAATCAGAGCATCCAGTGCATGGCTCATGCCAAGCTGCACTGGCAATGCAATCAGCCGGCATTTCCAGCCCTGTGGCCGGATTGCCTCTTTCCGATACAGGCTGCATATTTTCCGGATTTCCTGCCGCCGTCTTCCTGCCGGATAATCATATTTCAGCAATTCCTTGCAGCAGGAATAGGCGCTGCGGTACGACATCCACGCCAGTGCGGCTTCATAGATGCTCCGCGCCTCCGAAGAATGCTGTGTTTGCTCCAAAGCGGCTTTCATTGCCCGATTCACCTGTATCAGCTGTGTTGTGAGATAATCCCGGCGCTTTCTCGACAGGGAATCCTGCCCGGAAATGTCCACATGATATAATTGTGCATCTATGGATGCGATGGACGCAATATGCATAGCATACCGGAAGATGAATGCCTGATCTTCCCCAATGGCCAGTGTCTCATCAAAGCGAAGATGGGCTTTTTCTATAATCGACCGCCGGAAGGCTTTGGACCACAGGGAGCTGAACAGATACCGCTGCATGGCATCCGCAATTCGCCGGGCCCTGCGCTCCTCGTCTGTTTCCTGATAACAGCCGGTGCTCCAGCGGCTTTCATTTGCGCCAAAGTTGCGATAAGCGAACAGCAGCATATCCGTCCGGGTTTCCTCCAGCGCCTGCTCCAGCACGGAAAAATAGTCTTCCGACACATAATCATCGCTGTCCACAAACAGAATATACTCTCCCTGCGCCCGCTCCAAACCCAGATTCCGCGCAGAAGACACGCCGCCGTTTTCCTTTGCAAAATATTGAATCTGCGGATATTGCGCTGCGTATTTCCGGCAAATTCCATCGCTTTCATCGGTGGAGCCGTCATTAACCAGCAGAAACTCATAGTCTGAAAAGCTCTGCCCTACAATGCTGTCCAGACAGCGGGGAAGGGTTGCTTCGGCATTATAAACGGGTGTAATGATGGAATACCGCATCAGCATTCTCCATATCCATAAATTTCAGCCAGCTCCCGCTGCACCTGCTCCTGTGTGTATTGCAGCGCCCGCTGATATCCTGCTGCGCCAAGCGCCTTTTGTGTTTTCTCCGTATGAAGCTTTACCAGCTTCTCCGCCAGCGCTGCGCTGTCTCCCGGCGGAAACAGAAACCCGGTCACGCCCTCTGCAACCAGCTCCCGGTGGCCGCGGTTTTCCGCAGCAATCACCGGTTTCCCGCAAAGCATTCCTTCAATCAGGTTCAGGCCCAAGCCCTCCCGGTGGCTACAGGAAACAATCACATCCGCAGTCGGCGCAATCTGTTCCAGATCTGTGCGATACCCCAGCAGACGGATTTGCTCCTCTGCGTCGTTTTTTCGAATCAGCTCCTGCAAGCTGTCCTTCAGGGGCCCGTTTCCCGCCAGCAGCACCTTCAGCTCCGGGATTTTGTCCCGGCAAAGCTGTGCGGCATGGATCAGGGTCTGCTGGTCCTTGTTCCCGTTCAATTCGCCGGTACACAAAACAACAAAGTCCTCTGCGGACAGATTTTCCCGCCTCCGCAGCTGCGCCTCTTCCTCCGCAGAATGCAGATGATATCGCTGGGTTGAGACGCCAACGCCATGAATGTGGCAGACTTCAACGGGAAATTTGCGCTGCGCAAGGCGAAAATCTTCTTCATTGATGGTAATCAGCTTGTCCGTATAATGGCACATGAGCTTTTCCACCGGGTACAAGATGAGCCAGTTTTTCTTCGGCGCGCCCTGGTAAAAGTGGAAGCCGTGAGCGGTGTAGAACACCTTTGTGCCGCGCCTCCGGGCTTTTCGCGCAGCCAGCCGCCCCAGCACACCGCCCACCGGTGTGTTGCAGTGGATCACATCATAGCCGCCTTCTGCAATGATGCGCTTGAGCTGCCTGTAAGCCTTCAGATTTTTTGGCGAAAACGGTGAGCGCTGAAAGGGCACATCAAAAATCTGCTCTGCAAAGTCCAGCTTCAGGCCGTTTTTTTCCGCAAGATTATTCCGTGCCGCCACATGAAGTACACATCCCTGCTCATGCAGCATGGCCGCCAGCGGGCGGTGAAACTGACAGATGTGAGATTGTACTGTGGCGATAAGAAGGATTTTCATAGGCGCTCCTTAGAAGGGTAGATACATATTAATTGTAAAGATCGCATTCAGGCATCTCGCGCGAAATGCCGTCTCATGTTGATTCACCACTCGGATTCCCATATCAAACAATTCCGGATTCAAATATTTTTTCATATCCAGATGATGCTGATCGGAAATTCGCTTTTCCAAGGGCACCCGAAACAGCAGATCAAGGAATTTCCGGTTATTATAAGCAATTGTAATATCCGAATAGAATTTCATCTCGCTGATATTCAGGCCGCCCCAGCTTCCCCAAGTTACTTCGTTATAGTGCATATCAGCCGGTGGATACTGTGCGGGGATTCTTTCGTATTCATAATCCCGGATGTACTGTTCAAACAGTCGATCTATTTGACGCGCCAACGGCCTGTTCAGCAAAAATATCTTGTACAGATTTCGGAACAGTTTTCCGGACAACGGAGGCATCGAATGTCTGCCATAATGTTTATACCAATACGCGCGAATTGTCTCACTCACCCAACTCTTCACTTCCACATCCGCCGGGAGGTTTGCCTCAAGATAGACCCGCTTTCGCACTTCGTTTTCAGGAGTCTGGGCAGCATAGGAATTGTTGTGCATAATGATTTCTTTTTTGACTTCATAATCCGGCAATTGCTCCGCCTCCGCCGGAATCCGGTAGAGTGTCCATGGAATATGAAACGCTTCTGCAATTTTTTGAGCCGCAGTGCAGTCAATAGATTCTTTTTCCGCAGAATAGTAACTGAAGGTTTTTGCTTTCTTGTACAGTCCATTTGCAGCTGCAAAGGTGGTATTGCTGTCAATTCCACCCGTCAGAGAAATCCACGGTGCGGCCCATTTTTGGGTTATCAGCTCCATGTTATTTTTCAATATATCCGCAGCCGCCTGAATCACCGTTTGATATTCCTGCTCCGTTTGCGCTTCCGGCAGCTCTTTTAACGGGTAAAATCGCTGATGTGTAATGTTCCCATTTTCGTAATGATATGCTATATCCGGAACTATTCTCTTCAGTTCCGAAAACGGTGACAAATCTGCCGGAAGATACGGACCCATCACGCGGTTATACCATTTGTATCGAATCAGCTTTTGTACAAATGGCATCATTTGAAGATTAAGAATATCCGCAGCCAACTGTGGATGTGAAGTAACATACAGCTTCCCGTCAATCACGCCGCAGCAGGCAGACTGCATTCCTGACGGATCTGTCAGGAAGTCAACCTTTCCTTTTGAAATGATTCCCAACACAAAAATTCCCGTCAGCTCGTCTATATAATCATATAGCTGATTGTCATTCAGGTGTGCCCCTATTCTGGACAAGCAAACTTCTTCAGAAGTTTCCATAATAAAGGGATTATAGGCGTGGCCCAACAAAAATAGCACAGTATCCCCAACCACCGTATAATGAAAACCCGTAAGCGGATGTGTCCAGATATAGAATTCTTGCAGCTGTGTACATTTCCACATTCCGTAAAAAGGGAATGCTTCTCGATCTATATTCGCATTTTGCGTCAGCAGGAATCCACGAATGAACAGATATTTTCTTAAATCCGACCGCTTATCCAATACTTCTCTCAGCATTTTTCTTTTCCTCCATGAACGCCTCCTTTACCTTCCCCCACAATCTCTCCCGGTTGCCATCGCTGACGAAGCTGTTATGGGGGGTGAGGATCACATTTTCCAGATTCCAAAGTGGGCTGTCTTCCGGCAGAGGCTCTTCCCCGAACACATCCAGCACAGCCCTGCCTCCGCCTTGCAGCCAGTCCAGCAGTGCCCCGCTGTCCACCAGCGCGCCTCGGGCCACATTGACAAACACACCGTTCCGGGGCAGCAGCTCAAGCTGCGCCTTTCCCAGCATTCCCCGGGTCTCCGCTGTCAGCGCAATGGCGCAAATCAGAATATCGCAGCATCGCAGCCCTTCTTCCAGCTTTTCCAGCGGAAGCACCCGATCCATCTCCGGCAGCTCCCGTACCGTGCGATTCACGCCTGTCACCGTGCAGCCAAAGGCCCGCAGCCGTCCGGCAATTTCCCGACCCACATCACCGCAGCCCAGAATGCACACCCGTTTTCCGAAAAGCTCCTCCAGTCCGCGATGCTTTTCCCAGCGATGGGCCGCCTGATTTTCCGCGAAAAACCGGCTCTGCTTATACAGCTGCAAAATCCCGCCGATGGCAAACTCCGCCATGGGCACGCTGTACACGCCGGAGGCGTTTTGCAGCGCAATGCCGTGTGCGCGGATATAGTCCAGCGGCACCCGATCCAGCCCCGCGCTGGTCAGCTGGATTTTCCGCAGGCGGGTAAATCGCTCCACGGGATTGTACAAAAACAATCCGTTGCAGACCACTGCTTCGTATTGTTCCGGGCAGTCCACCGGAGCCCGCTCATCCGGATGCACGGTAACACGATGTCCCGCCGCCTCCAGTTGGGCCCGCTGGGCTTCATTCAGTTGAAACGCACCGGTAATCAGAACATTCATAGCTCAATCCTTTACAATCTCCGCAACGCAGCGTTCGACCCTGCGGCGGTTCTCCTCCAGCTGCTTCTGGCTCCACAGACTGCATTCCCGCTCCACCCGGCGAATATCCGCAACGCCTTGGGTAAAGATGCGGTGAAGCTCTTCCGGTTCCTTCACCTTTGCCGTATTACAAAAACTGCGGGACAGAATCACAAATCGGGAATCCAGCCGGATATGCTCTCCCAGAATGGCTTCTGCCGGAAGGGTTCCGGAGCCGGGACGACCCACGCCGCCAAAGCCGCAGGGAATCCCTGCTGCCTGAATCTGTCGGCAAAGCCGCTCTACCGTGCCGTCCGCCAACAGCTGGAACATGAATTTCCGGTGATAGCAGAGGTGGAGATCATTCAGGCCAATGTGCATTTCGTCAATGCCGGGCACGGTCAGCGCCTGTGCCAGATTGGAAACGGCAGCATCCGTTTCCAGCAGCGGCATGATTTTTGCCCTTCCCGCCACCATCTGTACCAGCCTGCGCAGATCCTCCGCCGTGCGCCACATGGGCAGCATGATGACATCCGCGCCATTGGCAATGGAAGCATCAATTTCCGCCTGGGAATTGGGGTTCAGCGGATTGACACGGGCCAGCAGCTCCGCACGGCTGCCGACAGCCTCCCGCACCCGGGCGATATCCTCCGGCACATGATGGGACTGGACAGTATCCAGGCCGCCCTGCCGCTCCGCCTTGCCCAGCACCTCCATATCAATGAAAACCCGATCCACGCCCGCCTGTACGGCAATCCGGGCAACGCCGGGATCGTTGGTAATATACATCAGCTTCAGCATTGTCGCTCCTTACACCGTTGCACCGGTGTTTACATTGTCCTCGCTGCGCAGCACCTTCAGCACCGTCATAAGCAGAATGCGGATATCCAGCGCCAATGACGCATTCCGGGTGTACCACACATTCAGCCGGATGCGCTCATGCCATTCCACGCTTTTCCGTCCGTTTACCTGTGCCCAGCCGGTGATGCCAGGGCGCACATCAAACATATGCAGCTGCTCCTCCGAATACTGCTCCAGCGGCCAGGGGTGATAGGTCAGCGGCGGCCGGGGGCCTACGATGGACATATCTCCCCGAAAAATATTGAACAGCTGGGGAAGCTCGTCAATGCTGGTGGCGCGAATAATTTTCCCGATTTTCGTCACCCGCGGGTCGCCCTTTTCGCTGTAAACACCGCTGCCGGTGTGCTCTGCGCCGTCCGTCATGGAGCGGAATTTGTAAATGGTAAAGGTCTTTCCGCCCCGGCCCAGACGCCGCTGACGAAACAGCACCGGCCCCGGAGAGGTCAGTTTTACAAGCAGTGCCGTCACCAGCATCAGCGGCCACAGAATGGCCAGCGCCACGGCAGACAGGAGGATATCTATTCCCCGTTTCCAAAATCGCAGATACATAAGCTTTTCCTTCATCCCCACGCGGTGGTTCCGCGTGTGCAAAATGCACCTATTTTTACTTCTGAATTATACTGCATTTTACGGCAAAGCGCAAGGCCCACGACAGAAAAAGCGATATTTCGGCAAATTTACTATACAGCTTTCACTATAAAAGTCCTGTCCCTGCAAAAAATGAGGCGGCCGGCAAAAATTTTTCTTTTTCATAAAACAGAAACATTTCGCAAAAGCTTTGAAAACAACCGCCGGTTATACTGTAGCCACAATCAAACGAAAGAAGGAAACACTCATGCATCGAAATGAACAGGAATATCTGGTAGAAAAAATCCGCACCCAATACACCCGGCAGGAGCACACCGAGCTGGAGGCGCTGACGGCGCTGGATCGAAAGGTCAAACGCCCCGCAAACACCTTTGCCTGGGTGTTCGGCACGCTGGCGGCGCTGGTTCTGGGCTGCGGCATGAGCCTTGTTATGACGGATATCGGTCAGGTCGTGGGCGTGGAAAGCCCCATGCTTCCCGGCATTGCCGTCGGTCTGGTGGGGCTGGTGATGAGCGCCGTGAATTATCCCCTTTACCGGCGGCTGCTGGAGCGTCGGCGGAAGCAGTATGCGCCGGAGATCATCTCCCTCAGCGACAGCATTCTGAGAGGCTGAGTTTCGTTTTCTCTGGGAAAAATCCGCCGGAAAGGGGCATTTTCCTCCCGGCGGAAACAAATCCTTAACATTTCCGTGGTATACTCCCTTTGATGTTATACTGCGGAGGTGCCGTCATGTTTCAGATTCTGGTTGTGGAGGACGACAGAGAGCTCAATCGTACCGTCTGTTCCTTTTTGAATGCCAACGGATATCATGCCGTGGGCTGTCTCCATGCGGAGGCCGCCTACGATGCCCTGTATGAAGGGGTGTTCGACCTGATCGTTTCGGACATTATGATGCCGGGCACCGATGGCTTTGCCTTTGCCGCCACTGTTCGGGAGACCAACAGGGAGATTCCCATCCTCTTTATGACCGCCCGGGACGATATCGCCTCCAAGCAGCGGGGCTTTCGCAGCGGGGCCGACGATTATATGGTCAAGCCCATTGATCTGGACGAGCTGCTGCTGCGCATCGGGGCGCTGCTGCGCCGGGCAAAAATCGCCGCCTCCCGCAAGCTGGAAATCGGGCGCTTTGTTATGGATGCCGACGAGCACACTGCCTTTCTCGATGATACCGAGATTCGGCTCACCCGCCGGGAGTTTTCCATCCTCTACAAGCTTTTGAGCTATCCCCGGAAAACCTTCACCCGCACCCAGCTGATGGATGAGTTCTGGGAGGCGGACACGGAGACGGCTCCCCGGGCGGTGGATGTCTATATGACCAAGCTGCGGGCAAAGCTGGCAGACTGCGACGATTTTGAAATCAAAACCGTCCACGGGCTGGGCTACAAGGCGGTGATCAAATGAAGCCGGTCTCCCTGTGGCACCGGTTTCTCCGGGGGCTGTATCATTATCTGCTCTTTTTCCTGCTGGTGGCCTTTCTGGTGACCTGCACCATGTCACTGTTTGTCAGCACCTTTTCCCGGGATCTGGGGCTGGTGCTCACGGGGGACAATCTGAACCGGGCGGCAAAGCTCACCTTTTTGAATGTCGTCCTGCTGAGCATTCTGTTTACCCTCATCGACCTGCTGCGCCGCAGACTGACCACGGAACGGCTGACCAAACGCATCGCCGCAGCCACCCGTGAGCTGGTGCAGGGCAATTTCAACATCCGCATCGACCCGCCGGGCAGATTTATCACCGACGATCATTATCGGGAGATCATCGAATGCTTTAACCGCATGGCCCAGGAGCTGGGCAGTCTGGAAACGCTGCGCACGGATTTTATCGCCAATGTGTCCCATGAGATGAAAACGCCGCTGGCAGTGATGCAGAACTATGGGACGCTCCTTCAGGCGCCGGATCTGACGGAGGAACAGCGGCTGGATTATGCCCGGGGCATTGTGGACGGTGCCCGGCGTATGTCGGATATGATGACGAATATCCTCAAGCTGAACCGGCTGGAAAACCAGCAGATTTATCCCCAGTCCGCCCCCTTTGATCTGGGAGAGCAGCTGTGTGAATGTCTGCTGCAATATGAATCCGTCTGGGAGCGGGGTGAGATCGCCATCGAAACCGATCTGGCGGAGGCTGTGACGGTGCGGGCGGATGATGAGCTGCTCCGTCTGGTGTGGAACAATCTGTTTTCCAACGCCTTCAAGTTCACGCCCCCCGGGGGGACTGTGTCGGTCACACTGACCGCCGACGAACAGTTTGCCACGGTAAAGGTGCGGGACACCGGCTGCGGCATGAGCCCCCAGGTGGGCAGCCATATTTTTGAGAAATTCTATCAGGGGGATCCCTCTCACGCCACCCAGGGCAACGGTCTGGGGCTGGCGCTGGTAAAGCGGGTCATGGACATTTTGCAGGGAGAAATTTCTGTGGAAAGCACCGTGGGTGCAGGCAGCACCTTTACCGTGCGCATCTGGAGGGGCTGATATGAAAGAGCGCAAGCTGCTTTCTGCCCTGCTCCGTCCGCCCCTGTGGGTGCTGCTTCTGCTGCTGCCTCCGTCGGCGGTGCTGCTGATCCTTTCCATGCGGTTCCGGCCGGAGAATGACCCCATCCGCATCGGCTCCTATGTGCTGGCCTTTTGTGTGCTGACCCTCTGGTGTCTGAAACTGCCGGCGCTGGTAAAGTCGCTGAAGACATGGAAGCGGGAAAACCGCCACATCCGCCGCTGGCTGGACAGTCCGGGGCTGCGGATGAATGTGACGCTGACGGCCAATGTGCTCTGGAACGGAGCCTATGCCGCCTTGCAGCTGGGGCTGGGACTTTCCGACGGCTCTCCCTGGTATTTTTCGCTGGCGGCCTATTACGGCTCGCTGGCGATGATGCGCTTTTTTCTGGTGCGGCACACCCGGCGGCATTCTCCGGGAGAGGAGCTGCGGCAGGAGCTGAAGCATTACCGTGCCTGCGGATGGGTGTTTCTGGTGATGAATCTGGCCCTGTCCGGCATGATGCTCTACCGGATTCGGGAAGGGCGGCTGGTGCGCCATCATGAGATCATCACCATCGCCATGGCCGCCTATACCTTTACCGCCCTGACCGTGGCCATTGTCAATGTGATCCGCTATCGCCGGTATCAGAGTCCCGCTCTTTCCGCCTCCAAGGCCATTTCGCTGGCAGCGGCCTGTGTGTCTCTGCTTTCGCTGGAGGGCACCATGCTGGCCACCTTCGATCAGGGCGGGCTCACCCGGCAGACACAGATTTTATTTCTCGCCCTCAGCGGCGGAGCCATTTCCGTCTTCATTGTGGTAATGGCGGTTTATATGATCGTCCGGAGCAGCCGGATGCTGAACTTTATGGAGGAAGAACATGGAACAGAAGGAAACCTTTAAGATGACTTATTCCGCCCGGCAGCAGGAGGAGGTTCATCAGATTCGCAGCAAATACATTCCCCGGGAGCCGGACAAAATGGCACAGCTCCGGGCGCTGGATGCCGCCGTGGGAAATAAGGCCACCGCCGTTTCCATTGCCGTGGGCATTGTGGGCACGCTGCTGCTGGGTGTGGGCATGAGCCTGATTATGTCGGAGTTTGGGGCACTGCTGGGTGCGCTGGCCCTGCCGGTGGGCATCGCCACAGGCGCTGTCGGGCTTGTGATTCTGGCCTGCGCCTATCCCGTCTATCTCCGCACGCTGAAAAAGGAGCGGGCCAAGGCCGCACCGGAAATTCTCCGTCTTTCCGAAGAGCTTATGCAGTAAATTTACGAAACGGTTCTGGAAAAGTCCTTCCGGCTGTGTTATTCTGTAAACAGAAGGGAGGCACAGCCCATGGCAAACTTTACACGCAGGGCGATCCGGGAATCCTTTATCCGTCTGCTGGAGCAGCGGCCGCTGAGTGAAATCACGGTCAAGGACATTGTGGAGGACTGCGGCATCAACCGCAACTCCTTTTACTATCATTATCAGGATCTTCCGGCGCTGATTGAGGAAATCATCAAGGGAGAGGCGGAGGACATCATCCGCAGCTATCCCTCCGTCACCAGTATTGTGGAATGCTTTGATGCGGTTACGGAATTTGCCTCTCACCGGAAAAAGGCCATCATGCACATTTACCGCTCCATCAGCCGGGATGTGTTCGAGCGGAATCTGATGACGGTGTGCGATTATTTTGTCCGCAGCTATGTGGATACGGCGCTGGCCCGGACGACCATTTCGCCAGAGGACCGGAAAACCATTGTGGATTATTACAAATGCGTCTGCTTCGGTCTGACCATCGACTGGCTGAACGGCGGCATGACGGAGGACTATATCCGCTCCATCCGCCGCATCTTTCTGCTGAAGAAGGATCTGGCCCTGGAGATTGCGGAGCTGCTGCAATCGCAGGTATAATTAAAGATTGGAAAGTTTTTGCATTTTCAGGCACGGAGCACCTCCGTGCCTGTTTTTTAGTCATTTTTCCCGCCGCTGTCTGAAAATCAGACACAGCGCCTCCATCTGACCGTGGTCAGGCCGCCGGAAATGCAGTATGCTGGATTGCGGTTAAAACACAGAACAAAGCTGTTTTGGAGGTGCGAATATGAAACTTCGTTCTGTTTTATGGATGCGTGTGGCCAAATATGGCTACATTCTGGTTTCCGTTGTGTTCTGTCTGGCGGGGCTGGCGCTGCTGCTGCTCCCCACACCCACCGCTTCTGCCGTGGGGATTTTTCTGGGCGTGACGCTTCTGGTGTTCGGCATGATCAAGCTCATCGGCTATTTTTCCAAGGATCTGTTCCGGCTGGCCTTTCAGTATGATCTGCAATTCGGCAGTCTTCTGATGATCCTTGGCATTATCACCCTGATCCGCCATCAGAACGCGCTGGATTTCATCTGCACGGCCTATGGCATCAGCATGATCGCCGACGGTCTGTTCAAGGTGAAAACCGCCTTTGAGGCCCGGCGCTTTGGCATCGGACAATGGTGGCTGACGCTGGTGTTCGCCATTCTCAGCGGTGTGGCAGGCATTCTCATAATGACCTGGCCCACGGTGGCGGTGCAGACGGTGAAGCTTTTGCTGGGACTTTCTCTGCTGGTGGAAGGTATTCTCAGTCTGAGCGTGGCGGTCAGCATGATTAAGATCATCGACCACCAGCGGCCGGATGTGCTGGAAGCGGAATATGAACTACAGGAGGATGATTAAATGGGCTTTTCCCGATGGGTTGTCCGGCAGCGTGTCCCGATTCTGATTCTGACGCTGCTGCTGCTGATTCCCGCAGTCTTTGGCATGGCAAAGACCCGTGTCAATTATGATATGCTGACCTATCTGCCCCAGGATATGGAAACGGTTATCGGGCAGGATATGCTGCTGGAGGATTTTCACAAGGGGGCATTTACCTTTCTGATTTTTGAGGATCTGCCGCAGCGGGATGTTGCCCGGCTGAAGCAGCAGGTGCAGCAGCTGGATCATGTGGAAACGGTGCTCTGGTACGATTCTCTGCTGGATTTGTCCGTGCCCATGGAGCTGCTGCCCGAGACGCTTTTGCGGCAGTTCAATACCGACCATTCCACCATGATGGCGGTGTTTTTTGACGCAGGTACCTCGGAGGATGTGACCATGGAGGCCGTGCGGAACATCCGTCAGCTGTGCGGAAAGCAGTGTCTGGTTTCCGGCATGACGGCGCTGGTGGTGGATCTGAAGGATCTGTGTGAGCAGGAGGAGCCGGTGTATGTGGCGCTGGCTGTGGCTATGGCCTGTGCCGCCATGCTGCTGTTTCTGGATGGATGGCTGATTCCCTTTGTGTTCCTGGCCTCCATCGGTACCATGATTCTGCTGAACATGGGCAGCAATTATTTCTTCGGCGAAATCTCCTACATTACCAAGGCCCTTTCCGCCGTGTTGCAGCTGGCCGTGACCATGGACTATTCCATTTTTCTGTGGCACAGCTACAACGAGCAGCGGACACGGACAGAAAGCCGGGAGGATGCCATGGCACAAGCCATTCACAGCACGCTGACCAGTGTGATCGGCAGCTCTGTGACCACCGTGGCGGGCTTTATCGCCCTGTGCTTCATGAGCTTTACCCTGGGGCGTGATCTGGGACTGGTGATGGCAAAGGGCGTGCTGCTGGGTGTGCTGGGCTGCGTCACGGTGCTGCCCGCCCTGATTCTGGTGCTGGACAAGCCGCTGCAAAAGACCCGGCACCGCTCCATCATTCCCGATATGCAGCACTTTGCCGGCAAGATTCTCCGGGTGTTTCCGGTGTTTCTTGCGGTGTTTGCCCTGCTGATTCCGCCGGCCCTGTACGGCTATCATCAGGCCAACGACGAGGTGTATTACGACATGGGCCAGTGTCTGCCGGAGGATATGGACTATGTGATCGCCAACTCCACTCTGAAGGAGGATTTCAGCATCGCCTCCACCCATATGCTGCTGGTGGATGCCGGATTTTCCCCCAAGGCTGTCAGCGCCATGATGGCAGAGATGGAGCAGGTGGACGGTGTAAAATATGTGCTGGGACTGGAATCTGTGGTAGGCTCCCGGGTTCCGCAGGAGCTGCTGCCCGACAGTCTCCGGAGCATTCTGGAAAGTGACCGGTGGGAGCTGCTGCTGATTAACTCCGAATATTCTCCCGCCAGCGACGCGGTGAACGACCAGCTTGACCGCCTGAAGGACATTCTGAAGCGCTATGACAGCAGCGGTATGCTCATCGGTGAGGCTCCCTGTCTGAAGGACATGATCGAGACCACCGACCATGATTTTGCTGTGGTGACGGCGGTTTCCGTGGCTGCCATTTTCCTGATTATCCTGCTGGTGGAAAAAAGCCTGACGCTGCCGCTGATTCTGATTACCGTGATTGAGGTGGGCATTTTCATCAATCTGGGTCTGCCCCACTATCTGGGCCAGAGCATGGCCTTTATCACGCCCATCTGCATCAGCACCATCCAGCTGGGCGCCACCGTGGACTATGCCATTCTCATGACCACCCGCTACAAGGCAGAGCGCATCGGCGGCGGAGACAGGCACAGCGCCGTGCAGACGGCCGTGGCCGCCTCCGTGCCCTCCATTCTGGTATCCGGCACGGGAATGTTCGCCGCCACCTTTGGCGTGGCCCTGTATTCCGATATTGAGATCGTCAGCTCCATGTGTATGCTCATGGCCCGGGGTGCGGTCATCAGTATGGTGCTGGTCACCTTTGTACTGCCTGCGCTGTTCCTGCTGCTGGACGGCGTGATCTGTAAAACCACTCTGGGGATGCGTCACATTCCCCGAAAGAAAACATCTGAGGAGGTATCCCTTCATGAATCCAACGGTTAAAAAATGGACTGCGCTGCTGCTGTGTACGGCCCTCTGTCTCAGCGGGGTCTGTCTGACCGCCGTGCGTGCCGAAGATCAGACCATCGCCGCATCTCCCGCTTCCGTCCCGGTCACCTCGGCTCCCCGCACTGGCGCGGAGGACGCTGCCGCTTCGCTCAAGGACGAAACGGTTTATGTGCTCACTCAGTCAAACGGCACGGTGCAGAGCATTATTGTCAGCGACTGGCTGCAAAATACCGCCGGGGCCGATGTGCTTTTCGACAGCTCTCTGCTCACCGATGTGGAAAATGTCAAGGGCGAGGAAAGCTGCACCCGTGAGGGAGAGCATCAGACCCGCTGGTATGCCCAGGGCAACGATATTTACTATCAGGGGCGCACGGAGCAGGCGCTGCCTGTGACGATGCAGGTGCGCTATCTGCTGGACGGCGAAGAGCTTACCCCGGAGGCGCTGGCGGGAAAAAGCGGTCATGTGACCATCCGCTTTGATTATGAAAGCTGCCTGTATGAAACGGTGGCGCTGGAGGACGGTGAGGAAACACTGCCTGTGCCCTTTGCCGTGGTCACCGGCCTGCTGCTGGACAATGACACCTTCCGCAATGTGGAGATCACCCACGGCAGACTTGTGAATGACGGTGTGCGCACCCTTGCGCTGGGTGTGGCCTTCCCCGGCTTGCAGGAGGATCTGGCTCTTTCGCCGGACACCCTTTCCATCCCGGATTTTGTGGAGCTTCAGGCGGATGTTACGGATTTTTCGCTGGGCATGACTCTCAGCGTGGCCTCCAGTCAGGTTCTGGCCCAGCTGGACGGGGACAAGCTCACGCTGGACGGCGATCTGTCCCAGTCGCTGGAGCAACTGAATGATGCCATGGCCCAGCTGCTGGAGGGTTCCTCCGGGCTGTATGACGGTCTGTGTACCCTGCTGGAGCGTTCCGGCGCACTGACAGAGGGTGTGCAGCAGCTGACGGCGGGAACAAAAGCGCTGCAAACCGGCGCGGATACGCTGGAGAGCGGCACGGCTCAGCTGTATGGCGGCCTTGTCCAGCTGTCCTCCGGACTGGATGGACTTTCTGCCAACAGTGACCAGCTGAATCTGGGTGCGCAGCAGCTGATGCAGGGGCTGCTCCTGTCTGCAAATCAGCAGCTTCAGGAGGCAGGGCTTGCCCTTCCCACGCTGACGGCGGATAATTATGCGCAGGTGCTGGAGGGCGCTGCCGCCTCTCTGAACGCCGCCGATGCAGTCTCTGCCGCAGAAACGGTCACGGCGCTGAAGGTATCGCTGGACAGCTGTCAGAGCTTTTGTCAGGGACTTCTGACCTATACCGGCGGTGTGGATGCTGCCGCTGCGGGTGCAGGCAGTCTGGTTTCCGGCGGACAGGCGCTGACCTCCGGCTCGGCGCAGCTTTCTCAGGGCGCATCCGCACTGTATGACGGTGCCCGGACGCTGGAGGGCAGTCTGCCCGCTTTGACGGAGGGCATTACGCAGCTGCGTGACGGTGCGCTGGCCCTTTCCGACGGTCTGTGCCAGCTGGATGAGCAGGGTCTGCAACGGCTGAATCAGCAGTTGAAGGGCCTCTCTGAGCGGCTGAAGGCCACAGTGGAGCTTTCCCGCCAATACTGCAACTTCTCCGGACTGGATGCCTCCATGGAGGGACAGGTGCGCTTTCTCTATCGCACGGCGGAAATTCCGGCGCAGTAACGCTTCTGACGAAAAAACCGGCGGCACCTTCGTGTCCGCCGGTCTTCTGCCTTTGTAACGGTTCAGTCTCTGCTGTTCTGGCTGCGCTCACGGCTGTGGTCATTCTGGCCGGCCCGGTCCCGCTGGTTCTGGCCTGCCCGCTCCCGCTTCTGATTGTCACGGTTCTCATTACGATCCATGATCTCACCTCCTGCTGTTTGACCATAGTGTGGCCTGTCTGCGCCGGTTTATACGGAGAAAGGGGAAGAAATCTTGCTTCGGGGGTTGCGCTCTTCGCAGGTATGTGCTAAAATCTTAGAATAGATTATTATGTTAACTTCGATATACTAATGGAGGGTATGCACTATGTCCGGACATTCCAAATGGCACAACATCCAAAAGACCAAGGGCGCCGCAGACGCCAAGAAAGCAAAAATCTTTACGAAATACGCCCGTGAAATGGCCATCGCCATTAAGGAGGGCGGTTCTGCCGATCCCAATTCCAACTCCAAGCTGGCTGCCGTGATCACCCGCGCCAAGAGCGAAAATGTGCCCAACGACAACATCAAGCGCACGCTGGACAAGTATAAATCCGGCGCTGCCGCGGAGAACTATGAATACGCTGCCTATGAAGGCTATGGCCCCGGCGGTATCGCCGTCATCGTGGAGACGCTGACCGACAACAAAAACCGCACCGTGTCTGAGGTTCGCCACTATCTGGACAAGTATGGCAAGGGCATGGGCGCTTCCGGCTGCGTTTCCTGGCAGTTTGACAAGAAGGGCTTTATCGCCATTGACGGTGAGGATCTGGACGAGGAGACCGTCATGATGCAGGCGCTGGAGGCCGGTGCGTCGGATTTCCAGGTGGAGGACGGCGTGTTTGAAATCTACACCGAGCCCGATGATTTTGACGCGGTGAAAGAGGCGCTGGCCAAGGAAGGCTTCCAGTTCCTGGAGGCCGAGGTGCAGATGATTCCCCAGACCTACACCACCCTTTCCAATGAAGACGACATCAAGAACATGGAAAAGATGCTGGACCTCATGGAAGAAAACGACGACATTCAGGCTGTCTGGCACAACTGGGACAGAGACTGAGAAACCCGCAAAATGCAGAAGACCGGAGTCCTGTGGCTCCGGTCTTTTTCTATATTCAGATACTCTTTTGGGGCTGTTCGATTTCAATGCTGCCGCCGTCTTCCAGGGTGTGCCCCTCCAGCAGCAAAAGCTTTTCCGCCAGCAGCCGGGACAGTCCGCCGATCACCGCTGCGGAGGTTACCAGATCACCGGTGCTTTCCACCGCGATTTCATCCGGCTGGGGATGCTCCAGAATCAGGCTGGCCGAGGCCCGCACCTGCTGGGTAAAATACTGGGTGGTGGCACGGTGGCGGGAGGCGTAGCTGTGATAGGTGTCCCGCACCTCCTCCTCCGAAAGGCCCAGAGGAATCACCTTTTGGATCAGGGCCAGACTCAGCCCCTGCTTCAGGGTGCAGATAATCAGCAGATAGGCCAGATGCACCCGGTAATACCGCTTTTTCACCGGCTCCGGCATGACCCGGGTGCGCACATAATTATGAATGGCCGCCGCCGTTACCAGCTCTTCCTCTTCCTTGAGCTCCGGCGGAAGATAATCCAGATAATGCCGCAGCAGCAGAATCACCTGCTCCATATACAGGCCGATATTGGGAATATCCTCCCATGCGGGCAGACGGTAGGCGTCCAGATAGGCCTCCCAACGGCGAAGCTTTCCGGCCACCAGCCGCTTATCATATTCCATAATCATGCATCCTTTCCGGCGATACTGCGTATGATTATAACATAACCGGTTTTTGAAAACAAGCTGAAAACGCCATTTTTCTCTTGACATGATTTTTTCGCTGTGTTAATCTAATTTCAAGCATTAGATAAACTCAACAATACTTGAGAAACAGGAGCAGCAGCATGAGCACCTATCGGATTTTTACGGATTCCGGCTGCGACCTCCGCCCTGATGTGCTGGAGAGCTGGGGCGTTTCGGTTTGCAGTCTGACCTTTCATTTTGATGATTCTCCCAGAGAATATGAAAATTATGAGCTGTCCGCCGGAGAATTCTACGGAAAAATGCGGGCAAAGCATATCGCCAAAACGGCGGCAGTCAATCTGGACACCTTCCGGCGGGCCTTTGAGCCGGTGCTCCGGCAGGGAGAGGACATTCTCTACCTGGGCTTTTCCTCCGGTCTCAGCGGCACCTGTGCCACCGGCGCTATGGCTGCGGCAGAGCTCATGGAGGAATATCCCCAGCGTCGGATCCTCACGGTGGACACGCTGGCCGCCTCCGGCGGAGAAGGACTGCTGCTCTGGCTGACGGTGCAGCAGCAGAAGCAGGGTGCGTCTCTGGAGGCCGCCGCTGCCTATGCGGAGGATTTGAAGCTGCATATCTGCCACTGGTTCACGGTGGACGATCTGGAATATCTCAAGCGCGGCGGGCGGGTCAGTCCCACGGTGGCACTGGTGGGCGGTCTGCTGGGCATCCGTCCGGTGATGCACATGGACAATGAGGGTCATCTCATCAAGCAGTTTACCGTGCGGGGACGAAAGGCCTCTCTGAAGGCGCTGGCGGACAAATACGGCGAACTGGTGCGTCAGCCCGGCGAAGCGCCGGTGTACATTTCCCACGGCGACTGCATGGAGGATGTGCTGGTGCTTTCACAGATGTTGCAGGAGGACTATGGCGTGACGGTGGAACGAATCGTGGATGTGGGCCCGGTGATTGGCGCCCATTCCGGCCCGGGCACCATGTCGCTGTTCTTCGTGGGCAAGCATCGCTGACAATCTATGAGATGCGGTATGGGGGGAGGCATGACCTCTCCCCTGCTTTTTTCTGTTTCCGAAAAAAAGAACCCCCCGGGGGGCTTGCGCAAACGGCGGCGCAGGATTACACTGAAGAAGTCGAATCTGAAACGGAGGCAAACACCATGAAAGCACATTCCTATCGAAATATGACCTCGGCTGCGGTATGCCTTTCCCTGTGTATCGTGCTGCCCTTTCTCACCGGACAGATTCCCAGCATCGGGCAGCTGCTCAGTCCCATGCACATTCCCGTGCTGCTGGCCGGATTTGTCTGCGGGCCCTGGTGGGCCGCGGCGGTGGGACTGTGCGCGCCGCTGCTGCGTCATGTGCTGTTCGGGATGCCTCCCTTTCCCACGGCTTATGGGATGTGTCTGGAGCTGGCGGCCTATGGCATGACAGCCGGACTGCTGTATCGTCATCTGCCGAAAAGGACGGGATATATTTATGTCTCCCTGCTGGGTGCCATGCTGGCGGGGCGTGTGGTCTACGGTCTGGCCATGTGGGCCATTCTGGGGCCGGATTACAGCTGGAGCGCCTTTATCGCCGGGGCCTTTACCGGTGCGCTGCCGGGGATCGCCCTGCACATTCTGCTGATTCCCGTGATTGTGCTGGCGCTGAAAAAAGCAGGTCTTGTGCGGGAGGGTCAGGCAGGATGATAACAGAAGAGGTACGGCAGTTTTTCGATCGTCAGGCTTCCCGCTGGGATGCGGACATGGTGCGGAATGAAGCTGCCATTGCGGCCATTCTGGATGCCGCCGGGATCGGCCCCGGCATGGAGGTGCTGGATGTGGGCTGCGGCACCGGCGTTCTTTTTCCCGATTATCAGCGGCGGGGCGTCAGGCAGCTCACCGGCATTGATCTTTCTCCGGAAATGGCCCGCCGGGCAGCGGAAAAGTTTCCCTGGGCGCAGGTGCTCTGCGGCGATGCGGAAACGCTGGATTTTGGCCGGAGCTTTGATGCCATTGTGATTTACAATGCCTTTCCCCATTTTTCCGAACCTCTGCGGCTGCTGGAGCATCTGCGAAACTATCTCCGTCCGGACGGGCGGCTGACCATTGCCCACGGCATGAGCCGGGAAGCGCTGCTGCGTCATCACAGCGGCCCGGCACAGCGGGTTTCCCGGGAGCTGCCGGAGGCGGCACAGCTGGCGGCCCTGCTGGAGACGCTGTTCACCGTGGATACCGTGATCTCCGACCGGGAAAAATATCTGGTTTCCGCCGTCAGAAAGGATGGATGATGCCATGGAAAATCAACATTCTCACGGGGGACACACCCATTCTCCCGAAGAAAAAAGCGCCGGTTGAACCGGATCTCCCGGATCATCGGCCATTTGCAATATGTCAAACGCATGATGGAAAGCGATGAGGACTGCGCCGATGTGCTAGTGCAGCTTTCCGCCACCCGTTCCGCCATCACCAGTCTGGGCAAGGAGATCATCGGTGAGCATCTGGCCCACTGCATCTGTCATGCCATTGAGGACGGCGACATGGCCGCCGTGGAGGAATTTCAAAAGGCCATCGAAAAGTTTTACTGAACCGCCCTCTGCACCTCCGCGCCCCTTTCCGCATAGGATAGCGTAACCAAACGGAAACGGAGGAAATCAAGGTGCAGGAGACCCTGAACGCTGTTTTTTGTATTCTGCTGCCCTTCCTGGGAACCTCTCTGGGAGCGGCGGCAGTGTTTTTTCTGCGGAGAAAAAGCCATCCGGCCATTCATCGGGGATTGCTGGGCTTTTCTGCCGGTGTGATGCTGGCCGCTATGGTCTGGTCGCTGCTGATGCCCGCCATCGAGCAGACACGGGCCTCCGGCGGAATTGCGTGGCTGCCTGCGGCGCTGGGCTTTCTGGCAGGGATGGGCGGTCTGCTGTGGCTGGATGGGCTGCTTTCCCGGGCAGAGCGTCGGAGGGCGACGGAACCTTCTTCGGCGCGGGGCACCCGGATGCTGCTGCTGGCGGTGACGCTGCACAATCTGCCGGAGGGTATGGCGGTAGGTGTGGCGCTGGCCGGCGTGCTGGCACGGCAGGAAGGGGTGACGGCGGCAGGTGCGGCGGCCCTTTCTCTGGGAATTGCCATTCAGAACATCCCGGAGGGAGCCATTATTTCCACGCCGCTGGCGGCGGGCGGCATGAATCGGGGGCGTGCCTTTGCCGGTGGGGTGCTGTCCGGCGTCGTGGAGCCGCTGGGGGCGGTGCTGACGCTGCTGCTCACCCGGCTGCTGACGCCGCTGCTGCCCTATGTGCTGGCCTTTGCGGCAGGAACCATGCTCTATGTGATCGCCGTGGAGCTGATTCCCGAAACCCAGCGGGGTCCGGGCGGTATGGCCGGTGCCATCGGCACAGCGCTGGGCTTTGTCCTGATGATGATTCTGGATGTGGCGCTGGGATAATCAATTGTTTGAAAAAATCTTTGAAAATGCCTGTAAGATTTTTCGTTTTTTCCGGTCTTATAGGCGAAAGGAGGTGGCAGCGTGACGGAATTTGAAACCATCTACCGTACCTATTTTCAGGATGTGTTTTGCTATATCCGGCGGCTTTCCGGAAATGAGCACATCGCCGAAGAAATTACCGAGGAAACCTTTTACAAGGCCCTGCGCTCCATCGACGGCTTTCGAGGTGAATGCGATATCCGGGTGTGGCTGTGCCAGATTGCGAAAAATTGTTACTATACCTATTGGAAGCAATCCGGCCAGACTGCGGAGCCGGAAGCTCTGGAGCTTTTGCCTGCGCCGGATGAATCGGCAGAGGAACGGCTGATCCGACAGGAGGAGGTTCTGCAAATCCAGCGTATCCTCCACACGATTCCAGACCCCTACCGGGAGGTTTTTCTGTGGAGAGTGTATGCGCAGCTGAGCTACCGGCAGATCGGGCAGATTTTCGGAAAGTCCGAAAACTGGGCCTGCGTCACCTACCACCGGGCACGAAACAGAATCAGAGAACGCTTGAAGGAGGAGCAACATGAGAAACCCGTGTAATATCATTCAGGACCTGCTGCCGCTGTATCTGGATGGGCTGGCCAGCGAGGACAGCATCGCCTTTGTGGACGAGCATCTGGAGGGCTGTCTCTCCTGCCGGGCCTGTCTGGAACGCATGAAAGCGCCGGATGTGCTGGCCTCTGCCGTCTCCGCTGTGCCGGATGCCGATGCGGCGCCGCTGAAGGCGTTTTCGAAAAAATGGAGCCGGAAAAAGCGCGCTGTCACCCTCACCCTTGCCGCAGTGCTGCTGATCGGGCTGCTGCTGGCGAGCTGCTTTTTGTCTTATCTGAAATTCGACACGGCAAATCCCTTTTCAGCGGCAATGGGCTTTTTGCAGATCACAGTTGCCGGGAAGGATCATGTACAGATTCAGCGCTCTCCCCGGGTGATTCTTGCCCAGCCCGGCGATGCCGCTCTGGCCTCCTATATGGAAAGTCGGGGCTTTTGGGAGCTGGAGGAGGCCCGTCTGGGCAAGCTGCGGGCTTTCACCAACGGAGAGGAGACGGAATGGGTGTTGTCTTCGCAAAATCGCTATTTTTCCAAATGGGTCTGGGAATAACGCACCCATACAGAAAGCCGCCCGGGGATGACCCGGGCGGCGCAGTGTTTTTGCGTATGGATTTGTAAGGCTGGGAAATTATGCTTCGCTCACCAGCAGACCGTAGCCGCCGTCATTGCGCTTGTACACCACGCAGTGTCTGCCACCCCGATCCGTATTGACAAAGAAGAAGAAATTGTGGCCCAGCAGATTCATCTGCAAAATGGCATCCTCGATGGACATGGGCTTGACCTCCAGCGTCTTTTCCCGCATCAGCTGGAACTCTTCCTCATGATAATCCGTCATGGCTTCCACCGAACGGGTGAAGGAGTCGGTATGCAGCCGCTTGGCCAGACGGGTCTTGTTCTTCTGGATCTGGCGGTCAATAGAGGCCACCGCTCCGTCGATGGACGCATACATATCCGAGGTGCGCTCCTGTGCGCGGAAGAACAGATTCTTCACGGAGAAAGAAATCTCCACGGTCTGCATCCCACGCTCACTGGAGAAGGTGATCTGTACCGCAGGTTCGTCGCCAAAATACTTGCCCAGCTTTTCCATCTTGCGGACAGCATAGGCTTCCATTGTGTCGGATACGGTCATTTTTCTGCCATAAACCTCGATCTTCATGTGTGACACTCCTTTGCAAATTGCTCAGATCTTTCTTCCGGCAATTACAGTATACCACACCTTTCGGAAAAAAGGAAGAAGAAATTGTGACTTTTCTCCAATCTGTTCCCCCGACATTTGGAAAACATTTTGAAGCTTTTCAAAACACCGGACAGATTTCGACCTTTTTCGCTTTCCGGATGTGGTATATTGAAATTGCTGAAGGGCCGGATCACCCTTCAGTCGGACGCAGAGCGTCCGGCACCGTTCATATCTTTATCCCCACAAACCCGGCGAAAGCGATTTTGCCGGCACTGGCACCCTGCGGGGTGCCCTTTTTTATTGCTGCTTCAGCGCCTCCTGCTCCTGCCGCACGATGGCGATTCCGGCAGAAGCACCGATTCGGGTAGCGCCCGCCTGAATCATCGCCAGCGCCGTGGCATAATCCCGGATGCCGCCAGAGGCCTTTACGCCCATATCCGGGCCCACCGTCTCCCGCATCAGCGCGATA
Source organism: uncultured Oscillospiraceae bacterium (assembly GCA_964541085.1). Taxonomy (GTDB): domain Bacteria; phylum Bacillota; class Clostridia; order Oscillospirales; family Butyricicoccaceae; genus UBA4644. Next base: position 3,776 of record CAZIPA010000004.1, on the reverse strand, counting down.
TCCTCCACGGTAGCGCCGCCGGTGGAAAAGCCGGTGGAGGTCTTGACGAAATCCGCGCCGGAACGCTTTGCCAGCTGGCAGGCCAGCACCTTTTCCTCCTTCGTCAGCAGGCAGGTCTCGATGATGACCTTGAGGATGGCAGAGCCCTCCACCGCCGCGGCCAGCGCCTGAATCTCCTGCTCGATGGCCTTGGTGCTGCCGGATTTCATGGCACACACATTCATCACCATGTCGATCTCCTGGGCACCGGATTTGACGGCCTGCAAAGTCTCAAACACCTTGGTTTCCAGCGTGGTAGCGCCCAGCGGGAAGCCCACAACGGTACACACCTTCACGCCGCTGCCCTGCAAGTTTTTCACGCAGCGGGGCACATACCAGGGATTGACGCAGACGGAGGCAAAGTGATATTCCGCCGCCTCGGCGCAAAGCTTGTCGATCTGTTCCGCAGTGGCATCCTGCTTCAGCAGGGTATGGTCAATGTAAGACGCAATAGACATAAAAGGTTCTCCCTTCATTTTCTGATTCTGCTGTTATCTTATCGGAAAAAGCGCTGCTTGTCAATGCCCGCCCCGGTCTTTCCCCGGGCACCGCGGTTTTGCCGGGAAGAGAGGGGGATTGCCGGGTTTCCCTTTCACAGAAGCTGCCGGACTTTACTTTTCGGTAAACGCTTCATGAAAGGACGGATAATACAAAAAGGCACCGCAGGATTCACTTGAACGCCTGCGGCACCTTTGGGTGAAATGTAAATCAGAAGGTGATACGAACGGCCTCCGTGTCTGCGATGGTTTCCCATGCGGCCATATCAAAAATGTGGAAGGACAGCTCTACATCCTCTATGGCAGTAATTGCGTTTGCCTCAAGGTCGGAATCCATGAAGGTTATCGTATCCAAAGCACGCTTACCTGCCACTACTTCACAGGAAAATATCGCATCTACCATGAAGCCATTGATCGAAATATCTCTGGTTTGCACAACGATATCCAAGCTGCCAGTGTTTTCAATGTAGACCACAATGCTGGGGCCAAAGATGGAGTCATCTTCCGCAAGCCCTTTGACCACAATCTTTACATCATTTCCCTCATAAGCCAAATCGCCGCTGTCGTCATAGGTATACGCAAAGGTATCTGCGATGGAAGTCCGGATGAGAATTGCAGCCGTGTCCAGATAGGTTTCCCATGTAGCCGTATCGAAAATATGGAATGTCATTTCCATGTCTGCGATTGCGTCAATGTCGCAGGCTGTCAGGGAAGACTCCATAAAGGTCAGGCTGTCATTGGCTTTTTTGCCGTTTACAACATCAACAGACATCATAGTGTCCACCATATATCCGTTGACGGAAGCGTAGCCGCACTGAAAGGTCAGGTCCTGGCCGGAATCATTCTCGATAAGCAGCTTGAGCTCGGGCCCGAAGATTCCATCATCTGCAAGGCTCTTTGCCGTGATTTTCACACCGGCTTCATCCACCAGCACAGTCTCAGAAATCGCAGCTTCTGTTTTTTCGGGTTCTTTTGTTGGTTCTTCTGCCGGTTCCCCCGTCTGCTTATTCTCTGTGCTGTCACCCGTGGTAACCTGAGCAGGTTCCCGGATTTCTCCGCCGGAGGGTTCTGCACAGGCCGCCAGAGACAGCGTCAAAAGCAGCGCAAGAATCATTGCGAGTGTTCTTTTCATGATTTCTTCTCCTTTATTCTTTGTTTCATTATATCACTGCAACCCCATGGTTGACTGCTGTTATTCTGAAACCAGTCGCATTTGTGTGAGGCTTTCTCGCTTTTTGTAATATTTCTTTATATGTTGTAAATCTTTATTACAAGATTATCACAGATTCGTGGTATTGTCAAGGCACACTGGAGGTGACACCTTGAAGATTTATGACTATGACGGGAAGAAAAACATCTCCGGTGACCGCATCCATCAGATGCGTACAGCAATGCGCCTGTCCCAGGCCGACCTTGCCGCCCGTATGCAGATCAATGGTGTCACCATTGAGCGTGAAGCCATCAGCAAAATTGAAACGGGCGACCGTTTTGTTACGGACTATGAGCTCATGGTGTTTGCGAAAGTTCTCAAAGTATCTGTGGAATGGCTGATTGATCCGGATCGGCAAAAGCAGTAACCGGCGCAGTTGTTGATAAACCTCTGCGCCGGTCTTTTTACGCAGCACCTGTGCGATTGAAACCGCCGTATTTCGGTATTCCACGCAGCTGCAACCATCTATTTGAAAGTGGAATTTGGTGAAACTGCCTGATTTTTGACTGCCAACGCATTCAGATATGCAAAACCCGCCTCTTTTCCGGTTGACGGAAGGGCGGGAATGGTGTATAATCTGCTTGCAGCGGCGCATGGTGCGTAATCTTGCATTTTCGCACTTTGCAGACCGTTTGCCGGATCATGTTTCCAATTCGTTCGGAATGGGGGATTCAGAATGTTTGCCTATGATCTGTCTCATTTTCTGCAAACCGATGGTCATCTTTATCTGACCACAAGTCTTCCGGCCAAGCCGTGTAAAATCTGCATTACCGCCGCAAAGCCAAGGCGCACCAGCCGTTCCTTTTTTCTGAATGTGGAGCCGGAAAATGCCACGCTGCTGTATCTGGATCAGAACGGCGGGATTCTCTGGCAAAAGGCCCCGCCGATGTCCCGGGATGCCGGCGGCACGGTACGAATCAGCATTACAAGGGCGCTGCATGAGGCGAATGTCGCCTTCTCTCTCCGGGAGGAGGTTGTGCTGCCCAACAGCAAGCCCCGCCGTTTATCCCTTCCCCTGACCCGTTTCAACGGCGGCTGCTGGCTGGAATGGCTGCCTGCCCGGCATTATCAGCTGCAAGGTGCGGCGCTGTCCTTCTTCCCGGCAAGTCTGTCCATTGGCCAGACGGACATCCGGCAAATCTGCATTTCCGGCGATCAGCAGACCATGGATCGGTTGCAGGAAAAGCTCTCCTCCATGCAGACACCCTGCCGGCTGGATATCCGTGACGCAGGCTTTGCTCTGCGGGATCTGGGGCCGGTGTCCATGCTGCAAATCCGCAGCGATCTGGTTCAAATCACTGTGGATCTGGTCAGCCGCATTGAGTTTCTGGTGTTCGGTTTTGGAAAGCTCTGGGAACATCTTCCTCACGCTTCTCTGAATACTGATCCGGAGCGGGGCCTGTGGAAGGGCGAAATGCTGGGGCCGCTGATCGGTCTGCTTTTGCAGGCCCAGGATGTGGACGGCGTAAGAGAGGCCCTGCAATGGGGCCTGAACGCGCAGCTTCTCAGCGAGCGGTAAACCCCTCATCCAATGAAAAAACACGCTCCCCACTTTTCGGGGAGCGTTCCTATGCGGGTATGGCGGAATTGGCAGACGCGCAGGATTTAGGTTCCTGTGGGCAACCGTGTGGGTTCGACCCCCACTACCCGTACCACAAAAGTCCGAAACCGTTGATACAATCGGTTTCGGACTTTTATTTTTTTCTAACTGAAAAGCCTTGTAAATCAACAAGTTCTGGCAACAGGGGGTTCAAATTGAGCCTCTTGTTGCCAGAACTTTTTTGCTTTCCAGGGAAATTCATATATTTATATGATTTTCAAATGAACCCCCTACCGAGGAATAGTCTGATTGTATAGTGGAAAATCTGAGAGTTCAGAGAAAAAATATAATAGTTCAGCGGTTTAATTCTCTCGCAAAATTCCGTATTTATAAAACAGTCTAATAAAGAATTGCTTTATGTTCTCCAAGACCTTATTTTTTACCGTTTCATCAGTATCCGCTCCCATGAACTCGTAGCCTCCAAAACGAT
>CAZIPA010000003.1:0-102765 GCA_964541085.1 uncultured Oscillospiraceae bacterium | reverse complement strand
AAAAAAGTAGACACCCACACTTTTGTGAGTGTCTACTTTCATTTTACAAGTGCAGCACAAATGCCGTGCGGATGCTTCTTTTTGTCTTTATGCGGTCATTGCAGCTGGGCGGAGACATTGCGGATCCATTTTTCCCGACGGAGATGGATGATGCTGGCGATGTTTTTTGCTGCGTCATCGCCGCAGATCATCAGGAACACGCCCCACACCGGAAGCCCCAGCCAGACCCCCAGAAAGGCCAGCGGCACACCCACCAGCCAGACACTGCCGTTGTCGATGATGCAGGCGTGGAGGGTGTCTCCAGCCGCACGGAACACGCCCACAATCAGAGCCATGCTGTTGGCCTTGAAGGGCAGAGCCAGCGCTTGCAGCAAAATCAGCGTCCGGGCAAAGGCCAGCGTTTCCTCGGATACCTGATACATGGACAGAAATACCGGATGGATGGCGATGCACACCAGCCCGGTGAGTAAACCCACCGCCGGCAGGAACAGGGCAAAGCGATGGCCATAATCCAGCGCACCCTCCTCATCACCGGAGCCTACCATATTGCCGATGAAAATGCCGCAGGCACTGCTCATGCCCCGGGTGAACACATTGATAAGCTGCACCGAGGTGTTGGCAATCTGCACCGCCGCCAGCGCCGCCGTACCCAGCAGACCATAGGCCACGGAATAGAGGGAGGTGCCCACACTCCAGAGGGTTTCGTTCAGCAGCACCGGCCAGGCCGTGCGGAGATACTTCCGGACAAAATCCCAATCCAGAGAAAACAGCTCCCGGAATCGGGCCGCGCCGGGGAGCTTGCGCCGATAGACCGCAATCACCAGCACAAGGCATTCCAGCAGACGGGAAACAGAGGTGGCAATGGCCGCACCCCGCAGACCCATGGCGGGCGCACCCAGCAGACCGTAGATCAGAACGGCGTTGCCGCCCACATTCACCAGAATGGAAAGGGTGCTGGCCAGCGTAGGCAGATGAAGACTGCCGGTGCAGCGGCACACCATGGAGAGGATCAGGCTGACCGCCGTCACCGGATAGCTGAGGCCCACCCAGAACAGATAGTCCGCCGCCAGAGAAAGGGCGGGCTCCTCATGAACATACAGGCTCACCAGCAGCCGGGGGGCCGCCAGCGCACCAACGGTAAAGAGCACCGTTGCCGCCGCACCCAGCAGATACATCATGCCCATGGTGCGGCGCACATTGCGCACATCCTTCGTGCCCCAGAACTGGGAGAGGAAAACCGAACCGCCGGAATTGATGCCGAACAGCACCAATGCCAGCAGCATATAGATCTGATTGCCGCCGCCTGCGGCAGCAACCGCATCATCTCCCAGCCGTCCGATCATGACAACATCCACCAGATTGACGGCGGAGGCCACCAGAAATTGCATGGCAATGGGAAGCGCAGTGCGAAAGACCCGGCCCATAAAATCCGGGGCAAAGGCCCGGCGAAACCGGGTGCCAAAAGTAACAGATGAGTTCATAGCAGTTTACAGTTCCTTGAAAAGACAGTTTCGATGCGAGGGGAGAGGATTATTCCTCCGGGGTGGCGGGCTTGTTGCCGCCCTCCGGCTTTTTCCCATTGCGGAAGCCGTTGCGATAGCCGCCACGGCGGTTGCGGTTGCGATTGGCATTGCCGCGATTGTTGTTCTGCCCGGGGGCAGCGCCATTTTCCGAAGGGGCAGCAGGGGCCTTCTGTCCCTCTTCCCGGGGCTTCTGATTGCCCTTGGAAGCCTGCTTCTGGCCGCCGGGACGATTACGATTGCCCTCCTTGCCGGGACGATCGTTGTTTTTCCGGCCTTCGTTCTGGTCGGGACGATCTCCGGGCTTGTCAGACTTGTCCCGATGCTCCTGACGGCTGCGGGGACGATCCTGCCGGGGAGGACGGGATTTTTGCCGCTGGGGCTGTTCCGGACGGGCCGAGGCCGCCAGAGTGGAATCCTCCAGACTGGTCAGCAGAGCGGGGGCGGCGGGCTCCTGTGCAGCCTCCGGAGGCAGGGGCTCACCCTTGTCCCGGCCACGGCGCAGCACGGCGCACTGACCGCAGGGAACCGTAACCGGAGAATCCGGATTGTTCAGCATCCGCACCCGACAGGTGCCCCGCAGCAGGGAAGAATCCATCACCGTGCCCCGGCCATAGGGCGTGTCCACCAGACTTTCGTTGGGAGGCGTCTGCCGGAGCATTTCCTGATAAGCCTCATTTTCATATTTCAGACAGCACATCAGACGGCCGCAGGTGCCGGAAATCTTGGAAGGATTCAGAGAAAGTCCCTGATCCTTGGCCATATTGATGGATACCGGCTGAAAATCCTTCAAAAAGGTGCTGCAACACAGCGGACAGCCGCACACGCCCAGTCCGCCGATCATTTTGGCCTCATCCCGCACACCGATCTGCCGCAGCTCGATACGGGTACGGAAAACGCTGGCCAGATCCTTTACCAGCTCCCGGAAATCCACCCGCCCGTCGGCGCTGAAATAAAACAGCAGCTTGCTGTGGTCAAAGGTGTATTCCACCGTTACCAGCTTCATATCCAGCTGATGGGCGGCGATTTTGGCCTCACAGATGCGGAAGGCATCCTTTTCGAAGGTCTCGTTCTGCTCCATTACAGCGGTATCCGCCGGCGTTGCTACACGGATCAACGGCTTCAGCGGCTGGATGATCCGTTCATCCTCCAGCTGTGTGTTGGGAAGGGTGACTTCGCCGTATTCCAGACCCCGTGCCGTTTCTACGATAACTGGCGTCCCCTTCTGTACGGCAATGCCGTGGGGATCAAAATAATAAACCTTGCCGACTTTTTTGAATCGGACGCCGATGACTTCGGTCATATGTTCCTCCTGTAAAAGAGCCTCAGCAGGTGCTGCAAAAGGCCGCCAGCGCCCCGGCCAGTGCCGTGACAGAGGGGTTTTGCACCAGCATATCCCGCTGCTGCTCCAGATAATCGAAAATGGGAATGCCGCGGACAGCGCCCTGCCGGGCCTGTTCCAGCAACAGACGGCAGCTTTCATCACAAAATGCGCCGTATTCACTGCGGGAGAGCCTGGTCAGTCCCTGACAGGCCGTAAAAATCGTCAGCTCATCGCCGGAAAGGGCAGCACAAAACTCCCGTGCCGCAGTGATGGCGGGAGGTTCGCTGCCGGAAAGAATGTCCAGCGCTCTGCCCAGAAGTCCTGCCGACCGGGCAGCAGCCTGCCGCCGCTGATCCTCGGTAGCCTCCGGACAACGCTGTGCCAGCGCAGCCAGCAGCTGCGCCTGTGTCAAAGGGGTCATGCGGAAGGTCTTGCAGCGGGAACGCACCGTCTGAAGCATGGCTTCCCGGTTTTCGCACAGCAGCACAAACAGGGAGGAGGCGGGCTCCTCCAGCACCTTCAGCAGGGCATTCTGGGAGGGAATGTTCAGCCGGTCCGCATGGGGAATCACAAAAAGCTTGCAGGCGGCCTCGGAGGGGCGGAGAAAGCTCTGGGCCCGCAGCGCACGAATCTGCTCCAGCTTGACACCCTTGCCGGGCTCACTTTCCTCCAGCCAGAACAGATCCGGATGGGAACCGGCCTCTGCACGGCGGCAGGCGGGACAGTGGCCGCAGGGCGGATTCTGGGCAGAACACAAAAGCGCCTGACAGAGATCCCCTGCCGCAGTCCGTTTGCCGGAACCGGCGGGGCCGTCGATCAAAACGGCAGAGCCCAGCCCTCCGGCGGGCAAATGGGAGAGGGACTGCTTCAGTCCCTCATTTCCCAGAAGATGGGGCAGCTGCATCAGATTTTCAGGAACTGATCCACATCCAGCACAAAGATGGTGGCGCCGCCCACCCGAACCTCCACCGGCAGGGTAGAGAAGAAGCCGACACCGGCCTCGGTGGTGGCAGGCATCATCTGGGTGCGGCTGTGGGCGTGCTGATGGATCACTTCAATGGCGGGCTGAACCTTGTCGTCCTCCACACCCACCAGAATGGTCACATTGCCGGCACGGAGAAAACCGCCGGTGGTGCTGAGCCGGGTGACGGAATAACCGGCCTCGTTCAGAGCGCGAACCACGGTGGAAGCATCATCGCTGTTCAGAATGCCAAGAATCATTTTCATAGGAGTACCCTCTCTTTCATCATGGATGGATTCTATCAGACAGTGTTCATCAATCAATATATTGCCGGGGAATCACCGACGGAACAAACATGGGAGACACATCCAGAAAAACCTTTGTACCGGGGCCGCATTCCAGATTGGTGACATCAATCACCGTATGGCTGACACCCACATGGCCCAGCACCGGCGCACGCTTGCCGTTGACGCTGACATAATAGCGCTTGCCCCGGATAAAAGCCTTGACCACAGAGCCCAGCGTCCGGATGTAATCGGAGAAGCGGCTGTTGATGCGCACCTTTTCCACCATATAGCCGTCGCAGGAGCCCACGGGAATCACCGCGATGCGGGTGGGATGACGGGTGACAAAGGCGCTGCCATAGCCCACGGAAGAGCCCTTCGGCAGCCAGCGCACCTCCACGATTTCACTTTGCAGACGGCCGGTACGCTGAAGACCAAAGTCTCCCCGGGAGATCACTCTGCCGCCCAGCGCCGAGCCGATGCGCACTGCGTCCAGATTGGGCATCTTGCAGCCAAAGAAGGCTTCGGAGTTGGAGGCGTGCAGCATTCCCGGGTCAAATCCGGCGGCACGAATCTTTTCCACCACGGAAAGGAACAGGTCATACTGCGCCTGAGTTTTCTTTTTGCTGCGGAAGGCGTTGGCATAATGGGTATAGGTGCCGGTGACATGGAGACTGCCCAGATAGCGGTAAACGCTGAGGATTCGGTCGATCTCTCCGGGCACAAAGCCGTAACGGCCCATGCCGGTATCCACCTTGATGTGTACATCACACACCACGCCTTCGCTCTCCGCAATGCCGTTGAGCGCCAGCGCCGCGTCATAGGAGCCCACGGTGGCGGTGGCACCGGCTTTCAGAATGTTCCGGATGTCCTCCTCGCAGGCTGTGGAGCGAAGGATCAGCAGCTCCTCCTCCTGAAAACCCCAGTCCCGCAGCCGTACCGCATCCTCCGGCTCTGTCACCGCAAAACGCCGGATACCGGCCTGACGGCACAGCTCTGCCATGGGCCGAAGTCCCAGCCCATAGGCATTGATCTTCAGCACGGCATACACCTGGGCATCGCCCGCCGCAGTCTGGATCACCTGCAGATTGTTGAGGATTTTGGCCTTGTCCACAATCAACGCTTTCATACTCTGTCCCTCCTGTTCTTTCGCCGGAGCTTGCGCGGCGGCGTCAGTTATCTTTCTCTTCCGGCAACGGACTGTTATCCTGTGTGTTTGCGCCCCGGGCCGAGACGGCAGCCTTGTGCTGCTGCTCCTGCTCCCGATGCCGCAGATTCTTCAGCTTGCGCCGCAGGGTACGGGCCGCACCCAGTCCCTTGTTCACGATAAAGTCTGCCGTTTTATTGTACACCATTTCAAACTCGCCGCAGAACTCCGTCAGATCACCGCCAAAGCCCTTTTTGAACAGATAGAGTCCGTAAAGGGGATTGTCCGGCGTGAGATCACCGGAGACGCCGCGAAAATCATAGATGTCACAATGAGTCTCCAGCGCCCACTGGATCATGGCCCATTGCAGCTGATAGTTGGGCATGACATTCCGATGCTGGTTGGAGGAAGCGCCGTAAAGATACCAGACCTTGTTGCCGTAATGCACGGCCAGCGTTCCGGCGATGGGCTTGTCCTCCCAAAAGGCCATATACAGTCTGGCCTTGTCTCCCAGTGCGTCCAGCATGGCGGCAAAATAGCTCTCCGGGCGGGTGATAAAGCCGTCCCGGTTGCCGGTCTCCTGCATCAGCCGGGCAAACTCCGGCAAAAGCTCCTTTCCGCACTGCCGCACGGTGACACCCTTCCGGGCGCTGAGCCGCAGATTGTACCGGGTCTTGGAGTGGAAAGCCGCCAGCAGCTCCTCCTCGGTCTTGTCCTTCACATTCAGCCGGAACACATAGCAGGGCTGAATGCCGTTAAAATCCTTGTCGCCGGGATGATGCACATAGCCCAGCGCCTTCATGGCTTCGATAAATTCGCTGTCGCTGCCGGGCACATCCGGATCCATGCGCAGGGCATAGGCACGGCACTGTCTGGCCAGCACGGCGGCACCCTGGGTCAGCTCCGCCAGCGTCTCCCGGTCGTGTACATCACACACCGGCCCCCGGGCGGCATACATCATCCGATAGGGAACGCCGGGCATCTTGCGGATCAGAACGCTCATGGCACCGGTGATCTCACCCTGTTCATTCCGGCGGAGGATGGCCTTCCATTGCCAGTCACTTTTCACCGGAGCCCACAGATGGGACTGCAAAAAATGTCCCTTGGGGTGTCCCTCTACAAAAGCTTCATATTGCGGCAGCGTCTGCTGCGTTACAAACTCATACATGATTGATACTCCTGTTCGCCCCGGAGACACAGCTGCGGGGCCTGAAAGAAAGTTTTCCTGTGTTACCCTATAGTTTACAACATTTTTCAGAAATACGCCATAGGTTTTCTGAAATAATTGCAAAAAATAAAAAAGAGTGCGCCGCAAAAACGACGCACTCCGGGGAAACCTGTTATTTGTTGTCCTGACGGATCATGTACTCCAGCAGATTCAGGGTGTTGCAGCTGTAGCCATACTCGTTGTCATACCAGGCAACCAGCTTGACGAAGGTATCGGTGAGGGCGATGCCCGCCTTTGCGTCAAAGATGCTGGCACGGGGATCAGAGGTGAAGTCCGAGGACACCACATCATCCTCCGTATAGCCCAGAATGCCCTTCAGCGGGCCTTCCGAGGCTTCCTTCATGGCGCGGCAGATGTCATCATATTTCGCGGGCTTTTCCAGATTGACGGTGAGATCCACGCAGGACACATCCAGCACCGGGACACGGAAGGACATACCGGTGAGCTTTCCGTCCAGAGCGGGAATCACCTTGCCAACGGCCTTGGCAGCGCCGGTAGAGGAGGGAATGATGTTGCCGAAGGCCGCGCGGCCGCCCCGCCAGTCCTTCTTGGAGGAACCGTCTACGACCTTTTGCGTGGCGGTGGCAGCGTGAACCGTGGTCATCAGGCCGTCACGGATGCCGAAGGTATCCTGCAAAACCTTTGCCACAGGGGCCAGACAGTTGGTGGTACAGGAGGCATTGCTCACCACTGTCATATCGGGAGAATAGCTGTCCTGATTGACACCCATGACAAACATGGGAGCGTCCTTGGAGGGCGCGGTGATAATGACCTTCTTTGCGCCGGCCTTCAGATGCGCGCCGGCTTCCTCGATGGTTTTGAACTTGCCGGTGGATTCAATGACATAATCCACGCCAAGCTCCTGCCAGGGGTTGTCCTCGGGCTTTTCGCCTGTCAGGACGCGGATGGGATGTCCGTCGATGACGATGGAATCCTCCGTGTGGGTCACGGTAAAATCCGGACGGCCATGTACTGTGTCGTGGGCCAGCATATAGGCCAGATATTCCGGGCTGGAACGGTGGCCGTTGACTGCCACAAATTCCAGATCACTGCGTTTGACGCCTTCCCGCAGAATCAGCCGACCAATGCGGCCGAATCCGTTGATACCAATTTTCGTCGCCATGAATGATGCCTCCATGATTTTATTTTTTGGATATCAGCCCTGTGAAATCACACCTCTATTATAACGGCAGGGAAATCCAAAAGCAACCCCGGAAAAAAAGAAGATTTTTTTGCACATTTTCTGAAATTCAAAAAATCGGCATTGCGAAACCGGTCGAAGGAGGGTATAATGAGAAAAAAGAGATGCGTCTGGGACGCGGTGAAAGGAACGGTGGAGCTGGTGGAGGATCAGCACAATGAGATCATGGGGTTTCCGCAGGAGCACCGGGAGGAGCTTCTGCTGGTGTGCAGCCCTTCCGGCCGTGTAGTCTATCTTTCCGGCCCGCTGAAGCTGATGCTGGATGAGGATCTGACCGGACGGAATCTGAATGATTTTGTAGAGGATAAGGTTGCGGCGCAGGTCGTGGGGCAGGTGCAGCAGGGAAAATCGGTGCCCTTCGAATGCGTGATTTCCGGCCAGCGGTTTGACTGCCGGGCCGAGCTGGACGATGGAGAAATCTATGTGCAGCTGACACCGCTGAACCAGCGGGGCGGCTCCTTTATCACCATGAACGCCGCCCGGTTTGTATCCCGGGAGGTCAAAACAGAGCTTTCCATCCTGCTGCCCGCCATGAAGCATATGGAGGCTCTGGTCAAAACGGAAAAGCAGCAGAAGGAAATGGCCATTATGCGCCGGAGCTTTTACCGGATCCTCCGCACCATGCGCAATCTGGAGGACTGCGCCGCGGCGGAAAACGGCGTGCTGGAAATGCATTTTCAGGAGGAGGATCTGACGGCGCTGTTCCGCAGGATGAAGGATCATCTGACGGAGCTGTGTGCGCAGAACGATTTTACCCTGCTGTGGAATCTGCCGGACAAACCGCTGCTCCGCTATGTGGACAGAGAAAAGATTCAGCGGATCGTGCTGCATCTGGTGGCCAACGCCATGGGCGCGCAGTCCAACGGAACCATTGTCATCTCTCTGCGGGAGCGGGACAGCGATGTGTGCATTTCCGTGGTGGACAATGGCCCGGGCATTGACAACCGGATTATGGGCGATGTGTTCCGGAAATACTGCGCCATGGATCCCATGAAGGGCGCGGGAGCCGGTGCGGGCTTTGGTCTGGCGCTGGTGCGGGCCTTTACCGAGCGCCACGGCGGCAGAATGCTGCTGATGAGCAACGAGGGTCAGGGCGCGTCGGTACAGCTGCTGCTGCCGGAAACCCACAGTCCGGAGCCGCTGCAGCTGCGCACCCATGTGCTGCCCTACGGTACGGGACTGGATCCCATGCTGGTGGAGCTGTCCACGGTGCTGCCCCCCGATGTTTATCTCAGCCAGCCGCAGAATTGACGCTGCGGCGAAAATCCAATGATACAGAAAAAGCCTCCGTGTGGCCTGTGCCATACACGGAGGCATATTTTTTATAGATTCGCCGGAGAATCGGGGGTCTGCGCTTCCCATGCCCGCAGATTGCGGATGATGCTGCACACCACCGAGGGCCGCCCCTGGGGCGTGATGAGATAATAGCCGTCCACATAGGGACGAATCTCCCGGCCCAGCTGGCAGGAAAGCTCCACCGCCAGCCGCAGGGCTTCCTCCCTGGAGGCCGTCTCATACAGCGCCAGCACATCCTCGGGAATCTGGATCCCGGCCACCTCGCTGTTCATGTACAGGGCGCTTTTATAGGAGGTAACGGGAATGATTCCGCCCAGCAGATAGCAGCCCGGCAGGGCGGCTCTGGCCTGACGAAGATGCTCCACCGAACGGCTGGTAAACACCGGCTGGGTCAGAAAGCCGCACACACCGGCCTCCAGCTTGCGCTTTGCCTTTTCCAGCTCAAAGGCAAAATTGGGGGCATTGACATTCAGCGCGGCCCACACATGGAAGGGGGCGGCAGCGCCGCTTTCCGACAGCTGACGGATATATCCCGCCAGAATAGAGGAATTGAAGCTCCAGACACCCTTCACTTCGCTGCGTTCGGCGTTGGGAATGGGGTCGCCGGTGACAGTCAGCACATTGCGGATGTTTTCCATGGACAGCCCCAGCAGCAGCGCCTTGGTGGCGTTGATGTTCCGATCCCGGCAGGTCATGTGGGGAAGGGGCTCCAAACCCAGTTCCCGCCGGAGACGGGCCGCCATCATGCAGCTGTCCGCATGAACACGGGCTACCGGACAGTCTGCCAGGGTGAGAATGTCCACGCCGCCGTTTTTCAGAATCCCCGCATGGCGCAGAAACTTTTCCGGGTCACTGACCGGAGGCGGATCCAGCTCGGCGGCAAAGACCGTCTGGCCCTGCCGGAGCTTTTGCCAGAAGGGACTTTCCGGCGCCTGAGGAGGAGGAGAAGCGGGAGCGGACTTTTCCTTTTTGGGAAGCACCCGGGGAAGCTCGTCGGCCGCCTGCCCGTGCAGCGCCAGCGCCAGCTCGTGAATGTGCTCCGGCGTAGTGCCGCAGCAGCCGCCTACCACCGCTGCGCCTGCCGATACGATCTCCAGCATCTGCCGGGCAAAATACCGGGGGTTGGAGCCAAAGCGGGCGGCGCCGTCCTCCACCGTGGGATAGCCCGCATTGGGACTGACGCACAGCGGCTTGCGGAGGGGCGGCAGCGTTCGGAGATACCGCAGCATATGGAAGGGGCCGGAAACACAGTTCAAGCCCAGAATGTCAATGTTGGGATCCTCCTGCAAGCCCAGAAGCAGCTCCTGTCCGGAACGGGCCCCGGCGGTAAAACCGTCCGGCCCCACGGCAAAGGTGCCGATCACCAGCGCATCCGGCGCTTTTTGCCGGATATAGGCCGCAGTTTCGGAAAGATACTGGTCAGAGCTCATGGTTTCAAAGAGAAAATGCCGCAATCCGCCCTCCAGAAACAGATCGACCAGCTCCCGATACTGGGCAGAAAGAGATTCCTCTCCCCGCTGGGGGATGGGGCCGATATCGGCAAACACCGTGACCCCGTGGCCCTCCGCCGCCTCCAGCGCCAGCCGACAGCCGGCCAGAATCACCTGCCGGAGATGTTCTCCGTCACAGTCCAGACTGACCCGGTTTGCGCCGAAGGTGTTGGTTTTGATGGCATCGCAGCCGGCGGAAATGTATTCAAAGGCGATCTGCCGCACCGTTCCCGGCGAGCGGAGATTGGCCTCCTCATATTTGCCGAAGCGGTCACAGCGCCGGACGGCATAATAGGTACCGAACGCCCCGTCAAACAGCAGGGGCCGGGTTTTGATTCGTTCCAGAAGTTCGTTCATGCTCTCTGCTCCAATACCAGCTTTGCAATGTCCACGGCCTGCTTGGCATCCTTCGCATAGAAGTCCGCACCCATGGCATGGGCATATTCCTCCGTCAGCACGGCACCTGCGCCGAAAACTTTGCATCCCGGAGCCTTTTCATGAATGGCCCGGATGGTTTTTTCCATGTTGGGCAGTGTGGTGGTCATCAGGGCACTGAGGCCTACCAGCTGAATCTTCTCCCGCACCACCGTGTCGGCCACCGTCTGGATGGGCACATCCCGTCCCAGATCCAGCACCTGAAAGCCGTAATTTTCCAGAATGCATTTGGTAATGTTTTTTCCGATGTCATGAATATCGCCCTGCACCGTTGCCACCAGCAGCCGTCCCTGACTTCCGGCAGGCTGGCCGCTTTCTGCCAGCACGGATTGCAGAACGCCAAAGGCGGCCTGAGCCGTTTCGGCGGCATTCAAAAGCTGGGGCAGGAAAAACTTTCCCTGTTCAAACAGCAGTCCCACCTGATCCAGCGCCGGAATCAGCCGGTTTTGAATGATGTCCATAGGCGCTTCGCCCTGCTCCAGCAGCGCTTTTACCGCAGTCTTTGCCTCCTTGCGCAGACCCTTTTGCAGCAGCAGATTCAGGTCTGTGGAGGTGTCCTTTGTGGCAGGAGCCGCCGGAGCGGCGGTCTGTCCGCCGAAGGCTTCAATAAACGCAGCCGCGCCGGGATCCTCTCCCTGAAGTACCGCCGCCGCCCGCAGCACACCGGTCATTTCAGCAGAATTGGGATTGACAATGGCCAGATCCAGCCCCTTTGCCAGCGCCATCGCCAGAAATACGCCATTGAGCCGGTCCCGGCAGGGAAGGCCGAAGGAAATGTTGGACACACCCAGAATGGTTTTCACGCCCAGCTCCCGCTTCACCAGCTCCAGCGCCCGCAGGGTCTCCCGGGCCTGAGACTGCTGGGCAGAAACGGTAAGCACCAGACAGTCGATGACAATATCCTCCCGGGGAATGCCGTAACGCTCTGCCGCCGCCACGATCCGCCGGGCGATTTCCAGCCGGGCCTCTGCGGTCTCCGGAACACCGGTGTGATCCATACACAGGCCGATCACCGCCGCACCGTATTTTTTTACAATGGGCAGCACCCGCTCCAGCACCCTGGGGTCGCCGTTTACCGAGTTGACCAGCGCCTTGCCGCAATAATGCCGCAGCCCCCGCTCCAGCGCCGCCGGATCAGAGGAATCCAGCTGAAGAGGAATGTCACAGACACCCTGCAATGCATCCACCGTGCGTTCCATCAGAGCGGGCTCGTCGATCTGGGGCAGACCCACATTCACATCCAGAAGATCGGCCCCGGCATCTGCCTGCGCCACGGCCTGCGCCAGAATATAATCCATATCCTGCTCCCGCAGCGCCTGCTGAAAGCGCTTTTTGCCGGTGGGATTCAGCCGTTCGCCCACCACACGCACCCGATCCAGCGGCAGCACCGTTCTGGCGGTGCAAAGCTGCGGCGCGGGAGAAAAGCGGGTTTTGCTCACCCCGGTTCCCCGATAGGCCCGGGCAACGGCGCGGATATAGTCCGGCGAGGTGCCGCAGCAGCCGCCCAGCCATGCAACGCCCAGCTCCAGATAGGGCGCCAGCAGCCGGGCATATTCCTCCGGCGGGATGGTATATTCTCCCGTCTGGGGATCGGGCAGACCGGCGTTGAGCTTGAGAATCAGGGGCAGACGGGTGCTTTCCGAAAGGGCCTGCACCACCGGCAGCATCTGATCCGGCCCCAGAGAGCAGTTGATACCGATGGCATCCGCACCGGCACCCTCCAGCACCATGCCCATGGCACGGACGCTGCATCCCAGAAAGGTACGGCCATCGGCCTCATAGGTCATGGTAGCGAATACCGGCAGCTGCGTATTTTCCCTGGCAGCCAGCACCGCGATGCGGGCCTCCGCCAGATCCATCATGGTTTCAAAAACAATGCAGTCCGCACCGGCGTTCTGGGCGGCTACGGCCATTTCCCGATAGACATCATAGCATTCGTCAAAGGACATGGGCCCTGCGGGCTGCAGCAGCTTGCCGCAGGCACCCACGGAAAAGGCCACATGGGCATTGCTGCCCCGGCAGGCATCCCGGGCACAGCCCACCGCCACCATGGCCAGCTCCTCTACGGAATGACCGGTGCCCTGCATTTTGAAGCGATTTCCGCCAAAGGTGTTGGTATAAATCAGCTCGGCCCCGGCCTCCACATAGGCCCGGTGAATTTCGGTGATGCGCCGGGGATCGGTAAAGCACAAAAGCTCCGGAATATCGCCCAGCTTCAGGCCCTGCTTCTGGAGCATGGTGCCCATGGCACCGTCTAAGATTCTGATTTGCTTCCGCATTGGATTCCCGCCTTTCGAAATGAACAAGTTTGATTCAGCGCGCAGCCGGCACAGCCGCTGCGCTGTCGGGGCTGCATCCGGTCAGACAGGCCGAAAATGGCCGTAACGGATTTTCGAGGTGTCATCAGGAGGCTTTCGGTCAGCGTCAGCCCGATCTGCCGGGAGGCGTTCAGCAGCTCCAGAAGCCGGGGCTGGAGAGACAGGGGCAGATCGCCGTAGCCCGGACTGTAGCGCACCGTGGCAAACAGTCCCTCGGGCCGGAGCTGCTCCTCCAGCAGAGCCTGCAAATCATCACAGCTCTGCTCACAGGCGGCGCTGGCACAGGCGTCCAGCATCAGCGCCCGGGTCCGATGCACGGCAGCGGCTCTGCGAATCAGGGCCTCCGGTGCGTCTCCCAGCGTCAGGGCAAAGATCACACAGGCGCTGCAATCGGAAAGCAGTCGGGACAGCTGGACTCCCGGGAGCACCAGCCCACCGGCGGAAAGCACCTCTCCCTGCCGCTCCAGCGGAAGCCTGCGCCAGACATAGCGGGGAGCGCATACCGCACTCATTTCCCGGATGCAATCCTCCAGCAGCTGTTCCAGCTCCGGTGGAAGTACACCGCTGCGCCAGCCCAGATAGCGCAGCGCCTCCTCCCGGGGAATGGAAGAAAACGGCAACAGCATTCCGGCACCTCCCTTGCAGACAAATAATATCACTTTACTATACCAGATTTCGTGCCTGTTTGCAAGACGGCAGAGCGGTGTTTTGCCGCAGCAGCACACTTCTGTAGGGAAGCAGAGGGGCATCATGGCTTGACAAGTCTCCCGGCGGCTGTTAAGCTGAAAGCAGTACCCGGCAGAGGACAGCCATGTTTCTGTCGGTGTCCCTGAAAAAGCACGATTTGACAGGCCGGAAGAAGCAAAAAAGCCGGATGTCCCCGGCGGCACGAGCATATCAGCGCTGCCGGGACCGAAAAGAAAGGAGAACGCAATGCAGAACAAAGGCGGCGAATGCCTGCGCTATGTGGATCGCAGAAACACGAATTGCAGCAAATGGGATGATCTGAAGGGCACCTTTGGCCGGGAGGGACTTCAGGCCATGTGGGTAGCCGACATGGATTTTCAGGTGCCGGAATGCGTCCGGAATGCGCTGCGGGCGTATGTGGAGCAGGGCGTTTTCGGCTATTATAAAACGCCGGAATCCTACTATGAAGCCTTCATGCAGTGGGAGAGGGAGGTTCACAGCTATACGGTGCAGCGGGAATGGATTCGGGTCACGCCCGGCGTAGTACCGGCGGTCAACTGGTTCCTGCACATTATGACCCGGCCCGGCGATGCCGTGCTGGTGCTGACCCCTGTCTATTACCCCTTCCTGAACGCCGTGAAGGACAATGACCGCAAGCTGGTCTGCTGTGATCTGAAGGCGGAAAACGGCGTGTATTCCATCGACTTTGACCGTCTGGAGCAGACCCTGCGGGAGCAGCCCATCAAGGCCGTGATCCTCAGCTCTCCCCACAACCCCGTGGGCCGGGTCTGGACACGGGAGGAGCTGGAAACGCTGCTGGCCCTGTTCCGGAAATACGGCGTGTTCGTCATCTCCGACGAGATCCATCAGGATATTGTATACGACGGCCATACCCACATTCCCACGGCCTCTATCGGCGGCTATGATGATATGGTGGTGACGCTGACCGCCGCCTCCAAAACCTTCAATCTGGCGGGCCTGCAAAACTCTCTCATCGTGATTCCCAACGCGGAGATTCGCCGGCGGTTCGATGATTTTGTAAAGCACATTCATATCGCCCCCAGCAATCCCATGGGCTATATCGCCGTGGAGGCTGCCTATCGCGGCGGTGCGGACTGGGCAAGGGCCACCCGGGAGCTGTTTCTGGACAACTATCAGCTGCTGAAGGATGTGCTGCATCGCCGCGCGCCCAAAGCCGTGATTTCTCCGCTGGAGGGCACCTATCTGATGTGGGTGGATCTGGCGGCCTATGTGAAGCCGGAAAATATCAAGAGCTTTATGGAAGAAACCTGCGGCCTTGCGGTGGACTATGGCGAATGGTTCGGCGGCGAGGGCTATCGTACCTTTGTGCGGCTGAATCTGGCCACCTCCCGGGAGCTGGTACAGCAGGCGGCAGACCGGCTGGCGGCGGCGCTGGAGCAGTGCTGAGCCCGGCAGAAAATCCGGATCATACAAATCTACAGAGAAACCCCTGCGGCAGGGTGAAAAAATCACGGCCGCAGGGGCTGATACACAGCAGAACGGAATATCACATTTTTGAAGCAGGCATGATTTCGGTCATGCCTGTTTTATCATATCTTCGCAGCGGAAAGAGAATATCCAACAATGCTCCGGCTTGAACCTTCCGTCCATTCCCATAGCATCGTTCCGCTCAAAAGCAAAACGGATTCGCCACATTCTCCGCCCCGAACACTTTCACCGCCATCCGATACATGCTCTTGCATGAATGCGGTCATGCCAGATGAAACGGCGCAGAACCTTGCGCAGCGACCAATCCTCGCCATAGCTTCCTTCGATAACCGTGTTTTGCAGAAAATCGGGCTGCCGCTCCAGCGTCTCAAATCCACGCCTGCGGCATTCGCAGATATTGCCATCGTTGTCGGCATCCACAGCAATCTCTCCGAAATAATACGCATTTACATTTTTGGTGTGCCCGTACATTTCGTTTGCCGTGCGGGGAACCGACCCGTAAAAGGTTCTGCGCTCCGGCGCGGCGGCTGCATTTTTGTCGGGAATGGACTGGTACAGTGCAAGAAAATCCTCCGCCGACTTCAGTGCAAGGGCTTTCAGCGCCTCATATTCCGCAGCCGTCAGCGGTGCCTGTTCGCTTTCCAAAAGCACATCGGAATCCGCATCCCGAATGGTAAGCTCGGAGCTTTTTTCGCCGACAATCACAGTCTCGATCTCATCGGGGATATCCATCTCCAGCCATTTGCAGTAGGAAGTGATCTCCCGGGGCATCTTTGCCTTCGCGATTTCAAAGCTTTCGCCACGGGTATAGGCACCGACAAAATTTGCGGCATAAAGCAGGGTGTCTTTGCCATTGTGTTCCCATACGCAGTTTACAATCATAATCATTCTCCAATCGGATGAAATCCGGGGTTGATATCCGTGACCGGACAGGCAGACTTATTTCCGGCCGTGGAGCAGGGGAGAGAGCTTTTTATAAATCAGGAACACCAGCACGCACACCAGTGCGCTTTTCGCCAGCGTAAAGGGTGCATTAAAGCGCAGCAGCGCATCAAACAGTCCGTTGCAGGAGGGATCCAGCGCCTGATACAGCCCCAGAATCGCATCCATGGGCATCATTTTGCCGTACAGGGGATAGATCAGGAAATAGTTGATGGGCAGGCTCATGGCGGCGGATGCGATACAGCCGGATACCGAGGCCAGCAGAGCCCCCCTGCGGCTTTTCACCCGCCGGTAGATCAGGCCCGCCGGGATGACATAGCAGCAGCCCATGAGAAAATTGGAAAGCTCACCCACGCCGTTGGAGCTGCCGCCCAGAAACACATGGAGGACATTTTTCAGCAGGCAAACCATCGTGCCGGAAACCGGCCCATAGGCAAAGGCAGCCAGCAGCGCCGGAAGCTCGGAAAAGTCCAGCTTGATAAAGGAGGGCATCACCGGCACACTGAGCTCCAGAAACATGAGGATAAAGCCGATGGCTCCCAGCATGGCGGTGGCGGCAAGGGTACGGGTTTTGACAGTGTGATGCTTCATAATGGTTCCTTTCCGAGAATATGGCGGGGATTTTTGCAAAAAAAACGCCCTGTCTGCCAAAGAAAGGCAAAACAGGGCGCAGCTTTACAAAGCCATATCTTCTTCCATCCAGACTATACTGTCGGTTCCGGAATTGCACCGGATCGGCCCGAAGGTTCGCGGACTGTACCGCCGGTGGGGAATTGCACCCCGCCCTGAAGATCTAACTGAAACCACTATATGCAATTTTTCCCGGCTTGTCAAGAGGTGCGGGAGATTTTGCGGAAATCAGCCTTCCTTCACGGTGATTTTTCCATCCTCCGCCGTCACCCGCAGAGCCTGAATGGGATGCTCGAAGGAATCCAGAATCAGATTGGCCGCCGGATCCTCCACCTGCTTTTCGATGAGACGGCGCAGATTGCGGGCACCGAACCTGACGGAATAGCTGTCCTTTGCCAGCTGCTCCAGCAGGGAATCGTCCCAGGTGAGAGTGATGCCGCTGCGGGCCACATTCTTTTGCAGATCGCCCATCATGATGGCGGCGATTTTCCGGAAGTCCTCCTGCGACAGCTGCCGGAAGGCGATCACTTCATCAATGCGGTTGATAAACTCCGGCCGCATGATCTCCGAAAGCGCCTTCATGGCCTTGTCTCGTCCCTGCTGGGAAAGGGTGCTGCCAAAGCCCACAGCGCCGTCGCTGCGGTCAGAGCCTGCGTTGGAGGTCATGATAATCACGGCATTTTCAAAGCTGACATAGCGGCCCTGGGCATCGGTGATGCGGCCGTCGTCCAGCACCTGAAGCAGCATATTCAGCACATCGGGATGGGCCTTTTCAATCTCGTCAAAGAGAATGACGCAATAGGGGCGGCGGCGCACCTTTTCCGTCAGCTGTCCCGCCTCGTCATAGCCCACATAGCCGGGAGGGGCACCGATGAGCTTGGAGACACTGTGCTTTTCCATATATTCGCTCATGTCCAGACGGATCAGGGAATCCTCCGTATCAAAGAGATCCGCAGCCAGCTGCTTGACCAGCTCGGTTTTGCCCACGCCGGTGGGGCCTACGAAGATAAAGGAAATGGGTTTGTTCTTTTCGCTGATGCCGGCACGCTTCCGGCGAATGGCGGCGGCAACCGCATCCACGGCCTCATCCTGTCCGATGACCCGGCCCTTCAGCCGGTCAGCCAGCGTATGCAGACGGATGAAATCCTGCTGCTGCACCTTGCTGGCGGGAATCTTGGTCCAGAGCTCAATGACCCGGGCCAGATCGTCCAGCGTCACCTGGGGCACCGGCAGCTTCCGCAGTTCATCCAGCTGATTTTGCAGCTGGAGCATCCGGGAACGGTTCTGGGCGATTTTTTCATAATCCTGCTCTTCCGCACTCATCAGCTCGGCCTGCTGCTCACCCAGCGTGTCCATTTCATCCTGCAAGGCGGGAATCCGGCTCAGGGCAGCGGAACGCAGATTCACATCCGAGCAGGCTTCATCCAGCAGGTCAATGGCCTTGTCCGGCATGAAGCGGTCAGTGATATAGCGATGGGCCAGATAGACCGCCTGCACCAGCACCTGATCGGCAATCTGCACCCCGTGGAAGGTCTCATAATAGCTCTTGATGCCCCGGAGAATGTCCTCCGTTTCCGAGAGGGTAGGCTCGTTGATGATGACCGGCTGGAAGCGCCGCTCCAATGCGGCATCCTTCTCGATATATTTGCGGTATTCCTTCAGCGTCGTGGCGCCGATCACCTGAATCTCGCCCCGGCTCAGCGCGGGCTTCAGAATGTTGGCGGCATTCATGCTGCCCTCGGCATCGCCCGCACCCACCAGATTGTGAACCTCGTCGATCACCAGAATGATGTTGCCCAGAGCCTTCACCTCTTCAATGAGGCTCTTCATGCGGCCCTCAAACTGTCCCCGGAACTGGGTACCGGCCACCATGGCGGTCATATCCAGCAGCCAGACCTCCTTGTTTTGCAGCTTGTAGGGAACATCTCCCCGGGCGATTTTCTGGGCCAGACCTTCTGCCACGGCGGTTTTGCCCACGCCGGGCTCACCGATCAGACAGGGATTGTTCTTCTGCCGCCGGTTGAGAATCTGAATCACCCGCAGGGTTTCGCTGTCCCGGCCAACGATGCGATCCAGCTTGCCGGCCCTGGCCTTTGCCGTCAGATCCTGTGCGTAAAGCCCCAGAAACTTCTTTTTCTTGGGCTGCTTTTTGGAATCGGCAGGCTTGGCGGCAGACTCTCCGGCAGGCTCCGGCTTGTTTGGCCGGAAAAACTTGAACAGGGGGAAGGCGGGCGCACGGGAGGGTGCGTCCTCATCCTCTTCAGCGGCCTCTTCCTCCTCCTGCGGAGCTGCGCCCAGCTGTTCCATCATGCCGGGCAGACTGTCTCCCAGAGCATCCGGCGTAAGACCGTCCAGATCCTCATCGTTCAGGCCGAATTTGTCCAGCAGATCAGCCACGGGCTTGATCCCCAGCTCCTTGGCACATTTCAGGCAAAGACCCTCGTTGACGGTTTTGCCGTTTTCCATTTTGGTAATGAAGACCACTGCCATATTCTTTTTGCAGCGGGCGCAGATGGGCATTTCCATAGTGTTCCTCCGTGATGGTTTCGGTTCAGCGGCACAGTACGCCGCTGTGATTGCGTATCAAAGGCTCAGAAGAGCCGGGTGAAAAAGCCGCCCAGCAGACTTTGCTGCAAGCAGCCTCGGCTGAGCAGACTGAGATTCCCCTCCGGGGCAAAGCGCATCACCGCCCAGCACAGGGTGATGATGAGCAGCAGGCCGGATACTGCGCCCAGCAGACCGCCGATGGTGCGGTTCAGTCCGCTGATGACGGGGATATCCAGCTTCAGCAGCAGACACACCAGCCACACCGCCAGCTTGACTGCCAGAAAAATCAGCAGAAAGGCCAGAATGGAGGACAGGTTGACTGCCAGCTCCCGGGCCAGCGATTCCATCAGCGACTGATAGAGCTGGCTCAGCTTGTCGGTGACGGTGTTGCTGCGGGCGATGAGGTCAGAGATCGCAGACCCTTCCTGCAAGCCGCTGACCTGCGTCAGGTCTGCCTTCTGGGCCAGCTCCAGCAGAGAGGGCTCCACCAGCGGCTGAAGCTTTTCTGCCAGCGGCTGCTGAAAGCGGTTTCCCAAAATCACACCCAGCACCGTCCCCGCAATGCCGGAAATGGCCTGAAAGCCGCCCCGCTTTGCGGAAAGGACAATGCAGAGAATCCATAATACAAGAAAGAGAATATCCCACACAAAGGGATGATTCAAAAGGGCAGAAATCATGGCAGAGCCTCCTCGTTGTCATATAGCACCTTTTCCGCCCGGTCGGTAAAGATGAGAATGCTGTCGCCCTCCCGGGTGCAGGCCACATTCCGGGCACTGGCACAGGGATAGGTCTGTACAGATGGGACATTCGTCTGATAGGAGATTTTCTCCAGACGGTCGGTAAACAGCAGCGCTCCGGTGCCGCCGTCACAGGCCACAGCCCGCAGCGTCCCGGAAAAGCTGCCCGCATACACCGTCTCTCCCAGATCGCCGATGATCTGCACCCGCACGGAAGCTGCGCCTCCGGCGGCCTCGGAAAAGGCCAGCAGCAGATCGCCGCCCTCGGTAACGGCAAAGCGATCAGGCTGACGGCTCAGGGGCAGGGAAGCGGTGAGCACGCCGTTCTCGTCATAGCGATAAACGCCGTCGTCACATAGTATGACCAGCCCGCCGGATTTATCATGGGTCATGGACCAGACCTGCTTTTCTCCCAGCTCCACCGTCCACAGCGGCGCTTCATCCCCGATGCGAAAGACCCGAAGCTGAGTCTCACAGAGCAGGGACTGCTGGCTGAGACACAGGGCCGCAAAGCGGCTGCTGTCCGGGCTGACTGAGGAAAACAGCACATAATATTGCGAGGTATACCATTTGCACAGCAGCTTTTGCCGGGCACTGTAAACGGAAACCGCCGCCCGGTAGTTTTCCTCATCCGTCACCAGAGAAAAGGCACCTGCACGGTTCATGGAGGCGGAGAGAATGGGCGAATCCAGCGTTTCCCGGAGATACTCCGCATAGCTGCTGGCAACGCAGAAGGACTTTCCGCCCCGGTCATAAATGAGAATATGCCTGTCTCCGGCGCACATGGCGGGAGAGGTGTATTTCAGCTGGAGCGAATAGCGGCTGCCGCCCAGTCCGCTGATATAGGAATAGGTGTCCGCCGAGGTCACAGCCAGACCGGTGCCGAAGGGCATATAGTCCGTATCCAGACTGGCTTCAAAGCGATATTCGGTAAAGGGCTCTGCCGCGGTGTCCGCCGTTTGCAGATACAGGAAGACCCGCCGGAGATTTTCCGTGGAAAGGTCTTCGTGAAAATGAAAGGCGCAGAATACCACAATGGCCAGCATTCCCAGCAGGGCCAGAGAATACAGCGCACCGGTCACCGCCAGGCGCTTGTCCTGCCGGAAACGGGTGATATTATCCTTCAGCTTTCCCGATTTTTTCAGGTCAATCCCCTCGTCCATCCAGTTCCTCTCTTTCATAGGTCAGAGCGGTCATATACAGACCGCAGGGCGGTGCGGTGGGGCCGGCAGCTTCCCGGTCACCCTTTTGCAGAATCGCCGGGATCCCGTCCGGGGCGATTTTTCCGATGCCCACATACACCAGCGTCCCGGTGATGGCCCGTACCATGTTGTACAAAAATCCGTCGGCACAGATGCGGATGGCCACCAGATTGCCGGGCCGTGCCTCCACCTTGCAGTAATACACGGTGCGGACGGTGGATTTCACCGGTGTGCCCTCGTTGTGTACGGCGGCAAAATCCTGCCTGCCTGCAAAATCCTCCGCCGCCCGGGCCATGGCAGCCACATTCAGCGGCTGGGGATAAAACCACGCCCGATCGGTATAAAAGGGGTCACGGGTGCGGCTGTTGTGAATCAGATAGGTATATTCCTTGCACACGCAGGAAAACCGCGCGTCAAAGCTGTCCTCCACGGCCACAGCCCGGTGAATCACCACAGCTTCCGGCAGACGGGCGTTCAGCGCCATGGGCAGACGCTCCAGCGGGATGGTGGTGACGGCAGCGGTGGAGGCAACATAATATTTGGCATGAACACCGGCATCCGTCCTGCCGCAGCCGGACAGGGTGCAGGGTGTGCCGCAGGTTTTTTCCCAGGCTTCCTCAATGAGCTGCTGAATGGCCATGGCGTTGTTCTGCCGCTGCCAGCCGTGATAATCCGCACCCAGATAGGACAAAATCAGTGCCGTCTTCATAGCAGAATATTCAGGGCAATGGCACCGCCGCAGATCACCAGAGAAAGCAGCCCGCCATACAGATCGGCCCGGCCATAGCGCAGGGTGTGCAGACGGGTGCGGCCGCTGCCGCCGTGATACAGACGGCATTCCATAGCGGTAGCCAGCTCATCTGCCCGGCGAAAGGCCGAGATGAACAGCGGCACCAGCACGGGAATCAGCGCTTTGGCACGGCGCAGGAGATTTCCCGTTTCAAAATCTGCGCCCCGGGCCTTTTGCGCAGACATGATTTTGTCTGTTTCCTCAATGAGCGTGGGAACAAAGCGCAGAGCGATGGACATCATCATGGCAAACTCATGCACCGGAATATGCAGCTTTTTCAGGGGATTCAGCAGACTTTCCAGTGCGTCGGTGAGCGCCATGGGTGAGGTGGTATAGGTCAGAAGCGCTGTGGAAGCCACCAGCAGCAGAATGCGCACCGTCATCAGCACGGCGGAGCGAATGCCTTCCTCCGTCACCCGGAAAATCCAGAAGCGCACAAGCTCCCGTCCGGGCGTATAGAGCATATTCAGCAGTCCGGTGAAGATCACGATGAAAATGATGGGCTTCAGCGACTTCAGCATCATTTTTGCGGGAATGCGGGAAAGGGCCACCGCCGCCGTCAGCGCCGCCAGACACAGCAGACAGGGCAAAAGCTCGGATGCAGTAAAAATCGTGACAATATACAAAATCAAAATCAAAAGCTTGGTGCGGGGATCCAGCCGGTGAACCGGGCTGCTGCCGGGAAAATACTGTCCCAGCGTGATATCCTTCAGCATTGACTCCGGCCTCCCTTCAGCGCCTTCAGCGCTTCCGCCGCCTGCGCAACCGTATATACGGCAGTATCTACGGGAACGCCCCGCCGCTTCAGCTCCAGAAAGACCCGTGTCACCTGCGGCACATCCAGTCCGGCCTGCAGCAGCTCCTCCGAGCGGGCAAAAATGTCCGCAGGCGTGCCGTCCATCAGAATGCGGCCATGATCCATGACGATGATCCGCTGGGCCAGCAGCGCGGCATATTCCATACTGTGCGTGACAAAGATAATGGTGGTGCCGTGCTTCCGGTGATATTCCTGAATAAAGCGGAACACATCGCTGCATCCGGCAGGATCCAATCCGGCCATGGGCTCATCCAGCACCAGCACCTCCGGCTCCATGGCAAACACTCCTGCCAGCGCCACCCGGCGCTTTTGTCCGCCGGACAGCTCAAAGGGGGACTTTTGCAGCAGCTCTTCGGGAATGCCGGTGATGCGGCAGCTTTCCCGCACACGGCGGTCGATCTCTCCCTGCTCCAGACCCATATTTTTGGGGCCGAAGGCCACATCGGCATAGACGGTTTCTTCAAACAGCTGATATTCCGGATACTGGAACACCAGTCCCACGGCAAACCGGGCAGCCCGTGTCATTTCCCGGGTCTGATGAATATCCTCTCCGTTGATGAGCACCCGCCCCGCAGTGGGCTTGAGCAGCCCGTTGAAATGCTGGATCAGTGTGGATTTTCCGCTGCCGGTATGACCGATCAGCGCGATAAACTCCCCATGTCGGGCTGCGAAATCCACGGCATCCACGGCCTTCTTTTCAAAGGGTGTGCCCTGACCGTAAATATGGGTGAGCTGTTCAATGCGCAATACTTCCTTCATGACTGCGCCTCCAGATATTTCATAATTTCATCGGCACATTCCTCCACGGAAAGCGCCTCCAGAGAAAGCGCCGCACCCTGCCGGTTCAGTGCGTACAGCAGCTCCACCGTCTGCGGAACGGCAAGGGACAGGGTCTGCATCTGCTCCACCTGAGAAAAAACCTCCCGGGGTGTACCGTCCAGCGCCACCCGGCCCTGCTTCATCACAATGACCCGCTGGGCAGAGGCGGCTTCGTCCATATGATGGGTGATGAGCACCACGGTAACACCGGTCTCCCGGTTGAGACGGTGAATGGCGGCCATGACCTCTGCCCGGCCGGAGGGATCCAGCATGGCAGTGGGCTCGTCCATAATGATACACCGGGGCTGCATTGCCAGAATCCCCGCAATGGCCACACGCTGCTTCTGCCCGCCGGACAGCAGATGCGGAGCGCTGTTGGCATATTCGCTCATGCCCACGGCAGCCAGACTTTCGTCCACCCGGCGGCGGATCTCCTGGGGCGGCAGACCCATGTTTTCACAGGCGAAGGCCACATCCTCCTCCACCACATTGGCAACGATCTGATTGTCCGGATTCTGGAACACCATGCCCGCTGTTTTCCGCACATCAAACAGGCGGCTTTCGTCGGCGGTATCCATGCCGTCCACATAGACCTTTCCGCCGGAGGGCAGCAAAATAGCGTTGAGATGCTTGGCAAAGGTGGATTTTCCGCTGCCGTTGTGGCCCAGCACCGCTGTAAAGGAACCCTCCTGAATGGAGAGGGTCACATCCTCCAGCGCGTTGGCGCCGTCCTCACTGTAGCGGAAGGTCAGCTGACGGGTTTCGATAATCTGGGCCATATCATTTCCCTCCGATCCAGCGGCTGGCGTGTCCGCAGGGCAGCATCAGTCCGGTCTCTTTGCACAGCAGACCCAGCTCCGAGGCCTCCACCCGTCCGCCGTAAAGGGGCGTCACCGTGCGGCCCAGAATATAGGCGGGAACAGAGGGGGAAATGCCTGCCGTGTAGGAATTGATGATAATGAACAGGGGATGCTCGGAAAGCACCTGTGCGCAGAGGGCGACGAATTCTCCGATGCTTTCTTCAAAGCGCCAGATCTCCCCGTTGGGCCCCCGGCCATAGGAGGGAGGATCCATAATGATGGCGTCATATTTCCGGCCCCGGTTGATCTCCCGCTTGATGAATTTCTTGCAGTCATCCACGATATAGCGGATGGGAGTGCCCTCCAGTCCGGAGGAACGGGCATTTTCCCGGGCCCAGGTGACCATGCCCCGTGCTGCGTCTACATGACAGACCGTAGCTCCGGCAGAGGCTGCGGCAATGGTAGCGCCGCCGGTATAGGCAAACAGATTCAGAACGCTCACAGGCCGTCCTGCCTCCCGGATCTGGCGGCGGATAAAGTCCCAGTTGGCCGCCTGCTCGGGGAAAACGCCGGTGTGCTTGAAGCTCATGGGCTTGATGTTGAAGACCAGATCCTCATAGCGGATGGTCCAGTGCTCGGGCAGAGAACGGATCTCCCAGCTGCCGCCGCCGGATTTGCTGCGATGATATACGGCATTGGCCCGGCTCCAGAGGGGACTGCCGGCCTTTTCCCAGATGGCCTGAGGATCGGGACGCACCAGAAGCTGGTCACCCCAGCGCTCCAGCCGCTGACCGTCGCCGCAGTCCAGCAGCTCATAATCCTGCCAATGATTTGAAGTCCACATAATCAGATATCCTTTCGGAGTGTGCGCAAGCGCACGGAATGAGCAATCATAATCAGTTTATTTTATCACCCCGCCGCAGATGCGTCAAGACTTTGACAGGGAGATTTACAGGGCTTCATTAAAATGTCATCAGGCGTTCATATCTGCTGCCTGACAGTGACAATACTTCTGTTCGCATCTGTATTTTCACGGATATGTAAGATGAAACGCCACAGAACAGAACACATCGCGGCCTCCGTAACCGGCCTTCTTCGCCCGGATGCACCCTGCGCCCCGTTAGAAAAGCGTTAGAAAGAAGGGCTTTTCAGTCCTCACGACAAAAAGAAAAAGCACCGGAAACGATGTGTTTCCAATGCTTTTCGTCTGGTGGAGATAAGCGGGATCGAACCGCTGACCTCTTGAATGCCATTCAAGCGCTCTCCCAGCTGAGCTATACCCCCATGTGTGAGCCGGTCATTCCTGACCGCTCATTTAGAATAGCACACCGGAGACAGAAAGTCAAGCATAAAAATCAATTTTTTTTATCTTTTTTGAAATCGCCAGATATTTACTGCGCCGAGAGGGGAGAAAACGGGCAGAGAAATACTCCCACGGCGGGCAAACCTGTGAAATCCCCGGAACAGTCCCGGCTTTTTTCATTTTTCAGAAAGTTTTCAGAAAATATTTCGTGCATTTTCAGAGAAACCATGTTATAATAGAAGCATAGCAAACCGGGCTCATGGCCCGGCACCACAAGCAGGAAGAGGATGGATCTGCAATGGATATTCTGGGAATCCCCATGTATGCTGTCTGGGTGGCGGCAGCGATCGTTTTCGGCATCATCGAGGCGGTGATGCTGGGACTGAACTCCATCTGGTTTTCCGTGGGTGCGCTGGCGGCTATGGCGGCGGCTCTGCTGGGCGGCGGTGTCTGGGTACAGTCGGCCGTGTTTCTGCTGGTATCCCTGGCGGCGCTGGCAGCGGCAAAGCTTCTGCTGAAAAAACGCTTCAACCAGTCCTGCCAGCCCACCAATGCAGATCGGATTCTGGGAAAAACCGCTGTGGTCACGGAGGAAATCAACAACGAAGCGCCCTCCGGCCAGATCCGTCAGGGTGGGATGCTCTGGACGGCCCGCAGCATCGACGGCTCCGTAATCCCCCGGGACGCACAGGTTACGGTGAAGTACATTGAAGGCGTCAAGGCCATGGTGGAGCGCACAGACGGCGCGGCACCGCAGTAACAAAAAGGAGGAAAAACCATGCTCATCGGCATCGCAACCATTCTCCCCGTTGTCATTATTCTCATCGTCGTGATTCTGATTCTGTCCAATGTAGTAGTCGTGCCTCAGGCCAGCGCCTTTGTGGTGGAGCGGCTGGGCGCCTATCAACAGACCTGGCAGACCGGCGTACATTTCAAAATTCCTCTGCTGGAGCGTGTGGCCAACAAGGTGACGCTGAAGGAACGCATTGCGGATTTTGCGCCGCAGCCGGTGATTACCAAGGATAATGTGACCATGCAGATCGACACGGTGGTCTATTTCTTCGTTTCCGACCCCAAGCTCTATACCTATGGCGTGGTGCAGCCCATGTCCGCCATTGAAACCCTCACCGCAACCACCCTGCGCAACATCATCGGCGAGCTGGAGCTGGATCAGACGCTGACCTCCCGGGACATCATCAACAGCAAAATGCGGGTGATTCTGGATGAGGCCACCGACCCCTGGGGCATGAAGGTGACCCGTGTGGAACTGAAAAATATCATCCCGCCCAAAGAGATTCAGAATGCCATGGAGCGGCAGATGAAGGCCGAGCGTGAGCGCCGGGAATCCATTCTCCGGGCGGAGGGCGAAAAGAAGTCCGCCATCCTCATTGCTGAGGGCGAAAAGGAATCCGCTATCCTCCGGGCAGAGGCCGTGAAGCAGCAGAAGATCAAGGAGGCCGAGGGTCAGGCTGAGGCCCTGATGAAGGTGCAGACCGCTCTGGCGGATTCTCTGCGGCTGCTGAATGAGGCTGCGCCCACCGAGCCGGTGCTGCGGATGAAGGCGCTGGAGGCATTTCAGGCGGCGGCCAACGGTCAGGCCACCAAGATCATCATTCCTTCGGAGATTCAGGGCATCGCCGGACTGGCAGCCTCTGTGAAGGAACTGGTCACGGAAGACAAATAAAAAATTGTAAAGCAACGCGCCCGGAGATATTCTCCGGGCGCAGTTTTTCTGTTTTATGCCAAATGATAATCCCTGGCCAGCAGTTCAAAGGCGGGCAGTGACCGGCACAGGGTGTCCATGGAAACACAGTAGGCAAGTCGTGCGTAGCCGGGACAGCCAAAGGCATCTCCGGGAATCAGCAGAATATCCCGTTCCATGGCCTTTTTGCAGAAGGCCTGAGAATCGCCGGGCGTGCGGAAGAAGAGATAAAACGCCCCCTCCGGACGGACACAGCAAAAGCCCAGCCGGGTCAGCGCCTGATAGATGAAATCCCGATTTTCGGCATAGACGGAAAGATCGGCGGTCTGGCCCACACAGTCTGCCGCCACCCGCTGAAACAGGGAGGACACATTGACATAGCCCAGCGCCCGTCCCGCACCGTAAACGGCGGCCTTCACCCGGTCATAATCGGTGGTTTCCGGAGACAGAGCAATATAGCCCACCCGTTCGCCGGGCAGCGACAGGGATTTGCTGAAGGAATAGCAGTAGATGGCATCGGGATAGATGGCCGGAAGGAAGGGCACCTCCGCGCCGCCATAGGCCAGCTCACGATAGGGCTCGTCGGCAATCACATAAATGGGATGGCCATATTCCCGGGACTTTTCCCGCAGCAGGGCCGTCAGCGCCTCCAGCTTTTCCCGGGACAGAATCACGCCGGAGGGGTTGTTGGGAGAGTTCAGCAGAATTGCACCAACCTGCGGCCCAAGAGCCTGCTCCACGGCAGACAGATCAGGCTGAAAGCTTTCCGGCAGAGTGGGAACCTCCACCAGCTCCGCACCGGCGGCCTCCACATAAAGGCGATATTCCGTAAAATACGGCGTCAGCGTCAGTGCCTGATCGCCGGGAGACAGCAGCGCATAGCAGAGCATGGCCAGCGCCGAGGAGGAGCCGGAGGTCATATACAGATCCTGCGGGCCATAGGGCACGCCAAAGCTTTCACGAAGATAGTCCGCCAGCCGCTGCCGGACGGATTCCAGACCCGGCGCAGGGGTATAATCGTGCAGCTGCACCGGAGGAACGGTCTCCAGCAGACGGCGGATGCTCTCTGACACACAGGCGGGAGCCGGCACGCTGGGGCTGCCGATGGTAAAGTTGAATACATTTTCCGGGCCGATCTCCCGGGCACGACGGTCGCCATAGGCGGCAATTTCACGGATGATGCTCCCCTGAGAGCCCCAATCTACCATTTTCTGCGGAATCATGCCTGTACCTCCGATAAAGTTTGCTTTAAAAATTGAATGGCCTGTACATAGCCGTCAAAGCCCAGCCCCTGATAGGTGCGGAGACAGGCCATACCGGCGTAGGAAATCTGCCGGAAGGGCTCACGGCTGCTGACGGCGGAAATGTGAACCTCCACGGCGGGCAGCGCCACCGCCTTCAGAGCGTCCAGAATGGCGATGCTGGTGTGGGTATAGGCGGCAGGATTGATGACAATGCCGTCAAATACGCCATAGGCCCGCTGGATGGCATCCACAATTTCCCCCTCATGATTGGACTGGAAGCATTCCACCTCCACGCCCTCCTGCCGGGCCGTATCCTTAAGCAGCGCCAGCAGGTCACGGTAGGTGCGTTTTCCGTAAATGTCCGGCTCCCGTAGACCCAGAAGATTCAGATTCGGCCCGTTGATAATCAGAAATTTCATAGCAGCTCCTCCAGCTTTTTCCATGTTTCCTCCGGCGTACCGTTGTTGTCTGCTTCGGCATCGGCAAATCGCCGGTAAAGGGGTTCCCGCCGGGCATAGAGCACCTCTGCCGGGGTGGACAGGGAAATGGGTCTCCCCTGAGAGGGCAGCCGGGAAAGCTCCCGCCGGAGCCAGATGATTTTGCCGTTCTGGTGCAGCAGAGGATAGTTTTCCTCCCGGGTGACACAGCCGCCGCCGGTGGCCAGCACAATGCCCGAGCGCCTGCCCAGCCGGGAAAGGGTCTCCGTCTCCAGCCGCCGGAAATGGTCTTCTCCATAGCGGGCAAAAATCTCCGGAATGGACATCCCGGCGTCGGCGGCAATTTCCCCGTCGGCATCCACCACAGGCCGGTTCAGATGCTGACCCAGCAGGGCGGCAAGGGTGCTCTTTCCGCAGCCGGGCATACCGATGAGAACAATGTTTTCCTGCTGCCGCCGGAGGGTGTCCACAATGCAGTCGATGCGCTCCTCCGGAATGCTGCGGCCGGTAAACAGCTCACAGCTGCGTTTGGCCTGCGCCGCCAGCATGGACAGGCCACCGGCATGGGGCAGACCCAGCGCCTCCGCCTGCATCAGCAGACCGGTGCGGGCGGGATTGTAGACGATATCCAGCACACCGGCACAGCGGGGAAAATCCTTCAGCTCCACCGGAGAGGCGGGACAGTCCGGATACATTCCCACCGGTGTGGTGTTGACGATGATTCCCGCATCTCTGTGGCGGGAGAGATTTTCATAATTGTCCGGGCCGCTGCGGGAAATGACCGTTACACTCCCGGCCCCCAGCTCCCGCAATACGGCGCACACCGTCACCGACGCGCCGCCGCTGCCCAGCACCAGAGCCTTCTCCCCACGAATGGGAATGCCGCTTTCCAGCGCCATCCGGCGAAAGCCGTAATAATCCGTATTGTCGCCCCAAAGACTGCCGTCAGCCCGGCGGATCAGGGTGTTGACGCTGCCCAGCATCCGGGCCTCCGGCGAAAGCGCATCACACCGGGCGGCTACGATTTTTTTATAGGGAATGGTCACATTGAGCCCGTCCCAGGGCCCATGAGCCAGAAACTCCTCCAGCTGCTCCGGCGGACATTCGAACAGCTGATAGGAATAATCCGCCAGCAGACGGTGAATCTGGGGAGAATAGCTGTGCCCCAGCGTTTTTCCCAGCAGACCGCAGCGAAACATCATATCACCTCGCTGTAGCTGCCCAGATAGGAAAACTCCTCACAGGTGGCGGAGAGCTCACCCATCAGTTGCAAAAACCGGGGAGAATAGACTGAGGTTTCCAGATCGAAGTAAAAGCGGAACTCAAAATTCCGGTCGGGCATGGGGCGGCTTTCCAGCTTGTTCAGGTTGATGCCCAGAGCATAAAACCGGGACAGCAGCTTGTAAAGGGAACCGGGCTCATGGGGCAGCACGGCCATGATGCTGGTGCGGTCTGCACCGGGATAAATCTCCAGATCCCGGGAAATGCAGATGAAGCGGGTATAGTTGTTGTCCTGATTCTGCACGGATTCTGCCAGGCACTCCAGCCCATAGAGCTTCATGCAGGAGCGGGAGGACAGAGCGGCGATATCCCGTCTGCCGGAGGTTGCTGCCATTTTTGCGGCCACCGCCGTATTTTCACAGGGAATCACCCGCACGCCGGGCAGCGACTGCAAAAAGGTGCTGCACTGGTTGATGGCCTGCTCATGGGAATAGATTTCCCGGATTTCCGAAAGCCTGACACCCTTCGGGGCCAGCAGATTGTGATCCACCTTCAGCCGGACGCTGCGGACGATGCGGAAATTGTGGTGCATCATCAGATCATAGACGGCGTTGACCGAGCCTGCGGTGCTGTTTTCCAGCGGCACCACGCCATAGCGGCACAGACCCTTTTCAATGGCGGAAAACACCGCCTCAAAGCTGGAAAAATACAGCACATTGGGCAGACGGAACAGCCGTTCACAGGCCAGCTGGGAATAGGCGCCCTCCACACCCTGACAGGCCACCACCGCGTTTTCCGGAAACAGCGGCGGCGTGGTCTGCACCGCCTGACTGATCTGCTCCGTCAGCGGGGAAGCATAGCCCAGAAGCCGGGTCTGATAGCTGCGGCTCAGCTCAAACAGCAGAGAATACAGGGAGAGGGTATATTCCCGGGTGGCCTCCGGGGCGCTTTCCGAGATGGAAAGCAGCTTTTTCCGTTCCCGGCTCTGATCCAGCACCGGGATGCCCTGCTCCTTTTTATAGCGGGCAATATCCGCCGCCACGGCCATACGGCGGGAA
Source organism: uncultured Oscillospiraceae bacterium (assembly GCA_964541085.1). Lineage (GTDB taxonomy): Bacteria > Bacillota > Clostridia > Oscillospirales > Butyricicoccaceae > UBA4644. The sequence continues at coordinate 71,155 of CAZIPA010000003.1, read as the reverse complement.
AACAGCTGAGTAAGCTGGCCGTCGATTTCATCAATTTCTTTTCTGTAATCGCTCAAATCCATGGAAATTACCTCAATTCCTTTTTGCGTCCCAGCCATGCGTCCAGCACGGCAATGGCTGCCGCAGCCTCCACACAGGGCACGGCCCGGGGTACGATGCAGGGGTCATGACGGCCCCGAATCTCCAGCGTTGTCTCCCGGCCGTCGGAAAGATTCACCGAGGACTGGGGGCGGGCGATGGAGGGTGTAGGCTTGAAAGCGGCCCGGAAGGTGAGAGGCATCCCGTCAGTGATACCGCCCAGAATGCCGCCGCAGTGATTGGTGCGGGTCTGCACCTGTCCCGACTGCATACAAAAGCTGTCGTTGTTTTCGCTGCCCCGAAGAGCGGAACCGGCAAAGCCGCTGCCGAACTCCACGCCCTTGACAGCGGGAATGCCGAACAGAATGGCCGCAATGCGGTTTTCCATCCCGCCGAACATGGGATCGCCCAGACCGGCCGGCAGACCCAGCACGGCACATTCCACAATGCCGCCCACGGAGTCGCCCTCCTCCTTCGCCTGCAAAATGCACCGGCGCATTTCTTCGCCCCGGGCATCGGAGACGGTGGGGAAGGGCTTGTCCGCCGTAGAGGTCAGCAGGGGCCCTTCATCGGAAACCGGGCCGATGGAGGCGATGCGGGAGATGATTTCCACGCCCTCCTGCCGGAGATATTGCAGACAAAGACCGCCGGCAATGCACAGCGGTGCGGTGAGCCGTCCGGAAAAATGCCCGCCGCCGGTGGGATCCTGCGCGCCGAAATATTTGATCTGCGCCGTATAATCCGCATGGCCGGGCCGGGGAACGGTTTGCAGATTGGCATAATCGCCCGGGCGGATGTTGGTGTTGCGGATGACGGCGGAAATGGGTGTGCCGCAGGTATGACCGTCATACAGGCCGGAAAGGATTTCCGGAAGATCGGCTTCCCGCCGGGGGGTGGAAAGTTCATTCTGTCCCGGCGCCCGTCGGCTCAGAAACCGCTGCAGGGCCGGAAGCTCCACCGGAAAACCGGCAGGAAAGCCCTCCAGCGTCATGCCGATGGCAGGGGAGTGGGACTGGCCAAAAATGGTCAGACGGAGATTTTCACCATAGCTGCTGCTCATGCCGGAAACACTCCTTTCAGGGAAGCAAAGTGCTTCCAGAAGTCCGGATAGGACTTTTCAATGCAAAGACTGTCGTTTACGATGACCGTGCCGTTGGAAACACAGGCGGCTACGGCGGCGGACATGGCGATCCGATGATCTCCGCAGCAGTCCACATTGCCGCCATGGAGGATGGGAACGCCCTGAATGACGAGGCCCTCCGGCAGCTCCTGTACCTGTGCGCCCAGCGCGCGCAGCAGAGCGGCGGTGCTGGAAAGACGATCCGATTCCTTCAGCCGCAGTCGGCCTGCGTGCAGGATCTCCGTGCGTCCCTGCGCCACCGAAGCCACCACGCTGAGCACGGGAATGAGATCGGGAATGGGTGCGGCATCTATGACACAGCCCTGAAGCGCTCCCCACTGCACGGTGACGCTGTTGCCGTGAACCGTGACCTGTGCGCCCAGCGCCCGCAGCTGCCGCAAAATGGCACGATCTCCCTGAGAAGAAGCGGGCTCCAGTCCGGACACCGTAACACCTTCCCGGGAAAAAGCGCCCATGCACAGGAAAAAGGCGGCGTTGGAATAATCGCCCTCGGCCTCCAGCCGGACGGGATAGCGGCAGCGCTGACCGCCGGGAATGGTATACTGCCAGCCGTCCTTTTGGAAGGAGATACCGCCCTGCTTCAGTGCGTCCTCCGTCATGGCGATATAGGCGGCAGATTCCACCGGCCCCGTGACCTGAATCGTGCTGTCGCCCGCAAGCAGGGGCAGCGCCATCAGCAGACCGGAGATATATTGAGAGGAAATGTTTCCCGGCAGGGAAAAGTCTCCCGGGCGCAGCTGTCCGCCGCAAAACAGCAGATCATTCTCCCGGCGCAGAGTCATGCCCTGCTGACACAGCAGCTGGGCCAGCGGTTCCAGAGGACGCTGGGGAAGCCGTCCCTCCATGCGGAATACCGCTTCCGCCCCCAGTGCGCCGACCAGGGGCAGCAAAAATCGCAGTGTCGAGCCGCTTTCGCCGCAGGGCAGAGTACAGCGCTCCTGCGGGATGCGGGAAATGGGCTCAATCCAGAGCAGCTCCGGCCCTGTCTGCCGAATCTCCGCACCCAGTGCCCGCAGACAATCCATCGTAGCGAGGATGTCCCGGGAAAAGCCCCGGAGACGAAGCTCCACCGGTGTCTGTCCCAGTGCGGCACAGATCAGCAGTCGATGGGCCTGGGACTTGGAGGCGGGAATGGCAATGCTGCCGCTGCGGGGCCCGGGCTTCAGATATTCCGTCATCATGCTTCACCTGCCAGAATCCAGTCTTTCAGCTGAAAAGCGGGAATGTCCACAATGCGGCAGCGGCCAATGGCCTCCGGCACAATGAGATGCAGTGTGCCGCCCTCCAGCTTTTTATCGGAAAGCGCCGCCTGATACAGCGCCTCCGGCGAATAATCCGTTGTAATGGGGAGCTTGTATTGCGTCAGCAGCGCCAGCCCCTGCTGTGCCGTCTCCCGGCTGCAAAAGCCCTTTGCGGCAGCCGCCCGGAGGATGATGGCCATCCCTGCCGCCACGGCCTGTCCGTGCAGGATGGAAAAACCGCTGCACGATTCGATGGCGTGGCCCAGCGTATGGCCCAGATTCAGCGTCTGACGGCGGCCCCGGTCATATTCATCCGCCTGCACAATGTCCCGTTTCATGGAAACACAGGCGGAAATCACATCTGCGGCCTGCTCCTTCACCGGCGTTTCCCGGAGAGAAGCAAACAGCGCTTCACTGCCCAGCAGGGCATATTTGATGATCTCCGCACAGCCGCAGCGATATTCTTCTTCCGGCAGGGTGGAAAGCACATCCGGGTCACACAGCACCAGCGAGGGCTGGTAAAAGCAGCCCGCCTGATTCTTCCCTCCCGGCAGATCAATGGCAGTCTTTCCGCCTACAGAGGAATCCACCATGGCCAGCAGAGAGGTGGGCAGCTGCACCAGCCGGATGCCCCGCAGATAGGTGGCGGCAGCAAAGCCTGCCAGATCCCCGGTGACACCGCCGCCCAGAGCGAAAATCACATCGCTGCGGGTAAAATGTCCGTCACACAGCCGGTTCAGCAGCGCGCCATAGGTTTGCAGCGTTTTCTGCTGTTCTCCGTGGGGAAAGACAAAGGCCTCCGGAGCAAATCCGGCCTTTTCCAGACTGGCGCACACCTGTCTGCCATACAGGGAAAATACCTGATCGTCCGATACGAGCATGGCACGGCAGGGGGCGACACACTGGGCGGCAAGAGCACCCGCGCGGGAAAGCAGTCTCTCCTGAATCAGCACCTGATAGCTGCGGGAGGCGGAAACGGTAATGCGGTTCAATGTCCGTCCACCTCCTCCTTCCGGAGACGGCCCTCCTCCAGCAGCCGGATCAGCGTGTCCCGATCCTCTGCTGTCATGGCGGCCTGATACTGCTGCAAATGCTCGATGAGCAAAGAAAGCTCCTGCCCCAGAAAGTCCCGGTTGTCCAGAAAGAGCTCTGCCCACATTTGCGAATTGAGCCAGGCCACCCGGGTCATATCCTTATAGCTTCCGGCGGAAAAACCCTTGTGGCTTCCGGCGGCGGGGCTTTTGATATAGGCGTTGGCGGTGACATGGGCCAGCTGGGAGGTAAAGGCAATCACCCGGTCATGCTCCTCCGCCGTGGTGACGGAGACACGGCCAAAGCCCGCCGGTGCCAGCAGCTCCTTGACCCTTGCCAGCAGCTGAATATCGTTGAAATCCTCGGGCACAATCACCATGGGAGCCCGGTGAAACAGTGCTTCAGAGGCATATTTGAAGCCGGAATTGTGATTGCCCGCCATGGGGTGTCCGCCCAGATAGGTAAAACCGTGTTTTTTTGCCAGCGGAAAGCAGGCGGAGCAGACCTGACGCTTGACACCGCAGCAGTCAATGACAATGGGGTGAGAGCCGATCCGATCTCCGTGGGCAGTGAGATAGTCGATGGCGGCCTGGGGGCAGACGGCCAGCAGGACAAGGTCACATTCGGCCAGCCGCTCGGGCGTGAGAACGCCGTCGCAGACACCGGACAGCTGTACAAAGGACTGTACCGACGCATCCGCATCATAACCCAGCACCTGGTGGCCCTGTCCGTGATAGGCTTTGGCAAAGGAGCCGCCGATGAGCCCCAGACCTACGATGCCAACGGTCATTCTGCCAGCACCTCCCGCACGGCCCGCACCTTTTTGGCCAGCTCGGCATACTGCTCGGGACGGAGAGACTGGGCACCGTCACACAGGGCGTGCATGGGATCGTTGTGAACCTCAATAATCAGACCGTCCGCGCCGCAGGCGGCACCGGCCAGTGCCATGGGCGAGACCAGCCGGGCAATGCCGGTGGCATGACTGGGATCTACGATCACCGGCAGATGGCTCAGCTCGTGGAGCATGGGCACGGCGGAAAGATCCAGCGTGTTGCGGGTGTAATCGCTGTAGGTGCGGATGCCCCGTTCGCAGAGAATCACCTGATCGTTGCCGCTGGCCATAATGTATTCCGCACTCATCAGCAGCTCCTTCAGGGTGTTGGCCAGACCCCGCTTCAGCAGAATGGGCTTGTGGGTCTTGCCCAGCTCCCGCAGCAGATCAAAGTTCTGCATATTCCGTGCGCCCACCTGCAATACATCCACATCCTCAAACAGAGGCAGATCCACCACGCTCATGATCTCCGTCACAATGGGCAGACCCGTCTCCTGCCGGGCGATTTTCAGCAGCTCCAGACCCTCGGCCTTGAGACCGGCGAAATCATAGGGAGAGGTGCGGGGCTTGAACGCGCCGCCCCGGAGCATATCCGCACCGGCAGCCTTCACCGATTTTGCCACGCTGACGATCTGCTCCTCCGTTTCCACAGAGCAGGGCCCGGCGATCATGCAGAAATGTCCCCGGCCGATTTTCACATCGCCCACCTGCACGATGGTATCCTCCGGATGGAACTTCCGGTTGCAGCATTTGAAGGGCTCGGAGACCCGCTTGACAGAATCCACAATGTCCAGACTGGACACCAGATCCATATCCACCTTGCTGGTGTCGCCTACCAGACCCAGTACGGTATAGTTGGTTCCTTCAGAGACATGAATATCCAGTCCCAGCTGCTTCAGCCAGCCTACCAGCTGCTCCCGATTGTCCCGGGGTGCGCCGGGCTTCAGTACGACGATCATAATGTTTTCCTCCTGTGATTTCTATGATACAGTTATTTTTTAGCAGAGAAACAAAAAACGCCGCTCAGGCCAAACCTGTGCAGCGTCAAAAGCAATTCCGACTTTTCTTTGCAACACAAATCAGCCTTACTACGCAAGCATAGTAAAGTAATAATAGTATGCAAAGGACACGGAATAGGTCATGATGCAATGCTCCATTTCTCAGAGGGACACACGCCCTCCGGATTTACGGCTTTACTATAGCACCATTCCAGCCGGGTGTCAATCCTCAATTTTCACAAAAAGCGGAAAAACTTTCCGCAAACCTCATGAAAATGCACCCGGACAGTCTATCTCCGCACCGGGAAACGGTTGACAAACGGCCTGCCGGCGGATATAATAAAGAGCATCAAAGGCGAAGATGGGCAGGAGTATCCCGCAACGGATGTGCAGAGAGGACGCGGCTGGTGAAAGCGTTCCGGAAGCTGCGGGGGAAGGTGGGCCCGGAGCCGCAGGGCTGAAGGACAAAGGACAGTAAGCGCTGCCGTGATTCTGCGTTAAGGAACGCCGCAGGGGCGGCAAAGGGCGTGCAATGCACGAATATGGGTGGTACCGCGGTGAAAGCCGTCCCGTAATGATGAAAGCGTCATTACGGGCTTTTTCTTTTCCACAGCACAAAAATCAGTTGACTATACAGGAGGAAACCGTTATGAGCAATCGCAGAGAGCTGCCGAAGACCTACGATCCCGCCGCGTCTGAGGGCAGACTGTATCAATTCTGGCAGGAGGGAGGCTTTTTCGGCGCGGATACCGATCCCAACAAAAAGCCCTTTACCATCGTCATGCCCCCGCCCAATGTGACGGGACAGCTGCATATGGGTCATGCCATGGACTGCACCCTGCAGGACATTCTCATCCGTGCCAAGCGGATGCAGGGCTATTCTGCCCTGTGGGTCCCCGGCACCGATCATGCCGGTATCGCCACCCAGATCAAGGTGGAGGAGGCCCTGCGGCAGGAGGGCCTGACCCGATACGACCTGGGCCGGGAAAAGTTTCTGGAGCGGGTCTGGGACTGGAAAAACCGCTATGGCGACCGCATCGTGACCCAACAGAAAAAGATGGGTGCCTCCTGTGACTGGAGCCGTGCCCGCTTTACCATGGACGAGGGCTGCTCCCGGGCCGTGAAGGAGGTCTTTATCGACCTGTATCAGAAGGGCTATATTTACAAGGGCTCCCGCATCATCAACTGGTGCCCCCACTGCACCACCGCTCTGTCTGACGCTGAGGTGGAATATACCGAAAAGCCCGGCCATATGTGGTACATCCGGTATCCGCTGGCCGACGGCAGCGGCGACCTGGTGGTGGCAACCACCCGTCCCGAGACCATGATGGGCGATACCGGCGTTGCGGTGAATCCGGAGGATGAAAAGTTCCGCCATCTCATCGGCAAGACCTGCATCCTGCCCATTATGAACCGGGAGATTCCTATTGTGGGCGACGACTACTGCGAGATCGGCTTTGGTACCGGCGCGGTGAAGATGACTCCGGCCCATGACCCCAACGACTTTGAGGTGGGTATGCGCCACAATCTGGAGATTATCCGCGTCATTGCCGACGACGGCACCATCAACGAAAACGGCGGCAAATATCAGGGCATGGATCGGTATGAATGCCGCAAGGCCATCGTCAGCGATCTGGAGGCCCAGGGCTATCTGGTAAAGGTAGAGGACTATTCCCACAATGTGGGCACCTGCTACCGCTGCCACAACGATGTGGAGCCGCTGATCTCCGCCCAGTGGTTTGTCAAAATGGAGCCGCTGGCCAGGGAGGCTCTGCGGGTGGTGTATGACGGCGAGATCAAGTTTGTGCCCGAGCGCTTTGCCAAGACCTATACCAACTGGATGGAAAATGTCCACGACTGGTGCATTTCCCGCCAGCTGTGGTGGGGCCACCAGATCCCCGCCTATTACTGCGACGACTGCGGAGAAATGACCGTCTCCAAGGATGCCGTCACCGTCTGCCCCAAGTGCGGCGGCACGCATATCCATCAGGATGAGGATGTGCTGGACACCTGGTTCAGCTCGGCCCTGTGGCCCTTCTCCACGCTGGGCTGGCCGGACAAGACCGCCGATCTGCAATATTTCTATCCCACCTCTGTCATGGTCACGGGCTATGATATCATCTTCTTCTGGGTGGCCCGCATGATCTTCTCCGGCATGGAGCAGATGAAGCAGATTCCCTTCAAGGATGTGTTCATTCACGGCATCGTGCGGGATGACAAGGGCCGGAAAATGTCCAAGTCGCTGGGCAACGGCATTGACCCGCTGGAGGTCATTGACAAATACGGCGCCGACGCGCTGCGCTTTACGCTGGCCACCGGTATCGCTCCGGGCAATGATACCCGCTTCTATTATGAGCGTGTGGAGGCCAACCGCAATTTCTGCAACAAGATCTGGAATGCTTCCCGTTTCCTGATGATGAATCTGGAGGCGGAGGACTTTACTCTGCCGGAAAAGCTGGATCTGGAGGACAAGTGGATTCTGACCAAGTATAATCTGCTGGTGAAGGAAGTCACGGAGAATCTGGACAAGTACGAGCTGGGCGTGGCCGCGGACAAGCTGTACAGCTTTATCTGGGATCATTTCTGCGACTGGTATATCGAGCTGTGCAAGACCCGTCTCACCGGCGACGATCCCGAGGCATCTCTGCGGGCGCAGAAGGTGCTGGGTCATGTGCTGTCCGGCACCATGCAGCTGCTCCATCCCTTCATGCCCTTCATCACGGAGGAAATCTGGCAGGCGCTGCCCCATGAAGGCCCCTCTATCATGGTGTCCAGCTGGCCCAGGGCCGATGAAAGCCGCATCTTCCCGGCAGAAGCTGCCGAAATGGAGGAGATCATGGCGGCCATCCGTTCCATCCGCAACCGCCGCTCTGAGATGAATGTGCCCCCCTCCCGCAAGGCTGCGCTGGTGATCGCCACCCGCAAGCCCGATCTGTTTGCCGACGCGGAGCCCTTTATGAAGCGTCTGGCCTGGGCCAGCACCGTTACCGTGCAGCAGGAGCCCCCGGCAGATGCGGGAAAGATGGCCTCCTGTGTCACCGATACCGCACAGATTTATATGCCAATGGCTGATCTGGTGGATCTGGACAAGGAGCGTGAGCGTCTGCAAAAGGAGCTGGACAACGCCCGGAACATGGTGCAGCGCACCGAGGGCAAGCTGAAGAATGAGAGCTTCGTTTCCCGTGCGCCGGAGGCCGTGGTCAACGCCGAAAAGGAAAAGCTGGAGAAATATAAAACGCTGGCGGAAAAGCTGCTGTCCAGTCTGGAGGCACTGTCCAAATGACCTGGCGGGAAGCGCTGGAATATATCGACTCCCGTCCGCCCCGGGGAGAGCGGCGGGGGCTGGAGCGGATGCGTCTGTTGATGGAAAAGCTGGGCAATCCCCAGAAAAAGCTTCGCTTTGTCCACATTGCCGGAACCAGCGGCAAGGGCAGCACCGCCGCCATGACCGAGCGGATGATCCGGGCCTGCGGCTATCATACCGGCCTGTTTGTTTCGCCTCACACCTTTGATTTCCGGGAGCGGATCCAGCTGGACGGTCAGCTGGTGGACAAAACCCTGTTGACGGAAACGCTGGAGGAAATGATGCCCGCTTTGCGGGAGCTGGATGCCATGGGCGACCCCAGCGCTGCCTTTGAGACGCTGACCGCGCTGGCGCTGTGTATTTTCGCAAAGGTGCAGCCGGATATCGTCGTGCTGGAGGTGGGCATCGGCGGTCTGCTGGACAGCACCAACATCATCGACGCACCGGAGGTGGCGGCCATCTGCGCCATTTCCGTGGAGCATACCAATCTGCTGGGCAGCACCCTGACCGAAATCGCCCAGCAGAAATGCGGCATCATCAAGCCGGGCTGCCGAGTGGTGGGCTATTGTGATTTTACCATGGATGCCCTGAAGGTGTTTCGCAAGACCTGCCGCAGACTGGATATCTGGCCGAAGATTCCCGATCTGTCCGAGGTAAAGCTTCTGTCCATGACGGACGAGGGAAGCCGCATTTTCTGGCAGGAACGGGAATGGTTCATCCCGCTGGCCGGGTATCATCAGGTGAAAAATGCCCTGACGGCGCTGGCGATCCTGCACCAGCTGCGGCACGCCGGCTTTGACCTGCCGGATGAGAAAATGGCAGAGGGTCTGCGGCAGTGCAGCTTTCCCGGACGGATGCAGATCGTCCGGCGGGAACCCACCTGTCTGCTGGACGGCGCACACAATCCGGGGAAAATTGAAGCCCTGTGTCAGGCGCTGGACAGCCTGTATCCGGGCAAACAGCCCATTGCCGTGATGGGCATTATGGAGCGCAAGGATTATCACACCAGCGTTCCCATGCTGGCCCGCCGCTGCAAGGCGTTTGTGGCGGTGGATGCGGAACCCGGCTCCGGTCTGGGTCTGCCGCCGGAACAGCTGGCCCGGGAGGCAGAGCCCTTCTGCCCGAAGGTGCTGGTGCAGCCGGACGGAGAGGCCGGGGCAAAAGCCGCACTGGCGCTGGCCGGACCGGAGGATGTGCTCATCGCCTGCGGCTCGGTCTACCTGCTGGAAAGCGCAAAAAAAGGCTTCCTCAGCACCATGCCCCAGAGCTGAAAATGAAATACAACAACACTATAAAGAACCCCACGACTGCCAAACGCACAGCCGTGGGGTCTTTTAATGTCAGAATTATTTTGGCATCTTAGCTATTCAGCTACAGTTGCCTACGATATCTGACTTTTCGGCCACCCCTCACCACCGCACATATTCTGCGGGGATGGTGAGGCGGATGCCGGAGTAGGTTTCATCGTTGGGGCGCTGGAACACAAAGGTGGGGCCCTGCGCAGAATCCGTCTCAAAGTAGACGAGCCGATAATTTTCATCCGGCAGGAAGGCATTTTCATTGCCGAAAATCATTGCACTTTCCCAGTCGCCCACAAGCAGATCCGTCCATTTCAGCTGCTTTCCGGTTTCGGCATCGAAGATGAAATATTCCCAATAAGGATAGTCCAGATCGGGATCCAGCTCCGAATAGCCCTGGGGATTGTCCACCCAGACATCGGGAAGTCTGCTGGTGACCAGAATATATTTTCCGCCCAGATCGGTCATGCTGAAATCGAAGGCATCAATATCAAACTGCGGATCGGTGATGCCCAGCTTTTCATAATAGGCATAGACGGTTTCTTTGGTGCAGTATTTATCAATGTACTTCTGAATGGTCTGATTGATCTTCTCCCAGCCGGGATAGGCGTTTTCCTTCAGCAGCCGATAGGAGCAAAAGTCCTCCGCATCGGTGGAACAGGCTTCATAGCTGTCGGTAATCACCCGGAACTGCTTGGTGACGGGCGTGTTCAGCGCCTGCGACATATCCCGGGGTTGCTCTGTCACCATGATTCCCTCCGGCAGATCGTCGAGAGAGAAGCGATAGCCACAGGAGAAATAGGGGTTGTCCTGGTCAAAATAGATGGCGTCCGCCGTCAGGTGCCAGCCCTGCTCCAACAGCCCGGCATATTCGGTTTTCATCCGATAGTCCAGACCATATTTATAATCCTCCGGCTGCTGGCACTTTGTCGAAAGATAATCGTTCAGCGCCCTGGCAATGTCCACGCCTTCATAAAACAGCTCCTCCGGCGCAAGTCGCTTTCCGTAGAACAGGTCCCAAACGGCGGTCTCCGTGCGGTAATAGCGGGGGTAGCCGTCCATAAAGGACTCTGTATAGCACATGGATACTGCCACGGAAAGATAACCGTTTTTGACGCTGGCGCTGACGGCATAATTTTCACCCGCCAGTTGCAGCCCGGAGAACCAATCGTCAAGCCCTGTCAGGTAGTAGGGAATGTAGCCGGAATATGAGGCCGATTCGCTGCCTGCATTGTTCTGCTCGATCATGGCACACATGGCATCATAATCCTCCGTGACAATGGGAGCACTGGCCTGAATGAAGTCCAGAACCTCCTGCCGCAGGGTATCATCTGTAAGAAATGCGGGATCATGACCGCCGGTGAAACGATAATACTGGCCCACTTCGTCCAAATGCCAACTACACCAGTCTTCACGATCTGCGTCAATGGCATATTGATAGGTGGGAACCGAGCCGGGATAGGCAATGCCGCTGCCGGTGCCCGCATAGAGGGTCAGCTCCTGCTGCGCATAGCTGTAGCCGATATCCTCCAGCGTGGCATAGCCCGCCTGTGCAATGGCCAGCTGGCCATCATAGGAGGTGATCCATTCCACCAGTGTGCGCACCGGGTCGTCCTCCGCCGCATCCGCCCGGAAGATCGCATAGTTAAAGCTGGTCAGGGGATAGGCGTCCGAGATCATGGTCTCCTTGGTGGGGGCAACACCGTCCACCTGAATAAACTTGATATTGTCGCCCAGACCGTACATATCGGCGGCATAGGCATAAACAGAATAGCCGATGGAGCCAACGGAACCGTCATTGGGCGCAATCACGGACATCAGTCCGCTCATGCTGGCGGGGCGCAGCTCAGAGGGCGCCTCCATCAGAGGGGTATCCCCCATAAAAGCCTGCATATAGTTCTGGCTGCCGGAATCGTTGTTCCGCTGAAAGGCCACAATGGGCTCATCATTGCCGCCCAGCTCCTTCCAGTTGGTGACCTTTCCGGAATAGATATCCCGAATCTGCTGCTGGGTGAGCGTGTCCACGGGATTTGCGGCATTCACCACAAAGACAAAGGCTTCCCGCACCACGGGAACCTGCTCCAGCTCCACCTCGGCTTCCGACGCCAGCCGCTGCTGTTCCTCAGAAATAGGCGTGGAAAAGATCAGATCCACCGCACCCTCCAGCAGCCGATAAAAGGAGCCCCAGGTGGTGGTGTGGGAGACGGCTTTTGTGGCCTCCTCCGTGGAAATGTGGAACAGTGCCGCACGAATGCCCGCCTCCAGCGGAATCAGGGAAGTGGAGCCATCCAGCAGGGGAAAGTTCTCCCGCAGCTCGTCCAGCGGATCGGCAGGCTCCTCCGGAACGGGATCGGGCTCCGCAGGCGTTGCCGGCGTGTCGTTGACCGGGGGCTTGTCCTCCGGCAGAGGCTCCTCCGTGGGCTGATTTCCACAGGCGGAAAGCAGCAGAAGCATCGCCAGCAACAGTGCAAAAAACCGTTTGGATTGTTTCATTGGGAACGCTCCTTTCCAACATCGGCAGCAGGCCGATGGATTTATGCTATTTTACCACCAAAAAAGAAAACGGTGCAAGAATTAAAAAAGCTTTTTTAGAATTTTTTCAGAAATCCCCACCGGAAAAGCATCCGGCGGGGACCTTGATTGTCAGGCTTCGGCTGTAATGCTGCCCAGCAGCTCCCGGGCGGCAAGGTTGTTCTCCGCCTCCAGCTTTTGCAGACGGAGCACATAATTCTGATAGGCATCCGGCTGCTGCATCACCCGGTCAATCTGAGCGCAGAGGAAGGCGCCTGTGACCTGCTCCAGATCGCAGCAGGAGGGGTTGCCCACATATTTCATAAAGCTGGACACCTTGATATCGTAGGAGGCGGCGATAAAGGGCGTGTTGGCCGCCGCGGAAAATACCAGTGCGTGCAGACGCATGGCGCACATCAGCTTCATCCGCCGCAGCACCGCCATGGTCAGCTCCACATATTCCGGCGCGGGCAGCAGGTGGCTGCCGCTCTGCATCAGCTGAGCCGTTTTCTGCGAGGGCGGCACATCCGAGGGCTGTTCGATGGGCATGAAAACCGCCTCCAGACCATAGGCATTCCGGGCATAATCCGCGGCCTCCGCAAAGGCAGCATAGTTGTCAAAATCCTTCCACTGGCGCAGAGAAAAGCAGATATAGCGTCCGTCGGGATCCAGACCATGCTGCCGCAGATATTGACAGGCATCCTCATCCGGTGCGGGCTGAAGACTCAGCGCCGGGTCGGCGGCAGGACGCACTACCGGACGGGTGATGCCCATTTCATGCAGCTCGTCCAGCGAGATCAGATCCCGCACGGTAATCAGCTCCGCATTGCTGTCCAGCACCAGCCGGGAAAGCCGCCGGTTAAAGGGACGCTCCACATGGCCGATACCGCAGCCGTACATCAGCACCCTTGCCCCCACATGGTGGGACAGCCAGATGGTGAACAGATAATAATACAGGGAACGGCTGGAGGTGGAGTCCTGAATCAGGCTGCCGCCGCCGTTGATAAACAGCTGTGTCCGCCGGGCCCGCCGGAAAAACTGGGGAACATTGAAGGTATAGATGGCCCGGACACCATAGAGCAGCCGGGTCTCCCGGGGCTTTCTCGTCATCACCGTCAGCGGCATCAGCGGGTCGATGGAGCGCATGGAGGCAATGATCGCCCGGAGAATGGCTTCGTCGCCGGAGTTGCCCCGGCCATAAGCGCCGCAAATGAGCACACCGTTGCGCTTGGGCAGTGCCTCCAGATGGCGGATGTTTTCATAAATGCGGCTCTGGGTGGCGGCCATGCTCTCCAGCGAATACATCCGGGAAGCCTTGGCATAGAGCTTTTCCGCAAAGGCCCGCCGCTTTTCCGTGTTCCGGGAAAGCTCCAGAATGTAGGTGGCAAAGGTATCCCGGTCGCCGGGCTGGAAGATATAGCCGCTTTCTCCCTGGTCGATGAGCCTGCGCATACCGCCCACATCGGAGGTAATCACGGCGCAACCCTCCCGCACACCCTCCAGAATGGAGTAGGGGAAGGATTCGGAAATGGAGCACAGCACATCAATATCGCAGGCGGCGAAAAAGTGCTTTACATCCGTCACCCAGCCCATAAAGCTGACGCTGTTTTCCAGCTGCAGCTGCCGGGCCAGCGCCTTGAGCTTTTCCGCATCCTCGCCGTCACCGCCGATCAGCAGCTTCAGCCGGGGATTTTCCGCCCGGGCCCTGGCAAAGGCATGGAGCAGCGTGGGAATGTCCTTCACCGCCGTCAGCCGTGCCAGAATGCCCAGCACCACATCGCCCGGCTGATAATCAATCCCCGCCTGCCGCAGCCAGGCTTCCCGGTCAAAGGGCTCCTCCACCTTGTCCTCAAAATCCAGACCGTTGTAAATGACCATACAGCGCTGGGGATCAAAGCCACGGGAGATGAGCATATTTTTGAACAGCTCAGACACCGTCACATAATAATCAATATGCCGCAGCGCCCGGGCATTCAGCAGACCGATGGAAAGCCGCTTGGGCAACGAGCTGAGATAGTCCAGCTGATAATCGCTGTGAATGGTGGAGATCACCGTGGTGTGACAGAACAACTTCACCAGCAGCCCCGCAATGTTGGCCTTGGCTCCGTGACAGTGGACGATCTCCGGCTTTTCCTCCCGCACCTTGCGGATGAGCCGGTAATAATCATAGGGTACAAACCAGGAAAACAGCGTGGTGGTGCGAATACCGGCCTCCCGGGCAGACTCGGGAAAATCGCCGGAGCGCAGACTGATGAGCTGCAAATCATGCTCCTGCTTCAGTCGGGAGCAAAGGGCCAGAATGTGCGTCTTTGCGCCGCCGCGGTCGCCGCCGCCGGCTACATGGAATATTTTCATAACAGTCCTCCGGATCACTGTGAAATTGCCATAGATAACTCTATTATAACCGCATTCTGCCGACAGGTCAAGAAAAGGGAAGCGCAGGATGAAAAAAGAGCGTCCTGCCGCAACAGAACGCTCTGCGGGATTCAGTCCTCCAGAAGCTCAATGTGCCGGAGCAGCACATCCGCATATTGCAGTGTGTGCCGCTGCTTTCGGCCGGAGGTGGTTTCCTCAATCTCAAAAATGTGGGCGTAAACGCCGGTGAGGGTTGCCTCCACATCCGTCAGATGGATTTTCGGTTGATTCAGCTGGACATTGATCCGGAGCCGTGGGTTGCTGTGAAGCCGATCCTGCAAATACTGCCGAACCTGCTGCACATCACGGATATCATTCATGGGGAGCTCCTTTCCTGCATTGGGACAGGGCCGCCGGAGGCGGCTGTCCGGTCAGTCAAAATATTCGCTGACATCCGCCCGATCATTGTACTGCTTCCGTACCCGGACGAGAATCGAACCGTCCTCCTGCTCGATCTCCTCCAGAATCTGATAGCGGGTGCGGTTGCGCTGCATGGCCGCCTGATAGCGTGCGATCTCATCGTGATTGGCCTTCAGCTGCTGCTGACGGGTCATGCCGGAATCCTCCTTCTGAGAAAAAACCAGCGTTTGCAGGATGCACGCTGACTGGATTCGCTTCACAGAGTTCACCTCCCTTCTGCGCCGCTCCCTGGGGAACGACCGCATTGATGCAGAGAGATGATAAGTGGATCAGGCCCTTGCCGGCAGCGGTTCTGTCCGGCTTCCATGCACTGTATACACTCCCATGGTATCCTGGATACGAGACCAGTTTAACAGAAAATCGCCGAAAAATCAAAGGGTTTTCTGCCGCGCAGCCGGAAGAAGGGATGGAAAAACGCCGGGGAATCTGCTACAATACAGAAAAACCACTGTGCATCGGAGGTAGCATCCATGCTGACAATTTTCACATATCAGCCCGGCAGTGACGGCAAGCGGGCGCTGCTGGAGCAGATTCGGCAGCGGGCAGAGCAGGGGCTGCGCTCTCTGCTGCTGGTGCCGGAAAGCAGCTCACACCAGATGGAGCGGGCGCTGCTGTCCCATTGCGGCAACCGGGCGGGAGAATATGCGCAGGTGACCACTTTCAGCAAGCTGACGGATGATGTGCTGGAGGCCACCGGCTGCAACATCCGCACCATGGATGGCGGCGGACAGATGCTGACCATGTACCGGGCGCTGGCCTCGGTGCAGACCTCACTGCAATATTACCGCAAGGCCGGCAGACCCCAGCTGACGGAAAAGCTGATGGAGGCCGCAAAGGAGCTGCAAGCCTGCTCTGTCGCGCCGGAGACGCTGCTGCGGGCGGAGGGGATTTCTCCCAAAATGCACGATCTGGCGCTGATCTATGCCCAGTATATGGCCCTCTGTCAGCAGGGCACACTGGACCCGGCGGCCCGGCTGGATCTTGCTGCGGAGCGTCTGGAGGCCAGCGGAATCGCAAAAAACGCGGCGGTATTCGTCTTTGGCTTTGAGGGCTTCACCGCCCAGAAATATATCATGCTGGAGGCTCTGCTGCGGGCCTCGGATACCATGACGGCGGCGCTGCTGCTGGGGCAGGACCGGCTGGTGTATGGGGAGCAGTACCGGACAAAGGAGCGGCTTTTGCGGATGGCCGAACGGAACGGCAGGGAAACCCGCCTGTGTCAGCAGGAGCCGGAGGAGACCGGGTGCGATCCCGATATCCGTGCGTTGGCAGAGGCGCTGTTTGACTATCAGATCCCGCCAAAGCAGGGCTGTAAAGCAATATCCCTTTACGACCTTCCTGACCCGGAATCCGAGTGTGAGCTGGCGGCGGCGCTGGTGCGTCAGCGGGCATTGTCCGGTGTCCGTCTGCGGGAGATGGCGGTGGTGTGCGGCGATCTGGAGCAATATGGCCCGCTGCTTTCCGCTGCCTTTGAAAAATATGAAATACCGCTGTTTCTCAGCGAAAAAACCGACCTGCTGGAAAAGCCCGCCATGGCGGCGGCGCTGGGTGCGCTGGAGGCGCTGGAGGACGGACTTTCCTTTGAAAGCGTGATTGCCTGGCTGCACTGCGGTTTGTGCGGCGTGGAACGGGATGCCGTAGAGCGGCTGGAAAACTACTGCTTTCAATGGCAGATTCGCGGTGAACGCTGGTTTGCGCCCTTTACAGAGCCCACCTGTGGCTATGGCCGTCCCACCGCCGGAGAACCTGCGCTGCTGGCGAAAATCAATGAGACCCGGGAGAGGGTGGCCCAGCTGCTGGAGCCCTTCCGAAAGGCGATTTCCAAGGCTGTCTGCGGCAGCGATTATGCGGCAGCCATGGAGCAGCATTTTGAACAGATTGGTCTGGAAGCCCGGCTGGAAGAACGCTGTAAAGCCCTTCAGCTTGCCGGACACGGACGGGAGGCCGCTGAGACAGCTCAGTTGTATCAGATTCTTCTGGACGGGCTGGAGCAGTTTTCCGGCGCTATGGCTCAGGTGCCTATGGATCGGCGGGAGTTTCTCAAGCTGCTGAAGCTGATGCTGCGGCAATACGATATTTCCGCCATACCGCCGTCGCTGGACAGCGTGCTGGCGGTGTCCTTTCAGCGCCTGCCGGAGGAGCGGCTGAAGCATCTGGTAATCATCGGAGGACAGGAGGGACTGTTCCCGCCGGATGCCCCCAGTCTGAGCATCATCAGCGAAGGGGAGCGGGCGGCACTGGAGGGCTTTGGCATTGAGCTGACCCAAAAGGCCGAGGACAGAGCCTGGCAGCAGCAGTGCTGCGCAGCCCGGGCAGTTTCCACACCCGGGGAGAGTCTGACCGTGACCTGCCCCCGGCGGCTGGCAGACGGAACCACCTGCCGTCAGAGCTATCTTTTCCGCCGCATCGCCCAGCTGCATTCCATCCGGCCCCAGCGGGAAAATGCGCTGGAAGCACTGCGTCTGACTGCGCAAAAACCCTTGCTGGAAACAGCCTGTAAAGCGAATGGACTTGCCACATCTTCTGTCGAAAAAACGGCACTTTCCATGGTGTCCTCCCAGCCGGAGCAGGCCGCCTTTCTGGCCGAGCTGCGGCAATATGACCATGCGCCCCGGGGCCCGGTGCGGGACCCTGCGCTGGTGCGGCAGCTGTATGGAAAACAGCTGACCATGACCGCCTCCCGTCTGGAAAAGGTAGCCGCCTGCCGGTTTTCCTATTTCATGCAGTATGGTCTGGCGGCAAAGCCTCGCCGTCAGGCAAAATTCGGTGCGCCGGAGGTGGGAACCTTTGTCCATTATGTGGTGGAGCACGCAATACAGCAGCTGTGTTCCATGGAAAACGGCGTACCCGAGGCGGTAGCGGCCCATTATGTGAATCGTTATCTGGAGGAGGAGCTGCCACCCGGCCAGCGCAGCGCCCGGTTTCTGGCCCTGTTTGAACAGGCCGGCCGACTGGCCTGTGAGATCGTCCGCAATGTGTGGGAGGAAATTCTGGCCGGAGACTTCCGCCCGGTGTGCTTTGAGCTGAATTTCAGCCGCAAAGACGGCGATCTGCCGCCTCTTTCTCTCCGGGAGGGGGATGTGACTCTGACGGTCAGCGGCAAAATCGACCGGGTGGATGGCTATATCCGGGGCGATACCCTCTATCTGAAGGTGGTGGATTATAAAACCGGCAAAAAGGCCTTCCGCCTTTCCGATGTGCTGTACGGACTGAATCTGCAAATGTTCCTGTATCTGATGATGCTGGAACGCAGCGGCCTGTCCCGGCTGAAGTCGGTTTCCGGCGGTCCGGAAGTGGAGCGGGCAGAGCCCTGCGGCGCACTGTATATTCCGGCACGCAGTCCATTCCTGCCCCGGGAGCTGGGAGAGGACGATGCCCATTTCCGGGAGCGACTGGATCGGGAGCTGCGGCGAATCGGTCTGGTGCGGGACGACAGCGACCTGCTGGAAGCTATGGAGCATGGGAAAAACTTCCGTTTTCTCCCGGTGGATATCAAAAAGGACGGAAGCTTTACAGCGGCCTCCTCCGTTGCCTCCGCCCAGCAGCTGGGACGGCTTTTACGCAAAACGGAGGACATCCTCCGGCAGATCGCCCGACAGGTGAGCGCCGGTGATATTGAGGCCGATCCCTACCGCATGGGCCGGGACGAAAGCATCTGCAAATACTGTGATTATCGGGAAGCCTGTCATTTTGACAGCACCATGGAAAAGGATCGTCTCCGCTATCTTCCGCCCCTGTCACCGGAGGAGGTACATGCGGTACTGGAGAAAGAGGAGACGCTGCAAAAGGCGCAGCACACCGGAGAGAAAGGAGAAAGCCTGTGAGTGATATTACCTTTACAGCCCAACAGAAACAGGCGATTTGCTGCCGCAACAGCAGTCTGATCGTCTCCGCAGCAGCCGGTTCCGGAAAAACGGCAGTGCTGGTACAGCGGGTGTTGTCCCTGATTACCGATCCGGAGCATCCCTGCGGCGTGGACGAGCTGGTGGTGGTGACCTTTACCAACGCTGCCGCGGCGGAAATGCGGGCAAAGATCAGCGAAGAGCTTCACCGCCGTCTGGCCGAGCAGCCGGAGCATGGCGCCCTGCGCCGCCAGCTGGCCCTGCTGGGTACCAGTCGGATTCAGACGGTTCATGCCTTTTGCCAGAGCCTGCTGCGGGAGCATTTTTCCCTGTGCGGCATCGACCCGGATTTCCGTCTGGCGGACGATACCCAGTGCGCCATGCTGAAGGAACAGGCCCTTTCTCAGGTGCTGGAGGAAGCCTATGCTCAGAATGCCTCCGACTTTCGCACCCTGTGCGCCAATCTGACCGATGGCCGTTCCGACCGCATCCTGGAGCAGACAGTGCTGGCCATTTACGAGCGTCTGCGCAGTCATCCGGAGCCGGAACAGCTGTTGCTTTTGCTGCCGGCCCTGTGTACCGGCGGGCCGGAGGACAGCAGCTGGGGAAAATTCCTTCGCAGTATGGCTGGAGAACGGCTGGATCATGCCTGCAAGCTGCTGGAGCGTGTGTTGGAGGAAGCCCGGGAGGTAGAAGAGGTCTGGGCAAAATACGGCCCGCTGCTGGAGGGCTATGCCGCCTTTGGAGCCCGGCTTCAGCAGGCGGTTCAGCAGGGCTGGGACAGCGCCTGCCGCTGTCTGGAAACCTTTGAAAAGGGCCGTCTCCCAGCCTGCCGCTATGAGGACAAGGTTTTTCTGGAGCGGATCAAGGATGGCCGGGAGCGCTTTGCCGCCGAGATCACCGGGCTGAAGCGGGAGATTTTCTTCAGCGATGTGCGTCAGGCCGAGGCCGAGGGCCGGGAAGCCCGCTCCATGGCAGAGGCGCTGTGCCGTCTGACCCAGCAGTTTACCGACCGGTATCAGGCGCTGAAGCGGCAGAAAAATCTGCTGGATTTCAGCGATCTGGAGCATCTGACCCTGTCCCTGCTTCAGCAGAAGGACGGCACGCCTACGCCGCTGGCCATAGAGCTGCGTCAGGGCATCCGGGAGCTGCTGGTGGATGAATATCAGGATACCAATGAAATACAGGAGCGCATTTTCTCCATGCTGCGGCAGGAGAAGGAGGACAGCGCCTTTTATGTGGGAGATGTCAAGCAGAGCATTTATGGCTTCCGTCTGGCAGACCCGGCGATTTTCATGGATCGCTACAGCCGTTCTGCCCCTGTGAGCGAACAGGAGGGCGGCGCCCGCAGACTTTCCCTGAACCGGAACTTCCGTTCCCGGCAGGAGGTGCTGGAACTGTGCAACTACTGCTTTTCCCGGCTGATGTCCCGGAGATTCGGCGGCGTGGATTATGACGAGGAACAGCGGCTGTACTGCGATAACCGGCCCGGCTGCGAGCCCTCGGAGGTGCTGCTGCTGGATGACAGCGAGCGCTCCGACGAGCTGGCAGAGGAACACCGCAGCGTACTGGAGGCCCGACTGGTGGCCCGCCGGGTGCGGCGGCTGCTGAAGGAAGAAAGCGTTGTGGAAAAGGACGGAACCGTGCGTCCCGCCCGGCCGGAGGATGTGGCCATTCTGCTGAGCTCCTTTTCCGGAAAGGCCCCCATTTATCAAAAGGAGCTTTTGCGGGAAAAGCTTCCCTGCGGCAGCAGCGGCGGCGCATTTTTCGGCACGGTGGAGATTTCCGTGATGCTGTCCCTGCTGCGCCTGATCTGGAACCGGCGGCAGGATATCCCGCTGGTTTCCGTGCTGCGTTCTCCGCTGTATTTTGCCTCACCCGATCTGCTGGCAAAGCTGCGCCTGGCGGCGGGAGACGGGGACCTCATTGACGGACTGTATGCGCTGGGGCAGGAGGAACCCCTGTGCGCCCGCTTTCTTGCCCAGCTGGAGGAACACTGCGAAAGTGCGAGAGAGCTGCCGCTTTCCGCACTGCTGCGGCATATTTACAGCCGAACCGGGGCCGAAAGCATTTTTGCAGCGCTGGACGAAGGGCCGGCCCGGGTGAGAAATCTTCATCGGCTGGAGGAACTGACCCGACCTTTTGACGGCGCAGAGGGCGGTTTGGGCGCATTTCTCCGCTGGATCGACCGCAAGCTGGCGGATGACGGAGATCTGGAGCCGCCGGAGGGAGAGCGTACCGGCGTACAGCTGATGAGCATCCATCATTCCAAGGGTCTGGAATATCCCTTTGTGATCGTGCCCGATCTGTCCAAGCCCTTCAACACCGACGATCTGAAAAAACCGGTGATGTTTCATCCGGCGCTGGGTATCGGCTTTCGGCTGCGCCGTCCGGCAGAGCACGCGGAATATCGCACCCAGCTTCAGCAGGCCATCGTGGCATATACCCGGGACGAGCTGCGCAGTGAAGAGCTTCGCAAGCTTTATGTGGCCATGACCCGGGCAAGGCAAAAGCTGATTCTGGTCATGTCCCGAAAAAATCTGGAAAAGCAGATTCAGAAAATCGCCCGGGAGACCGGCGGCGAACCCACACCGGCCTGGCTTGCGGCTCAGGACAATGCCATGAACTGGCTGCTGGCGGCGCTGCTGACTCATCCGGCCTGCGAATCTCTGCGGAGCCTGTGTCCGGAAATGCCGGAGCTGGGGGACGACGGACAGCGGGAGCATCTGATCTGCACCATCTTCCGGCCGGAACAGCTGGAGGAGGCCGGAGAAGAGGCCGCCGTATCTCATTCCGGACAGGAACCGGAAAGTGCGGCAGAGGAACCCCGGACAGCTGCGCAGCTGGAAGCGCTGGCCCGGCAGAGCCGGGAGCACTATGCCCATCTGGCGGCGGCAGCCCTGCCCTCCAAGCTGACCCCAACCGGCCTGAAAAAACTCATTCCGGAAACGGGAGAGATTTTCGGCAGTCCGGAAAAGGCCCATGTCCGGGATCATCATCCGTCGGCCCTGCGTCAGCCGGATGCCAAAGCTGCCGCCAGAGGCACTGCCATGCATCTGCTGCTGAGCCGGGCGGATCTGTCGGCCTGCCGCACGGTGGAGGGTGTTCTGGAGCAGGCGGCACGGCTGCGGGCGGCGGGCTATCTGACGGAGGAACAGCAGACCCTGCTTCTGCCGGAGCCCATCGTTGCCTTTGCCGCGTCTCCGCTGGCCCGGCGCATGGAAACGGCCCAAAGGGTGCTGCGGGAACAGCAGTTCAGTGTGCTGCTGGATGCGGATACGCTGCTGCAAAACGGCCCTGACGGGGAACAGATTTTGCTGAACGGCGCCATGGATCTGCTGCTGTTTGAGCCGCAGGGGCTGACCATCGTGGATTTCAAAACCGACCGTGTGCAGCCGGGACAGGAAGCCGCCCAGGCCCGGGAGCACGCATTGCAGCTGTCCCTGTACCGTCAGGCAGCGGAGGCCATGTTCGGCCTGCCGGTGGCGGAGACCTGGGTCTGGTTTCTGCGCACAGGCACCGGCGTACTGTTGCAGCCATAAATACAGACAAAAAGACGGCATGACTTCGGTCATGCCGTCAAACAATTTATATTTTGGTGTTCAGAGCTTCTTTGCTACCCATTCCTCTCCGGCGGGGATGGGACGCAGCTGCCCGGCCGTGACCTCCAGCAGATGCTGACTGAGCTCAGAAAGCCGTTCTGCCGGAAGCGCCGCCGTCAGCAGCACTGACGCGCCAAACTCCGCCCCGGTTTCCTCTGCCTCAAACAGAGGCAGCTGCCGCCGCACCTGCTCCAGCAGGGGATAGGGGCAGTCCAGCTGAATCCGGGCATAGGGCTGCATCATGGCCTGTCCGGCCGCATCCAGCGCCAGCTTGCAGGTGTGACTGTAGGCCCGTACCAGCCCGCCGGCACCCAGCAGTGTTCCGCCAAAATAGCGGGTGGTGACGCACATCACATCAAACACCGCTTCCTTCTTCAGCACATCCAGCGTAGGCATCCCGGAGGTACCCTGCGGCTCACCGTCATCGGAAAAGCGCATCACGCCATTTTGCAGCACATAGGCATAAACATTGTGGGTGGCATCCCAATAGGTCTTGCGCACGGCCGCCAGAATCTCCTGCGCCTGTTCCGGCGTCTGAACCTTATAAATGTGGCCGATGAAGCGGGACTTTTTCTCCACATACTCCACCTCGGCCTCCTGCCAGGGCACCTTAAAATTCTTCATGGTCCTGTCTCCTCTGTTCCGGCGGCAGAAACGCCTGAATCCGCCCGAAAACCTTGTCATCTACCACGGCCTCGATCACAATGCCATCCTCCGCATAATCCGCCCGGCGCACATTGGCAGCCCGATACAGATAATCCAGAATCTGTGCCTGGGGATAGGGCAGGACAAACTGCACGGTGTGCAGCTGCTGTCCCAGAATCTGACAGATGCGATCCACCAGCTGCTCCAATCCCAGACCCTTCAGGGCAGAGCAGTACAGCGCGCCGCTTTCCCGGGGAAGCTGATCCTCCCGGAGACGGTCGGCCTTGTTGAAGAGCAGCAGCCGGGGCGTTTTTTCCGCGCCCAGCTGGGCAATCAGCGACTCTACCACCTGACTTTGCTGCCGCCACTGGTCATCGCTGGCATCCACCACATGAAGCAGCACATCCGCATAGGTCAGCTCTTCCAGCGTGGAACGGAAGGCATCAATGAGATGGTGGGGAAGCTTGCGGATAAAGCCCACCGTGTCGGAGAACAGAATGTCTCCCAGCTGCTGGGTGTGCAGCAGACGGGTGGTGGGATCCAGCGTGTCAAACAGCCGGTCTGCCGCGTGAACCTCCGCGCCGGTGAGGGCGTTCAGCAGGGTGGACTTTCCCGCGTTGGTATAGCCCACGATACACACCAGCGGAACATCATTCTTCTCCCGCTTGCTGCGCTGGGTAGCACGGACACGGCGCAGATCGCTGATATCCTCCTGCAAGCGCTGAATTTTCCGGCGGATATGTCTCCGGTCGGTTTCCAGCTGCGTTTCGCCGGGGCCACGGGTACCGATGGGGGAGGAACCGCCGGAGGCCGTCTGCCGCACCAGATGGGTCCACATACCGGTCAGACGGGGCAGCAGATACTGATACTGCGCCAGCTCCACCTGCAATTTGCCCTCCGCGGTGCGGGCACGATCGGCAAAAATGTCCAGAATCAGACCGCTGCGGTCAATGACCCGGCAGGAAAGGGCCTCCTCCAGCGCACGGCTCTGAGAGGGAGAAAGCTCGTTGTCTACAATGGCCAGATCAATTTCGTTGGCGGCGATGAGCTCCCGCAGCTCCTCCGCCTTGCCTTCGCCGATAAAGGTGCGGGGATCGGGAGTGTGCTTGTTCTGCATGGCCGTCAGGACGGTTTCACCGCCGGCGGTTTTGACCAGCTCCTCCAGCTCCGCCATGGTGATCTCGTCGGAGTTTTCAAAATCAGCGGTGCTGTCGCAGGCCAGTCCGATCAAAAGACAGCGCCCACGCACATTTTCCCGCTTTTCCAGCATACTCATGATTATCGCCTCCTGTGTTCTGGGAGATGGACTGAAAAAAGCTGCGCCCGGAGATCAGGCGCAGCTCTATCATCTGGCAGTGATTACTTGTTTTCCAGGTTGAAACGCTTCTTGAAGCGGTCAACGCGTCCGCCGGTATCGACCAGCTTCTGCTTGCCGGTATAGAAGGGATGGCACTGATTGCAAATTTCAACACGGATGTTCTCCTTCGTAGAGCCGACCTGGAACTCGTTGCCGCAGGCGCACTTCACGGTGGTGACACGGTAGTTGGGATGGATACCCTCTTTCATTTCTTCTCACCTCGCTGCTGATAACTTTTCGCAACAGCAATCATATCATAAGAAACGCCGGATTGCAACCCCTTTTTTCAAAATTAGAAGGGAAATCGGACAAATTTTTTTTAAAATTTATGCTTAGTTTTCAAAAAGGGGGTTGACTTTTCCCTTTGTAAAACGGATAATTAGCGTGATTGCAGCAGTGCAATGCCGCTGCCGCGTCAAAATCTTTCAGCAAGGATGGAATATGATATGGCAAAGTCCAAAAATCCCAGCCGGAAAAATGACGCCGGAACCGGCATCGGCATCAAGATCACGCTGATCGCAGTGGCCGTACTGTGTGTACTGGCGCTGGTCTATGCGATTGTTTCCGGCACCGGCCTTCTGGCCCGCACCACCACCGCTATGACTGTCGGCGGAGATCAGATCAGCACGGCGGATCTTCAGATGTACTATGCGGATGCCCGCGCCACCTGTCTGAGCACCTACGGCTATTATCTCTCTCTGTATGGCTACGATTACACCAGCCCCACCTTTGACGCCCAGTCCTGTCTGTTTGACTCCAGCAAGACCTGGAAGGAGTATTTCACTGAGCAAGCCGAGGACACTGCGGAGCAGGTGAGCATTCTGGCTCAGGAAGCCACCAAGGCGGGTATGACCACCTCCGAGGATCGGCAGAAGGAGCTGGATACCTTTATGGATACTCTGGCCGAGACCGCCGAGAGCAACGGCTACAGCCTGAAGAAGTATGTCAAGCTGGCCTTTGGTTCCGGCATCCGGGTGTCCGATGTGGAGGATTACCGCGCCAAGCGTGCGCTGGCTTCCACCTATTATGATTATCTGAAGGAAAGCTTCGCCATCGGCGACAGCGAGATCGACGCTTACTACAGCGAGAATCCCGACAACTACGATGTGGCCACCTATTATGCTTATGATGTTGCCTACGAAACCTTCACCTATGATGCCTCCAGCACGGAGGAAGGCGCTCCCACCAGCGAAGCGGATGCCGAGGCCAGGACCGAAGCTGCCCGTGCCGCTGCGGAGGAAACTGCCAACGCCATCTACAGCGCTCTGAAGGCCGACGGCAGCAACTTTGACGATGTGGTTCTGGCCAACATTGAAAACAGCGACGAAAGCTATGAGACTTCTCTGCATGAGGATACCGCCATTTCCTCTCTCACCGGCGAAAGCGGCACCTGGCTGACGGCCGAAGGCCGCAAGTCCGGCGATATGGCTGTGGTGGAGGACGAGACCAACGGCAAGTACACCGTGTGCCTGTTCCTGGACCGTCATGTTTCCGATGTGCATACCATGGCTGTCCGCCACATTCTCTTCACCACCGAGACGGCTGCCTCTGATGCGGATGCGGAGGAGACTGCACGGGTGGAGGCTGCCAACGCCGAAGCCAGGGCCCTGGCCGAGCAGGTCTATGCGGAGTGGCAGAACGGCGACCAGACCGAGGATTCCTTTGCGGCTCTGGCTGTGGAATACAGCGAAGACGGCTCTGCCTCTGAGGGCGGCCTGATTACCGGCGTTTACCCGGGCCAGATGGTCACGGAGTTTGACGAGTGGTGCTTTGACGAGAGCCGCAAGTCCGGCGACCATGACCTGATCGAAACCAGCTATGGCTACCACATCATGTATTATGTGGGGCAGGAGGGCCTGAAGTATCGTTCCGACATCAAGGCCACACTGGAGGACGAGCAGTTCAACGCCTGGCTGGAGGAAACCGAGGGCAATTATACCACCGTTTACAGCAAGGTTGGCCTGATGCTTCTGTAAGCACCGGTACCCAAAAGAAACCCCATAAATTCTGCGGTGCGGCAGCTTTGCCGCACCGTTTTTGTATCTGCCGGGAAAGAATTTCTGAAATCGGAGAAAAGGATTGTGTTTCGCCGCGGCATTTGCTATGATAAAGCAGTGGAGGGATGCTGTTATGAACATCTGGAAAAAGCTATTCTGCGCCGCATTGGCGCTTTGCATTTTTTGCTGCGGCTGCGCAGGCGCATCGGAGGAGGAACAACTGCCGGAGCTGCTTCACCCGCCCGTACAGGAGCAGCCGGAGGAGCCCGCAACGCCGGAGACACCGGCCATGCCGGAGCCCGAGCCCGAGCCGGAACCGGAACCCGAGCCGGAGCCCATCACCCTGCGGCTGACGGCGGCGGGAGACAATCTGCTGCACAATACGCTGTCCATGGATTCCCGGCAGGAGGACGGCAGCTACTGCTTTGATGCGCTGTATGCCAACATCGGGGATATCATTGCGGGCAGCGATATCGCCTTTATCAATCAGGAGGTCATGCTCACCGGAGAGGTCAGCGCCTATCCCAATCTGGCTGCCCCGGCAGAGGCGGCAGACGCACTGCTGAAGGTGGGCTTCAATGTGGTAAATCTGGCCACCAACCATTCTCTGGACAAGGGGATCAAGGGTCTGGATGCCTGCCTGGAAAATATTCATGCCCGCAGCTTTGAAGCTGTTCTGGGCGCTTTCCCCACGGAAGAAGAGGCCGCACAGCTGTGCATTCTGGAAAAACAGGGCATCCGCTTTGGCTTTTTGTCCTACACCTACGGCCTGAACGGCTATCGTCTGCCGGAGGGAAGGGAGTATCAGATCGCCCTGATCGACGAGGAAAAAATGCGGGCAGATCTGGAGGCCATCCGTCCGGAGTGCGATTATCTGGTGGTTTCCATGCACTGGGGCAACGAATATCAGCACAAGCCCAACGAATACCAGCAGCAGCTGGCCCAGCTGCTGTGTGACGGCGGTGCGGATCTGATTATCGGCACCCATCCCCATGTTTTGCAGCCGGTGAGCTGGTTGGAAAGCGAATCGGGCCATCGCACCCTGTGCGCCTATTCTCTGGGCAATTTTATTTCCGGCCAGCACAAGCGGCCCACCATGCTGGGCGGCATTCTGGATGTGCGGCTGAAGTTTGACCCGGACGGCACGCTGCTGGAAACCACCTCCGCCGGTGTGATTCCCACCGTCACCTACTATGGCTCCGGCAGCCGGGGCTATTCCGTGATTCCGCTGGAAAGCTTCACCGAGGAACAGGCCGCTGCCCACGGAGTCAAAAAATACGAAAAGGCACTGACGCTGGACTATCTGAACAACCTCAGCGAAGAGGTGCTGGGCGAATATGCCGTTACATGGGAGAGCCTGCAATGAGAGAGTTGTGCGGATTTCAGCCGGAAAACCGGTTTTTTCTGGCACCGATGGCCGGTGTGACCGATGCAGCCTACCGCATGATCTGCACCGACTACGGCGCAGCCGTCACCTATACGGAAATGGTCAGCGCCAAGGGAATGCTCTATGATGACCGGAAAACGGCGGAGCTTCTCATCCGTCCGGAGGAAAAGCGGCCCTGCGGGGTGCAGCTGTTCGGCCACGAACCGGAGGTCATGGCAGAGGCGGCACGAAAAACGGTGGCGCTGTGCCATCCGGATTTCATTGATGTCAATATGGGCTGTCCTGTGCCGAAGATTTTCAACAACGGAGAGGGCAGCGCACTGATGGGCCAGCCGGAGCTGGCAGCGGAGATTGTTTCCGCCATGAAGCGGGCGGTGGATACGCCCATTACCGTAAAATTCCGTTCCGGTATCCGGGAGGACAGCCGGAACTGTGTGGAGTTTGCCCGCCGTCTGGAGGCAGCCGGAGCCGATGCACTGTGCATTCATGGCCGCACCCGGGTGCAGCTTTACGGCGGAAAAAGTGACCGTCGCATGGTGGCCGCCGTGAAACAGGCTGTCTCTGTTCCGGTGATTGCCAGCGGCGATGCCTGGCCCGCCCGGGGCTGTCTGGATATTCTGGAGGAAACCGGTGCGGATTATGTGATGATCGCCCGGGGCGCTCAGGGCAACCCCATGATCTTTGCTGACTGTGTCGCGCTGGACAGGGGAGAGCCGCTGCCGGAGCACACGGCGGAGGAGCTGTTTTCCGCCATGCGCCGCCATGCCGCGCTGACCTGCCGCCTGAAGGAGGAACGCCGGGCCATGCCCGAGCTGCGCAAGCATCTGCTCTGGTATCTGGGAAGACTGTCCGGCGCAAAGCCCTACAAGGCAGCTATGTCACAGGTGTCCACGCTGGCCGGACTGCTGGCGCTGTGCGATGAAATGGAACGGGCCGGACTGCGTTTGAAGGAGGGAGAGCATGGAGCATGAGCGGGAATGGCTTCGCCTTGCCGCAGAGGGAGATATGCAGGCGTTTGAAGCACTGGTAAGCGCCTATGAGGGCAGGCTGTATCATCTTGCCTTTCGCTATCTGGGAAACCGAGAGGATGCGGAGGACGCAGTGCAGGAGATTTTCCTGCGGGTTTTTCGCTTTCTGGGAACCTTTCAGCAGCAGAGCAGCTTTTCCACCTGGATCTACCGCATCGGCGTGAATGTCTGCCGGGACATCTATCTGCAAAAAAGCCGCCGCCGGGAGCAGCCCATGGAGCAGGGTGAGGACGGCGAGCCCGCCCAGGATATCCCGGATACACGGTACACCCCGGAGGAACAGGCAGAACGGCAGGAGCTGCGGGAACTGGTTTGGCAGGGACTGCTGTCGCTGCCCCAGGCGCAGAAGGAAATTCTGCTACTGCGGGATATGCAGGGGCTGACCTATGAGGAAATCGCAGAGACGCTTTCGCTGGGGCTGGGTACGGTAAAATCCCGAATCGCCCGGGCGCGGGAAAATCTGCATAAGAAATTATTACAAAATGGGAACATTCGTGATTATTTCCCGTCTAACTCTATGGAAGGAGGGAAGTGCGGATGAAGCCCTGTGAAAAAGCATATTTGCAGATGAATCTGCGGCTGGACGGTATGCTGCCGCCGGAAGAGAATGCGGCGCTGGAGCAGCATCTGCATACCTGTGCGGATTGCCGGCAGCGCTGGGAGCAGCTTTCCGCCATGACCCTGCTTCTGAAGGAGGCGCAGGAGCCTGTGCCGGAGCAGCTGCATTTCCGGATCATGACTGCGGTCCGGCAGGAACAGCAGCAGGAAAAACCGGCAAAGCCAGCCAGAAAACACCGCTTCTTCAACAAACGGCTGGTGGGCGCGGCGGCATCGCTGGCAGCCTGCGGCGTGTTGGTTTTTGCAGCCACACAGTTTCTGCACGGAAGCGGAAAGACTATGGACGACGCATCCTGCAACACCTCCGGTGCGTACAGCTCTGCCAATTCCAGTCGGCCCGGCAGCTATGAAAGCGCGGGTGTCCTGTGGGACGGCAGTGCCGATGATGCGGAGACGCCGGCGCTGGGAGATGTGTACACTGCGCCGGCCCTGATGGTTCCTGATCTGGAATCGACCGCAAAGGAAAATACAGCGGAAGAAAACAAAGCCGGTCTTTCTGCGGCGTATCTGGCGTGGGGCAGACGGGATGCCCTGCCAGAGACACTGGAGGCCCGTCTGACCACCTGTGAGGTGCAGGGAGAAGCCTGTGACTGCCTTGAACTGTCGCCGGAGGAAGCGGCTGCCCTGCTGGAGGAGCTGTCCGCTGACTTTACGCTGGAGACGGCGGAAGACGGCACGGAAGAGACTGTCGATACCGTCCGCATTCTCTTCCGCTGGGAAGAATAATTGAATCATTCGACCATATCCGGAGCGCATCCCTGGGATGCGCTCCTTTTGTATTTCCGTGCCGTTTATTTTCGCCCCAGCCGGAAAAGCTATCCACAGGAGGTGATGACTTGAAAACACAGGTCTATCCCACGCTGGCGGAGAATATCGCGGAAATGCGCCGCTGTCTCCCCGGCGATGGAACGCTGATCCAGCGGGAGTTTCAGCCCCGGACCCTTTCCGGCATACGGTGCTGCCTGTTCTGCATTGACGGAATGGTTTCCTCCGACAGCATTCATCAATCGGTGATTCGTCCGGTCACGCTGCTGCAAACCGGGCCGGAGGCCGGAGAACCGCTGCTGCTGTTTTTGCAGCGTCAGGTGCTGCAAAGCTGTGAAAGCAGGCCGGTTACGGACTATGAAGAGCTGCTGCGGGCGATGCTTTACGGCGACAGCGTGCTGTTTGTGGAGGGCTGCCGGGAAGCGCTGCTGCTGGGCACCAAAAATTTCATGAAGCGTGGCGTGTCCGAGCCCTCCGGTGAAAGCTATCTGAAGGGCCCCAGAGAGGGCTTTGTGGAGCCGCTGCTGCACAATCTTGCCATGCTGCGCCGCAGACTGCGCACGCCGGAGCTCAAGCTGGAATATTTTACGCTGGGAACTGTGACCAAAACCGATTGCTGCCTTTGCTATCTGGAAAATGCCGTGGATCGTTCAGTGCTGTCCCTTCTGCGTCAGCGGCTGGCCCGCATCTCCATCGACGGCGTACTGGACAGCAACTATGTGGCAGAGCTGGTGCGGGATCATCGGTGGAGCCTCTTTCGCACCACCGGCTCCAGCGAACGGCCGGACATCGTTGCGTCCAAGCTGATGGAGGGCAGAGCTGCCATTTTCGTGGACGGCAGCCCGGTGGCGGTGACGGTGCCCTTTATTTTTCTGGAGCATTTTCAGTCGGGCGAGGATTACTGCGTGGCCTACAGCTTTGCGGGAATCAACCGCCTGCTGCGCATCATCGGTTTTTTTATGGCTATCTCCGTGCCGCCGGTGTATCTTTCGCTGGTGACCTTTCATCAGGCGTTCATGCCTCTGTCACTGATTCTGAGCGTGGCCCGGGCACGGCAGGATATCCCGTTTCCCGTTCTGATCGAGGCGTTTCTGCTGCTGCTGGCCTTTGATATTCTCCGGGAGGCCGGTGTGCGAACCCCCTCGACCATCGGCCAGACCCTTTCCGTGGTGGGCGGTCTGGTGATCGGACAGGCGGCAGTGGATGCACGGCTGGTTTCCGTTCCGGTGCTGATTGTAGTGGCCATTTCCGGCATCTGCGCCCTGATTGCCCCCAAGCTGAAGGCGGCCATTGTGGTCTGCCGCCTGATTCTGATGATTCTGGGCGTATCCTTCGGCTTTTACGGCTATCTGCTGGGAATGCTGGGGTTGATGGCACTGCTGTCCCGACAGAGCTCCTTCGGCATTGATTATCTGGCTGGTCTGCCGCTGGAGGGCTCTGTAAGCGCCGAGGACAGCATCCTTCGCACACCCTATTGGCTGATGCGAAAGCACGGCAGATTTCTGGCGGGAAAGGGGAGAAGAAGACCGTGAAGCGCAGACTGTTTCTCCTTTCCCTCCTGCTGCTGCTTTTGGGCGGCTGTGCTTCCGCGCCGGAGGCATCCTCCCTGACGGTGGTCACAGGCATCGGGCTGGACGGCGTTCCCGGCAGCTGCCGGGTATCGGCAGAGGCAATCCAGCTGACCCAGACCCAGGTGGGCGGCCAGCGGGTGCTGCTTCACGCGGACGGCGTGACATTGACAGACGGCATCCGCAATACCGTTGCCATCACCGGCAGACAGCTGCAAAGCCATCATGCGGAGGTGCTCATTCTGGGACGGGATACAGCCGAGGCCGGACTAAGGCCGGTGCTGGAGGATCTGCTGCGGCAGAATCAATATCCCGTTTCCATGCAGCTGGCCGTGGCAAAGGGCACTGCACAGGAGATTATGGGCACCGACCCGGTGGTGGGGGATATCGGCAGCCTTGAGCTGGACACCATGCTCAGTCAGGGTGAGCACCAGTGCGGCACACCCTCCGTGACGGTGGCGGAGTTTTACCAGCAGGCCTGTGCGCCGGGGCTGGAGCCGGTGCTGCCCTTTGCGGAGCTGCGGCAGAACGGAGAGCAGATGGTGCGGGAGATCACCGGCTGCGCCCTGTTCCGGGATATGTCCCTGCTGAGCATTCTGGACAGCCGGGAAAGCCGTGTGCTTCTGTGGATGCGGGGAAGCGCCGGAGGCACACTGGTCAGCGACAGCGCCGTATTTCAGGTGTCCGAGCTGAAGCGGGAGCTGAAGGTCACGCCGGAGGGCGGAACGCTGACGCTGCGGGTGCGTCTCAAGGCAGACGGAGATCAGGAGCAGGATGCAGAGCTGCGCCGTCAGGCCGAACAGCTGCTGAAGGCGCAATGTGAGCAGCTGCTGGAGCTGCTGCAAGCCCGGCAGTGTGATGCGCTGGGCGTGGGCAACCGGCTCTGGAAGACAGACCCTCAGGCGTGGCAGCAGGTGAAGGAGGACTGGCCGGAGCGGTTTTCCCAGTATCCGCTGCAAGTGGAGGTCATCGTGGAAAAGCTGCAATGGGGCCGCATCTGGACGGCACGGACGGTGGAGCAATGGGAGGAGCAGGTGCATGGAGAGTGAAGGGCTGAAGCTGCGGCAGGGCTATTTTATTCTGGCCCTGTTTCTGACGGGCAATCTGGCGGTGAACTACGGCGCAAAAAGTCTGCCCACCGGCTGGCTGGTCTTTCTGCTGCTGGGGGCACTGTCCATACCGCTGCTGCTGCTGTATACCGCCGCGGCAGAGCAGCATACCGCATGGGAGATTTTCCCCGCCGCACTGGGAAGGGGCGTGGGAAGCATCCTTACGCTGCTGTATTGTGCCTTTGCCCTGCTGGTAGCGGGAGACGCGGTGAGGGGTTTTTCCGATTTCATCGTGGTGAACGATCTGAACAGCGCCTGCACGGCAGGCAATTCCGCCCTGCTGCTGACGGTTTCCGTCCTGCTGCTGCTTTGCAGCATGGAGACCGTAGGCAAGGCCGCCTGGCTGATCCAGCCCACACTGGCCCTGCTGATGGCCGTCAGTCTGGGCCTGACCCTCTACGGCACCGATCTGCAACAGGTGCTTCCGCTGTTTTCCGAGGGCATGGAGGAGTTCTGGGGCGGCGCTGCCATCAGCCTTGCCAGAACGCTGCTGCCGGCGGTATTTCCCATTTTTACCATCAGCGGTGCCATTGGCAGACCCTGGCGGAAAAGTGCCTGTGCCGCCGGTGTGACGATATGCCTGTTTCTGGCGCTGATCTCTCTGCGGGATACGCTGGTGCTGGGCTTTCCCATGATGTCCCTGTTCCGCTTTCCCGACTATATCGCAGCCACCACCCACCGGCACAGTGAAGCGCTGGTAGCAGCGGCTTTTGTGCTCAGTCAGCCCTTTCGGGTGGCTCTGTGTCTGCGCTATGTGCAGGAATGTCTGGCCCACTGGTGGCCCGACGGACGACACTGGTATCCGCTGGGACTGGCAGGCATGGCGGCGGTGGCCTCTCTGCTGGATCTGGAGGCGCTGCCCCATGTGTGGCGGGTGGCGGCCAATATCGGGGCTGTTGTGCTGCTGGTGCTGCCGCCGCTGGCGGTTCTGTGGGTGCGCCGCAGACGACTGCGAAAGCGTCTGAGAGCACAGCGCCTTTCCGGGGAAGCATGAGCCTTCTCCCTTCCGCATAGGATAAGGATACCATGATCTTATGAAACGGGAGGAAGCGATTATGAAAACGCCGATTTTTACCGGCAGCGCAGTTGCGCTGATTACCCCTTTTGACCGGCAGGGTGCAGTGGATATTCCCGCCCTGCGCCGCCTGATCGCATGGCAGCTGGAGGCGGGCACACAGGCGCTGGTTTTGTGCGCCACCACGGGAGAATGCGCCACTCTCAGCGACAGAGAATGGGCCTGTATCCTCTCTGCCGCACTGGAGGAGGCCGGAGGCCGTGTCCCCATCATCGCCGGAACGGGAAGGAACGATACCCTGCACTCTCTCCGTCTGTGCCGTCAGGCCCGACAGCTGGGCGTACAGGGCGTGCTGACGGTGACGCCCTATTACAACAAAACCACCCAGCAGGGCCTGATCCGCCATTTTACCTATCTGGCCGAGCACGGCGATATGCCCATGCTGCTGTACAATGTTCCCTCCCGCACCGGCATGACCATCCAGGCGGAGACCTATGCGGCGCTGGCAGAGCATCCCAACATTTACGGCGTGAAGGAAGCTTCCGGCGATTTCAGCCTGATGCTGAAGCTGCGTCGGCTCTGTCCGCCGGATTTTGCCCTGTACAGCGGCAATGACGATCAGATTGTACCGATCCTCGCTCTTGGCGGCCTTGGAGTAATCTCCACCATGGCCAATGTGGTACCGGCGGAAACCCAGTCCATCTGCCAAAAAATGCAGGAAGGAGACCTGAAGGGGGCCGCTGCGGAGCAGCTTCGCCTCCAGCCACTGATCGAGGCCCTGTTTGCGGAGGTGAATCCCATCCCGGTCAAGGCGGCGCTGGCCCGCATGGGCAGGGCAGAGGGAACGCTGCGGCTGCCGCTCACCGAGATCGGCGACGCTGCCGGAGCCCGTCTGGAGAGCGTGCTGAAGGCCCTCTCTCTGGTGTGATTTTTTGCAAAGGGACTGGAAATCCGCAGCCGGATGCCGTATAATAAAGCCAACTAAGGCGCTTCTGCGCCGGGATTTGGAGGAAACTGTCATGCAGAAGAAAATCAATACGGAAAAGGCCCCCGGTGCCATCGGCCCCTATTCTCAGGCGGTGGAGATCGACCAGATGGTATATACCTCCGGTCAGCTGGGCATTGATCCCGCAACCGGCGAGCTGGCCGAGGGCGTGGAAGCGCAGACCCGTCAGGCACTGGAAAATGTCAAAGCCATTCTGGCAGAGGCCAATTTGACCATGGACAGCATCGTAAAGACGCTGGTGTTCATCCGCAGCATGGGTGACTTCGGCAAGGTCAACGCCATTTATGCCGAGTATATCCACGGCGATGTGCTCCCGGCCCGCTCCTGCGTGGAGGTCTCCGCACTGCCCAAGGGCGGTCTGGTGGAGATCGAGGTCATCGCCAAAAAGTAAAATACCGCTGTAAAAAAAAGGACACCTGATCTGGCCTGCTTCACCTGATCAGGTGTCTTTTTAGGTGCCGCGGAAAGCACCCGGAGCCGACTTTCAGGCAGAGAGCTCCGTGTGTCGGCGGAGAAAGCCGCAAAACAGCAGGGCGGCCAGACCGCAGCACAGCACATCCGTCACCGGTGTTGCCCAGCAGGGCCCGAAAACCGGCGCGTAGATGCGCAGCAGAAACATCAGGGGAATATCCACAAGCCCCTTCCGGCAGATGGCCAGCAAAAAGGACTGCGTTCCGTGGCCCACCGCCTGAAAGAAGGAGATGCACAGATAGGCCCAGGCAGAGAAGGGCGCACCCAGAGACAGGATCCGCAGAAACCGCACCGCAAAGCCAAAGGAGGGGGCGTCACTGCGCAGAAAGATGCCGCAGAGGAATCCGGGAATCAGCAGACTGCAAAGGGTACACAGCAGGGCCACCGTCACGGAAAACAGAGCGGATTTCAGCATTACAGCCCGCATCCGTCGGTGATCGCCGGAGGCGTAATTATAGCCGATCAGCGGCAGAACCCCATGGGCCATGCCCCGGACGATACAGTGGGCCAGCATATTGACCTTTTTGGCAACGCCGATGCCCGCCTGCACGGCCGTTCCCTGCAGGGACATGAGATGCTCCAGCACGGCAAAGGAGAGATTTTCAAACAGCGTCATAAGACAGGCCGGCAGACCTGCGTAAAGCACATTCCGGGGAATGCCATCCTCCAGCATCGCCCGGCAGGGACGGAAGGACAAGTCGGAATGTCTGCGCCCGGCGTAGAGCACAATGGCATAATAGGCCAGAGACACCAGATTGGAAAGCATGGTGGCCAGTGCCGCCCCGGCGGTTTCCTGTCCCTCGGGCAGCACCACGAACATCAGAAGCGGATCCAGCACCATGTTCAGCACACCGCCCAGCACAATGCCCACACTGGCCTGTACCGAACGGCCCTCTGCCCGCAGCAGATGAGAAAACAGGGTATTCAGCGCCGTAGCCGTTCCGCCGAACACCACCGTAATGCGCAGATATTCCCGGGCCAGCGCGTGTACGGTGGGATCAGTGCCGCCCAGCAGCCGGACAAAGCCGTGGCTGAAAACCCCGGTCAGCAGGGAATAGAGCACAGCCACCAGCGTACAGCCCGCCAGAGAAAAGGCAGCGGTGTGCCGGGCCAGCCCGTGTCTGCCGTTGCCCATTGCCCGGGAAATGGTGCTGGCACCGCCCACGCCAAACAGATTCGCAATGGCCGAGAGCAGCAGAAAGGCGGGCATACAGACGGTAACAGCGGCAATTTTTTCATCGCTGCCGGTGAGACTGACAAAGAAGGTATCCGCCATATTATAGATCACCAGAATGATCTGTTCCGCAACGGAGGGAACGGCCAGCGTTAAAATAGCCCTCCACACCGGCATGGACGCAAACAGGGCCTTTCCGGCGGTTTTCTTCTGTTCCAAGAGACTCATCCTTTCCCCTTGCAGGCACGGCAGGAAAAAAGTACTGTCCGGCGCTTGCAATTTCTTTTTCTGTATGATATGCTAAAGATCGGATAAAAGCAAATTATATTATTTTTGACATCCATAATTTTAAGGAATGATGATACCATGTTAGGAACCAAAATGCAGACGCTGCTGGCCGTGGTAGAGACGCAGAATTTCACCCGCGCGGCGGAAATGCTTTCCATGACCCAGCCGGCGGTGAGCCACCATATCCGTCAGCTGGAGGAGGAGCTGGGGGCTCCGCTGTTTCTCCGGCGAAAAAACGGCCTGAAGCTGACACCGCAAGGGGAAATCGCGGTGAAATATGCCCGCCGACTGAAGGCCATGGAGGAAAAACTGCATCTGGAGCTGCGCAACGCGGAACACCGGCTGACCACGCTGCGGGTGGGCATAACCCATACCTCCGAGAGCAATCTCATCCCGGCCGTTCTGGCAAAATGCAGCAGTATGCACTCCGGCCTCAGCATAACAATTACCACGGATACCATAAAAAATCTTTATGCTGCACTGGAAAATTACGAGATTGATCTGGCTGTGGTGGACGGCCCCATGGCCAATCCTCAGCTTTCCTCCATGATGCTGGACACGGATTATCTGATGTGCATCATGTCCACCGGCAACCCGCTGGCCCGGCACGGTGCCGTGACCCTGAACCAGCTGAAGCGGGAGCAGATGATTCTCCGCCTGCCCTCCTCCGCCACCCGGACGCTGTTTGAGTCGGCGCTGGAGAGCAGCAACGATTCCATCCGGAGCTTTCATGTGGCGCTGGAGGTGGACAATATCGCCACCATCAAGGATCTGATCCGAAAGGATCTGGGCGTTTCCGTGCTGCCCCGCAGCGCCTGTATGGACGAGCTGCGCAAGGGCAAGCTGGCGGCGCTGCCCATTGAAAATCTCAGCATGGTGCGGGAAACCCGCATCGTCTATAACCGGGACTTTTCCCACACGGAGCTGCTGGATCAGATCATCCGTCTGTATCAGCAGGAGCAGAACCGGCTGGCCTGAGAGCGAATGGCCCTCCGGAGAAAATCTCAGAAAAATCAAAAAAACTTCAAAAAATATTCTCTTTGCAAAGAGAAAAAACGGATTTTTGTCGTATTCTATAATTAGATTTGAAAACAGGAGAGAAAGGGAACACGCCATGGAGCCTATGACCATTCGGGAGCGGATTGAAGAAACGGAACGCCAGCTGCTGGCACCTCAGGCCGCGCTGTCTGCGGAGAGCCGGGGACGGGAACGGGAGGAAGCGCCGGATGAACTGCGCACCTGCTATATGCGGGATCGGGATCGGATCATCCACAGCAAGAGCTTCCGTCGGCTGAAGCACAAGACCCAGGTCTTTCTTTCCCCGGAGGGGGATCATTATCGCACCCGTCTGACCCATACGCTGGAGGTTGCCCAGATTTCCCGCACGGTGGCCCGGGGGCTGCGGCTGAATGAGGATCTGGCCGAGGCCATTGCCCTGGGCCACGATCTGGGACATACGCCCTTTGGACACGCGGGAGAACGGGCGCTGACCGATGCCTGCGGACATTCCTTCCGCCACAATGAGCAGAGTGTGCGTGTGGTGCGTCTGCTGGAAAAGGGCGGCAGGGGACTGAATCTCACCAGGGAGGTGCTGGACGGCATTCTCTGCCATACCAGCGGTACGGAGGCGTTCACACAGGAGGGCCGCATCGTCCGCTATGCCGACCGCATCGCCTATATCAACCACGATATTGATGATGCCGTGCGGGCCGGTGTGCTGACGGAGGACGACATTCCCTTCCAGCTGCGGCTGCATCTGGGCGTGAGCCACAGCCGCCGGATCGCCACGCTGGTGAATGCGCTGATCCAATACGGCCAGCGTACCGGAGAGATCGGCATGGAGCCGGAAACGGCTGCCCATATGAACGAGCTGCACGATTTTATGTATGAGGCCGTCTATCGCAATCCGGTAGCCAAGGGCGAAGAGGGCAAATGTGAAGAGATCGTCCGCTTTCTGTACCGCTATTTTATGGAGCGGCCGGAAAAGCTGACGGGAGAGTATCTGCTGGTCGCCGACCGGGACGGCAAGGAGGCCGCCGTTTGCGACTATATCGCCGGCATGACAGACCGGTATGCCGTGGCGGTGTTTGAAGAAATTACCGTACCGAAAAGCTGGAGCAAGTATTGAGCGCTGCATTGCTATGACACAACAGGAAGGGAGGGGATGCAATGGCGCTGCCGCAGCAGTTTCTGGACGAACTGATTGCCAGAACCGACATTACAGAGCTGGTCAGCCGCTATGTGCCGCTGAAAAAGAAGGGCAACAATTTCTGGGCCTGCTGTCCCTTCCATCATGAAAAAACGCCCTCCTTCTCCGTTTCCCAGGACAAGCAGTTTTTCAAATGCTTTGGCTGCGGCGAGGGCGGCAATGCCGTACATTTTCTGATGAAGATCGAAAACCTGCCCTATATCGACGCGGTGCGCAAGCTGGCGGATATGGCGGGAATGGAGCTGCCGCAGGAGGAAGACGGCGGACGGGGCCGCCTGCAGCGGCGCAGACTGCTGGAGCTGAACCGGGCTGCCGCTCGTTATTTTTACGATACCCTGATGGGAGAGACGGGGCAGGAGGCCCGGGCCTATCTGGAAAAGCGGGGCATTACACGGCAGACCGCCGTGCGCTTTGGTCTGGGCTATGCGGATCAAAGCTGGGATGGACTCATCCATGCCATGCGGGCAAAGGGATTTACCGAGCAGGAGCTGGAGGAGGCCCGGCTGGCCGGACGCAGCAAGCGGGGCAGCCTGTATTGCTTTTTCCGGGATCGGATCATGTTCCCCATCATTGATGTGCGCGGAGATGTGGTGGCCTTTGGCGGACGGATCCTGCACGGCGACGGAGACGGCCGCAAATATGTGAACAGCCCGGATACCCCGGTCTACAGCAAGAGCCGGAATCTTTACGCCCTGAATCTGGCCAAAAAGACCCGGGCCAGCCGGTTTATCCTCTGCGAAGGCAATGTGGATGTAATCGCCCTGCATCAGGCGGGTTTTGACAGCGCAGTGGCCTCCTGCGGAACGGCGCTTACCGCCGAACAGGCCCGTCTGCTGGGGAAATATACTCAGGAGGTGGTGATCTGCTATGATGCGGATGCCGCCGGAGAAAAGGCCACGGAAAAGGCCATCGACATTTTGAAAAGCAACGGTCTGGGTGTGCGGGTGCTGCGTCTGCCGCCCCGGCGGGATGCTCAGGGAAAGGTGCTGTATGACAGCGAGGGCCGCCCCATGAAGGTAGACCCGGATGACTTCATCCGCATCAACGGCCCGGAGGCGTTCCGTTCGTTGCTGGACAAGCCTCAGACCGACGGACAGTATCGCATGGGAGAGATTCGACAGAAATACACCGATCTTTCCGATGATGAACAGCGCATCGCCTATGTGAAGGATGCGGTGCGATATATTGCCGGAGTATCCTCCGCCGTGGAGCGGGAAATCTATGCCCACACGGCAGCCAGAGAGGCGGGAGTTTCGCCGGAGAACATTCTCACCGAGGCCAACCGCAGCCGGAAACAGCGGCAGCGGCAGCAGGAAAAGCGGCTCCAGCAGGAGGCCCTCCAGCCGGAACGGCTGCTTCAGCCCAAAGACTGGTCCCTGCATTATCAGGATGCGGGCTCCGCCGCCGCCGAACAGCGCTTGCTGTCTGCGGTGCTGGGCGACCGTCAGCTGCTGGAATACGCTGCGGCCAGACTTTCACCGGAGCAGTTTTCCTCTGCATTTCTGGCAAAGCTCTATGCCATGGCGCTGGAGCGGCTGGAGCAGGGGCTGGCACCGGAGCCTGCGGCCTTTATGACCGAGCTGCCCCCGGGAGAGCTTCGGCAGTTTTCCGGCATTCTTGCCGCCGGAGAGCGCACCCGGGGAGACGAAAAAACTGTGCGGGACTGTATCGAAAAAATTACCTACGCTGCAACAAAAAGAGAAGCCGCCCATGACGATGCCGCGCTTTTGCGGGAAGCCATCCGGCGGAAACAGGAAAAGGAGGAATAAATATGGCGGAGCAGGAACAGAAGAACAAACAGCAGGTGCTTCATGATTTGCTGGAATACGGCAAGGCCCACGGCAAAATCACCACCAAGGAGATCAACAACGCTATCGACGCACTGGAGCTGGATGCGGATCAGCAGGACAAGTTCTATGCCGCGCTGGACAAAATGGGTGTGGAGATCGCCATGGAAGAGGAAGAGCCCGGCGACGATATCGTGGTGGGCGAGGACGAGCACTTTGACGATGTGGAGGAGGTCACGGAGGACGAGATCAACGAGACCTTCGCCATGGCAGACGGCCTTGCCATTGACGACCCGGTGCGGATGTATCTGAAGGAAATCGGCAAGGTGGACCTGCTTTCTCCCACGGAGGAGATCGAGCTGGCCAAGCGGATGCTGGAGGGAGACGAAAGCGCCAAAAAGCGTCTGGCCGAGGCCAACCTGCGTCTGGTGGTGTCCATTGCAAAGCGCTATGTGGGCCGTGGAATGCAGTTTCTGGATCTGATTCAGGAGGGCAATCTGGGCCTGATTAAGGCCGTGGAAAAGTTCGACTATACCAAGGGCTACAAGTTTTCCACCTATGCCACCTGGTGGATTCGGCAGGCCATCACCCGTGCCATCGCCGATCAGGCCAGAACCATCCGCATCCCGGTACATATGGTGGAGACCATCAACAAGGTGATCCGTGTTTCCCGTCAGCTGCTGCAGGAGCTGGGCCACGATCCCACGCCGGAGGAGGTTGCGGAGGAAATGCATATGCCGGTGCAGAAGGTGCGCGACATTCTGAAAATCGCACTGGAGCCGGTGTCTCTGGAAACCCCCATCGGTGAGGAGGAAGATTCTCATCTGGGCGACTTTATCCCCGACGAGGACGCGCTGGAGCCCGCCGAGGTGGCATCTTTCACCCTGCTGAAGGAGCAGCTGGTGGAGGTGCTGGGTACGCTGACCCCCCGGGAGGAAAAGGTTCTGCGCCTGCGCTTCGGCATCGAGGACGGCCGCAGCCGCACGCTGGAGGAAGTGGGCAAGGAGTTCAATGTGACCAGAGAGCGCATTCGTCAGATCGAGGCCAAGGCTCTGCGCAAGCTGCGTCATCCTTCCCGCTCCAAAAAGCTGAA
This sequence comes from uncultured Oscillospiraceae bacterium, assembly GCA_964541085.1. Lineage (GTDB taxonomy): Bacteria > Bacillota > Clostridia > Oscillospirales > Butyricicoccaceae > UBA4644. The sequence goes on along the minus strand of CAZIPA010000003.1, from coordinate 28,924 downwards.
GGACTTTTTGAATTAACCGGAACAAATCCGGACATCATCGTAAATTTATATCAGACAGAAGCGCCGGTTGAGGTTGTTCCTCAGCCGGTTTTCTGCTATAATAACATAATGGGGCAGTTGGCGCACTTTGCGGCAATACACCTGCCCCGAACGACATCCGACATTTGCAGAACAGAAGGTGAAGCTGTGGGACAGTATTATGAAGATTTTACACGGCGTGTGGATCAGGCAGCAGAATATCTGAAGCTGACACGCACCCAATATGAGTTTGCCAAGCATCCGGAGCGGGAGCTGCTGGTGTCCATCCCGGTGGAGATGGATGACGGCACGGTGGAAATATTCAAGGGCTATCGGGTGCAGCATTCCAGTCTGCTGGGCCCCTATGAGGGCGGTATCCGCTTTTCTCCCCAGGTGGATCACAATTCCATGCGCTGCCTTGCGGGATTGATGACGCTGAAATGTACACTGGCCGGTCTGCCCTTCGGCGGCGCCATGGGCGGTGTAAAGGTGCAGAAGGAAAAGCTCAGTCCGGCAGAGCTGGCCCGCCTGACCCGCCGGTATACGGCGATGATCCTGCCGGTGATCGGGCCGGATGTGGATATTCTTGCGCCGGACGCAGGGACAGACGAGGTGGTCATGGGCTGGATTATGGACACCTACAGCATGATGGCGGGCCGGGCCATTTCCGGCATTGTCACCGGCAAGCCTCAGGCGCTGGGCGGCAGTCTGGGCCGGAAGGATGCGGCGGGCCACGGTGCGGTGTTCGTGCTGAAGGAGGCGCTGAAGCGTCTGAAGCTGCCTCAGGATTGCTGGACGGCGGCGCTGGCCGGCTTTGGCAAGGTGGGACGCAGCGCGGCCATGAGTATGTATGAAGAGGGCGTTCGCATTGAAGCCCTGTCCGATTCCTCCGGCGGCATTCGTCGGGAGGGCGGACTGGATATCCCTGCGCTGGTGGCCTACAAGGAGGCCGGCGGCAGTCTCCGGGATTATCACGCTGCGGGTGTACAGCAGATTTCCGGCGAGGCCGTGCTGGAGAGCGAATGCACGGTGCTGGCCGTCTGTGCCTCCGATGCGCTGATCGACGGGAAAAACGCCCCGAAGCTTCAGGCACGGATGGTGCTGGAGTGCGGCAACGCCCAGATCACACCGGAGGGCGATGAGGTGCTGGAGGAACGGGGGATTCTGGTGATTCCCGATCTGGTGGCCTCCGCCGGAAGCGTGATTGTGGATTATTTCGAGCGGGTGCAGAATGTGCAGTCGCTGATGTGGGATGAATATGAAGTCAACCGGATGATGAAAAATCTGCTGCTGAAGACCTTTGACCGGGTCTGGGCGGAGAGCGCCCGTATGGGTCTGTCTCTCCGGCGGGCAGCCTATATTCTGGCATTGGACAAGGTCTGCGAGGCCAAGCGGATCCGGGGGATCTTCCCCTAAGGGAAACAGCATGGAGGCAAAGCATGGGCATCGGTTTGTTTGATATTCTGGGCCCCATTACGGTGGGCCCTTCCTCCTCCCATACGGCGGGGGCGGTACGGATCGGACTGATCTGCCGCAAGCTGCTGGGCGAGGATGTGCGAAAGGCAAAGGTGACCTTTTATGGCTCCTTTGCAGATACCTATCGGGGACACGGTACGGATAAGGCCGTGATCGGCGGTCTGCTGGGCTTTCAGACGGACAACGAAAAGATTCGGGAAAGCCTTGCGCTGGCGGATTTCCGTGGTCTGTCCTATGAGATCGAAACCGGAGAGGAGCCCCGCTATCATCCCAATACGGTGGTGATTCAGGCTTCCTCCCGGCATGGAAAGCTGTCCCTGCGGGGCGAATCCGTCGGCGGCGGCGCAGTGCGGATTGCGGAGATCAACGGCATGGAGACGGAAGCCACCTTTCTGGAGGATACGCTGATCCTGTTCCATCGGGATTCCCCCGGCGTGATGGCGGCAATCGCAAGGATTCTGTCCACAAACGGCTATAACATCGGCAATCTGCGCCTTTCCCGGACACGGCGGGAGGGAGATGTGATTACCGTGGTGGAGACGGACGCACCGGTGGATGCCGGCACAGTCAACCAGCTGAAGCAGGTGGAAAGCGTCTCTTCCGTGGCCATGATTCCCAGATTTTAAGGAGAATACGCATGGAAATACAGAGCATTGATTATCTTCTGGACGAAAGCACAAAGAACAACCTTTCTCTGGGACAGGTGGTTCTGCGGGAGGAACAACGGGAATCCGGCATGACCCCGGAGGCCATACAGGATCGGCTGCAAAAAACCTGGCAGGTGATGAAAAATGCTGCCAGTGCGGGCATTACATCGGATATGCGTTCCGTCAGCGGTCTCACCGGCGGAGATGCAGCCCGCTATTACAATCACTGCCGGAATCATAAAAATCTGCTGGGTACGCTGGAGGCAAAGGCCGTGGCCTATGCGCTGGCAACCAGCGGCTATAATGCGGCCATGGGTGTCATTGCCGCAGCACCCACAGCAGGTTCGGCGGGAATTTTGCCCGGCGTTCTCATTGCGGCACAGGAGGAATTCTACTTTCATGACAGAACGGCCTATGAAGCGCTTTTGACGGCGGCGGGCATCGGTGCGGTCATCGCCACCCGTGCCACCATTTCCGGTGCTCAGGGCGGCTGTCAGGCAGAATGCGGCGCGGCGGCTGCCATGGCGGCTGCGGCTCTGACGGAGGCCATGGGAGGAAGTCCCCGGCATTGTGTCAATGCAGCGGCGCTGGCACTGAAAAACTGTCTGGGCCTTGCTTGTGACCCGGTGGCAGGTCTGGTGGAGGTTCCCTGCGTCAAGCGCAACGGAATGTATGCCGTGCTGGCGATCGCCGCTGCGGATATGGCGCTGGCAGGCATCAAGAGCTTTGTTCCGCTGGATCAGGTGATCGACGCCATGTACCAGATCGGCTGCGGAATGCCGGCCTGCATCCGGGAAACGGGAGAGGGCGGTCTGGCGGCAACACCGGCGGGCATCGCCGCGAAACGGAGGCTGTTCTGATGGCTCAGGATCTGCTGGTTAAGCTTTGGAATCTGCCGGAAAAAGCACCCGTGCTGGAGCGGCTGCGGGTGCAGGGAATCTCGGTCAAGCGGGTGATTGCCCCGGATAAGCAGCGGGTGCTGTCCTTTGTACAGACCCATTTCGGCGACGGCTGGATGCACGAATGCGAAGCGGCGCTGTCTACCGTTCCCAGCACCTGCTATATAGCGGTGCAGCAGAAGGAAGTGATCGGCTTTGCCTGCTTTGAGGCAACGGGCAGGGATTATTTCGGCCCCATCGGTGTCCGGCCCGACTGCCGGGCCTCCGGCGTGGGAACCGGACTGCTGCTGTCCTGCCTGCATTCCATGTGGGAAATGGGCTATGCCTACGGCATCATCGGCTGGGCTGACGGCGCAGCGGAGTTTTACCGCAAAACCGTGGGCGCAGTGCCCATCGAGGGCGGCCATCCGGCCATTTATCAGAACCTCATCGCAAAATAAAACGGCATCGGGAGAACAGGCTTTCTCCCGATTTTTATCTTTTTTCCCTACCATTATAATTCCAAATGTGGTACAATAAAATAAAAGGACGATCACTCAGGAGGCTGCCATGAAACAGGAACTGGCGATGTTTGCAGAGCAACAGGGGATCCGGCTGCTGTCGGAGGAACCCCTTTCCCGTTATACCACCTTCCGCACCGGCGGGCCTGCCCGGTGGCTTGCGCTGCCGGAGACAGGGGAGCAGCTGTGCGCGCTGCTGGATTTTGCCCGGGCACAGGCGATGCATCTGGCGGTGATCGGAAAGGGCAGCAACCTGCTGGCGTTGGACGAGGGCTTTGACGGCCTTGTGATCCGCACACCGGAGGAAGCGCCGGTCTGGCTGGACGAATGCACGGTGCGGGCCGCCGCAGGCTATTCTCTCAGCCGTCTGTCCGCACTGGCAGCGGAGCGGGGACTGGCCGGGCTGACCTTTGCTCAGGGGATTCCGGGCACGGTAGGCGGTGCGGTGGTGATGAATGCCGGAGCCTATGGGGGACAGCTTGCGGATACGCTGATTTCCGGCACCTGTCACACGCCGGAGGGACTGCGGCAGCTGTCTGCGGAGGAACATCAGCTGGGCTATCGCACCAGCGTTTACGCAGAGCATCCCCTCTGGACGGTGCTCTATGCCGTGCTGCGCCTGACACCGGGAGACCGGACGCAGATTCAGGCGGAAATGGCCGATTATGCCGCCCGCCGAAGGGAAAAGCAGCCGCTGGAATATCCCTCCGCCGGCAGCACCTTCAAGCGTCCGGAGGGCCATTTTGCAGGCAAGCTCATTGAGGATTGCGGCCTGAAGGGCTTTACCGTGGGCGGCGCGCAGGTATCAGAAAAGCACGCCGGATTTGTCATCAATCGAGGCGGTGCCACCAGCAGTGACATTCTCCGGCTGATCGAACAGGTGCAGCGCAGAGTGCAGGCGGAAACCGGCATTCTGCTGGAGCCGGAGATTCGAATTTTGAAATGAGGGCATGACATTGAATAAATCCAACTGGAAAACAATATTCACATCTCCGCCTCTGTGGCTGGCCGTGGCAGGCCTGCTGTGCCTGCTCTTCGGCGATCTGCGGGTGAGTGCGGGATTTCTGCTGGCCGTGTTCGGCTGTTTTCTGCTGCTGGCGGCCTGGCTGTGCTGGCTGTTCCGTCAGGGACGGAAGGAGGACCTTTCTTCCCGGGAAAAACGCCGGATCAAGGCTGGCAAGATCATAACCTTTACAGCGGTTGCCATTGGCCTGATTGTGCTGATTATCCTGGAGAGTTTGATTCTGTCTCAGGTGCAGGGCTCCGAGGATGTACAGGCGGATGTGCTCATTGTGCTGGGTGCGGGACTGCGGGGCGAAACACCCTCTGCGACCCTGACCTCCCGGCTGGAGGCAGCGCTGGACTATCTGAATGCCCATCCGGAAACCGTAGCGGTGCTCACTGGCGGACAGGGGCACAATGAGAGCATTTCAGAAGCCTCCGCCATGGCCCGTTACCTGCGGGAGCACGGCATCGACCCGGTACGGCTGTATCTGGAGGAGCAGGCACGGGATACCCGGGAAAATCTGCGATATTCCAAAGCATTGATCCAGCAGGAACAGCTGGAAGGCAGTATTGCTGTGGTCAGTAATGGCTTTCACCTTTACAGGGCAAAGCGCCTTGCAGCCGGAGAAGGCTTGCAGGTGGAGACCATTGCGGCACCGGTGCCCTATCTCTGGCTGGTGCCCAGCGTGTATCTGCGGGAGGCCTGCAGCCTGCTGCTGATGTTTGCGAGAGAAGTATTTTAAGGATCGGGGGAGCGCACTATGGAGTGTCTGATTATTTCCGGCATGAGCGGCGCGGGAAAAAGTCTGGCGGCGGATGTTCTGGAGGATATCGGCTATTACTGCATCGACAATATGCCGGTGAAGCTGATTCCCCAGTTTACTCAGCTGTTTGACAATCTCAGCGGCGAAAACAAAAAAGCGGCCTTCGTGGTGGATGTGCGGGGCGGCGGGGATTATTCCTACCTGTTCCGCATTCTGGACGAGCTTTCCCGCGCGGGCAACAGCTGCCACATTCTCTTTCTGGACTGCGCCGAGGAAACGCTGATTAACCGGCAAAAGGCCAGCCGCCGCCGTCATCCTCTGGATGCGGACGGAAAGGGTCTGGAGGCTGCCATCCGTCGGGAGCGCCAGCTGATGGAGCCGGTGCGCCGCAAGGCGGATTATGCCATTGACACCACATCCCTGTCTGCCGCCGGATTGAAAAATCAGCTGTGTGTGCTGTTTGGCGACGGCGGAACCGGCAGTATGCTGAGCATTTCCCTGTGTACCTTTGGATATAAATACGGCATCCCCCGGGAGGCCGATCTGGTATTTGATGTGCGTTTTTTGAAAAATCCCTATTATCAGACCCCTCTCCGGCCCCAGACCGGGCTGGATCAGGCGGTGTATGATTATGTATTCACCGACCCCAACGCTGAAATCTTTGTGGAAAAGACCGTGGAGCTGCTGCGGTTTCTGATTCCGCTGTACGAAAAAGAGGGCAAGACCTCTCTGGTGATCGCCGTGGGCTGCACCGGCGGCCGACATCGCTCTGTTACCATTGGCCGCAGACTGCGGCAGGAGCTTTGTCAGGCCGGCATGAATGCCACGCTGCTGAACCGGGATGTGGAGAAGGGCTGACCATGGATGAGCGTGATCTGAGCTTCTGGCTGGAAGCCCCCTATGAAGAGATTCCCGAGCGCCTGCTGCGTTCTGCCCGGGCTTCCGGACGCCGGGTAACGGCCATCGGCGGCGGTACGGGCCTTTCCACCCTGCTGTTGGGACTGAAGGAATATACGGAAAATATCACGGCCATTGTTACTGTCACCGACGACGGCGGCTCCTCCGGCAAGCTGCGCCGGGAGTTTGGAATGCTGCCGCCGGGAGATATCCGCAACTGCATTCTTGCGCTGGCCAACACGAATACCATGATGAGCCAGCTGCTGAATTATCGCTTTCCCTCCGGAAGTCTGGAGGGGCAGAGCTTTGGCAATCTGTTTCTGCTGGCGCTGAACAATATCTGCGGCTCCTTTGAAGAGGCCGTGGCCAATATGAACCGGATTCTGGCTGTGACCGGTCAGGTGCTGCCGGTGTGTACCCAGAATGCAGCCCTGCAGGCCACCTTTGCAGACGGCAGTCAGGTGACGGGAGAAACCGCCATTACCGCCGCAAAAAAGGACAAAAATCTGGACATTCGCTCGGTGCGTCTGCTGCCGGAGGATACACAGGCGCTGCCGCAGGCGCTGGAGGCCATCCGCACGGCAGAGCTGGTGATTCTGGGCCCGGGCAGTCTGTATACCAGCATCATCCCCAATCTGCTGGTGGGCGGCGTGGCGCAGGCGCTGCGTGAGAGCCCCGCGCTGAAGCTCTATGTGCTGAATGTGATGACCCAGGAGGGCGAAACAGAGCATTATTCTGCGGCAGATCATGCCCGTGCGATTCTGGAGCACAACGGCTGTATAGATGTTTGCCTTTACAACACACAGGAGATTCCGGAGAAGCTGGCGGCCCGGTATCTGCCGGAGGGAAGCGAGCCGCTGCTGCCCATTCCCGAGGCCTTCCGGCGGCTGGGGATCCGGCTGTTCGGCGGGGATATGCTTTCCCGCAACGGCCAGCTGGCCCGCCATGATCCGCTGCGTCTGGCCTATAATGTGATGCTGGCGGCGGAGACCTTTTCCCACCGGGAGGGTGCTCTGGGCGAATATGACCGGCTGCTGCTGCGGCAGCGCTGAAAAAATAAACGGAAAGGAGCGTGTACCATGTCATTTACCACAGAAATCAAGCAGGAGCTCTGCCGCATTACCGACACCCCGGAAACGGCGCTGGCCGAATGTCTGGGAATGCTGTTGTTCGCGGCCCAGCTCAACCGGCAGCAGCTGCGGCTTCAGGTGGAAATGGCGGCGGTACGCCGCCGGGTACAGCAGCTGATGCGCCTTTGCTTCGGTGTCTGCCCGGAGGAGCTGGAGCATACGCTGTACCTTTCCGAGCCGGAGCAGCTCAGCCGCATTTTTGCCGTATACGGCTATGAAAATCAAACCACTCTGCCCCTGAACCGGGCGGTGGTGGAGGAGGAAGCCTGTAAAAATGCCTTTCTGCGGGGGGCGTTTCTCACCGGCGGCTATGCTTCCGCCTCCGGAAAGGGCTATCATCTGGAGCTGGTCACTTCGCATTATTCCATCTCCCGTCAGGTCAGCGCGCTGCTGAACGATCTGGAGCTGCCCGCAAGGCAGACGGTGCGCCGGGGGGTGTATGTCCTCTATTACAAGGACAGCGGCTCCATTGAGGATTTTCTCTCCGCCTGCGGTGCCACCGGCGCCGCCATGACGCTGATGCTGAAAAAGGTGGAGCGGGCCATGAACAGTCAGGTCAACCGCACGGTAAACTGCGAGACCGCCAATGTGGCCCGGACGGTCAGCGCGTTTCTCAAGCAATCCGAGGCGATCCGCCGCCTTCAGGAGAGCGGAAAGCTGGAAACCCTGCCAAAGCCTCTGCAGGAGACGGCACGGCTGCGGCTGCAATATCCGGAATATTCATTGCAGGAGCTCTGCGCCGCCAGCAGCGAACCCATTTCCAAGCCCGGCATGAGCAATCGTCTGCGCCGACTGGTGCAGCTCAGTGAGGAGGAACAGTCATGACACCCTTTGTCAATCTGCATTTGCATACGGAATACAGTCTGCTGGACGGAGCCTGCCGCATTGACGCACTGATGGAGCGGCTGAAGGAGCTGGGCCAGACGGCCTGTGCCATCACCGATCACGGTGTCATGTACGGCTGCATTGATTTTTATAAAGCTGCGAAAAAGGCGGGTATCAAGCCCATCATCGGCTGCGAGCTGTATGTTGCGCCCCGCACCCGCTTTGACCGGGTGTATGAGCTGGATTCCGATGCCTTTCATCTGGTGCTGCTGTGCAAGAATATGGAGGGCTACCAGCATCTCATCAAGCTCTGCTCCGCCGGCTTTATCGACGGCTTTTACAACAAGCCGCGCATCGACTGGGAGCTGCTGCAGGAGCATCATGAGGGCCTTGTGTGCCTTTCCGCCTGTCTTGCGGGACAGGTGCAGCAGCTGCTGATGCACGACAATTATCACGGCGCAAAGGAATGCGCACTGCGCTATGATGCCCTGTTTGGCCGTGGAAACTATTATCTGGAGCTTCAGGATCACGGCATCCCCGAGCAGCAGAAGGTCAATCAGGCGCTGATCCGTCTGCATGAGGAAACGGGCATTCCGCTGGTGTGTACCAATGACTGCCACTATCTCCGGCGGGAGGATGCGGAAATGCACGATGTGCTGCTGTGCATCCAGACAGGAAAAACGCTGGACGATGAAAACCGGATGCGTTTTCAGGGCACGGAATTTTATGTCAAGTCCGGCGACGAAATGGCAGCGCTCTTTCCCCAGGTGCCGGAGGCACTGGAAAACACCTGCCGCATTGCGGAGATGTGCCAGCTGGATTTTGTATTCGGAAAATACCATCTTCCCGCCTTTCAGCTGCCGGAGGGGGAGACGGATGCCCGGCAGTATATGGAGCGCCTTTGCTGGGAGGGCTTTGCCCGGCGCTATCCCAACGGCAGCGGGGAATACCGGGAGCGGCTGCGCTATGAGCTGGAAATGATCGCCCGCATGGGCTTTGTGGAATACTTCCTGATCGTGGGAGACTTTGTCAACTATGCAAAATCCCGGGGCATTCCCGTTGGCCCGGGGCGTGGTTCCGGTGCGGGCAGTATGGCCGCCTACTGTATGCGGATCACCGATGTGGATCCCATGCGCTACAACCTGTATTTTGAGCGGTTTATCAATCCGGAGCGGGTGAGTATGCCCGACTTTGATATCGACTTCTGCCCCCGGCGGCGGCAGGAGGTCATCGACTATGTAACGGAAAAATACGGCGAGGATCATGTGGCACAGATCGTCACCTTTGGTACCATGGCGGCCCGTGCCGTGGTGCGGGATGTGGGCCGGGTGCTGAATATGCCCTATGCCGAAGTGGATTTTGTGGCAAAAATGATCCCGCAGGAGCCGAAAATGACGCTGGAAAAGGCGTTTCAGGTGTCTCCCGAGCTGCGCCGGTTTTATGAGGACGATCCCCGGGTGACCAATTTGCTGGATATGGCCCGGAAGATCGAGGGTATGCCCCGAAACTGCTCCACCCATGCGGCCGGTGTTATCATTGCCGCTGCGCCGGTGGATGAATATGTGCCTCTGTCCCGGGGCGATCAGGGCGTGGTATGCCAGTATGTGATGACCACGCTGGAGGAGCTGGGCCTGCTGAAGATGGATTTTCTGGGCCTGCGCAACCTGACGGTGCTGGACGATGCCCGGAAAATGATTCTGGAGGGCGGCCATGCGCTGGACTGGGAGCATCTGGACTATGACGACCCGGCGGTGTTCGAAATGCTGGGCAAGGGCCAGACCTCCGGTGTGTTCCAGATGGAGAGCGCCGGCATGACCGATGTGGCCGTGCGTCTGAAGCCTCGCAGCATCGAGGATGTCACCGCCATTATCGCCCTGTTCCGTCCCGGCCCCATGCAGTACATCGACGAATATATCCGGTGCAGCAGGGATCCCTCCTGCGTCCATTATGCCCACCCGCTGCTGGAAAAGGTGCTTTCCGTCACCTACGGCTGCGTGGTATATCAGGAGCAGGTGATGGAGATTTTCCGTCTGCTGGGCGGCTACAGTCTGGGCAAGGCCGATATGGTGCGCCGGGCCATGTCCAAGAAAAAGCTGGATGTGCTGAAGGCCGAGCGGGAGACCTTCCTCCACGGCAATCCGGAGGAAGGCATCTGCGGCTGCGCAGCCAACGGGGTTCCGGAGGCGGTGGCCAATCAGATTTTTGACCAGCTGCTGGATTTTGCCAACTATGCCTTCAACAAGTCCCATGCGGTATGCTATGCGGTGGTGGCCTATCAGACCGCCTATCTGAAATACCATTATCCCAAGGAATATATGGCCGCACTTCTGACCTCCGTGCTGGGGCAGAACGGCAAGGTGGCGGAATATATCGAACAGTGCCGTGCGCTGGGCGTTACCGTGTTGCCGCCGGACATCAACGAATCCCGGGCGGACTTTTCCGTGGTGGGAGACAACATCCGCTTCGGCCTGGGCTCTGTGAAAAATGTAGGCGTGTCCCTGATCGAAAAGCTGGTGCAGGAGCGGGAGCGGGGCGGCAGATATACCTCTTTTCAGGATTTCTGCCAGCGGATGAGCTCTGCCGACCTGAACAAGCGGGTGCTGGAAAACCTGATCCGCTGCGGAGCCTTTGACAGTCTGGGAGCCAAACGGGCCGCACTGATGAAGGTTTATGAATCCGTTCTGAACAGCGCCGCCGCAGACAGCCGCCGCAATCTGTCCGGCCAGCTGGATCTGTTCGGCACCTGGCAGGCAAACACCATCGCCGGAATGCGGCTGCCCGATGTGCCGGAATATTCCCGCCGGGAGCTGCTGATGATGGAACGGGAGACCTGCGGACTGTATCTTTCCGGCCATCCCATGGAGGAACTGCGCCCGCTGGCTCAGAAGGTGCAGGCAGTGCCCATCGGCCGCCTGGTGCAGTGCATTGCGGAGGGCAGCGACCCTGACCTTCAGGACGGAAAATATGTGACCGTGGCCGGGACGATTTCCTCCTTCCGGCTGAAAGTGACGAAAAAACAGACCAAGATGGCTACCGTGGCGCTGGAGGATGTGTCCGGCGGTCTGGAGCTGCTGGTCTTTGAACAGGCGCTGAACGCCAGCAGCCCGTGGATTCAGGAGGATCAGTCAATCATCGCCTTTGGACGCATTTCCGCCCGGGAGGATGAGGATCCCAAGCTCATCGTGTCAGAGCTGTATCCGCTGAGTCCGGAATATGTGGCTCAGTATGTGGCCAAGAGTGCCGAGCGTGCCATTCCACGCACCCGCCGGATTGAACCGCCGGAGGAGCCCAGAGAGGAGCGTTCTCTGCTCCAGTGGCGGCCTTCGCCGGATTCCGTTACCATCTGGATCAAAATGAGCTCTCAGATGGATGCCCGCATGGAGGTGGTGCAGCGGCTGCTGCGGCATTCTCACGGCATTGACCGGGCGATCATTTATGTGGTGGACGAGAAAAAACGGCTAGCATGGAAAAACCGTGTCAACGCCGATGAGCTGATGGAGGAGCTGGGCTCCTTTTTGGGCAAAGCCAATCTGGCCCTGCGCCGTTGATTGGAACAAGAAAGAACTGGGGATTTTTAGATATGGATGATTTTGATCTGCGATATACCGCCCTGCGGCGGACTGTCATTGAAAATGAGTTTGCACGGCTGAATGAGATGCAGCGCAGGGCCGTGCTGAAAACAGAGGGGCCGCTGCTGCTGCTGGCCGGTGCAGGCTCCGGCAAGACCACGGTGCTGATTAACCGGATGATCCAGCTGCTGCGCTTTGGCGCAGGCTATGAGGCCGAGCTGGCGCCGGAATGGGCCGGAGATCAGGAGCTGGCGCAGCTGGCCGCACTGGTGGACGATCCCAATGCGTTTTCGCCGGAGGAGGTTTCCCGCCTGTGCGCCGTGGATCCCCCCAAGCCCTGGGAGATCATTGCCATTACCTTTACCAACAAGGCGGCCAACGAGCTGAAATCCCGTCTGGAGGTTGCGTGCGGCGAAGCGGGACGGGATATCTGGGCACATACCTTCCATACCGCCTGTACCCGCATTCTCCGGCGGAACATTCAGCGGCTGGGCTATGGCAGCGCCTTTACCATCTATGATGAGGACGACAAAAAACGGCTGATTACCGGCGTGATCCGGGATTTTGGCTTTGATGAAAAGCGCTTTGACGCCCGGGGCGTCATGAGCCAGATTTCCCATGCCAAGGAAAACCTGCTGTCACCGGAGGAATATGCCGCCCAGGCAGGAGACGATTATTACCGCAAAACCGTGGCCCGCATCTATGCGGAATATCAGAAGCGCTGCCGCAACGCCTCCGCACTGGATTTTGACGACATCATCTTCCGCACGGTGGAGCTGCTGCAAACCTGCGACGATGTGCGGGAATATTATCAGCGAAAGTTCCGCTATGTGCTGGTGGACGAATATCAGGACACCAATCATGCCCAGTATGTGCTGTGTTCGCTGCTGGCAGGCGGCTGGCGAAATTTCTGCGTGGTAGGCGATGATGACCAGAGCATCTACAAGTTCCGGGGTGCCACCATCGAAAATATCATGGCCTTTGAAAAGCAGTATCCCGATGCCGTCACCATCCGTCTGGAGCAGAATTACCGCTCCACCGGCAACATTCTGGATGCGGCCAATCATGTGATCGCCTGCAATCGTGGCCGGAAGGGCAAGACTCTCTGGACAAAAAATGAGACCGGCGAGCGCATTCGCTTTTATCAGGCAGACAATCAGGAGGACGAGGCCCACTATATCGCCGGTGTGATTTCTGATGCCCACGCCGCGGGAGAGCCGCTGAAAAACTTCACCATTCTTTATCGAAACAACGCCCTGAGCAATTTTTTGCAGACCTGCTTTGTGCGCAGCGGCATCCCCTTTGTGGTGGTGCGTGGCCGCTCGTTTCTGGACTCCATGGAGATTCGGGATATGCGGGCCTATCTGGAGGTCATCCACAATCCCGGCGACAGTGTGCGTCTGCGGCGGATCATCAACAATCCTCCCCGCAAGATCGGCCTGAAAACGCTAGAGACGGTGGCCCAGCTGGCAGAGCAGCAGCACAAGACGGAGTTTGACATCATCCGCACCGCCGGACAGTATCCCGCCCTGTCCCGCAGCAGCGCCGCGCTGGAGCGGTTTGCCGCCATGATCCAGCAGCTGCGGACGGTGGCACAGGAGGAATCGCTGGAGGTGCTCTATCAGGAGCTGCTGAACCGTTCCGGCTATCTGGCTGCACTGGAATTGCAGGGCACAGAGGAGGCCAAGGGCCGCATTGAAAACATTCAGGAGCTGAAATCCAACATCGTGGATTATTGCCGCCGGATGGAAGGGGAAGAGGAAGAGGCCACGCTGGAGGGCTTTCTGGAAGAGCTCAGCCTGATTTCCGATGTGGATCAATATGATGAAAACGCCGACACCGTTACCATGATGACCATGCACAGCGCCAAGGGACTGGAGTTCCCCCGGGTGTTTATCGTGGGTGCGGAGGAGGGCCTTTTCCCCTCCTATCGCTCCATGGAAACGGAGGAGGAAATGGAGGAGGAGCGCAGACTCTGCTATGTGGCCATGACCCGGGCCAAGCGTTCGCTGACCATCACCTGCGCCCAGCGGCGTATGCTCTACGGCCAGACCAGCTACGGCAGACCCTCCCGCTTTGTCTCCGAAATCCCGGATGCCCTGCTGGAACGGATCTCCCGTCCGCCGGTGGGCCGGGAAATGAATACCCATGCCATTCTGCGGCAGGCGGCCCAGCAGCGGCAGGCAGAGCTGCGCCAGCGCATCCATGCGGAAAATTATCAGCCCCAGCCCACGGTGGACATGAACTTCCGCCCCGGAATGCTGGTGTCTCACAAGGCTTTCGGCAACGGCAGGATTCAGGAGGTCACGCCCATGGGCGGCGATCTGCTGCTGAATATCCGCTTTGACAAGGCCGGAGAAAAGCTGATGATGGCAAAAACCGCCTCCAAGTTCATGAAAAAGCTGTAAAAGCAAAGAAAAAACAGGCTCCCGCTGTATTGGCCGGGAGCCTGCTTTTCATATTCAGAACGATTGCGGGAGCTCGTCCTCCCGGAATTGCAGGGAATAGAGTCCCTGATATACGCCGCCCTGGGCCATCAGCTGCTCGTGGGTGCCCTGTTCCCGCACCTGACCGTCCACGATCACGGCGATTTCATCCGCGTTGCGAATGGTGGAAAGACGGTGCGCCACCACAATGGTGGTACGCCCCTTGCACAGCTCGTCCAGCGCATTCTGAATCAACACCTCGGAGGTATTGTCCAGCGCGGAGGTTGCCTCGTCCAGAATGAGAATGGCGGGATTTTTCAAAAAGACCCGGGCGATGCTCAGCCGCTGCTTTTGGCCGCCGGAGAGCCTTACGCCCCGTTCGCCGATATCCGTATCATAGCCGTGCTCCAGACTCATCACATAATCGTGAATGTTGGCTCTGCGGGCGGCGGCATAGATTTCCTCATCGGTGGCATCCAGCTTGCCATAGCGGATATTGTCCCGGATGCTTCCGGCAAACAGGAACACATCCTGCTGAACGATGCCGATGCTCTGCCGGAGAGATTCCCGGGTGAGATGGCGGATATCCTGACCGTCAATGAGAATGGCGCCGTTGTTTTCGTCAATGGGATAAAAATTGGGCAGCAGATGGCAGATGGTGGTCTTGCCGCCGCCGGAGGGCCCCACCAGCGCCAGCGTCCGTCCCTTTTCCACCTTCAGGGAAACATGACGCAGCACCTCCCGGGAATCTCCGTAGGCAAAGCTCACATCCCGCAGCTCAATGGAGCCCTGAGGCTGTTCCAGCGCCACGGCATCCGGCGCATCCGCTTCCACCGGCACATCCATGATTTCCAGAAACCGCTGAAAGCCGGTCACGCCGTTCTGATACTGCTCCATAAAGTTAATCAGCGTGGTCACAGGGGAAATAAACAGGTTGACGGAGACGATAAAGGTGGAATATTCGGCAAAGTTGATTTTTCCGTTGTACAGGAACAGACCGCCCGCAATCAGGATAATCACATTGAAAATATCCGTGATAAAGGCCGTGGAGGACTGGAACTTTCCCATGGCACGATAGGCACGGCGGGCAGCGTCGATAAACTGGAGATTGCCCACCTCAAACTTTTCCATTTCCTTTTCCGCATTGGTATAGGCCTTGGTAACACGAATGCCGGAGACGCTGCTTTCCAGCGCCGCGTTGATGGTAGCCGTGCTTTTCCGCCGATCGGTAAAGGCTTCCCGCATCTGACGGCGCAAATGCCAGGAAATCACCAGCAACACCGGCACACAGGCAAAAATAATCAGCGTCAGAGGAATGTTGATGGTGCAGAGATAAACGAAGGAGAGCACGATCATGCTGATGCCGGTGAGAAGATTTTCCGGCCCGTGGTGGGCCAGCTCACTGACATCAAACAGGTCACTGGTCATGCGGGACATGATCCGGCCCGTCTCATGATCGTCAAAAAAGGAGAAGGGGAGCTTTTCCAGATGGGCAAACATATCCCGGCGCATCTGGGCCTGCATCTGGGTACCCATCATGTGGCCGTAATACTGGACAAAATACCGCAGCAGCATCCGCACACCGTAAAGAGCCAGCAGCAGAACGCCGGAGACGACAATGGCGGAATACACCCGATCGGGAATATACTGATTCAGCATCCGGTTGGTAACGACAGGATAGACCATGCCGATGACCGAGATCAGCAG
The DNA here is from genome assembly GCA_964541085.1 of uncultured Oscillospiraceae bacterium. Classification (GTDB taxonomy): domain Bacteria; phylum Bacillota; class Clostridia; order Oscillospirales; family Butyricicoccaceae; genus UBA4644. The sequence goes on along the minus strand of CAZIPA010000003.1, from coordinate 13,061 downwards.
GGAGGCGGTCATATCCATGGCAAACAACCGCTTGTGGGGCTTGTAATAGGCAATAAAACGCTTGAGCATTGCGTATCCTCGCTTTCAGAAAGTCGGCACACAGGCCGCCGATGGATATTATACGACCAAAAGTTGATTTTGTCAACTAAAAGTTGTGCGGACAGGAAACAAGCCGCATCCCGAAGAATGCGGCTTGGAACATTCGTGTTCAGTGGAAAGGGCTCACTGTGCGGCGTTCAGCTTTCTGGTGAGCTGGCTCTTTCTGCGGGCTGCGGTGTTCTTGTGGATGATTCCCTTGGCAGCAGCCTGATCAATGGTCTTAACAGCGTTCTTATAAGCAGCCACGGCAGCGTCACCACCAACGGCAACAGCAGCGTCAAACTTCTTCACCATGGTCTTGAGCTCAGTTTTGGCAGCACGGTTGCTGGCATTGTTGATCTTGCTGACCAGGACACGCTTTTTAGCAGACTTGATGTTGGGCACGATTCTGACCTCCCTTACAGCGAAATTTACAGCAGGGATATTTTATCATTCTCACGGGAAAAAAGCAAGTCCCATTTACATAATTTTTTTACTTCTGCGGAAAATAAGAAGAAAATGTGAAAAGGCAGGGGAAAACCCATGGAAATACGAACGGATCTGGCGCTGGAACGGCGGGAACTGCGGGGAAGCGGCAGGCTGGAGGGCGTTGTGGAGCGGCATTGCCGGACAGGCCCGCTGAAGGTGACGGAGATTCAGGTGCGGAACCGGCGGGGCGAAGAGCTGCTGGGCAAGCCCCGGGGACATTATTTCACGGCAGAGCTGCCGCCGGAGAGCGATGCGCTGTTCGACTGTGCCCGGGCACTTTCCCGCCTGCTTTCGCAGCTGCTGCCGGAAAAGGGGCTGGTGCTGGTGGCGGGACTGGGCAACCGCTTTATCACGCCGGATGCACTGGGGCCGGAGACCGTCCGGCATCTGATCGTCACCCGGCATCTCCTGCGAGCCATGCCGGAAACCTTTGACGGGATGCGGCCTGTATGCGCCCTGGCAGCCGGTGTGCTGGGTGATACGGGAATGGAGACGGCGGAGCTGCTGCGGGGCGTGACAGAGCAGCTTCGGCCTGCCGCCGTGGTGGCGGTGGATGCGCTGTGCGCCCGGGCCCTTTCCCGTCTGTGCCGGACGGTGCAGCTTTCCGATACCGGCATCATCCCCGGCAGCGGTGCCTGCAATCCCCGACAGGCGCTGAATGAGGGGACTCTGGGCGTTCCCGTAATCGCATTGGGTGTCCCTACGGTGGTGGAAGCACGAACACTGGCCATGGAGCTTTCCGGCCATCCGCTGGAGCAGACCCGGGAAAATGCCATGCTGGTGTCGCCGAGAGATATGGATCATCAGATTCTGCACTGCGGAAAGCTGCTGGGCTATGCCTTGAATCTTGCCCTGCAGGGGGATATGACCGCAGAGGAAATGGCCGCCTGTCTGAGCTGAACGCATAAAACCGCCTCCGGCAGAATACAGTGTTCTGAAGGGAGGCGCTCCATGAAAGGAAAAAAGCAAGCACACGGGCGCTTTGGCCTTTTGCTGGCGGCGCTGCTGCTGTGGTCCCTGCTGCTGTGGGGGAGCCGTGGAATGGAAACGCCATGGAACGAGACCGCACTGGATGTTCCGGCATCGGACGAGCCCTGGGAGCTGCCGCCGGTTACAGCAGAGGAGCCGGTTCTGCTGGCGGAAAGTGCCGCACTGCCGCCCGATTTGCCGCAAACAGCGCCGGAGAATGCTGCACCCGTCCTGTCCACTGCGGAAATCGGAAAGGGCGCTGACACCGTTTACTTCAAAAATCAGACGGACTATGAAATTGATATGGAGGTCCTGCTGCAAAAGGCGTCACCGGTGTCTTTGGGCGGGGAAGGGGTGCAGGTGCTGATTATGCATACCCATGGCACCGAGGCATATACGCCCACGGAGGCACATCCCTATGAAGCTTCCGGAGAATATCGCACGCTGAACCGGGAGTGCAATATGCTGGCGGTGGGTCAGCTCATTGCAGATCAGCTGAACGCCCGGGGCATTTCCACCCTGCACAGCGAAACCCTGAACGACTATCCCGCCTACAACGGCTCCTACAACCGTGCCCTGAAGGATATCCAGTCCTATCTGGAGGAATATCCCACCATTCAGCTGATTCTGGATGTACACCGGGATGCCATCGGCACCAGCGGCAACTATTACAAAACCGTGGCACAGGTGGATGGCAAACAGACCGCCCAGCTGATGTTTGTAACGGGCACCGACGGAGGCGGACGGAATCACTCGGACTGGCGGGAAAATCTCACCTTTCAGGCCCAGCTGCACCAGCGGATCAATCAGAGCTATCCGGGCATGATGCGGCCCATCAGCATCCGCACGGGACGCTTCAATCAGCATCTCCGCCGGGGCAGTATGCTGGTGGAGGTGGGTGCCTGCGGCAATACGCTGGAGGAGGCGCTGGCGGCAGCAGAGGTGTTTGCCCAGTCACTGGCCGACGCACTGCTGGAAGCGCAGCCATAAGCAAAAAACATCCGCACCCAATCGACAGGTGCGGATGCTTGTATATTCGGTTATTCTTCCTTCTGCTGGGGAGGTGTTTCGGGCGCTTCCGTGCTGTCCTCCGGGGCGGGAACCTCCGAAGGCTCCTCCGGCGCAGGTGCGGAGGCTGTGTCTCCGGCAGCAGCCGTTTTCGGCACAAAGGGCTTGGGATACTTTTTGGAAATGTAGAAATACGCCAGCAGCGCCGCAGACACAATCACACAGAACAGACCGATCATCTGGGATGCCTTCAGTCCGGTGTGACCGATGAACAGGCTGTCTGTGCGGAGATATTCCAGCAAAAAGCGAATCATGCCATACCATCCGGCGTACATCAGCGCCAGTTCTCCCCGGAACTTCCGGTGCTTGGAGTAAAAATGCAGGAAGAGAAAGCCTGCCAGCGTCCACAGGGATTCGTACAGAAAGGTGGGGTGCACCGGTGCGGCCCCGTTGATGGACATTCCCCAGGGGAGAGAGGTCTCGCCGCCATGGGCCTCCGCATTGATAAAGTTGGCCCAGCGGCCGATGCACTGCGCCAGCATAAAGCCCATTCCCGCCAGATCGCAGGCCGAGAGAATGTCGCAATGCTTGATGCTGCAAAAGATCAGCACCACCAGCACTGCCGCAATCAAACCGCCGTACATTCCCAGACCGCCGTTCCAGATCTCAATGATTTCACTGGGGTGCGCACTGTAATAGTCCCAGCGGTTCATGACAAAATAGATGCGGCAGCCGATGATACCGGCGGGCAGGCCCCACAGAATCATGTCCAGAAAACGGTCCGGGGACCAGCCAAAATCCGGGCAGCGCCGCAGCACATAAAAGGCCGCCGCCACAAAGCAAAAGGCCAGAATCACACCGTACCACATCACATCCTTGCCAAACAGGGTAAAGGCAACACGGTCAATGTGAAATACATGGTCAAACAGACCGGGGAAGGAAATATCGTTTACCATCAGAATCAGTTCTCCTTTTTACGGTTTCCGGCAGGCAGAGGAATCTGCGCCAGAATGACAGCGGCAAATACCATAACACAGCCCAAAAGCTCCTTCAGACTCAGCTGCTCGTGGAGGATAAGCCAGCCGGACAGCACAGCAAAGACCGATTCCAGACTCATAATCAGCGTGGCCACGGTGGGGTCGGTGTCCCGCTGCCCGAGGATTTGCAGCGTGTAGCCTGCGCCGCAGGAAAGAATACCGGCATAGAGAATCGTCCATTTTGCGTTCCAGATATCCGCCCACACCGGCGTGTCAAACACCGCCATCAGCAGCAGCGATAGAATACCGGCGGTGAGAAACTGGACACAGGAGAGCAGAACACCGTCCACCTGTCCGGCGGTAAACCGGTCGATGGCCATAATGTGCAGGGAGAAGAAGAAGGCACAGCACAGCACCAGCAGATCGCCGGTGGAAACGGAAAAGCCCTCTTTCACGCACAGCAGATAAAAGCCCACCACGGCAATGCCCACGCAGACCCAGGTGATCTTCGGGATTTTCCGCTTGATAAAGATGCCCAGCAGCGGCACGATGACAATGTAAAGGGCCGTGATAAAGCCCGCCTTTCCGGCGGTGGTCATGCTGACGCCGTACTGCTGAAAATTGCTGGCAATGCAGAGGAATATGCCGCAGATCAGTCCGGCCCGGATGGAGCTCCGGTCGATGGCCTGTTGGGTCTGGGGTGCGGGACGCTGGTCTGCGGGACGAAGCTTTCGTGTCAGCAGCACCACGGGAATCAGCACCAGACCGCCCAGTACGGTGCGGATGCCGTTGTAGGTAAAGGGCTGGACATATTCCATACCGGCGCTCTGAGCCACAAAGGCCGAGCCCCAGATCACCGCGGTCAGCAGCAGGAGAAGATTGCCGCGCGTTTTTTTGCTCATATGCATGGGATCACTCTTTCTTTCAGATTCAGACTGTGGCTTTACTATAGCAAATAATTCGCCGCATTACAAGCACATTTCCTTGAGGTAAGAAAATTGCGCCTTTCTTTTTCATTCTTTTTTCAGGTTTTTTACATCAAATCTTGCTTTTTTCGGGATTTCCGGTATAATTATAGTATCTGTAATAATTTCGTGCCGCAGGCGCTGCGGACAAGCCCTTGGAGAGGGGCTATAATCACTACTACTCTGATGGAATAAGGAAGGTGGAAGCATGGCAGACACCCCGGAATATGTCATTGAGATGCTTCATATCACCAAGGAATTTCCCGGCATCCGGGCAAATGATGACATCACCCTACAGCTGCGGCGGGGGGAGATTCATGCGCTTCTGGGTGAAAACGGTGCGGGAAAATCCACGCTGATGAGTGTCCTTTTCGGTCTGTACCAGCCGGAACAGGGCGTAATCAGGAAGGACGGGCGTGAGGTGCAGATCCACGACCCCAACGATGCCACCGCGCTGCATATCGGCATGGTGCATCAGCACTTCCAGCTGGTGGATGTGTTCACCGTGCTGGACAATATCATTCTGGGTGCGGAGGACACCAGGCTGGGCTTCCTTCAGAAGAAGAAGGCCCGTGCCAAGGTGGAGGAACTGTCCCAGAGATATGGCCTGAAGGTGGATCTGGATGCCCGGGTGGAGGATATCACCGTGGGTATGCAGCAGCGCACGGAGATTCTGAAGATGCTCTATCGGGACAACGAGATTCTGATCTTCGATGAGCCCACAGCCGTGCTGACACCCCAGGAAATCGACGAGCTGATGCAGATCATGAAGAATCTGGTGCAGGAGGGCAAATCCATCCTGTTCATCTCCCACAAGCTGAACGAGATCATGTCCGTGGCCGACCGGGTCACCGTTCTGCGAAAGGGCAAGTACATCGGCACGGTCAATGTTGCGGACACCAGCAAGCAGGAGCTTTCCAACATGATGGTGGGCCGTCCGGTGCAGCTGGAAGTGGTGAAGGAGCCGGCAAACCCCGGCGAAACCGTGCTTCAGGTGCGGAATATGTGCGTCCAGGCCCATTCCCGCAAAAAGGATGCGGTTCACAATGTGAGCTTTGATGTGCGTCAGGGCGAGATTCTCTGTATCGCCGGTATCGACGGCAACGGCCAGACCGAGCTGGTCCACGGCCTCACCGGTCTGGAGAAGATTTCCGGCGGTAGCATCTCCCTGTGCGGACAGGATATTTCCCATGCGGCGATCCGTACCCGGGGCGAGGGCATGAGCCATATCCCGGAGGATCGGCACAAGCACGGTCTGATTCTGGATTTCACGCTGGAGGAGAACATGGTGCTCCAACGCTTCCGGGAAAAGCGGTTTGAAAAGAACGGCTTTATCCGGTTTGACGAGGTTCGCAAATATGCCGACAGTCTGATTCAGCAATACGATGTCCGTTCCGGTCAGGGCCCTGTGACCCGGGTGCGCAGTATGTCCGGCGGCAACCAGCAAAAGGCCATTATCGCCCGTGAGCTGGATCGGGAAAAACCGCTGGTGGTGGCGGTGCAGCCCACCCGCGGACTGGATGTAGGTGCAATTGAATATATCCACTCCCAGCTGGTCAAACAGCGGGACGAGGGAAAGGCCGTGCTGCTGGTTTCTCTGGAGCTGGATGAGGTCATGAGCCTTTCCGACCGTATTCTGGTGCTGTATGAAGGCGAGATCGTGGGCGAGTTTGATCCCAAACAGATCACCGCACAGGAGCTGGGCCTGTATATGGCAGGCGCAAAGCGGCAGGTAAAGGAGGAAGCAAACGCATGAAGAATCTGATGGAAAAGGAAAGCTTCCGCAGCATTGCCGCCTCGGTGATCTCCGTGCTGATCGGTCTTGCGGCCGGTGCGGTGATTATTCTGGTGGTCAGTCTGGTGGATCCTGCAATTTCGCTGAAAAGCGCCTGGGAGGGCATCCGGCTGATGCTGCTGGGCGTGTTCTCCACCGGACGCAATGAGGCAGGCCAGCTGATCTTTGGCTTCAACGCAGTGAATATGGGCAATATGCTCTTCCGTGCAACGCCGCTGCTGCTCACCGGTCTGAGCGTGGCGGTGGCCAATAAAACCGGCCTGTTCAACATCGGCGCTCCCGGTCAGTATCTGGCCGGTGTCTGCGCTACGCTGTTCATCGCTCTGAGCATCCCGTCCACCGTGGTGCCTGCGTGGCTGATTTGGATTCTGGCATTCCTCGGCGGCGTTCTGGCCGGAGCCATCTGGGGCTCTCTGCCCGGCCTGCTGAAGGCGCTGCTGAACATCAACGAGGTCATCGCCTGTATCATGACCAACTGGATCGCCGCGAATCTGGTCACATGGCTGTTTGAAATCAGCAACCTGAAAAATGTGGCCGAGGGCACCAAAACCGGCTACATCTACAAAACCACCTTCAACGGCGTGGCCACCTCCAAAATGGGGCTGGACAAGCTGTTCCCCAATTCTCAGGTAAACGGCGGCATTCTTATCGCCATCGTGGTGGCCATTCTGATCTACATCCTGATGAACAAGACCACCTTCGGCTATCAGCTGAAGGCCTGCGGTGCCAACCGTCACGCCGCCCGCTATGCCGGCATTCAGGACAAGCGCAACATTGTGCTGTCCATGGCCATTGCCGGTGCGCTGGCAGGCATGGGCGGAACGCTCTACTACCTGTCGGGCAATACGGAGTTCTTCTGGTCCACCTATCAGTCGCTGCCCAGCGAGGGCTTCAACGGCATCGCCGTGGCGCTGCTGGCGGTGAACAATCCCATCGGCGTGATCTTCTCCGGACTGTTCATGTCTCTGCTGGACATCGCCGGTCAGCAGCTGACCAACCTGACGGCCTACAACGAATATATCACCGATGTGATTATCGCCGTGATTATTTATCTGTCGGCCTTCTCTCTGGTCATCAAGCTGTGGCTGGGCGGCCGAAAGAAAAAGCAGAAGGAAGCGGCGGAGGAAAAGCCGGACAAGCCCGCAGAGGAGCAGCCGGAAGAAAAGGAGGCGCAGGCATAAATGGCATTTCTGATTCGACAGACTCTGATCTATGCGATCCCGCTGATGATCGTGGCGCTGGCCGGTGTATTTGCCGAGCGCAGCGGTATTATCAATCTGGCTCTGGAAGGTATGATGATCTTCGGTGCCTATATCGGCGTGTCCTTTATCCGTATGCTGCAGGGCATGGGACTGTTTGACGCGGCTTCCCGGGCACCCGGCGGCTGGCTGACTTTGCAGGGCTATCTGCTGCTGACCCTTCTGGTGGCAGCGGCGGCAGGCGCAATTTTCTCGTTGCTGCTGGCCTTTGCAGCCATCAACCTGAAGGCTGACCAGACCATCGGCGGCACCGCTCTGAATATGCTGGCCCCCGCCATGGTGCTGTTCCTGATCCGCATTGTGGCCAAGCAGAACACCCTGCTGCTGCGCAGCGGCGACTCCGCCACCTGGTTCATGATTAAAAAATCCACGCTGGGCATCCCCAAGGATCAGGATCTGGGCATTCTGGGTGAAGCTCTGCTGAACAAGGTGTATCTCACCACCTATCTCTGCATCATCATCTTTGTGGTGCTGTCCGTGATCCTTTACAAGACCCGCTTCGGTCTGCGTCTGCGCTCCTGCGGTGAAAATCCTCAGGCGGCAGATTCGCTGGGCATCAATGTCAAAAAGATGCGCTATATCGGCGTGGTGATCTCCGGTGCGCTGGCCGGAATGGGCGGCGCAGTGTTCTCCGTCACCACGGCAAACTGTTCCTCCAACGGCGATGTGGCAGGCTTCGGCTTTCTGGCGCTGGCCGTTATGATCTTCGGCAACTGGAAGCCGCTGAACATTGCCGGCGGTGCGCTGCTGTTCGCACTGTTCAAATGTATCGCTGCCTGCTATACCACGCTGGACATTAACGGCGATGGCATCTGCCGTCTGGCGGAGCTGGGACTGAATGCCAACTTCTACCGGCTGCTGCCCTACATCATCACCCTGCTGGTGCTGGCCTTTACCTCCAGAAGATCCCGGGCGCCCAAGGCGGAAGGCATTCCCTACGATAAGGGCCGTCGGTGATTTTCATGGACGAGAAAACGCTGATTCTGGAGGCCATCGAGGCCCGGCGTTGGGCTTATGCGCCCTATTCCCATTATCAGGTGGGTGCGGCTCTCTGCACCGGGGACGGCAGGATTTTCCGGGGCTGCAACATCGAAAATGCCGCCTTTTCTCCCACCTGCTGCGCAGAGCGCACGGCCTTTTTCAAGGCTGTCAGTGAGGGCTTCCGGCAGTTTTCCGCCATTGCCATTGTGGCCGGGCCGGAGGGTGAGCAGCTGACGCCGCCCACACCCTGCGGTGTCTGCCGTCAGGTGATGATGGAGTTCTGCGACCCGGACACCTTCCGGATCCTGCTGGCCCGGGGGCCGGAGGATTATCAGAGCTTCACACTGCGGGAGCTGCTGCCGCTGGGCTTTGGCCCCAATGATCTGTAATTTTCCGCATTTCTTTCATTACTGCCGCCTCTTTTCCGGGGCGGCAGTGATTTTTTACGGAAAGCGTCAGGTTTTTCTTGACAAGGCCCGTTCTGCTCCTGTATAATGAGAGACGCAAATAGGGAGTAGTTTGCACATGGCCTGTCCGTGTGCGGTTCAGTTCGTCAGCTCGTGTCTTGGACGCCGGACTGTTCCTGAAAGATAACGAGACTTTTGCCGCAAACGCGGTGAAAGTCTTTTTTATTTTCACATTTTGTTGACAAATCTGGTTGATAATATTTTTATAGATTGAAAGGATGTATCTCAGTGAAGTACTATTGCAGCGAAAAGGAAGCTGTACTGCAATCGCTGGAAAGCTCTGCTCAGGGCCTGTCCGGAGAGGAAGCCCGTCTCCGGCTGGAACGCAATGGAAAGAATCGCCTGAAGGCAGAAAAGGGAAAATCCCTGCTGGCACGCTTTCTGGAGCAGATCGCCGACCCCATGATTATCATTCTGCTGGCGGCAGCAGCCATCAGCGGTGTGCTGGCCGTGGTGGAAAATGACAGCTTTGCCGATGTAATCATCATTCTGGCCGTGGTGATTATCAACGCAGTGCTGGGCGTTTATCAGGAAAACAAGGCGGAAAAGGCCATCGAGGCACTGCAGGAAATGTCTGCTGCTACCTCCAGGGTGCTGCGGGACGGCAAAACCGTCACCATCCACAGCGAAGATCTGGTAGTGGGCGATGTGATTCTGCTGGAGGCCGGAGATGCCGTGCCTGCGGACGGACGTATTCTGGAAAGCGCCAGTCTGAAGGTGGAGGAGGCTGCGCTTACCGGCGAATCCGTCCCCGTGACCAAGTTTATCGACATTATCAATTTGACCGAGGGCGCTCGGGATGTGCCGCTGGGTGACCGGAAAAATATGGTTTATATGGGCAGCACCGTGGCCTATGGCCGTGCCGTGGTGGTGGTGACCGCCACCGGTATGGAAACGGAAATGGGCAAGATCGCCGGTGCGCTGACTCAGACCGCACAGGGCGACACGCCGCTGCAAATCAAGCTGAATCAGCTGTCCAAAACGCTGACCTGGCTGGTGCTGTGCATCTGTCTGGTGGTGTTCGGCGTACAGCTGCTGCGGGCCGGCGGACTGGATTTCCATGTGGTGCTGAGCTCCTTCATGGTGGCCGTTTCTCTGGCTGTGGCTGCCATTCCCGAGGGCCTGGCCGCCGTGGTGACGGTGGTGCTGTCCATCGGTGTTACCAATATGTCCAAGCGCTCTGCCATTATCCGCCGTCTGACCGCTGTGGAAACGCTGGGCTGCGCCCAGATCATCTGCTCGGATAAGACCGGCACCCTGACCCAGAATCAGATGACCGTGGTGGAGAGCTACGGCACGGAAACGGAAAAAATTGCGGAATCCTTCGCACTGTGTACCGATGCCCGTCTGGAACCCGGTCAGGAGGAATCCACCGGCGATCCTACCCAGACCGCAGTGGTCAACTATGCCCTGACGCTGGGCCTGCCCAAGTACCGTCTGGAGGAGGAGCACCCCCGGGTGGGTGAGATCCCCTTTGATTCCGGCCGAAAGATGATGACCACCGTTCATGTGTACGGTGACGGCTATATGCAGCATACCACCGGTGCGCCGGATGTGGTGATCGGACGCTGTACCTCCATTCTCCGGGATGGCAGCGTGATTCCCATGACAGAGGAGATTCGCAAGGAGCTTCAGGCGGCCAACAAGGCGATGGCCGACAAGGCGCTGCGTGTGCTGGCTGCCGGCTGCAAGTCGCTGTCCCAGAAGCCGGAAAGCTATGAGCCCGAAACCATGGAGCAGGATCTGTGCTTCCTGGGCCTCTGCGGCATGATCGACCCGGTGCGTCCCGAGGTCAAGGCCGCCATTGCCGAGTGCCGCTCTGCGGGCATTCGTCCCATTATGATTACCGGTGACCATGTGGATACTGCTGTGGCCATTGCCAAGGAGCTGGATATCATCCAGCCCGGCGACCGGGCCATTACCGGTGCCCAGCTGGATCTGCTGTCTGACGAGGAGTTCCAGCAGGAGTTCCGTCACATCAGCGTATATGCCCGGGTACAGCCGGAGCACAAGACACGGATCGTTTCTGCCTGGCGCAATGCGGGCTATGTCACCGCCATGACCGGCGACGGCGTGAATGACGCACCCTCCATCAAAACGGCGGATATCGGCGTTGGCATGGGCATCACCGGAACGGATGTTACCAAAAATGTGGCAGATATGGTGCTGGCGGACGACAACTTTGCCACTATCGTGGGCGCCGTGGAGGAAGGCCGCCGCATCTATGACAACATCCGCAAGGCCATCCAGTTCCTGCTGAGCTCCAACATGAGCGAGGTGGTGAGTATCTTTGCCTCCACGCTGATGGGCTTTACCATTTTGCAGCCGGTGCATCTGCTGTGGATCAATCTGGTGACGGATTGCTTCCCGGCGCTGGCGCTGGGCATGGAAAAGGCCGAGCCGGACATTATGCAGCGCAGCCCCCGCAAGGCCCGGGACGGCATCTTTGCCGGTGGCATGGGCGTGGATGTGCTCTATCAGGGTCTGCTGATCTCCGCACTGACCATCGCCGCCTACTTCATCGGCCATTATATGGAATCCGGCGTGTGGGAGATCCCGGCCTCCGGTCTGAGCCCCGACGGCACGACCATGGCCTTTGTTACCATGTCCATGGCAGAAATCTTCCACAGCATCAATATGCGTTCTCAGCGGGGCAGCATTTTCAAAATGCGCACGAAGAACAAGGTGCTGGCGCTGGCGGCGCTGGGCTCTCTGCTGTGTACCACGCTGGTCTGCGAGGTGCCGGTGCTGGCCTCTGCCTTTGAGTTTACCGCGGTGGACTGGAACGAATATCTGATCGCGATTGCACTGGGTGTCTGCATCATTCCGCTGGTGGAGCTGGTGAAGCTGGTGGAGCGCAGGCTGAGCAAACGGGCCTGAAAACCGTATTCATAAAGCACCATGGAGAACCCTTGCGAAATCAGTAGCTGCAAACAGAATTGAATCAAAACTGGGCGACATTCAACGACCGTTGGGTGTCGCCTGTTTTTGCGCATTTCCGGGTTGAAAGCATATCAAAGCTATATTATAATGTGTGTATGCACTGTTATAAAGTGATTTGGGCAGACGAAGAATTGCTGATTTACCGGCAGAGAAGGGAGACTTGCATATGACGGAGGTTGTGGCAGGGCTGATCTGGCAGGAAGAGCGTGTTCTGATCTGCCAGCGGCCGGCGCATAAGGCCCGGGGTCTGCTGTGGGAGTTCCCCGGCGGAAAGGTAGAGCCGGGAGAGACCCGCCAACAGGCTCTTGTCCGGGAATGCCGGGAGGAGCTGGGCGTGACGCTGGAGGCAGGGGAGCTGTTTATGGAAGTCACCCACACCTATCCAGACCTGATGATCCGCCTGTTTCTGTTTCATGGCAGAATCGCCTCCGGCACGCTGGAACGGCTGGAGCACGCAGACCTGCGCTGGGTCACGCTGGCAGAGCTGGAACACTATCCATTCTGTCCGGCGGATCAGGAAATCCTTGCCCGTCTGCGTGGGAAAACGCCGGGCTTTCGTCCGGACAAAGGCAAAACAGAATAACGACGGAAAACCTCCGCAGGGCTGACACGACCCTTGCGGAGGCTTTGCTTTTCAGCGGCGATAGTTTTTCAGCTGCCGCAGCATTTGTCAAACTCCGGATTGCAGAAATAGAAATTCCGGCTGTCCAGCTGCTCCTGCACCAGCCGCAGGCTTTCGCCGAAGCGCTGATAATGTACAATCTCCCGTTCCCGCAGAAAACGGATGGGGTCAATGATGTCCGGATCGTCCAACAGCCGCAGAATGTTGTCATAGGTGGTGCGGGCCTTTTGCTCGGCGGCCATGTTTTCGCTGAGATCAGTGATGGCGTCGCCCTTGGACTGGAAATATGCGGCGGTAAAGGCCGGGCCGGAGGCCGCAATGGGATAGATTCCTGTGGTATGATCCACAAAATAATCCGCAAAGCCCTGGGCCTGAATCTGCTCAATGGTCAGATTCCGGGTGAGCTGATACAGGATGGTGGAGATCATTTCCACATGGGCCAGCTCTTCGGTGCCTATATTACTGCCAAAATAGCACATCTCAAAAATACCGTAATTACTGACTTTTT
>CAZIPA010000002.1:0-104856 GCA_964541085.1 uncultured Oscillospiraceae bacterium | reverse complement strand
CTTCACCAAGGCTGCTCTGGGCGCTGAGGGTATCGGCAAGGATGTCACCATGATCATCGGCAATGGCTACACCAAGAACCATGCCCAGATCACTCTGGATGTCCTGCGCAAGTCTCCCAAGCTGCGCCAGCTGTTCGACGAGAAGTATGTCTAATCGGCTGAACTGAAATCCCAAACCAGCAGGAGAAACCCCTCCTGCTGGTTTCTCCCTAAAGAACGCCAATTTTTTAACAAGAAAAAGGAGCAAGATTGCTATGAGAAAGAGCAGAGAAAACGGTCTGTTTCTGGATGTCCCTGCGGAAAAATGGAACGACTGGCATTGGCAAGTCGAAAACCGCATTGAGACCCTGGAAGAGCTGAAGAAGTATGTCAACCTGACCGCCGAAGAAGAAGAGGGCGTTGCCACCACGCTGGGCAAGCTGCGTATGGCCATCACCCCCTACTATCTGTCCCTGATTGATCTGAACGATCCCTATGATCCCATCCGCAAGCAGGCGATCCCCACCGGCCACGAGCTGGAGTTCGCGGATTACGAGGATGCCGACCCCCTGCACGAGGATACCGACTCTCCCTGCCCGGGCCTGACCCATCGTTATCCCGACCGCGTCCTGCTGCTGATCACCGACCAGTGCTCCATGTATTGCCGTCACTGCACCCGTCGCCGCTTCGCCGGTCAGCATGACTGCGAGGTTCCCACCGCTCAGATCGACAAGTGCATCGAATATGTGGCTGCCCATCCCGAGGTTCGCGATGTGCTGCTGTCCGGCGGCGACTGTCTGATGGTTTCCGACGAGATGCTGGAGTATATCATCAAGAAGCTGCGCGCCATTCCCCATGTGGAAATCATCCGTATGGGCTCCCGTACCCCCGTTGTTATGCCCCAGCGTATCACCCCCGAGCTGTGCAATATGCTGAAGAAGTATCATCCCGTGTGGCTGAACACCCACTTCAACACCCCCAACGAGATCACCGAGGAAGCTGCAAAGGCTACCGCCATGCTGGCTGACGCCGGTATCCCCCTGGGCAACCAGAGCGTGCTGCTGGCTGGCGTGAACGACTGCGTCCATGTGATGCTGAAGCTGGTCAACGAGCTGGTGCGCATTCGTGTCCGTCCCTACTATATCTACGCCTGCGATCCCTCTCTGGGCCTGAGCCACTTCCGTACTCCCGTGTCCAAGGGCATCGAGATCATGGAAGCTCTCCGCGGCCATACCTCCGGCTACTGCGTGCCCACCTTCGTGGTGGATGCTCCCGGCGGCGGCGGCAAGACTCCCGTTATGCCCAACTACCTGATCTCTCAGACTCCCCGCAAGGTCATCCTGCGGAACTTTGAGGGCGTTATCACCTCTTACACCGAGCCCGAGCACTATGTGCAGAACTGCCACTGCGATGTCTGCACCGGCAAGCGCAAGGTGGAAAAGACCGGTGTGGCCTGGGTCGCACAGGGCACTGAGCAGCACTATCTGGAGCCCACCAAGCTGCTGCGCAGAGATCGTCATGTCAAATAATCCTTCACATCAGAAAGGCGAAATATGGAAAGCAAACTGAATTTGAATCTTGAGCTGGTGGCGAAAGCCCGTGCCAGCGCTTCCAAGGTCGCCGACGATGTGCAGCAGTTCATTGATGTCCATACCACCGTTACCGTCGAGCGGGCCGTTTGCCGCCTGCTCGGCATCGACGGTGTGAACGATGTGGATGTTCCGCTGCCCAATGTCGTTGTGGATCATATGCAGGAAAAGGGCATTCTGCCCGGCGGCGCTGCCTTCTATATCGGCAATGCCATGGCAGAGTACCACTGCGATCCCCAGACCGTGGCCGAAAAGGTCAACTCCGGTGAAGTGGATCTGAGCCGTGTCCCCGTGCATACCGCCGAGGAGATTCGTGCCGTGATTATGCCCGTGGTTCATGCCACGCTGGAGCGCATCAACAGCAATGTGGCCACCCGTAACGAGTTCCTGAAGGAATTCGGCGACAAGGAAGGCCCCTATCTGTATATCATCGTGGCCACCGGTAATATCTATGAGGATATTATCCAGGCCAAGGCCGGTGCCAAGCAGGGCGCCGACATCATCGCCGTGATCCGTACCACCGGACAGAGCCTGCTGGACTATGTGCCTTACGGCGCTACCACCGAGGGCTTCGGCGGAACCTATGCTACTCAGGAAAACTTCCGTCTGATGCGTGCCGCGCTGGACGAAGTGGGCCGTGAGCAGAAGCGCTATATCCGTCTGTGCAACTATTGCTCCGGTCTGTGTATGCCCGAAATCGCTGCCATGGGCGCTCTGGAGCGTCTGGATGTGATGCTGAACGATGCTCTGTACGGCATTCTGTTCCGTGACATCAATATGCAGCGCACCATCGTGGACCAGTATTTCTCCCGTATCATCAACGGCTATGCCGGCGTTATCATCAACACCGGTGAAGATAACTATCTGACCACCGACGATGCCATCACCGCCGCTCACACCGTGCTGGCTTCTCAGTTCCTGAACGAGGCGTTCGCCCTCCGTGCAGGCATGAGAGAAGAGCAGATGGGTCTGGGCCACGCCTTTGAGATGGATCCCGCTGTGGAGAATACCTTCCTGTATGAGCTGGCGCAGGCACAGATGGCCCGGGAAATCTTCTCCAAGGCTCCGCTGAAGTATATGCCTCCCACGAAGTTCATGACCGGCAACATCTTCCGCGGCCACATTCAGGACGCCCTGTTCAACATGGTCACCATCATGACCGGACAGCGGCTGCACCTGCTGGGTATGCTCACCGAGGCCATTCATACCCCCTTCATGTCTGACCGTGCTCTGTCCATCGAAAATGCTCAGTATATCTTCCGCACCATGAAGGATCTGGGCGCTGAGCTGACCTATAAAGAGGGCGGCATCATCCAGACCCGTGCCAACGAGGTTCTGGTCAAGGCCACGGATCTGCTGGCTGAGATTGAAAAGCTGGGCCTGTTTACCACCATCGAAAAGGGTATCTTTGCCGATGTCAAGCGTCCCAAGGACGGCGGCAAGGGCCTGAATGGCGTTGTAATCAAGAGCCAGGAGTATTTCAATCCCTTTATTGAGCTGATGAAAGGGAAGGTGGCAGCAGAATGAGTTCCGGACTGTATAATACCCATAAAATCGACTTTGACACGACACTGGATCTGACGAAGCTGAAGCCCTACGGCGACACCATGAACGACGGCAAGGTGCAGACAAGCTTTACGCTGCCGGTGAAGGACGATGCCAAGGGCGAAGAAGCTGCCCGGCAGATCGCCAAGAAGATGGGACTGGAAGAGCCCAATGTGGCTTATCACGCACCTCTGGATGCGGAGTTCACCTTCTATGTGGTCTATGGCAGCTGCGTCCATTCCATCAACTATGAGGATATCCATGTGGTTACCGTGGAATCCGATGTGATGGGCATGGAAGAGACTAACGACTATATCCGTGAGAATATCGGCCGCAAGGTGGTCATGGTGGGTGCCTCCACCGGTACCGATGCCCATACCGTGGGTATCGACGCCATCATGAACCGCAAGGGCTTCGCAGGCCACTATGGTCTGGAGCGCTATGAGATGATCGAGGCCTACAACCTGGGCTCTCAGATCCCCAACGAGGATTTCATCAAGAAGGCGCTGGAGCTGAACGCGGATGCGCTGCTGGTTTCTCAGACCGTTACCCAGAAGGATGTTCACATTCAGAACCTGACCGAGCTGGTGGAGCTGCTGGAGGCCGAGGGTCTGCGCGACCGTTTCGTGCTGATCTGCGGCGGCCCCCGTATCACTCACGAGCTGGCCAAGGAGCTGGGCTATGATGCGGGCTTTGGTGCCGGCACCTATGCTGACGATGTGGCAAGCTTTGTCGTGGCGGAAATGGTCAAGCGCGGCGTAAAATAATTGCATCCTGTCAGACCGGCCATGAGCGGACTGATTCATGGCCGGTTTGCGCCTGCCTGCCGGGTGCGGGAGCGCTGCGTCTGTGACGCACGGCCCGGCAGCGGATACTCCCGGAAATATATTTAGGAGGAACTGAAATGGCAAAGAAACCGATTATCACTGCCAAAGAGGCAGCGGCGATGATCCCCGAAGGCGCTACCATCATGTGCGGCGGCTTTCTGGCTTGCGGCCAGGCCCGGGCGATCGTCAAGGAGCTGGTGGCTCTGGGCACCAAGCATCTGACTCTGATTGCCAACGATATGGCCCGTGCTGTGGGCCCCTGCGGCGAAGAATATTTTGGCATTGCGGAGCTGGTTCACAATCATCAGGTGGATCGTGTTATCGCTACCCATGTGGGCATGACCCCCGATGTGGGCGCTTACAATGCTGCCGGTGAGCTGGAAGTGAACCTGCTGCCCCAGGGCACGCTGGCGGAGTGCATCCGTGCCGGCGGCGCCGGTCTGGGCGGCGTCCTGACCCCCGTGGGCGTGGATACGCTGGTGGAGGAGAGCCCCTTCTGCCTGGGCCGCAAGACCATCGAAGGCCGTGATTATCTGTTGATGAAGCCCATCCGCGCCGACTTCGCGCTGCTGGGCACCTATAAGTGCGACGAGTACGGCAACTGCTGGTACAAGGGCACCATGCGCAACTTCAACCCCGTCATGGCTACGGCCGCAGATGTGGTTATCGCTGAGTGCGAATATGTGGTTCCCGTGGGCGAGATCGAGCCTGAAAATGTCCACACCTATGGTATGTGCGTCAACTACATTGTGGAAGGAGAGAGAAAATAATGGAAAAGTCCGAAATCAAAGGCTTTATTGCCAAGCGCTGCGCGAAGGAACTGAAAGACGGCGATGTGGTCAACCTGGGTATCGGTCTGCCCACCCTCATTCCGCATTATATGCCCGAAGGCGTTGAGCTGATTATTCATGCTGAGCTGGGTATCGTTTCTGCCGGCGATCCTCCCAAGGAGGGCGACGCCAATTACGCTCCCTATCATGTGGTGGATGCCGGTGGCAGCCCCGCTTCCGTGGCCTATGGCGGCGGCTTCATTGATTCCGCTACCAACTTTGGCCTGATCCGCGGCGGCCATGTGGATGCCTGCTTCCTGGGCGCTCTGGAAGTGGACCAGGAAGGCAATCTGGCCAACTGGATCATCCCCGGCAAGAAGATGCCCGGCATGGGCGGCGCAATGGATCTGTGCGTGGGTGCCAAGCAGTGCATCGTCTGCATGGAGCACACTGCCAAGGGCAATCCCAAAATCTTTGAGAAGTGCCGTCTGCCCCTGACCGCTTCTCACTGCGTCAACAAGATCATCACCGAAATGTGCGTTCTGGAGGTCACTCCCGAGGGCCTGCTGATGACCGAGATCAACCCCGAGTTCACCGTGGAGCAGGTTCAGGCTGCTACCGCCGCCCCCATCAAGGTGGCTGAGAACCTGAAGAGCATGATCGACTGATCCTGCCAATCCTCTGCAACACCCGGACAAACACCACGACTGTAAGGCGTGGGCCATAAAAACAGCAACCCTCCGTATGACTGCAAGCATACGGAGGGTGTTTTTGTGTTCAGCTTTCGTGGCTTTTTCAAAACAAAAAAATCAGGGCCCCCGACTGGAGACCCTGATACTGTGGAGCGGACTACGAGGCTCGAACTCGCTACCTCCACCTTGGCAAGGTGGCGCTCTACCAGATGAGCTAAGTCCGCATTTCCGACTGCCTTTTTATTATAATCGAAACCCATGAGAAAGTCAAGCATTATTTTCTGCTTTTTGAAAAAATATTGACGGAACAGGAAGGAGTGAGACAGGGCCTCACTCCGTTTATCCGTCTGGCCTCCGAGATCAGAGGAAGAACAGCACCGCGCCTACGGCCGCCATGCACCAGCCGGTATTCTGAAAGCGGCGCACCTGATAGGGCTCCCGATCCCGATAGAATTTGGAGCTTGCCGGGGCCAGCGCAAACAGCGCACCCGCCAGCAGGAAAATCAGCCCGATCACCTTCCGCATAAAAACACCTCCCGTCAAAAGCTGTGGCTCATTCTGCTGCTTTCCACCTGCGCCGCAATCCTACAGCGCCGGAAGAAAACGGGGAACAGCCTTTAGTTTAGCGCGTTTTGCCCGCCGGGTCAAGAAAAAACCGCTGTTTTCGCCAAAAATCCGCAGCCGGACGCAAAAGGCCCGCCGTCCGATGATGCAGACGACGGGCCCAATACGCTGACGAAGGAGTAGCCAATTTACTTTTCAAAGCAGGGGCAGCCTCCGTGAGGCACAGCGGTCAGTACAAAACCGGATCAAGCACCCAGAATAATACCGACGATCGTACCGGCGTAGTTACCGATCACATAGCCCAGAACGCCAACCAGCATTGCGGGACCAACCAGAGCGCTCCAGCCCTGAGAGATGGCCATACCGGCAGCAGTGGTGGGGCCGCCGATGTTGGCGTTGGAGGCGATGATGGCATCCTCCAGAGAGGCCTTGCACAGCTTGGCACCCACAAAGCAGAACAGCATATTCACAACCACCATGATGAAGCACAGCACCAGGAACAGCGGGGACTTGGTGATGACGGTCATGATGTTGGCGGGAACGCCGATGACGAACAGGAACAGGTAAATCAGATAGGTACCGATCTCCTGAGAACCGGCCATCTTCTCCACCTTGTTATTGAAGAAGGTTGCCACGATCACGGAGATGGTGGTGATCCACACATACTGAGAGCCGAAGAACTTGGCCACGAAGTCCTGCAGGACGGTGGGATTCTCGGCGGGAACCAGACCGACAAAGAAGTTACCGATCAGCTGGGACACGAAAACCACGGCCACGGCATAGGCGATGTTCATGGCGATATCCTTCAGAGAGATATCCTTGCGGGTTCAGAAGGAAGCTGCCTGGGTCTTGGTGTCGTCGGCATTGGCGGCCACGGCATCAATATGGGGATGGGGGAACCGGGAGCGGAAGAAGCGCATACCGGCGATGAAGATCAGCACGAAGAAGTAGGCAGCCATCAGCAGATTGTCCGCCACGGTAGCGGCAGCGGCAATGTCGGTGCCCTTCAGATTGTAGTTGTCAGCCATAGCGGCAAAGTTCACGCCGCCGCCGATGTAGGAGCCGGTCATCATGGAAGCAACGCCGGCCAGATGCTTGACCTCGCCGCCGGTACCGGCATAAGCGCCCTGGAGGGCATAGAAGGCGATCAGCGCACCTGCGATGGTACCCACGGCACCCAGCAGGAAGACGATCAGCATTTTACCGGTGAGCTTGCCGATCTTCCGCAGGTTGCACTGGAGCAGCAGCAGGGGGATACCCATGGGAACAATAACGCCCCAGACGATATCGTCATACAGTGCGCAGCTGGTGGGGATGATGCCCACATTGGCAAAGACCATGGCGATAATCAGAGCGATAATAGCGCCGGAGATTTTGGAAGCCCATTTGTACTTCTGCTCCAGCCAGATAGACAGCGCCACAGCGCCGCACATAACGACCAGCAGACCGAAGGTATCATCGGCAGCGATCAGAGTGTGGCCAAACCACTTTTCGAACAATGTCATTACTTGTTCCTCCTTTTCTATTTGGCACAGTTTCGCACAGACAGCATTCGAACTGTTCGTGGCGGCTTGCCTCCCGGCCGCAGGAAACTAATCACCTGACCTTATTATAATTGTGGACAATTTGTAAATCAAGAGCACGGCAAAAAAACGGGAAAATTTTTGAAGAAAAAATCGAAAAAAGAAAAATCTGATGGATTTTCCATCAGATAGCGGCGATTTTTCGAAAAAGGCAGGGCAAAACCGCCCTGCCAAAAGGCTGTCACAACCTTAAAAATCCATTTCCAGCTCCACGGGACAGTGGTCACTGCCCATCACATCCGCCAGAATCCGGGCGGCACGCACCCTTTCCCGCAGCCGATCGGACACCAGAAAATAGTCAATGCGCCATCCGGCGTTGTTCTGCCGGGCGTGGAAGCGATAGCTCCACCAGCTGTACGCACCGGTGAGATCGGGATAGAGCAGACGGAAGGTGTCGGTGAAGCCGCTTTCCAGCAGCCGGGAAAACTTGCCCCGCTCCTCATCGGAAAAGCCCGCGTTGCCACGGTTGGGGCCGGGATTTTTCAGGTCGATCTCCTGATGAGCCACATTCAGATCGCCGCATACGATCACCGGCTTTCGTCCGTCCAGCTCCAGCAGATAGTCCCGAAAGGCATCCTCCCACTGCATCCGGTAATCAATGCGCCGCAGACCGTCCTGGGCATTGGGCGTATACACCGTCACCAGATAAAAATCCGGATACTCACAGGTAATCACCCGTCCCTCGGTGTCGTGCTCCGGAATGCCCAGCCCATAGGTCACGGAAAGCGGCTCCGGCCGGGTGAAAATCGCCGTGCCGGAATAGCCCTTCTTTTCCGCACTGTTCCAGAACTGCTGATAGCCGGGGGTGTCCAGCTGAATCTGGTGGGGCTGCAATTTCGTCTCCTGAAGGCACACCATATCCGCATCAATGATATGGAAAAACTCCAGAAACCCCTTGCCCACACAGGCCCGCAGACCGTTTACATTCCAGGAAATCAGCTTCATCCCCCGTCACCTCACTCAAGACTTCCTCTGCATCATACCATGTTTCCCACCGGGACGCAAGGGCAAAAGGCCCACTCCCTCCATAGAATGATAGCAGCAGGAAATGGAGGGCTGCTTTATGCTGATCGTAATGAAATTCGGGGGCTCGTCTCTGGCCTCCGCTTCCCATATCCGTCATGCGGCAGAGCTGATTTTGCAGTCGCGGCAGGAGGGAAATCAAACGGTGGTGGTGGTCTCCGCACAGGGAGATACCACGGATGATCTGGTGTGCCGTGCCCGGGAACTGTCGGCAGCACCGGATGCCCGGGAGCTGGATGTGCTGCTCAGCTGCGGCGAACAGATGTCCATGGCGCTGCTGGCCATCCGTCTGCGGGAACTGGGCTGTCCCACCGTGTCTCTGTGCGGCTGGCAGGCGGGCATCTTTACCGACAGCCGCCACGGGGATGCCCGGATACAGGCCATCGACCCGGGAAGGATCCGTCGTGAGCTGGCGCAGGAAAATGTGGTGATTGCGGCGGGCTTTCAGGGAATGGATGAAGGGGGCGACATTACCACCATCGGCCGGGGCGGATCGGATACCACGGCTGTGGCGCTGGCGGCTGCGCTGGGTGCGGATGTGTGCCGTATCTATACCGATGTGAAGGGAGTCTATTCTGCTGACCCCAGACTGGTGGAGGGGGCGATGCTGCACCGGGATATCTCCTATGAGGAGATGCTGGAGCTGGCCTCTCTGGGGGCGCAGGTGCTTCACCGCCGGGCCGTGGAGCTGGCGCAGGAAAAGCAGGTGCAGGTGGAGGTGCGCTCCACCTTTGACCCGGGAGACCGGGGAACCTTTGTCTGCGGCGAGAGTCCTGCCGGCGCGCGGGTGCGGGGCGTGGCCTGTGACGAAGCCGTGTCCATGGTGACGGTACACGGACTGGATACCGGTCTGGCCACCGGAACGCTGTTTGCGGCGCTGGCGGAAAGCGGTGTCAGCATTGATGTGATTATCCGTTCTCCGGGCGGCGGCACAGGGCAGGGGATGGTGAGCTTTTCCGTGGGAGAGGCCGACGGAGAAAAGGCTGCCGCCGTGGTGCGAAGCTGCCGTCATACGCTGGATTTCCGCAGCTGTGTGGTGGAATCCGGCATGGCCAAGGTATCTGTGGTGGGCGCCGGTATGGCAGACGGCTGCGGCGTGGCGGCAAAAATGCTGCGGGCCCTGCAGGACGGCGCCATTGAGCCCAGATATATCACCACCGGCGAGATCCGCATTTCCGTGGTGATCCCCCGGGAACAGGCGCAGCAGGCCGTCCGGCTGATCCATCGGGCCTTTTTTGAGGACTGACCGGAACGGGACTTTTTTTGTCTGGGGAATTGCCTTTTCGAAAACCCCGTGGTATAATTCATTATGAATTTTTGTATCATTCGGAGGAAATATGAACCAAAAGGATCGGGTGATTTCCCAGCAGGCGCTGCTGCAGCAACAGGAATATGCCGCTGGGGTACAGCAGCTGTATCAGCAAAAGCTGCCCCGCCAGCCGCTGGCCTGTGCCGTGACCTTCGGCTGCCAGCAGAACGAGGCGGATACTGAGCTGATTCGGGGAATGCTGGTGGATATGGGCTTCGGCCTGACGGAGGACGAGACGCAGGCGGATCTTCTGATTTTCAACACCTGTGCCATTCGTGAGCACGCGGAAATGCGGGTGTTCGGCAATGTGGGGCAGACCTCTCATTATAAAAAAGCAAATCCGGATGTGATTATCTGTGTCTGCGGCTGTATGCCCCAGCAGCCCCAGGTGGCGGAAAAGATCAAAAACAGCTATCCCTATGTGGATATTGTATTCGGCACTCACGCCCTTTATAAGTTTCCAGAGCTGCTGTATCGCCGTTTGACGGAGAAAAAGCGGGTGTTTGAAATTTCCGGTGACGAGCGGGGCATGATCTGGGAGGAGATGCCCACGGTGCGCAAGGCCGGGCCGGGTGCGTGGCTTTCCATCATGTACGGCTGCAACAATTTCTGCTCCTACTGCATCGTGCCCTATGTGCGGGGGCGGGAGCGCTCCCGTGCGCCGGAAAAGGTGGTGGCAGAGCTGCGGGAGCTGGTGCGGCAGGGCTATAAGGACATCACTCTGCTGGGCCAGAATGTGAACTCCTACGGTCTGGATCAGGAGGGCTATCCCGATTTTGCCGGACTGCTGGAGCTGTGCAACGCCGTGCCGGGAGATTTCCGCATCCGCTTTATGACCTCGCATCCCAAGGATGCCACACCCCGTCTGTTTGACACCATGGCCGCCTGTGAAAAGGTGTGCCGCAGCATCCATCTGCCGGTACAGTGCGGCAGCAATCGGGTTTTGCAGGCCATGAACCGGCGGTATGACCGGGAAAAATATCTGGAGCTGGTGCGCTATGCCCGCTCTGTCATGCCGGAGTTGACCATCACCTCCGACATTATCGTGGGCTTCCCCGGAGAGACGGAGGCGGAGTTTGAGGAAACCCTGTCCCTGCTGGAGGAAGTGCGCTTTGACTCCCTCTTTACCTTCATCTATTCCCGCCGGGAGGGAACACGGGCTGCGTCCATGCCCGATCCGGTGTCCCGGGAGGAAAAGCAGCAGTGGTTTGACCGTCTGCTGGCGGTGCAGAACCGCATCTCCCGGGAGATCAATGCCGAATATGTGGGGCGGACGCTGCCGGTGCTCATCGACGGACGCAGCGAAGACCCCAATTATGACCTGACCGGCCGGACGGAGGGCTTCAAGCTGGTACATCTGCACGGCGATGTGTCGCGCATCGGAGAGTATGCCATGGCGGAGATCGACCGCAGCTCCACCTGGGCCCTGTTCGGAAAGGTGAAATAAGCATGGCAGAAAAAAAGCCAAAGGGAAAGACCGCCGACGGTCTGACCCCCATGATGCAGCAATATTACGACATTAAAAAAGAAAATCAGGACTGCATCCTCATGTATCGTCTGGGCGACTTTTATGAGATGTTCTTTGACGATGCGAAAACCGTCTCCCGGGAGCTGGATCTGACGCTGACCGGCCGGGACTGCGGACAGGAGGAACGGGCCCCCATGTGCGGCGTGCCCTTCCACAGCGCCGAGGGCTATATCGGACGGCTGGTGGCCAAGGGCTATAAGGTGGCAATCTGTGAGCAGATGGAGGATCCGGCACTGGCTAAGGGTCTGGTCAAGCGGGAGATCATCCGCAAGATCACGCCGGGCACGGTGCTGGAAAGCTCCATGCTGGAGGAAAGCCGCAACAATTATATCGGTGCCGTTTATCAGGACAGCCGGGGTGCGGGTGTCTGCTTCTGCGACATTTCCACCGGCGAGGTGTCCGCGACGCAGCTGCCGCCGGAGGGCGTGTCCGGCGAAATCTGCAATGAGCTGGCCCGGTTTTCTCCCCGGGAGCTGCTGCTTTCCGACGGAGCCTACAGCAATCAGACGGTGCTGACCTTTGCAAAGGAGCGGCTGAACGCCTATACGGAGCAGGCGGGAGAATGGCGCTTTGTGCCGGAAAACGCCCGGGAGGCCGTGGAAAAGCAGTTTGCCGGACAGAGCGTTCCGGAGGAACAGATCCTGCTGATACAGGCCGTGGGCGGCCTGCTGTCCTATCTGCATGAGACGCAGAAAAGCGATCTGGCCTATATCCGTTCCCTGCAAATTTATCGCCAGAACCAGTATATGGAGCTGGATTATACCGCCCGGCGCAATCTGGAGCTGACAGCATCGCTGCACGGCGGCGAAAAAAAGGGCAGTCTGCTTTGGGTGCTGGACAAGACCCGCACGGCCATGGGTGCCCGTCTGCTGCGGCAATGGCTGGAAAAACCGCTGGTATCCGTTCCTCAGATTCAGAGACGCCAGCAGGCCGTAGGCGCACTGGTGCAGGATCTGATGACCCGGGACGCACTGGAAAAGCAGCTTTCCGGGCTGAACGATATGGAACGCATTGCCAGCCGCATCGTCTACGGAACGGCCAATGGACGGGATCTCCGGGCGCTGTATCAGGTGTGCTGCCGTCTGCCGGACATCCGGGAAAGCCTCAGCGGCTTTTCCCAGCCCCTTCTGCGGGAGCTTTGCCGGGAGCTGGACACGCTGGAGGATGTGGCAGAGCTGATCGACCGGGCCATTGTGGAGGAACCGCCCTTTTCTCTGCGGGAGGGCGGCGTCATCCGGGAGGGCTTTCATCCGGAGGCAGATGAGCTGCGCCGGCTGCTGGGAGGCGGAACAGGCCGTCTTGCGGAGATTGAAGCCCGGGAACGGGAGAGAACCGGCATTCCCAAGCTGAAGGTCAGCTACAATAAGGTTTTCGGTTTTTATATTGAGGTCAGCAAATCCTTCATTCCCCAGGTGCCGGAGGATTATATCCGCAAGCAGACGCTGACCAACTGTGAACGGTACATCACGCCGGAGCTGAAGGCGCTGGAGGGAGAGGTGCTCTCGGCCAGTGACCGGCTGACGGCGCTGGAGTATCAGCTGTTTACCCAGGTGCGGGAGCAGATTGCGGCGCAGGTGCATCGCATTCAGTCCGCGGCCCGGTCTGTGGCGGCTGCCGATGTGCTGTGTTCGCTGGCAAAGACGGCCCAGCAGAATCAATATGTCATGCCCGAGGTGGATGAAAGCGACCGGATCGAGATTCAGGATGGCCGTCATCCCGTGGTAGAGCGGGTGCTGGAGGACACACTGTTTGTGCCCAACGATACCAGACTGGACTGCGGCAGCAATCGGGTCTATATCATCACCGGCCCCAATATGGCAGGTAAATCCACCTTCATGCGCCAGACGGCGCTGATCGTGCTGATGGCACAGTGCGGCAGCTTTGTCCCTGCGGCCTCTGCCCATATCGGCATCTGTGACCGGATCTTTACCCGGGTGGGCGCGTCGGATGATCTGTTCGCGGGACGCTCTACCTTTATGGTGGAGATGAACGAAGTGGCGGACATTCTGAAGCACGCCACCTCCCGCAGCCTGCTGATTCTGGATGAGATCGGCCGGGGAACTTCCACCTTTGACGGTATGGCCATTGCCCGGGCTGTGCTGGAATATGTGGCAGACAAGAAAAAGCTGGGTGCGCGGACGCTGTTCGCCACCCATTATCATGAGCTCTGCGAGCTGGAAAACCAGCTGGAGGGCGTGAAAAATTATAATATCGTGGTGAAAAAACGGGGCGACGACATTATTTTCATCAAAAAAATCGTCCGGGGCGGGGCCAATGACAGCTATGGCATCGAGGTTGCCAGACTGGCGGGCCTGCCGGAGGAAGTGATCCGCAGAGCCAAGGCGGTGCTGCGGGAGATCGAAGCCCGTCAGCCGGTGCAGGGAGATACACCCGCGCCCAGAGTTGATGCGGAGGAAACGCAGCTCAGCCTGGAGGGGGCCGCACGGCAGGAAATTCTCCGCCGTCTGCGGGAGACTGCGCCGGACACCATGAGTCCCATTGAGGCGCTGGGGCTGCTGTATCAGCTGCATCAGCAGGCGCTGGAGGCCGAATAAGCCCGGGACAGGAACAACAGCAGGAAGGAGAAAAGCGTCATGCCGCAGATTTATCAGATGCCGCTGGAGCTGGCCAACCGCATTGCGGCGGGTCAGGTGGTGGAACGGCCCAGCTCTGTAGTCAAGGAGCTGGTGGAAAATGCCGTGGATGCCGGAGCGAAGCACATCACCGTAGAGCTGCGTTCCGGCGGCGTGGCCTATATCCGTGTAACAGACGATGGAAAGGGGATTCTGCCGGAGGATGTCCGCACGGCATTTTTACCCCATGCAACTTCAAAAATACGCCGGGTGGACGATCTGGATGCCATTTCCACCCTGGGCTTTCGGGGAGAAGCACTGGCGGCGATTGCAGCCGTCTCCCGGGTGGATATGTTCACCCGCACGGAGCATCAGAACGAGGGAATCCAGATTTCCATGGAGGGCGGCGTGGAAACCGGCTATGGCGAAACCGGCTGCCCCAGAGGCACCACGGTAGTGGTGCGGGATCTCTTTTATAATGTCCCTGCCCGCTCCAAATTTCTGAAAAAGGACACGGCGGAAGGGGCCAATGTGGAAAATATGATGGAGCAGATCGCCATCTCCCGCCCGGGAATCGCCTTTCGCCTGATCAAAGAGGGCCGGGAGAGCTTTTCCACCACCGGAGACGGAAAGCCCCTTTCCGCCATCTGCGCCTGTAACGGACGGGAGCTGGCCGGACAGCTGTTGGTCATTTCCGGAATGTTCGGAGATACCCGGGTGGGCGGCTATATTTCTCCGCCGGAGGTCAGCCGGGCCTCCCGGAATCAGCAGAATTTTTATGTGAATGGCCGCTGCGTGCGATCCCGGACACTGACGGCGGCGCTGGAATCGGCCTATCAGAACAAGCTGATGTCGGGCCGCTACCCCCTTTGCTATCTGGATATCCGCACCGGCCTGTCTGCCGTGGATGTGAATGTACACCCCTCCAAGCTGGAGGTCAAGTTTGCCCGGGAGCGGGATGTGTTTTCTGCCATTTACAACGGCGCGGTCTCTGCGCTGGAGTCTCACGGAGAGATGCAGGCCATCAAGCGCAAGGCCGGACTTCCGCTCCGGGAGGATACCGTCACGCCCAATCAGATGCGGATGCCGGAGCCGAAAAAGCCGGAGTATATTCTGCCGGAGAGCTTTCGGCGGAGCGAAGGGCGGGTGGCATCCCCGGACACGAAGCTGTCCTGTCCGCCCCAAACCCATACCCGGCTGCGGCCGGACGGCGAACGGGTGGAAACCGTAGGAGAGTTTACCATCCATCACTGGCAGCCGCCGGAGACCAAAACACCGTCCGGCGAAAAAAAGGCAGAGCCTGTGGAGAAAAAGCTGCCGGAGGAGCCGGCAGCACCGGAGAAACAAGCGTCGGAAGTGCGGAACACACCGATATCGCCGGCATCCGCTCTCAAAGTGAAGCCCGCACCGGCTCCGACAGAGCCCTTGCCGGAGCCGGAGACGCAGGAGCGATTGCCGGAGGCGGCACAGACCCTGCCCGAGATTCGGGTGCTGGGCGAAGCCTTCCACACCTATATTATTGCCGAGGACAAGGACGGCGTCTGGCTGATTGACAAGCACGCCGCCCATGAAAAAATACTGTATGACCGCCTGAAAACACGGCAGGACGGACAGGCGTCTCAGCTGCTGCTGTCCCCCCAGACAGTGCGGCTCAGCCCCACGGAGGCGGAAACCTGCCTTCAGCAGAAGGAATTGCTGCACCGGGCGGGCTTTGCCGTGGAGGAGTTCGGACGGGGCACCCTGCTGGTGCGGGAAGCGCCCATGTATCTGGATTTGCAGGACATTCCCTTTGTTCTGTCAGATATGGCCGGAAGAATCGCATCCTTCCGGGGCGGAGAAAATGAGCTGCTGGAGGAGCTGCTGAAAAGTGTTGCCTGCAAGGCCGCCATCAAGGCCGGTATGGACAGCGACAATCAGGAGCTGCAAAAGCTGGCAGAGACGGTGCTGGGCAATGATTCCATCCGAAATTGTCCCCATGGCCGTCCCTGCGTCACCTATCTTTCCAGATATCAGCTGGAAAAGATGTTCAAGCGTGTCCTATGAAGGAGCCGCGATTGATTGTCATCTGCGGCCCCACGGCCTCCGGAAAGACGGCGCTGGCGGTTTCGCTGGCAAAGCGCTTTTCCGGCGAGGTGGTTTCGGCAGATTCCATGCAGATTTATCGCCATATGACCATCGGCACGGCCAAGCCTGCGGCGGAGGAAATGCAGGGTGTGCCCCATTTCATGCTGGATGTGGCAGAGCCGGGGGAGAGCTATTCCGTCTCCCGCTATGTGCAGGAGGCCGATGCCTGCGTCCGGGACATTCTCCGGCGGGGCAAACAGCCCATCCTCTGCGGCGGAACGGGACTGTATATTGACGGACTGCTGCGGGGCACGGATTTTCAGCCCTGCGGCACGGATTCCGGTCTGCGGGAGGAGCTGGAGCGGCAATGGGAGCAGCTGGGCCCGGAGGAAATGATGGGCCGTCTGCGGCAGGCAGACCCGGACAGCGCCAACCGCCTGCATATTCATGACAAGCGGCGGATTTTGCGGGCGCTGGAGGTCTATCAGGCCACCGGCGAAACCATCACGGCCCACAATCTGCGTACACAGGCCGTACCGCCCCGCTATCAGGCGGTGATGCTGGGACTGTGTACCGAGCCACGCTCCATCCTCTATGACCGCATCGACCGGCGGGTGGACAAAATGCTGGAGCAGGGACTGGAGCAGGAGGCCCGGCAGCTGCTGGAGGCGGGTAAGCTCACCGGCACGGCAGCCCAGGCCATCGGCTATAAGGAAATGCTGGACTATTTTGCGGGAAGCATGAGTCTGGAGCAGGCAGCGGAGCAGATTCGCCGAAAATCCCGCAACTATGCCAAGCGCCAGCTGACCTGGTTCCGCCGGGATACACGGGTACACTGGCTGGTGTATAATCAGCCGGAGGCGGCGCAGTCCATATTGCAGGAAGCGACAGAATATTTGCAAAAGGTGCTTTATAATGGTGACGAAAAATCTTAGAAAAGGGGAGTCACCATGGAAAACAGAAGCAGTTTACAGGACAATTTTTTGAACGAGGCACGGCGGGAGCGGATGCCCCTGACGGTGTTTCTCACCAACGGCTTTCAGCAGCGGGGCAGCATTCTGGCCTTTGACGGCTTTACGGTGCTGCTGCAATTGGAAGGAAAGCAGTATCTGGTGTACAAGCACGCCATCTCCACCATCGTTCCTCATCGACCTCTGCGGGTGATGCCGGACTAAGGCGCAGGCGGAGGCGGTGCGGCCGTGGCCTCTGTGGGAGTACATATGAAACAGCCGATTCGAAAAATCCTTGCGATTTTTGCCGTGCTGGCCATTCTGGTCTATGTGGCATGGCAGGTGACGGAAAATCTCACCGAACAGATCAAGACCGTGGATGCCATGGAAATCACCGTGGAGGAAAAGCTTTCCCTGCGGGGATGGTTTATCCGGCAGCAGACACTGGTGGAGAGTGAAAGCGGCGGAAATGCGGAATATCTGCTTCAGGACGGGGAAAAGGTTGCCCGGGGACAGCGGCTGGCGGTGTTCTTTTCCGACGGAGAGGCGCAGCAGGCTTACGATCAGGCCAGAACGGTGGAGGATCGGCTGGAGGCACTGGAATATGCCTATGGCATGATTACCGGCGGTGCCGACAGCCTGAAGATGGACCAGCTGATTGCCGAGGAGCTGATCCGTCTGGGAGAGAATCTTTCCGCCGGAGAGACCCGGGGTGTCAGCGCCCGGTACGCCGCCCTGCAGCAGCTGGTTGCCAGCCGGGGCAGCACCGGCGGAGATCAGGAAAGCTTTGACCTGCGGATCACAGCCCTGCGGGAGGAGCTGGAGGACTGCAAGCGCCAGTATGCCTCCGGCAGCAGCTATGTGAAGGCTTCCGCCTCCGGCTATTTTGTCAGCGGCACAGACGGCTATGAAACAGTGCTGACCACCGACAGGCTGGACACGCTGACCCCTGCGGAGCTGAACACCTTGCAGCGGGAATCTGCCCCGGAAGCCATCGGCAGCATCGTCACCGGCTATCGCTGGTATTATGCGGCAGTGCTGACCCGGGAACAGGCAGCCGCCCTCCAGAACCGGAGCACGGTGGAGCTGTATTTTCCCCAGCTCAGTCAGACGCTGGTGACGATGAAGCTTTACCGCCTTCAGGTCTATGAGGACGGACAGGCCATTCTCATTCTGGAAAGCGATGAAATGCTGCCGGATTATCTCACCTCCCGGGAACAGGATGTGGACTTGCTTATGGAAACCTATACCGGCCTGAAGGTCCCCTCTCAGGCCCTGCGCCAGCTGGAGGGAAAGTGGGGCGTGTATGTGCTGGAGGGCAGCGCCGCCTCCTTCAAGCCCATCCAGTGGGTCTATCAGACGGACAGCTACTATCTGGTGCCCTGTGCGAAAAACGCGAAATCCGGCCTGTATCGCTATGACCGGATGATCGTTCAGGGGAAAAATCTGGCCGATGATAAGCTGCTGCGCTGAAAAAACCGTCCAAAAGCGGGAGAAATCGTGAATATTTCCAAGAGTTTTCTCCTTCCGGCTTGACAGTAAAGAGAAAAAAAGTCATAATAAAATAAATATGGAGTTTGATATCAAACGCTGCCGCCGCGGAGATCTGCGGACGGCGGAAACCGAAAGGAGTTTTTCGATATGAGTTTAATGGATGACCTGAAGCGCTGGGTCAAGGGTGAGGACGAGGACGACGAGGAAGAACTGGACGCCCCGGAGATGGAATCCCCTGCCGGCGCCGGACGCTCCCGCACGGTAAAGACCGAGGACGACAAGAGCATTCCCATGCCCAATTTCAACGCCCGGAGCGGCAACAAGGTCGTGAACATCAACGCCACGACCCAGCTCTCTGTGGTGCTGGTCAAGCCGGAAAAATTTGAAAACGCCGTGGATATCGCAGACCATCTGCGGGATAAGCGCACGGTGGTGCTGAATCTGGAGCAGACCAACAAGGATGTGGCCCGCCGTCTGGTGGACTTCCTCAGCGGTGTGACCTATGCCCAGGACGGCAAAATCAAAAAGGTGGCCAACAGCACCTTTATCATCACGCCCTACAATGTGGACATTCTGGGTGATCTGATCGACGAGCTGGAAAACAACGGCCTGTACATCTGATCCGGAGGATGCCCCATTGCTGAGTTTTACATTATTGGTGCGGCAGGTGGCACTGACCCTCATCAGCATTTTACAGCTGCTGATGCTGGTTTCTGCGGTTATGTCCTGGATCCCGCAGCTGCGGCAGACCCGGATCTATCAGGCCATTTCCATGCTGCTGGAGCCGCTGCTTTCGCCGGTGCGCCGGCTGATCTTCATGATCCCCGGGATGGATCGGTTCCCGCTGGATCTTTCCTTTGTGGCAGTGTGGCTGCTGCTGGCTCTGCTGGAGCAGCTGCTTTGACCGGTCAGAACTGACAGAAAAAGATAAGGGGGTAACGGTATGCTGACTCCGCAGGAGATTCAGAATCAGAAATTCGAACGCACCGCATTTGGTGTCCGTGGCTATGATATGGCGCAGGTGGATCAGTTTTTGGACGAGCTGTTCAACGACTATTCCTCTCTTTACAAGGAAAATGCCGCGCTGAAAACCAAAATGCGGGCTCTGGTGGACAAAATCGAAGAATACCGGGCAGTGGATGAGGAGATGCGCCGGACGCTTTACAATGCCCAGGTCTCGGCCAAGGATACCGTGACCCGTGCCCAGTGTGAGGCAGAACGCATTTTGCAGTCGGCCCGGGGCGATGCCTCTCAGCAGATTGCCGACCTGCGGCGGGAGACTGCCCGGGAAGAGGAGCGTCTGGCCAATGCCAAGCGCAACAATCTGGCCTATGTGGAAAAGATTCGCCGGGCCATGGAGCAGAGCATCCGCCAGCTGGAGCAGGTTATGGCCATTTCCGAGACTGCTTCGGAGGACACTGCCGCAGCACCGGAGGAAAAGCCCGCACAGGAGCCTAAGCCTGCGTCTACCGTCCGGCTTGCTCCCACGGAAACGCCGGAGCCCCAGCAGGAGCCCCGGCCCGCCCCGGAGGATACCCCTGCGACGGTGGAGCTGCCGCTGGAGACCGAGCCTGCCCGGGAGGAATCCCACACCGCCGTTAAGAGCGATACTGCCCGCATTTACGGCGACAGCCCCTTTACGCCCAAGCCCCGGTTTGACTTTACCGATATGCGCTTTGGCAGAAACTATGAACCCACGGATGACAACAAATAACAGGAGATAAAGAATCATGGCACAGGATTACAAAGCAACGCTGAATATGCCCAAAAGCGGCTTTCCCATGCGGGCCGGACTTCCCGCACGGGAGCCGGAGATGCTGGAGCGTTGGAACAAAATTGATGTTTACCGTCTGCTGATGGAAAAAAATGCGGACAAGCCCCGCTTCAGTCTGCATGACGGCCCGCCCTTCTCCAACGGCGATCTGCATATGGGCCACGCGCTGAACAAATCCATCAAGGATTTCGTAGTCCGTTCCTATGCGATGCGCGGCTATTGCACCCCCTATATCCCCGGCTGGGACAACCACGGTATGCCCATCGAATCCGCCATCATCAAAAAGAACAAGCTGAACTATAAGGAAATGAGCATTCCGGAGTTCCGCTCTGCCTGTCAGGAGTTTGCCCAGCACTATATTGATGTGCAGATGAAGGGCTTCCGCCGCATGGGCGTGATCGGCGATTGGGAGCATCCCTACAAGACCATGGATCCCGGCTTTGAGGCGGAGGAAGTGCGCATCTTTGGCGAGATGTTCAAGAAGGGCTATATCTACAAGGGCAAAAAGCCGGTGTACTGGTGCTATACCGATGAGACCGCACTGGCCGAGGCGGAGATCGAATATCAGAACGACCCCTGTACCACCATCTTTGTCAAGTTCCCGGTGAAGAACGATCTGGGCAAGCTGGCGCAGTATTGCGATCTGAGCCGCCTGTACTTTGTGATCTGGACTACAACCCCCTGGACGCTGCCCGGAAACCGGGCCATCTGCCTGAATGCCCGGCTGGATTACAGCCTGATGCAGGTGCCCGGCGGGGAGGTCTATATTGTCGCCTCTGAGCTGGCGGAAAGCGTCTGCAAGGCCGCCGGCATTGAAGAATATACCGAGCTGGCCCGGCTGCCCGGCGCCGAGTTTGAGCTGATGACTGCGCAGCATCCGCTGCTGCCGGAGATCGAATCCGTCATTCTCAACGGCGACCATGTTACGCTGGATGCCGGTTCCGGCTGTGTCCATACTGCGCCCGGCTTTGGCGCGGAGGACTATTTCATCTGCATGGAATACAACCGTCAGGGCAAGACCGACATCGAGATCGCCGTTCCCGTCAATGAGAAGGGCGTTATGACGGACGAGGCATTCAACGGCGTACACATTTCCAAGGCAAACGATTTCGTGCTGCCCCGTCTGCGGGAGACCGGCGCGCTGCTGGCCAGCGAAGAAATCGTCCACTCCTATCCCCACTGCTGGCGCTGCAAAAAGCCGGTGATCTTCCGTGCCACCTCTCAGTGGTTCTGCTCTGTGGATTCCTTTAAGGATGCCGCCTGCGCCGCCACGGAGGAGGTTCGCTGGGTGCCGGAATGGGGCAAGGATCGGATCCAGGCCATGATCCGGGAGCGCAACGACTGGTGCATCTCCCGTCAGCGGAAATGGGGTCTGCCCATCCCCGTGTTCTATTGTGAAGACTGCGGCAAGCCCATCTGCACGGATGAAACCATTGACCGCATTTCCAAATTGTTTGCAGCCGAGGGCTCCAATGCATGGTTTGCAAAGGAAGCCTCCGAGATTCTGCCGGAGGGCTTTGCCTGCCCCCACTGCGGCGGAAAGACCGGCTTCCGCAAGGAAAGCGACACGCTGGACGGCTGGTTTGATTCCGGCTCCTCCCACTTTGCCTCCATGCAGCGGGATCAGGGCTTCTGGCCATCGGATATGTATCTGGAGGGTCTGGACCAGTATCGCGGCTGGTTCCAGAGCTCGCTGCTGGTTGCGGTGGGCGCACTGGGCAAGGGTGCTCCCTTCCGTCAGTGCCTGACCCACGGCTGGACGGTGGACGGCGAAGGCCGTGCCATGCACAAGAGTCTGGGCAACGGCATGGATCCCAACGAGATCATTCAGAAGTACGGTGCGGATATGCTGCGCCTCTGGGCAGGCTCTGCGGATTATCATGTGGATGTGCGCTGCTCCGACAACATTTTCAAACAGCTGAGCCAGAATTATCTGAAGTTCCGCAACACGGCAAAATATATGCTGGACAATCTGGTGGGCTTTGATCCTAATGCGCTGGTGGAGCCTGCGCAGCTGCTGCCGCTGGATCGCTGGGCCATCACCCGTCTCAACGGCCTGACGGAAACGGTAATGAAGGCCTATGACAATTACGAGTTCCATGTGGTCTCTCATGCCATCAACGATTTCTGCGTGGTGGATATGTCCAGCTTCTATCTGGATATCATCAAGGATCGCCTGTATTGCGACGGCGCAAACAGCCTGAGCCGCCGCTCTGCCCAGACGGCCCTGTATCTGATTCTGGATACCATGACCCGTCTGTTTGCCCCCATTCTGGCCTTCACCTGCGACGAGATCTGGCAGGCCATGCCCCATCGCGAGGGCAACGATCCCCGGAACATCCTGCTGAACACCTTCCATCCGGTCTTTGCGGAATATGCCCTGAGCCCGGAGGAGATGGCCCGCTGGGATGCGCTGGAGCAGCTGCGTGACGGCGTGAATGCTGCGCTGGAGGCTGCCCGTGCCGCAAAGAAGATCGGCAAGGCGCTGGAGGCTCATGTGACGCTGCTGGCGGACGAAACCGGCAAGGCTGCGCTGGAATCCATCCGGCAGGACTTCGAAGACAGCTGGGCAGACCTGTTCATCGTCTCCGATGTGGAGGTTTCTCAGGATGCCGACGCCTTTGCGGAAGCATCGGAAACGCCGGTGGAGGGCGTGCGTGTGCTGGTGTCCGAGGCTCACGGCGTAAAGTGCCCTCGCTGCTGGAAGCATACGGAATCCGCCCGGGAGGACGGTCTGTGCGCCCGCTGCGCCAATGTGATCGCCCAGCAGCTGGCAGAATAATCTCCCACAACCCCATAATAGCTCAGAGGCATCCCCAACGGGATGCCTCTTTTTGTATAAAAATATCCGGCTCAGTAAAAACCGGGCCGGAAGGATAAAACAGGGAATTGCAAAAATATTATGGAAGATCATTTTGATAGACAACATCAGCATTCACATAGATTTTATAGCTATACCCACTGCGAAGATCGATAATGTAGAGAACCAAAAGAGCGACCACCAGTAAGGCTGCAGCGATAAAAGCACGGCGCAGAAGTTTCTGACGGTGGGAGAAGGCTTGCAGAGCGTCTGGCGGCAAGGCATTTTCCAGTTCAACTGCGACCACCTCCGGCGAGCCGAAGCGAGAAACAATTTCGGAAAAATCCACGGAATCCGGTTCAGGAAAGCTCTCACGGATTTCCGCACGCAGTCCGGAGGTTAAGGCAAACTTATCCTTTTTCGAGCAGTGCAGCTGCTGCCGGACTTTGCGCAAATAGCATAGATCGGGCCGACGCATAGATCAATCCTCCTTCACGATCATGGTGAATGCTGCGCTGATTTCCTGGTATTCACGGATGGAGCGCTCATAATATTTGCGTCCGGCATCCG
The DNA here is from genome assembly GCA_964541085.1 of uncultured Oscillospiraceae bacterium. Classification (GTDB taxonomy): domain Bacteria; phylum Bacillota; class Clostridia; order Oscillospirales; family Butyricicoccaceae; genus UBA4644. The sequence continues at coordinate 81,222 of CAZIPA010000002.1, read as the reverse complement.
TGATGGCATAATAGCTGCGTGCGCGGTTATTGATGATTTCCGTATGATCGATGGTGATATACCCCTGATCCTCCAAGCGATAAAGGACGGGATAAAGAAGGGCTATCGTGTATCGACCACCGCTTCGTTGCCGAATTGCCTGTGAAATCTCATAGCCGTACATGGGTGTGTCCCGCAACAGGTACAGAACGGCTAACGGACTGGTGGCGCGCTTGAAATAGGCTTCAAAGGAATGACTGGCATCTGTAGTTTCCGGAGTTGTTTTCAAAGAGACACCTTCTTTTTATCAGCGCTTACTCTTTTTATAACATATTTTTATGGAAAAATCAATTCATTCTCATGAACCAGCAAAGGTGAGAATGAGCAAATAATAAGCATTGACAAATATAAATGCTTATGATATGATTTAATTACGAAATAAGTAGGAAAGGGGAACGATGCTTATAAGACATTAAAGCAAGTCGTAATCAAGGAAGCGGAAACGATTCAAGAAAACAATTAAAGAAAGGAAACAGAGAATGAAAAACAATCATCGAATTCTCCGATTGACAGCTGTTGTTATTTGTGTGATAATGACATTAACAATGGTTGCTGTTGCGGCGAATATATCTGACGGTGTTAGTCCGAATGCACACGATGTTGAGTACAAGCGCGAATTGGTAAATCGCGAAAAGTTTTTAAAGGTGCCTATCGGAAAGGCGGGAGGTCAGCCGAGAAGTGGTTGGTACTTTACACAACCAACATGGATCACATGGAGTGATGGCGGAAACAAGGTGGATGTGAGCCTTTCGGTTTCTTGGGGAGTAGCTAATGCGAGCATATCCGCAGGGAAAGCAAGTAGTTCGGGTAATGTGGTGAGCGTCTCGATGGAAGCCCCAATGAATCAGTATTGCTATCTTTATATCCATAGAGATATTGTCTGTGAACGATATGCAAACTATGAACGGCTGAGAGGAACTACGGGTGCATGGCGGCTGACCGACTATGATGTGGTAGTCTATGCGGATACGCCCTACTACTCGTTTGTTTACGACTAATAATAGTTGTGCATAGAATGCACTAAATACATCCGGAGGTGTCTACGATGTGGCAGAAGAAATGCGGTGTGATTGGTACGCTTGTCTTTTTCCTGCTGTTTGCCGCAGCGGTGGTGTCAGGAAATCTTTTCTATCAAACCCCATACAGCACGCCCGGATTTTATCAGATGCGGGAGCTGGGCAGCGGTATGTGGCAGATCAATCTGGAGGAAGATGGAAACTACTGCCTGTATCAGCAGCGCATCAATGATCCGCAGGCGCAGCGGCAGAGCGGAACCTGGATGCTGCAGCATGAGGAGCCTGTTTATGGGGAAGATAAACAGGCGCTGGAGCTGGCCTTCTACGGAAGCGACGGCGAACAGGTAGGTCGTGGGCTGCTCATGGGTGAGACATTATATTATACCGACCTTGTCCGAGCAGATGCGCAATACCGGATGTACAAAATTGCGGACTATTCCGTGTGGATCGAATAAGCTCGTTTTCGGCGAAAAGCGTAGATTTTGAAAGGTGATTTTGGCATTTTTTCACTTATAAAGCTTCGGATGCTCTGTCCGAAGCTTTTTCTCTGTAACTTTTTTCGAAATTTCCGGGAAAGCTCTTCCCAAATGCGGGGGAATATAGTAAAATACAATCGGAAACAGATTTCCGCAGAAATTATGAAATCAGGTGATGAACCCATGAACAGCCCGAAATATCAGCGGATATTGCTGAAGATCAGCGGCGAGGCGCTGGCCGGTGAACAGAAGACCGGTCTGGATTTTCCCACGCTGCACAGCGTGGCCGAGGCCATTGGAGAATGTGTCCGGGCCGGTGTGCAGGTGGGTCTTGTGGTAGGCGGCGGCAACTTCTGGCGGGGCGTGAAAAACGGCGAGGGCAGGATCGAGCGTTCCCGGGCGGATTATATGGGAATGCTGGCCACCACCATGAACGCACTGGCCGTGTGCGATGTGCTGGAGCAGCATGAGATTCCTGCCGTGGTGCAGACCGCGCTGGACATTACCCGCATTTCCGAGGCATATAATCAGCGGAACGCAGTGCGCCATCTGGAGCAGGGCACCGTGGTGATCTTTGCCTGCGGCAGCGGCTGTCCCTATTTTTCCACCGATACGGCAGCGGCGCTGCGGGCGGCGGAGATTCACGCAGAAGCCATTCTGCTGGCGAAAAATGTGGACGGTGTGTATGATGCCGACCCGGCAAAGGTGGAAACGGCCCGGCGCTTTGACAAAATCTCCTATCAGGAGGTGCTGTCCCGGGGCCTCGGCGTGATGGACACGGCAGCCACGGCGCTGGCCATGGATAATCATATTCCCCTGCAGGTCTTTGCTCTGAAGGATCCCCGGAACATTGTCCGTGTCCTGATGGGTGAGGACATCGGAACCTATGTGGGCACAGATGTGTGACCCCAAACAGCTTGTATTCTATATTTTTATTATCATAACGGAGGTGCGTTTATGAATCCGAAATGCGAACCCTATCAGGTGAAAATGGAAAAGTCCATCGAAGTCATGAAGCAAGATTTTAACACCATCCGTGCCGGCCGCGCAAATGTGGCTGTCCTGGACAAAATCACTGTGGATTATTACGGTGCGGCAACGCCCATCCAGCAGATTGCTTCCGTCTCCACGCCGGAACCCCGTATGCTGGCCATTCAGCCCTGGGATGCCAGTGCGCTGAAGCTCATTGAAAAGGCCATTCTGGCCTCTGATCTGGGCATCAATCCCACCAACGACGGCAAGGTGATCCGCCTGCTGTTCCCCCAGCTGACGGAGGAACGCCGCCGGGAGCTCATCAAAACCGTCAAGCGCATGACCGAGGATACCAAGGTTGCCATCCGCAACATCCGCCGGGATGCCATTGACTCCTTCAAAAAGCAGCAGAAGGCCTCTGAAATCACCGAGGACGATCTGAAGGCGCTGGAGAAGGATATGCAGGAGCTGACGGATAAGCACTGCAAGCTGGCCGATGTGGAGGCCGGAAAGAAGGAGCAGGAGCTGCTGGAGATCTGAGCGGCCCTGCCCCTGCAAATCAACAGGCAAACTGTATGGAGAGGGCGGCGCAGGGCGCTGCCCTCTTTTCAAGGAGACGGGATATGCTGTTTCAAAAGAAGAAAAAAGCGGCGGTGCCGGACAAGGAGCACCTGCCGAGACATATCGCCGTTGTCATGGATGGCAACGGCCGCTGGGCCCAGAAACGGGGTCTGCCCCGCACGGTGGGACATTCCGCCGGCAGTGAGACCTTTCAGAGCAATGCGGAATATCTTTCCGATCTGGGCGTAGAATATTTTACCGTTTACGCCTTTTCCACGGAAAACTGGAAGCGTCCGCCGGAGGAGGTGCAGGAGATCCTGCGTCTGCTGGAAAAATATCTCCACAAGGCCATCCGGGAAATGCGGGAGAAAAACATCCGTCTGCAATTTTTCGGCGATCTGACGCCATTTTCCCCTGCGCTGCGGGCGCTGATTGATGAAACCAATGCCATTTCTCAGACCACCACCGGTATGCTGGTGAGCGTCTGTCTGAATTACGGCGGACGGGCGGAGATCGTGCGGGCGGCGCGGCAGCTGGCCGAACAGTGCAGCCAGGGTCAGCTGAAGCCGGAGGACATTGACGAGACGCTGTTTGCGGACAGTCTCTATTCTGCCGGTGTGCCCGACCCCGATCTGATGATCCGCCCCGGCGGAGAGGTGCGTCTGTCCAATTTTCTGCTGTGGCAGAATGCCTATACCGAGTTTTATTTTTCCGATGTGCTGTGGCCGGATTTTGACCGCCGTCAGATGGATGCGGCCATTGTGGCCTATCAGCAGCGCAAGCGCAGATATGGAGGAATCTGATTTATGAAAACACGAGTGATTACCGCGGTGGTGGCCATCGGCCTGTTTATCCCGCTGCTGTTCTGGCTGGATACCATCTGGCTGACCCTGTTCTGGGGCTTTTTCTGCGCCGTGGGCGTATGGGAGCTGCTGTATGCCACCCATTCCGTCCCCAAACACTGCTTTCTGTATCTGTCCTGCGCCGCGGCATTTTTCGTACCGCTGGCAACCAGCCGGGTGGAGCAGGGACTGTTCTGGTTTCTGCTGATCGCGGTGCTTTATGCCATGGGCGCCTTTGCCTGCGCAGTGTTTGACCATGAGCATATTACCTTTGATATGCTGGGCAAGGGAATGCTGGCGGCGCTGATTCTGCCGCTGATGTTCTCTTCCGTGCTGCGCATCCGCAACGGAGAAAACGGTGCGCTGCTGATTCTGATGCCCTGGATCACCGTCTGGGTGTGCGACAGCGCAGCCATGTTTGTGGGCAGAGCCTGCGGCAAGCACAAGCTGGCTCCCTATGTAAGCCCGAAAAAAACCGTGGAGGGCTCGCTGGGCGGTCTGCTCTTTGCCATGCTGGCCTGTGCCGTTTATGTGATTGTCATGCGCCGGGGCTTTGACCTGCAAATGGCCTTCCTGCCGGCCATCCTCTTCGGCGCGATCGGTTCCTCCATGGGACAGCTGGGCGATCTGAGCCTTTCTGTTATCAAGCGGGGTGCGGGCATCAAGGATTATGGAAAAATCTTCCCCGGTCACGGCGGTGTGTGGGATCGGTTTGACAGCATCACCTTTGCGGCCCCGCTGTTCGAGCTGCTGTATCAGCACATACTTCCCCGGCTTTTGGGATAAACTATGATGAAACGGATTGCAGTGATCGGCTCCACCGGCTCCATCGGCGTACAGACGCTTCAGGTGGCCCGGGAACGGGGCTATGAGATTGCCGCGCTGGCGGCGGGCAGCAATATTGATCTGCTGGAGCAGCAGCTGCTGGAGCATCGTCCCAGACTGGCGGCGGTGTATGACGGCGCACAGGCCGAGCGTCTGCGGGCCCGTCTGGCGGGAAAGCTGGATATCCCCGTACTGTCCGGCAGAGAGGGCGTCTGTGCCTGTGCCCGGGAGGACAGTGCAGACCTGACGCTGAACGCGGCGGTGGGCATTGCGGGACTTGCGCCTACGGTGGCGGCGATTCAGGCTCATAAGACGCTGGCGCTGGCCAACAAGGAATCACTGGTGTGTGCCGGAACGCTGGTCAATCAGCTGGCAAGGGAAAACGGCGTGGCCATTGTGCCGGTGGATTCCGAGCACAGCGCCGTGTTCCAGTGCCTTCAGGGCAGCAGACCGGAGGAAGTGGAGCGGATTTTGCTGACGGCCTCCGGCGGCCCCTTCTTCGGCAAAACGGCAGAGGAAATGGAGCACATGACCCCGGCACAGGCACTGAAGCATCCCAGCTGGAGCATGGGGGCAAAGATCACCATCGACTCGGCCACCATGATGAACAAGGGCTTTGAAATGATCGAGGCCCTGCATCTCTTTCATGTGCAGCCCCGGCAGATTCAGGTGCTGGTGCATCGGGAGAGCATCGTGCATTCGCTGGTGGAGTTTCGGGACGGCAGTACGCTGGCCCAGCTTTCTCCGCCGGATATGCGTCTGCCCATTCAATACGCGGTGGATTATCCCGTCCGTCTGCCCTCGGCCAGAAAGCGGCTGGATCTGGCGGCGGTGGGCAGCCTGAGCTTTTATCCGCCGGATGAAGCGGCCTTTCCCGCCATGGGACTGTGCCGGGAGGCCATGGAGCGGGGCGGCACGCTGGGTGCGGCCATCAACGGTGCCAACGAGGTGGCGGTGGCGGCCTTTCTGCGGCAGGAGATTCCCTTCGGGGAAATCTATCGCCGGGTAGAGCGGGCGGCGCACCGGGTGCGTTTTCTGCATAATCCCTCTCTGGAGGACATTTTTGAAACCGACCGTCTGGCAAGGGCGGCTGCGGCAACGGACTAAAAGGCGGGTTTTATGAGTTATCTTATTGCCATTGTTGTATTCGGACTGTTGATTTTTGTCCATGAGCTGGGCCATTTCATTGTGGCAAAGCTTTCGGGCATTCATGTGCTGCAATTTACCATCGGCTTTGGCCCGGCACTGCTGAAAAAGGAATATCGGGGCACGGTTTATGCGCTGCGGCTGCTGCCGCTGGGCGGTGCGGTGATGATGCAGGGCGAGGATGCGGGCGAAGAGGAGCTGCTGGTGGGAGAAAAGGGAACCACCGACAGCGAAAATGCCTCTCCCGAGGGCAGCTTTGCCGAAGCCAGCCTTCTGAAGCGCTTTCTGGTGTGCATCGCCGGTGCGGGCATGAACTTTATCTCCGGCGTGCTCATTGTGTTTCTGCTGCTGCTCCCGGTGAAAAGTCACACCACGCCCCAGCTGGCGGGCTTTCTGGAGGGCTTCCCTTATGCGGCGGAGGACAATGCCGACGGTCTGGGCTTTCAGGTGGGGGATACCATCGTCCGGGTGAACGATTTTCACATCTATACCATGTCCGATTTCAATCTGGCCATGGCCTATGATGCGGACCAGCATTATGACATCACCCTGCGCCGGGACGGACAGACCGTGCGGCTGAAGGATTTTGAAATGCAGCAGACCGTTCTGGACGAAGAGAGCGGCAGCTATCTTTATGGCTTTCAATTGCAGGTGCAGTCCATGAACCTGTTTGAAAAGCTGGGCTATGCCGGCAAAACCGCCATGACCTATCTGCAATCGGCGGTGATGGGCCTGAAAATGCTGGTGACAGGTCAGGTGGGCACGGCAGATATGATGGGCACCGTGGGCATTGCGGGAGAAATGGGTGCGCTGGCCAAGACCTCCCTTTCCTCCATGTGGAACTTTGTGGCCTATATCAGCATCAATCTGGCCTTTGTAAACCTGCTGCCCATTCCCGCACTGGACGGCGGCAAGGTGCTGTTTCTGCTCATCGAGCTGATCCGGGGCAAAAAGCTGGATCCCAAGTATGAGGGCGTTGCCTCCATGATCGGCATGGTGCTGCTTATCGGTGTATTTATTTTTGTGACCTATCAGGACATTGCGCGACTGATCGGCGGATAAAGAGGGAAAAAGAATGGGAAGCAAACGAGCAATTCAGGTGGGCGGTGTGACCGTCGGCGGCGGTGCGCCGCTGGTGATACAGTCCATGTGCAATACGAAAACCCAGGATGTCAACGCAACCGTTGCGCAGATTCGGGCGCTGGAGGCGGCGGGCTGTCAGGTGGTACGGCTGGCGGTGCCGGATATGGACGCGGCCCGGGCCGTCGGCGAGATTCGCCGTCAGGTACAGCTGCCGCTGGTGGCGGACATTCATTTTGATTATCGGCTGGCGCTGGAGGCCATCCGGAACGGCATCGACAAGGTGCGCATCAACCCCGGCAACATCGGCGATCCGGAGCGGGTGCGGGCAGTGGCGGATGCCTGCCGTGCCCGGCATATCCCCATCCGGGTGGGTGTCAACGGCGGCAGCATGGACAAGGATCTGCGGGAGACCTGGGGCGTGACCCCGGAGGGCCTCTGTCAGAGTGCGCTGCGCAACATTGCCCAGCTGGAGAAATGCCATTTTGAGGACATCTGCGTTTCCCTGAAAATGTCCGATGTATTTTCCACCATCCGGGCCTATCGGCTGATGGCGGAAAAGTGCGATTATCCCCTGCATCTGGGCGTGACCGAGGCGGGAAATGAATATTTTGGTACGCTGCGTTCGGCGGCGGCCTTTGGCGCACTGCTGTGTGACGGCATCGGCGATACCATCCGGGTGTCTCTGACGGCAGACCCGGTGCAGGAAGTGATCGCCGCAAAGAACATTCTCAAGGCGCTGGATCTGCACACCTCCGGCGCAAGGATCGTATCCTGTCCCACCTGCGGCAGAACACAGATCGACCTGATCGGTCTGGCCAAACAGGTGGAGCAGCGGCTGGAAAAGCTGCAAACCCGTCTGACCGTTGCGGTGATGGGCTGTGTGGTCAACGGCCCCGGCGAAGCGAGAGAAGCGGATATCGGTATTGCCGGCGGCATCGGAGAGGGTGTCATTCTGAAAAAGGGTCAGGTGATCTGCAAGGTGCCGGAGCAGGAACTGCTGCCCCGCCTGATTCAGGAGATCGAGGCCATGACAGGAGAGACACTATGAAGGAGAAAATCACGCTGCGGGAGCTGTTTCCCCGTGTGCCGGACACGGAAGGTCTGCTGTGGCAGCTGCCGGTGGAGGATATGTGCCCGGAGGAGGACGGCCTGACGATTACGCTGGCGGCCCGGGAGACTGTGAATGAGGCCGAGGTCAGCCTTGTGCGGGCTGCGATTTGCCGCGCCTATGGGATTTCCGGGGTGCGGCTTTTGCTCCATACGGAGGAAGACCCGGAGGCTCCGGCGGAGGCTTTCCGGGAAGAAACGCCGCCTGAGAGCCAGACGGCAGAGCTGCGGCAGATTTTCGAGGTGCTGCGCCAGACCTTCACCCAGAAGCATCCGTCGCTGGAGACCTGTCTGCGGGAGGCGGTCTTTTCCATGGAGGGGAACCGTCTGCTGCTGCGGGCGGCAGCCGGCTGGCATCTGATCCGGCTGGAACAGCTGCGGGATACACTGCGGCAGGAGGCAGAGCAGCTGTTGGGCCGGGCGGTATCGCTGGAGCTGCTGGGGCCGGAGAAGGAAGCCTCCGGCTTTGAACAGCAGCGGGCGGAAACCATGGCGCAGATGAGCCGGGAATATCAGGCGGCCCGTCCCGTTTCCCGTCCTCAGACGGAAACGCCCCCGCCGCCGCAGAAAAACCGCACCTTCCGTCCCAAACGGGATCCCAACGCACCCCTGTTCCGCCCCTCGGAGCAGGATGACATCATCTACGGCAAGCCCTTTCCCCGGGAGCTGGTCAAGCTGCGGGATATCAATATGGACTCCGGCAAAGTGGCCGTGCAGGGCGAAATCTTTATGGTGGAGTTCAAAAAGCTCAATGGCCGGGGAAAAACCGTGGTCATGTTTGAGTTCAGCGACGGCACCGGTTCCATCCGGGCCTCCAAGGTGCTGCCCGATGAGGAAGCAGCCGAGCTGGAGGGCGGAATCAAGCCCGGCGCGTACATTCTGGCTCAGGGACTGGTGCATTATTCCCAGTTTGACAAGGATCTGGTGCTGAACTTTTCCGCCGTGCTCAAGCGGAAAAAGCCCGTGCGGCAGGACACCGCCAGGGACAAGCGGGTGGAGCTGCATCTGCATACCACCATGTCCAGCATGGATGCCCTGTGCGACCCGGGCAAGGCGCTGAAGCTGGCGGCCTCCATGGGTCACAAGGCCATGGCCATCACCGATCACGGCGTGGTGCAGGCCTTTCCGGAGGCCATGAACGCCCAGGCCAAGCTGAAAAAATCCGGCACGGATATCAAGGTGCTCTACGGCGTGGAGGCCTATTGCATTGACGATCTGGAGCAGGGCCATGCCGTCCGGGGCGAAACCGACATCCCGCTGGACGGAGAAATCGTGGTGTTCGATACGGAGACCACCGGTCTCAATGCTGCCAGCTGCGAAATCATCGAAATCGCCGCCTATCTGGTGTCCGGTGGAGAGATTCGGGAAAGCTATCATACCTATGTCAAGCCCCGGGAAGAGATCCCCTATAAAATCATGCAGCTGACGGGAATCAGCAATCAGACTGTGGAAAACGCGCCGGGGATCGAAACGGCCCTGCCGGAGTTTCTGGCCTTCTGCGGCCAGCGGCCCCTGTGCGCCCACAACGCCCCCTTTGATATGGCATTTCTGGAGGCGACCTGTGAAAAGCAGGGCCTGCCCTGTCCCACCTGTTCCATTGATACGGTGGAAATCGCCCGGGCGCTGATGCCCCAGCTCACCCGGCACAAGCTGAATGTCATCGCCGATGCCATGGGCCTGAAGTTTGACCATCATCGGGCTGCCGACGATGCCCGGGTGCTGGCGGAGATTTTCCTGCGGTTTTTGCCCATGCTGAAGGAAAACGGCGTTTCTCGGGTGTCCGAGATCAACGGTGCGCTGCAAGCGCTGCGGGAGGGCAAGGGCCCCGGCCGGCAAAAGTCCTTCCATCTGCTGATTCTGGTGAAAAACCGTCCCGGCCTGATTGCGCTGTACAAGCTGATTTCCGATGCCCATCTGAAATATTTCAATAAAAAACCCATCATCCCCATGTCCGAGCTGCAAAAATGCCGGGAAAATCTCATCTGCGGCTCTGCCTGCGTAATGGGAGAGCTGTTTTCCGCCATTGTGGACGGAAGACCCTGGGGCGAGCTGATGCGTCTGGCATCCTTCTTTGATTTTCTGGAGATTCAGCCGCTGATGAACAACGCCTTCCTGATTCACAAGGGTCAGGTCAAGGACGAGGAACAGCTGCGGGAGTTCAACCGCACAGTGCTGCGGCTGGGAGATGCCCTGCATAAGCCGGTGTGCGCCACAGGCGATGTACATTTTCTGGAACCGGAGGACGGCATTTACCGGGAAATCTTGCAGGCCGGTATGGGCTTTAAGGATGCGGAGGATCCTGCACCCCTGTATTTCAAAACCACGGATGAGATGCTGCGGGAATTTTCCTATCTGGGCACCGAACGGGCCTATGAGGTCGTCGTCACCAATCCCAACGCCATTGCCGATCAGTGCGAGGAAATCGAGCCGGTGCTGCAGGGCAGCTATCCGCCCTCCATCGAGCACAGCGCCGAGGATTTGCAGGAGATGTGCTGGGCCCGGGCAAAGGAGCTGTATGAGGAAGACGGCGCTCTGCCGGACATCATCACCGACCGGATCAATGCGGAGCTGCTGCCCATTGTGGAGCACGGCTTTGATGTGATGTACATGATCGCCCAAAAGCTGGTGGCCAAGTCCAACGAGATGGGCTATCTGGTGGGCTCCAGAGGTTCGGTGGGCTCCTCCTTTGTAGCCTATCTCAGCGGCATCACCGAGGTAAACGCCCTGAAGCCCCACTATCGCTGCCCCCATTGCCGCCATTCTGTCTGGGACAATGACCCGATCTATCAGACCGGCGTGGATATGCCCGACATGGATTGTCCAAAATGCGGCACAAAAATGATTAAGGATGGCTTCAACATTCCCTTTGCCACCTTTCTGGGCTTCAACGCCGACAAAACGCCGGATATTGACCTGAACTTTTCCGGCGAATGTCAGAGCCAGATTCACCGGTATACCGTGGAGCTGTTCGGCAATGACAAGGTGTTCAAGGCGGGAACCATCGGCACCATCAAGGACAAAACCGCCTACGGCTTTGTAAAAAAATATCTGGAGGAGCGGGGCAAAACGCTGAACAATGCGGAGATCAATCATCTGGTTTCCGGCTGTACCGGTGTCAAGCGCACCACCGGTCAGCATCCCGGCGGCCTGATTATCGTCCCCAACGACCGCACTATTTATGAATTCACCCCGGTGCAGCATCCGGCGGATGACCCCAATTCGGATATTATCACCACCCACTTCGATTTCCATTCCATCCACGACAACCTGCTGAAGCTGGATGAGCTGGGCCACGATGTGCCCACCATCATCCGCCATCTGCAAAATCTTTCCGGCGTTGGCCCCCAGGATATCCCGCTGGACGACCCGGAAACCATGCGGATTTTCACGGATATTTCGCCGCTGGGCATCGAAACGGACGACATTCTGGAGCAGCCGGGCTCTGCCGGCATTCCGGAGTTCGGCACGAAGAATGCCCGCTCCATGCTGATGGAGACCCATCCCACCACCTTTGAGGGTCTGGTGCGCATTTCCGGTCTGTCCCACGGTACCGATGTGTGGCGCAACAATGCGCAGGATGTCATCAATGCCGGACTGGCCACCATCAACGATGTGATTTCCGTCCGTGACGACATTACCACAAAGCTCATTTCCATGGGAATGGACAAAAAGCTGTCCTTCACCATCTCCGAGGCCGTGCGTAAGGGCAAGGGCCTGAAGCCGGAATGGGAGGAGACCATGAAGGAGCACGGTCTGCCGGACTGGTACATCGAATCCTGCAAAAAGATCAAGTATATGTTCCCCCGTGGCCATGCGGTGGCCTATACCATGATGTCCTACCGGATCGCCTGGTTCAAGGTGCATCATCCGCTGGAATATTACTGCGTCTATTTCAGCAACAAGCTGGATTCCTTTGACTGCCACGCGGCCATGGAGGGCGACAGCACCATCTGCCGGAAATACCGGGAGCTGAAGGCCATCCCCAAGCGCACGGCGGTGGAGGACGACCAGATGATTACGCTGGAGCTGATGCACGAGTTCTGCAAGCGGGGCTTTCATTTCCTGCCCATGGACATTTACAAATCGGATGTGAAGAGCTTTACCATCGAGGGCAAGGGCCTGCGTCCGCCCTTTATGGCGCTGAACGGCGTAGGCGAGGCGGCTGCCGCTTCCATTGCGCAGGAGCGGGGCAAGGAGCCCTTCCTGTCTCAGGAGGATGTGTCGCTGCGCTGCGGCAAGGCATCCAACGCGGTGGTACAGTCCCTGCGGGAGATCGGTGCCCTGAACAACCTGCCGGAGAGCAACCAGCTGGACCTGTTTGCGGCCATGTTCTGAAAAAACAATATTACAAATCAGAAAGGGAGCCATTCCAAAAGAATGACTCCCTTTTTGGGCACCAAAAGTGTTAGAAATTACAGTTTTCCTCCTCTGCTGCGCAGTAATCCGCCAACAGAGCAAGCATATTCTGATCACGGTCCGAAAGCCGGGCAATCTGCATCGCCAGCGCAGAAATGTCCTCGGCGCTTTTTTGCCCGGTGAGGATATAGTCTGTGCTGATGTGTAAAATCCGGCTCAGCCGAAGGAGATTATCAATGCGGATGGCCTTGTTGCCCCGCTCCAGATTGGAAACCATCTGGATGGAGACATTCATTTGAGAAAGAAGGACGAAGTATGAAAAAGTAATTTCCCTGACACTGATCCTGCTGTTGTGCCTGACTTTGTGCGCCTGCGGTGACGGCGGCGTCCAACTGACCACGGATGAGGTGGAAGCAGCCTTTGACGATGTGGATGGCACGCTGGACATGAAAACCTCCGGCAAATATGTCAGGAGCTTCACCTATACCGTGGACGAGCTGGATACGAAAAACCTGTCGGATGCGGCATATTGCAAAACGGCAATTTATAACATTCTGTCCGGCGACACCTCCAAAATTACCGGAGGGCAGGTAAAGGTATCCCGGGCATTTACCCCGGTGTTCTGCGCCGCCACGCTGTTTGGACAGGATGAATCCTTCGATGCATCGACATTTATCGAATCCGTTCTGAGCATCGTCTGCGATGGGAAAACTGTGGATTATGATGAGCTGGAGCTGTGGCAGCAGGTCACTTTTGAAAGGAAACAGAGTGACTCCATCAAGGGCATCCGGTTTCTGAACGAGCGCTTCTGCTTTTCTGCGGCTGTATACAGGAAAATGATGGAAACTACTGCGCTGATGGGAAGACAGTCCGAGGAAAACGGAAAATATCGGGTCAGCTGGTCTTATCATCCCAGCCGGGGGCTTGAGGTCATGTACGAAAAGAAATAACCGCTGACAGCACACAAAAAGAGCCATTCAAACGAATGGCTCTTTTGCTATATCCGATTTTCACTTTTACCAGAATCGGCCCAGACGGGATTTGTTTTTCTCCCAGAAGCTGCGCAGCTGTTTTTTGTGATGGCAGAGCTTTTCCTGACAGTTGGCACAGGCCAGATTGGCGTTGGTGCGTTCGGAAAACCGCTCCGGATGGAGGCGGATGGACAGCTCCCACCGGGCCAGCAGTAAAAGGGACATGAGCAGCAGACTCCAGGTGAACACGCTGGGAATGAAGATAAAGGGCGTGAACATCATGGGAAAATCCCAGTTGTAAATGCGGCAAACCGTGCAGCAGCGATTTTTCATAAACCAGGTCTGGAAGGGACAGAAAAACAGGATGCAGATCATATCGCACACGCCATAGGCCAGACTGATGAGCACCAGAATCCCCTCATCCACCACGCCGCAGAAATACAGCGCGCCGATGATGCCGTTGAGCAAAAGCCAGGCCGCCGCCACAGACAGCGTGCGCTTCCGGGACTGCAATTCCGGCACCTGTTCGCCGGTGGGCACAAAGTTCCGCCGGAACTGCTTCTGACAGCCCATGCTCTCCAGCCGGGAGGGGAAAAACCGGGAGATCATTTCCGCCGCATAGACCAGCCAGATCACGATCAGCAGCCAATGCTTGCGTTCAAAGCCGTAGAACATACTTTCCGTGCCTTGCAGCCGACTGACCAGATACATGGCCGCAGCCGCCAAAAACAGTGCAGCACGGTAGACCAGCTTCAGATAATGCATGGTTGAGATAAGTGACAGCTTTCTCCGTTTCATCCTATATCACTTCCGTCCAAAATGAAGAAAAACCATGGCAGCCGGACAGGGCGTGCCGCCGGGTCATGGCGAGGCTTCCCCGGCGCAACCGGGGGGGAAGACCTGCTTCTATTATAATCCGCAATTTTTTTTCGTCAAGAGCGAAGGCGTTTTTTTACAATTTCGTAGCAGCTTCTTTCAACCTCATTTCAGGTTCTCTGCCTAAGATAGTCTGGATTCCTGACAAAACAGGCAAGGAGGTATCAGGCAATGATTCAGGTTTCGCACCTGACCAAGTATTACGGTGATTTTCTGGCAGTAGATGATCTGTCCTTTGACATCGGCGGCGGTCAGGTTTACGGCTTTCTGGGGCCCAACGGCGCAGGAAAATCCACCACCATGAACATCATCACCGGCTGTCTTTCTCCCACGGCGGGAACGGTGAAAATCGGCGGCTTTGACATTCTGGAGCAGCCGGAGGAGGCCAGGCGCATGATCGGCTATCTGCCGGAGCAGCCCCCGCTGTATCCCCACGAAACGCCCCGGGAATATCTCACCTTTGTGGGTCAGGCCCGGGGTCTGCGGGGCAGGGTGCTCCGGGAGGGGATGGAAACGGCCATGCAGTATGCGGGCATTCAGGAGGTGCAGAACCGGCTCATCGGAACCCTGTCCAAGGGCTACCGTCAGCGGGTGGGCATTGCGCAGGCTCTGCTGGGCGACCCACCGGTGCTGATTCTGGACGAGCCCACGGTGGGACTGGATCCCATTCAGATCATCGAGATTCGGGAGCTCATCCGCCAGCTGGGCAAGCGGCATACCGTGATTCTCAGCTCCCACATTCTGTCGGAGGTGCAGGCGGTGTGCGGACAGGTGCTGATTCTCTCCCGGGGCAGACTGGTGGCCTTTGACACACCGGAAAATCTGGAGCGGCTGCTTCGGGCCTCCGGCGGCATCTGCTTCCGGGTGCAGGCGGCAAAGGAGACGGCGGAAGCCATCCTTCCGCAGATTCCCGGGCTGGCCCGGTGGAGCGTTGCGGAGGAAAAGGGCATCTGCGATATTGAGGCCGAGCTGGCCGAAGGGCAGGAAAGTCAGTCTGTCTGCGGCAGCGTGACGCTGACCTTTGCGGCCCAGGGGCTGCCGGTGCTGGAGATGCGTACAAAGCAGGCCAATTTGGAAGAGGTCTTTCTGGAGCTTACCGAAGCCGGTGGGGGAGAGACGGCGGAGCCGCCGGAGCGGGAGGAGGCGAAAAGCGAATGATTGCCGTATGGAAGCATGAGCTGCGCAGCGCGTTTCATTCTCTCACCGTGTATCTGTTTTCTGCGGCGCTGCTGCTGTTTGTAGGCGTAGGAGCCATGCTGTACAATATTCAGGCAGCCTATGCCAATTTTGAATATGCGCTGGGCTATGTGAGCGTGGGCCTGGTGGTTATCATTCCGGTGCTGACCATGCGTTCCTTTGCGGAGGAGCGGCGGCAGAAAACCGATCAGCTGCTCTATGCGCTGCCGCTGAAACCCTGGCAGATCGTCGGCGGAAAGTATCTTTCGCTGGTGACCATGTTCTTTTTGCCCATGGCCATTGTCGCCGTCTATCCCTGGCTGTTTTCCCGCTATGGCGAGGTATATCTGCCCGGTGCCTATGGAGCGCTGGCGGCCTTTTTCCTGCTGGGAGCGGCGCTGATCGCTCTGGGAATGTTCATTTCCTCTCTGACGGACAATCAGGGCTTTGCGGCGGGCATTGCCATTGCGGCCTTTTTGCTGAACTATTTCAGTGTCACACTGGCAGAGCAGGTTTCCGCCACCAGCGAAGGCTCGGCCATTGTTCTCTGCTGCACAGCGGTGCTGCTGGGCGTGCTCATCCGGGCCCTGACCCGAAACAGCCGGATCGGCTGTGGCGTGGGCGGCGGACTTGCGGCAGCGGTGCTGGCCGTCTACTGGATCCGGGCAGAGCTTCTGGAAAATCTGCTGCCCGATATCATGAAGCAGCTGTCCCTCTTCGAGCGGTTTTATACCTTTGTGGATGGCGTATTTGATGTGACGGCACTGGTGTTTTACGGCTCTGTAATCGCATTGGGGCTGTTTCTTACAGTGCAGTCTCTGGAGAAACGGAGGTACAACTGATGAAATCCACCAGACTTCGCAGCCGTATTGCGGCCAGAGGCGGACTGTATTCCATCACGGTCACGGCCGTTGTGCTGGCGATTCTGGCGGCGGTGAATGTGCTGGCTGCCGCACTGCCGGCGTCTGCCGTGAAATATGATATCAGCGCCTCCCAGCTGTATTCCATTACCAGCAGCACCAAAGTGGTGCTCAACGGGCTGGAGCAGGATGTGACTATTTATTGGGTGGTGCAGGCGGACGAGGAAGACGCGGTGATCCGGAATCTGCTGGAGCGCTATGAAAGCCAGTCCTCACACATTACGGTGGTCAGGAAAAATCCGGATGTTTATCCCACCTTTACTGCGGCGTATACCAGCGAAACCGTCCCCAACAACAGCCTGATCGTGGAATGCGGGGACAAAAGCCGCTATATCAGCTATGACGACATCTATCTTACCGATGTGGATTATACCACCTATTCCTATGTTTATTCCTTCGACGGAGAGGGTGCGCTGACCTCTGCCATCGACTATGTGGTGTCCGAAGAGCTTCCGCAGCTGTATCTGCTGGAGGGCCACGGAGAAGCCGCGCTGCCGGAGGAAGTGCAGGCGCAGCTGGAAAAGGAAAACATGGAGATGTCCTCCTTCTCGCTGCTCACCTCCGACGGCGTTCCCGAGGATGCGGACGGGGTGCTGATTTATGCGCCCTCCAGCGATATTTCTCCGGAGGAAGCGGAGATCCTGCGGGACTGGCTGGAAAACGGCGGTAGAATGCTGGTTATGGCCGGGCCGGTGCAGGAGGGAACGCTGGAGAATCTTTACGGCATTCTGGAACAGTACGGCGTGGAGACCACCGGCGGCCTGCTGCTGGATACGGATCGCGCCCATTATGCCTTTGGCTATCCCTATGTGCTGCTGCCGGATCTGGCGGAAAATGAGATTACCGGCCCGCTGATTGACGGCGGCTATTATGTGATCTTCCCGCTGGCGCAGGGCCTGACCGTCACCGGCAGCCGTGCCACGGCGCTGCTGACCACCTCCGATACTGCTATCAGCAAGGCGGACGGCTATCAGTTCAGCAGCTATGAGCTGGAAGAGGGGGACACTCAGGGCTCCTTTGCCGTGGCTGTGTCTGTAGATACCGGAAATGACGGCCAGCTGATCTGGTTTTCTTCCGGTCAGTTTCTGGAGGAGGTGTACAACGCCTATTCCTCCGGCGCCAATCTGAATCTGGCCATGAATGCTCTGTCCTCTCTGGTAGGGCAGCGGGAGGCGGCATCCATCCGCAGCAAGAGCCTGAATTACAACTATCTCACCATCAGCGAATCCAACGCCACGGTGCTCAAAGCATGGATGATCGGCATTCTGCCCGGCATATTTCTCATCTGGGGCATTGTGACGGTGGTGGAAAGGAGGCGGAAGCGCCATGCGTAAGACAAAACAGCTGTATCTCCTGCTGGGCATTCTGGCAGCCGTCTGCATCGCGGCCTTTGCCGTCAGTCGGCATGAGGAAAAAAAGGAACAGATTCGCAGCAGCGGCGAGCAGATTCTGGCCATCCCGGCAGACAGCGTAACGGCCCTTTCCTGGGAATACGGCGATGGGGCACTGGCCTTTACCCGGACGGAGACGGGCTGGCAGTATGACGGCGATGAGGCTTTTCCGGTGGACGGGGACCGGCTGGAGCAGCTGCTGGAGCCCTTTGCGGCCCTGTCCGCCGCCTTTGTGATTGCGGATGTGGAGGACTACAGCCAGTATGGTCTGGAGGAACCGGCCTGCACCATCCATATCACGGCGGGGGAAAATGCCTACACCGTCCGGCTGGGAGACTTCAGCAAAATGGACGAGCAGCGCTATCTTTCCCTGGAGGACGGCAATGCCTATCTGGCGGTGGAGGATCCCCTGACGGCCTTTGATGTGGAGCTTTCCGACCTGATACGCAACGACACCATGCCCGATTGGGATACCGTGTCGGCCATTGCCTTTTCCGGGACGGAGAGCTATACCATCCGCCGCCGGGAGGACGGCAGCAGCATCTGCGCCGAGGACATCTATTTTGTGGAGGACGCGCCGCTGGATACGGACAATGTGGAGGATTATCTCAACGCCCTGCACACCCTGAGCCTGTCCGATTATGTGAGCTACAGCGTCACGGAGGAGGAGCTGGAGGACTTGAGTCTGGCGCAGCCGGAGCTGACGGTGCAGGTGGACTATACCAACGCAAACGGTGCGGAGGATACCGTCACGGTGCAGCTGGCCCGGGATCCCGAGGATCAGGCCGCCTATGAACAGGCCGTGGCAGATGAGGCGGATGTGTATCCCTCTGTGGCCCGGTATGTGCGGCTGGGCGATTCGCCCATCGTCTATCAGATCACCGAAACCAAGTTCAACACCCTCACCGGCGCAGCGTATGATTCCATGCGCCATCAGCAGCTGTTTACCGGCGATTTTGACACGGTGACGGCGGTGGAAATTACGCTGGACGGAGAAACCGTCACCTTCCTGCGGGAGGACGGGGAAGAGGAGGAAACCGTCTGGCGCTATGGCGAAGCCCGGGTGGATATTTCCCAGCTGAAGTCCGAGCTGCTTTCCCTCCGGGTCAGCGAATTTTCATCGGAGAAGGCAGAGGGGCAGGCGGAAATCTCCCTGACGCTGCATCTGGAAAACGAGGCATATCCCACCTTTTGTCTGACGCTGTACCGGTATGACGGGGAAACCTGCCGGGCTGAGGTGGACGGCGCTGCCGTGGGACTGGCCTCCCGTGCCCAGACGGTGGATCTGATGGAAGCCGCCCGGGAGATCATCCTGAACGCCGACGCAGATAACGCAGACTGAAAAAAGAGCCCGGGGCCGCTATCGCCGCGCCCCGGGTCTGCCTGTCATCCCGGAAGCCTGCTGCGCTTTCGACAGGCAGAATCGGGCGGTACATATATTGCAAAACAGGACTGAAATGCCGGTGTCATAGAAAGTTCCGATATCAGGGCGATTTGCTTTGACTTCCGGAAAAGTGCTGTGATATCATGAATGTACTGCAAAAACGGGATTCTCACAATTTCACAGACATCGAATGATCGGCCCGGGAGAGACCGCCGCAGGCGGCGCCGAAGGGGCAGCAAGAACTCTCAGGCAAAAAGAGCGGGCCAGGACGATACTTCGAAAAGGGCCGCGCAAGCGGAACCCCGAAGGGGCAACCCTTCCACGGCACGGGCACGGCCGGGGAAGAGGGAATCTCTCAGGGCAATTACGGAGGCACAAAATCTTATCAGGGGGATTTTGTGCTTTTTTTGCAGGTTTTTCAGCGTCCCAAATGATTTTAAGATAAAAACAGGAGGCACTTTTTATGAGTGAACTGAAACGCACACCGCTTTATCAGGCACATGTGGCGGCCGGCGCCGTCATGGTGGACTTCGGCGGATGGGAAATGCCCATTCAGTATCCCACGGGCATTGTGGCCGAGCATCTTTACACCCGCAGCTTCTGCAGTCTGTTTGATGTTTCCCATATGGGACGGCTGCTGATCTCCGGCCCCGACCGGATCGCATTTTTGCAGCATGTCCTGTCCTCCAATGTGCTGGCACTGGATCTGAATCAGGCCCAGTACTGCATCATTCCCAACGAAAACGGCGGCGCAGTGGACGATGCCTATCTCTATCGCTATGAAGAAGAGCGGTATCTGCTGGTGGTCAATGCCGCCAATACCGACAAGGATCTGGCTCATCTGAAGCCCATCGCCACCCAGTATGATGTGACCATCACCGACATTACGGCAGAATGGTCCTCTGTCGCCGTACAGGGCCCCAAGAGCAAGGAGCTGCTGATGGTGCTGTCCGGCGGCGAAGCCGTCACCGAGCCCATGAAGAACGCCCTGAACACCCTGAAGTTTGAGGGCCACGATGTGCGTGTGGCCATGACCGGCTACACCGGCGAGCCTCTGGGCTATGAGGTGTTCATCCGCAGCGAAGAGTCCGAATGGCTCTGGAACCGTCTCATCGAGCTGGGCGCAAAGCCCGCCGGTCTGGGTGCCCGTGACACCCTGCGTCTGGAAGCCGGTCTGCCTCTCTATGGCCATGAAATGGGCACTGCCTCCGACGGCAGCGAGATCCCCGTGTTCGCCGTCTCTCTGGCCAAGTTTGCCGTGAGCTTCGCTCCCCAGAAGGGCGACTATATCGGCCGTGAGGCGCTGAAGCGTCAGTCCGACACCCGCAACCGCATCCTCAGCCGGGATTACAGCGATATGTCCGCACTGCCCCGCCGTATCCGTCCCATCACCCTGCTGGACAGAGGCGTTATGCGCGCCGGTATGGAGATCTATCAGGGCGATGAGCTGGTCGGCTGGGTCACCAGCGGCACCATGGTGCCCTACTTCCTGACGGAGGGTGAGGGCCTGGCTACCGAGATTCTGGAAAACTCCGCCAAACGCTCCATCGGCTTCTGCTACATCAACAGCAATATCCGCAAGGATACCGTGGTGGAGATTGATGTGCGCGGCAAGCGCCTGAAGGCTGCCATCCCGCCGGTGCATCTCCGTGCCGACGCGCCGCCCTATGCCCGTCCCGCCATTTATCATCTGCCGGAGGAAGCCGCTCCCGCAGCCGCCGTGGATCGTCCCGCCAAGGCTCTGGAGCTGATCCAGACCGCCATGGAGAATCATGAGTGGCGTCAGCGGCAGTGCATCAACCTGATCCCCTCTGAAAATACGCCCAGCCGTGCCGTGCAGCTGCTGTGCGAATCCGACCCGGCCTTCCGCTATGCGGAGCACAAGAAGATCAAGTCCTTCAATGATTACGATGTGTTCTACTATCAGGGCACCAAGTTCATCGACCAGGTGGAGCAGCTGCTGGTGGAGCAGATGAAGGATTATCTGGGCTGCGCCGAGGTGGAGACCCGTGTGATCAGCGGTCAGATGTCCAATATGGCCGTGTTCTCCTCTCTGATGGACTGGAAGAACCGTCTGAACCGCCGTCAGAATCCCCAGCGTCTGGGCTATATCCTGAACAACCACATCATCCGCGGCGGCCATCTGTCTGCCCAGCCCATGGGTGCGCTGCATGACTATGTGGCCGTGGATCCCGTGACCGAGCGTTCTGCCGTGGTGAACTTCCCCGTCTGCAAGGACAACATCTACAAGATTGATGTGGAAGAGACCAAGAAGGTCATCGAGCGCTACCGTCCCGAGTTCATCATCTTCGGCAAGAGCATGGTGCTCCATAAGGAGCCCGTGGCCGAGATCCGCAAGTTTGTGGATGAGCAGGGTATTCCCACGACCATCATGTACGATATGGCTCATGTGATGGGTCTGGTGGGCGATCATTTCCAGAAGCCCTTTGAAGAGGGTGCCGAGATCGTCACCGGCTCCACTCACAAGACCTTCTTCGGACCCCAGCGCGGCGTGATCGGTGTCAATTACAAGCCCGACGAGCTGAAGTACGGTCTGTGGAAGACCATCGAGACCCGTGCCTTCCCGGGCAGCGTCTCCAACCACCATCTGGGCACCCAGCTGGGTCTGCTGATGGCGGCTTATGAAATGAATTACTTCAAGGATGCCTATCAGAAGGCCGTGGTGGAAAATGCCAAGTATTTCGCCCGCTGCCTGAAGGAGCAGGGTCTGGATGTGGCCGGCGATCCCGCCATTGACTATACCGAGACCCATCAGGTGATCGTTTCCGTTGGCTACGGCGCTGGCCCCGAGGTGGCTGAGCGTCTGGAGCGCAACAATATCATCGTCAACTATCAGGCCACGCCGGACAACGAGGGCTTTACCGCCTCCGGTGCTCTGCGTATGGGCGTGAACGAGATGACCCGCTTTGGCTTTGGCAAGGAAGCCTTTGCCCGTCTTGCCGAGCTGATGGCAGACTGCATCCTCCGCTGCCGCGATGTGACCGAGGATGTGGTGCGCCTGCGCAGCCAGTACACCAGGATGCAGTATTGCTTCGACGATGCTCAGATGCAGGCCGCGCTGGAAGCCTTTGCGGCAAAGACCGGTGTCTGATCCTGAAATTGCAGCTTCTACCCCATTCCCTTTTTCCAGTCTGCCCGCCCGCCCCGGAGCCCTTCCGGGGCGGCGGGACAGATATTTTGCGTTTTTGAGAAATTATTATTTTATTGAATATGGAGGCTTTTCTTATGAATTATCCTGCTGATCTGAAGTATTCCAAGTCCCACGAGTGGGTCAAGATGGAAGGCGATGTGGCCGTTGTCGGTATCACGGACTATGCTCAGGACGCTCTGGGCGATGTGGTCTTTATCAATCTGCCCCAGGAGGGCGACGATGTGACCGCCGGTGAGAGCCTGGGCGATGTGGAATCCGTCAAGGCCGTTTCCGATGTGATCTGCCCCGTGAGCGGCACGGTCTGCGCCGTGAACGAAGAGTTGGCCGACGCACCCGAGATGCTGAACAGCGATCCCTACGGCGCATGGATCATCAAGGTCGAGAACATCACCGAGCAGGAAGACCTGATGGATGCTGCGGAATACGAGGCCTTCTGCGCACAGGAGGGCTGATTTATGGGAAGCTATGTTCCCACAACAGCTGCGGAACAGGAGCAAATGCTTGCTGCCATCGGCGTTGGCCGGTTGGAGGAGCTTTATCAGGATGTTCCGCAGGAAATGCTGCTGCAAAAGAATGGGCTGAACCTGCCCTCCGGCCTTTCTGAGCTGGAGGTACGGGAAAAGGTCACCGCACTGGCGGAAAAGAACCATGTGTTCAAGACCGTGCTGCGGGGTGCCGGAGCCTATCGTCATTTTATCCCCTCCGTGGTGAAGTCCGTCACCTCCCGGGAGGAGCTTGTCACCTGCTACACCCCCTATCAGGCGGAAATCAGCCAGGGCGCATTGCAGGGTATCTTCGAGTTCCAGACCATGATGTGCGAGCTCACCGGCATGGATGTGTCCAATGCGTCTCACTATGACGGCGCAACCGCCGCCGCGGAGACCATTCCCATGTGTAAGGATCGGAAGCGCACGGTGGCCTATGTTTCCGCCGCTGCCCATCCCCAGGTGATTCAGGTGATGCAGACCTACTGCTTCGCCTCCAACACCGAGCTGAAGCTGGTGCCCGCAAAGGATGGCCGCACCGACCCGGAGGCCCTGAAGGCTGCGCTGGGCGCGGATGCCGCCATGTTCTATCTCCAGCAGCCCAACTATTTCGGCCAGATTGAGGACGCCAAAGCCATCGGCGAGATCGTCCACGCTGCCGGAGCCAAATTTGTCATGGGCGTGAATCCCATTGCCTGCGCTCTGCTGCCCACTCCCCGGGAGTGCGGCGCGGATATTGCCGTAGGTGACGGCCAGCCGCTGGGACTGGATATCGCCTTTGGCGGCCCGTATCTGGGCTTTATGGCCACCACCAGTGCCATGACCCGCAAGCTGCCCGGCCGTATCGTGGGTGAGACTCATGATGTGGATGGCAAGCGCGGCTATGTGCTTACCCTGTCTGCCAGAGAACAGCATATCCGCCGGGAAAAGGCATCCTCCAACATCTGCTCCAACCAGGCGCTGTGCGCCTTTACCGCCGGTGTGTATATGGCGGCCATGGGTGAAAGCGGCATGAAGCAGTGCGCACGGCTGTGCGTCAGCAAGGCCCACTATTTTGCCTCTCAACTGGAGGCTGTAGGCTGCAAGGTAAAGTATACCGGCGAGTTCTTCCATGAGTTTGTCACGGAATGCGCCTGCCCCAACTGCCGGAAGAAGATTCTGGATGCGCTGGCAAAGCAGGACATTCTGGGCGGTGCGGAGGTGGACGGCGGCATTCTCTGGTGTGTCACCGAGCTGGTCTCCAAAGAGCAGCTGGACAAGGCCGTTGCCATTGTAAAGGAGGCGCTGTGATATGAAGCTGATTTTTGAACGGGGCTGCGAGGGCAGAGGACTTTCTCTGATGCCTGCCTGCGATGTGCCGGAGTTCCATCTGTCTCAGGAGCGGGAAACGGCGCTGCGGCTGCCTCATGTTTCCGAGAACGAGCTGACCCGGCATTATACCGAGCTGTGCAAGTGCATCCACGGTGTGAACGACGGCTTCTATCCGCTGGGCTCCTGCACCATGAAATACAATCCCAAAATTGATGAGGATATGGCGGCGCTGCCCGGCTTTACTGCCATCCATCCCACCCAGCCGGAGGAAACGGCCCAGGGTGCGCTGGAAGCGCTGCATCTTCTGGGCAGCGAGCTGGGAGAAGTTTTCGGCATGGATGCCGTCACCTTCCAGCCGGCAGCCGGTGCTCACGGTGAGTTTACCGGCGTGCTGCTCATCAAGGCCTATCATACCGATCGCGGCGACACGGCCCGCACCAAGATCATCGTGCCCGATTCTGCCCACGGAACCAACCCCGCCACCGCTGCCATGTGCGGCTTCCAGGTGGTGAACATCCCCTCCGGCCCGGACGGCTGCGTGGATCTGGATGCGCTGCGGGCGGCAGTGGGCCCGGATACCGCCGGTCTGATGCTGACCAACCCCAACACGGTGGGTATCTTTGACAAGAACATTCTGGAGATCACCCGAATCGTCCACGATGCCGGCGGCCTGTGCTATTATGACGGCGCGAACCTGAACGCGGTCATGGGCGTGGTGCGTCCCGGCGATATGGGCTTTGACTGCATTCACTCCAATCTGCACAAGACCTTTGCCACGCCTCACGGCGGCGGCGGCCCCGGTGCAGGAGCGGTGGGCTGCAAGGACTTCCTGCGGAAGTATATGCCCGGCCCGCTGGTGGTGGAAAAGGACGGCAAATATGCCTTCGATTATCCCGAAAAGTCCATCGGCCGCGTAAAGATGTTCTGCGGCAACTTTGATGTGTGCATCAAGGCGCTGACCTATGTGCTGAGCCTGGGCAGAGAGGGCATCCCCGAGGCTGCCATGAATGCCGTGCTCAACGCCAACTATATGCGTGCCCGGCTGAAGGACACCTTCCATATGGCCTACGATCAGATCTGTATGCACGAGTTCGTCATGGATCTGTCCGATCTGCACAAGGAGACCGGCGTTTCCGCGCTGGATCTGGCCAAGGGTATGCTGGACTGGGGTCTGCATCCCCCCACGATGTACTTCCCCCTGATCGTCCACGAAGCCCTCATGGTAGAGCCCTGCGAAACCGAGAGCAAGGAACTGATGGATCAGGTCTGCGATATCTACATCAAGCTGTATGAGCAGGCCCATTCCGATCCCCAGGCCCTCCATGATGCGCCGCTGCATACGCCGGTGCGCCGTCTGGATGAGGTCGGCGCGGCCCGGAACATGGTACTGCGGTATTCCTTCCAATGATCCGCAGACTGCAAACCTACATCGGACAGGATACCGATCCCCACCGGAATCTGGCGCTGGAGGAATATCTCACCGCCACGGTTCCGGCGGATACCTGCATTTTATATCTCTGGCAGAATCGGCATACCGTGGTCATCGGACGCAACCAGAATGCCTGGCAGGAGTGTCGCACTACGCTGCTGGAGCAGGACGGCGGCGTGCTGGCCCGTCGGCTTTCCGGCGGCGGTGCGGTGTATCACGATCTGGGCAATCTGAATTTCACCTTCTGTCTGCGGACGGAGGATTATGACCTGCAAAAGCAGCAGCGGGTGATTATGGAGGCCTGCCGCCGTCTGGGCATCCGGACGGAGCTTTCCGGGCGCAATGACATTCTCACCGAGGGACGAAAGTTTTCCGGCAATTCCTTTTATTCTCACAACGGGCGCAGCTTTCACAACGGAACGCTGCTGCTGAATGTGGACATGGAGCGGCTGGGAAAATATCTGAATCCCTCTCAGGTCAAACTGGAAAGCAAGGGCGTTGCCTCTGTGCGCTCCCGGGTGGTGAATCTCTGCGAGCTGAAGCCCGGCCTGACGGTAGAGCTGATGCAGCAGGCCATGACGGAGGCGTTTTCCCGGGTCTATGGTCTGGAGGCGGAGGTGCTGAAGGCGGAAAGCTTCAGTCAGCCGGCGCTGGAGCAGGGCTATGCCCGCTTCCACAGCTATGAATGGGTTTATGGCAAAACCGTGCCCTTCAGCTTTCAGTGCGCCGGGCGCTTTGACTGGGGCGAGATCAACATCCGGCTGGATGTGAACGATGGCCTGTGTACCGAAGCCGCCGTTTATACCGACGCGCTGGACGAGAGCTTTGCCCAGCCGCTGATCCGGAGTCTGCAAAACTGCCGCTTTTCCGTTCCGGCGCTGTGCTGCGCGGTGCGGGAAACGCCTGCCTGCGATGCCGTGG
Source organism: uncultured Oscillospiraceae bacterium (assembly GCA_964541085.1). Taxonomy (GTDB): domain Bacteria; phylum Bacillota; class Clostridia; order Oscillospirales; family Butyricicoccaceae; genus UBA4644. Next base: position 54,763 of record CAZIPA010000002.1, on the reverse strand, counting down.
CAGAGGACATCTGTGCTCTGCTGAAAAAACAAGATATCTGAAAAGGAATCAAGCCTATGTCTCAATATCAACTGATCGTTATCGGTGCGGGCCCCGGCGGCTATATGGCTGCCCTCCATGCTGCAAAGCAGGGTCTGCGCACGGCGGTGGTGGAGAGCCGGGAAGCGGGCGGAACCTGCCTGAACCGGGGCTGTATCCCCACCAAAACGCTGCTCCATTCCTCCCGGGTCTATCGGGAGGCAAAGGAGGGCACACCCGGCGTTCACGGCGAAGGGCTGACCTTCTCTCTGCCGGAAATGTTCGCACGGCAGCGGGAGGTTTCCCAGACGCTGCGGCAGGGCATTGAAACGCTGTTTGCCAAGGCCGGTGTGACGCTGTATCGCGGCAAGGGCCAGATCACTGCTCCCGGTCATGTAACCGTCACCGGAGAGGACGGCACGCAGGAGCTGCTGGAGGCGGAGCACATTCTGGCCGCTACCGGTTCTGTTCCCGCACGGCCTCCCATCCCCGGACTGGACCTGCCCGGCGTGATGACCTCTGACGAGCTGCTGCTGGGCGCGGAGGAGCTGTATCGCTCCATCGTCATCATCGGCGGCGGTGTCATCGGCATCGAATTCGCCAGCTTCTACGCCGATCTGGGCTGCCAGGTCACGGTGGTGGAGGGCCTGGATCGACTGCTGCCCAATATGGATAAGGAGCTGGGCCAGAATCTGGCGCTGATTCTGAAGAAAAAGGGCGTTCAGATTTTCACCAACGCCATGGTGAAGCAGGTGGAAGCCGCGGAGGACAGCCTGAAGGTCTCCTTTACGGTGAAGGATGTGGCCAACAGCGTGCAGGGCGAAAAGGTGCTGTGCGCCATCGGCCGCCGCCCCTATCTGGAGGGCCTGTTTGCCGATGGCCTGAAGCCGGAAATGGATGGCCGCCGTCTCCATGTGGACGAGCATTACCGCACCAGCATCCCCGGCGTGTATGCCGTGGGCGATGTGTCCTCTCCTGTGCAGCTGGCCCATGTGGCCACGGCACAGGGTCTGGCCTGCGTGGATTTCCTCTGCGGAAAGGAAAACGGGGTGCAGATGAATCTGGTGCCCGGCTGCATCTACTGCACACCGGAGATCGCCGCTGTGGGTCTTACCGAGGCTGAGGCCAAGACGGCGGGCATCCCCTATAAGGTTGGCAAGCATGTGATGTTTGACAATGCCCGCACCCTGATCGAAAATCCGGGCCGCTGCTTTATGAAGGTGCTGGCCCACGGCGAGACCCATGAGCTTCTGGGCGCACAGCTGATGTGCCAGCACAGCTCGGATATGATCTCCCAGCTGAGCCAGGCTATGGCCAATCATATGACCGTGGAACAGCTGCTGCGGGCCATGCGTCCCCATCCCACCTTTGAAGAGGCCCTCACCGAAACGCTGGAGGACCTGGCCGCCAAGCTGAACTGAAATCCCCATACCAAACAGATATCCACCCTCTTCCCGGGGGGGATATTTTTGTTCTGCGAAAGCATCGGATCATTGCAGGATGGCCCGCTTCGTGCTATAATAACAGAAAACCGCAGGGAGGCGAGCCCGTGGCATTTGACTATAAAAAGGAATATCGGGAGTATTATCTGCCGAAAAACCGGCCGGAGATCGTGGAGATTCCCTCCATGAACTTTCTTGCCGTCCGTGGCAGCGGCGACCCCAATGAAGAGGGCGGACAGTATAAGCAGGCCATCGGTCTGCTGTATGGCGTGGCCTTTACCGTCAAAATGAGCAAGCTGGGGGATCATCGCATTCAGGGCTATTTTGATTATGTGGTGCCGCCGCTGGAGGGCTTCTGGTGGCAGGAGGACATTTGCGGCGTGGATTATACCCACAAGGAGCTTTATCAGTGGATTGCCCTGATTCGTCTTCCGGATTTTGTCACCCGGGAGGATTTTGACTGGGCTGTGGCCGAGGCTTCGGAAAAGAAGAAAACGGACTTTTCCAAAGTGGAGTTTCTGACCTGTCAGGAGGGGCTGTGTGTGCAGTGTATGCATATCGGCTCCTATGATGACGAGCCCGCCACCGTGGCCCGGATGGAAGCCTATATTCGGGAAAAGGGCTATGAAACAGACCTCTCCCATACCCGCTTTCATCATGAAATCTATCTCTCCGATGCCCGCAGAGTGCCGCCGGAAAAACGGAAAACCGTCCTTCGCCATCCCATCCGGCGGGCAGTGCCGGAGAGCGGCGGGGAAGCTCTGTGCGCCGGACAGGCAGAAGCACAGAATCCCTGCAAAGGGCAGGAATGATCGTCCCTTCCGCCGGGACAAAACCGCACCCGTGGGGAGATCGTCATCTTCCTGCCGCATGATTTTGCAGAATCAAAGAGGACACAGTTATGGCAAATGTTGTGGAAATTACAAGCATTATCGCACCGGAGCTGGATGTATATGCCCGTCTGACGGAAAATCAGCTGCTGAATCGGGCAGATCCGGCCAACGCGCTGTTTGTGGCTGAGAGTCCGCTGGTGATCGGCAGAGCGCTGGACGCAGGCTGCAAGCCGGTATCCTTTCTCATGGAGACCAAACACATTACCGGCAAGGGCGCAGCGATTCTGGCCCGGTGTCCGGAGGACATTCCCGTATATGCGGCAGAGCTGGAGGTGCTGACCCAGATCACCGGCTTTCATCTGACCCGGGGAATGCTGTGCGCCATGCTGCGGCCTCCGCTGCCTACGGTGGAGCAGGTGTGCAAAAATGCCCGGCGCATTGCCGTGCTGGAAAATGTGATGAATCCCACCAACATCGGCGCGATTTTCCGCTCGGCGGCGGCGCTGAATGTGGACGGTGTGCTGCTGACGGCGGCGGGCAGTGAACCGCTGTACCGCAGAGCCGCCCGGGTGAGCATGGGCAATGTATTTCTGGTGCCCTGGACCTATCTGCCGGAGGGGGTATGCTGGACGGATACCCTGCATGGGCTGGGCTTCAAAACGGCGGCGATGGCGCTGCGGGAGGATTCGGTGGCATTGTCCGACCCGCACCTGATGGCCGAGCCAAGGCTTGCCATTGTCATGGGTACGGAAGGGGACGGCCTTGCGGGAGAAACCATTGCAAACTGCGATTATACCGTCCGCATCCCCATGTCTCACGGTGTGGATTCGCTGAATGTGGCGGCGGCCAGCGCCGTGGCCTTTTACCAGCTGGCCCTGCTGGGTCAGCCGGAATCGCAACAATAACAGCAACTTCGCCCGGCCCTGTGCCGGGCGGAGACTGTCAGAAAACCGCTTCGCTGGGTTTTCTTCGACAGTTTGGATCCGGCCTGCGGGCCGGTTTCGCCGATTTTCTCCCCACAAAATTTTCAATTTTGCGAGGCCCCCTCTAATTTAACCGCCTCAGTCGCCGCACTGCTGCGGCTTCCTGCGGCATGACGCCGACACTCGTCGGCGGGGCTTGCTGCGCAAGCAGGAAAATGTGGCGGGTTACGGTGTTTTTACCCATAATCATATAGATTACGGGCAAAAACAATTTTTTAGGGCAGAGCCTGCCCAATGTTCTTTGACGAACTTCGCCCGGCCTTGTGCCGGGCGTTTTCTTTATAGATACGCATAAATAGCCCGCATCCACGGCACAATAGCAGCAGGAAAACCGGAGGAAACGGAGGATATTCTATGCTGATCCCGCTGCTGCGAACGCTGATTTTGTATCTGGCGATCATCCTTGCCCTGCGGCTGATGGGCAAGCGGCAGGTGGGAGAGATGCAGCCGGGAGAGCTGGTGGTGACGATTCTGGTGTCGGCGGTGGCATCGGTGCCCATGCAGGATATGGATATCCCTCTGTCTCACGGGCTGGTGCCGGTGCTGACCCTCATTGCGGCAGAGGTGCTGGTGTCCGCTCTGACGCTGAAAAGCAGCCGGCTGCGGCTGCTGCTCACGGGCAAGCCCGTCCCTGTGATCCGGGATGGAACGCTGGATCAGCAGGCCCTGCGCCGATTGCGCCTGAGCACCGATGATCTGCTGGAGGATCTCCGTCTGGGCGGCGTGTTTGATGTGCGGCAGGTGGCCTTTGCCCAGCTGGAAACCAACGGACAGCTGAGCATTCTGCTGGAAAGCCGGGAAGCCCCTGCCACAGCAGGACAGCTGGGAATCAAAACCCGCCGGGCCCAGCCCCTTCTGACGGTGATTTCCGACGGCGTTGTCCGGGCGGCGGCGCTGCGGCAGCTGGAAAAGGATCGGGACTGGCTGGAGCGGGTGCTGAAGGCCGAGGGCGTTGCCGCACCGGAGCAGGTATTTCTTTTCTGCGCCGACCGGGAGGGAAATCGGGTGCTGTTCAAAAAGGAGTGAGAGAATGCACTGGCGTGTGATTCTTGCGGCGCTGATTCTGGGTGCGCTGCTGGCAGGCGGACTGCTGTCGCTGCATCAGGTGGCCCGGCTGTGTGACCGGGTTTCCCAGCCGCTGGAGCAGCTTTCCGCCCAGCTTTTGCATCGGCAGACCGGCGAAAAGGCCCTGCTGGAGCGGGCTTCGGCAGAATGGGCACAGGCTTTGCCCTGGCTGTCCTCTCTGATTTCCCATGACCGGCTGGACGGCATCACCGGGGCGCTGTTCCGGGCGGAGGGCTTTCTGGAGGCGGAGGAGCCGGGAGAGGCGCTGGCGGAGCTGTGGGATGCACTGCGGCAGCTGAATCTGCTGCGAAGCTATGATCTGCCCACGGTACAGAGCCTGCTGTGAAGGAGGCATATCCGCAGCCGGAAAAAAGTTTGGCCGGAAATTTTTCTTTACCAAATCGTAGCTTCGCTTCCTTTTTGCTCCCGGAAAAATTTCGGAAAAACTTTTCTGAAAATTGAAAAATGGGCAAATGATTTTTGCCGAAAACCGACAAAAAGCGCATTTTGCCGGAAATTCTGAGAAAACAACCTAAACTTTGGCAATGCTGCACAAAAAATAAACTCTTGTAATCCCGTTCACAGTGTGGTAACATATCCCCATACAGTACAGGCGGAGTGCCCAATGCTGCCTGTAAACAGATTAAGGAGGTTTTGTGAATGGAATGGTTGAACAATTTCCTGACATGGCTGGAAGGGTTTAACGACAAAGTCAACGGTGTCGTCTGGGGTCTGCCCATGATGGTGCTGATCCTGGGTACCGGTATTTATATGTGTATCCGCTGCGGCTTCCCTCAGTTTACCCACTTTGGCCATATTATGAAAAACACCCTGGGCAAGGCTTTTGAAAAGTCCGAGACCAAGGAAGGCTCTGTTTCCCCCTTCAAGGCCATGTGTACCGCACTGGCTGCTTCCATCGGTACCGGCAATATCGCCGGCGTTTCCGGCGCAATCGCCATCGGCGGCCCCGGTGCTGTTTTCTGGATGTGGGTTTCTGCTCTGCTGGGTATGTGCACCAAGTTCTGCGAAGTGACGCTGGCTATCCGCTTCCGTGAGCGCAATGAAAAGGGCGACTGGGTTGGCGGCCCCATGTATTACATCAAGAACGGTCTGGGCAAAAACTGGCAGTGGCTGTCTGTGCTGTTCTGCGTCTTCGGCGCTCTGGCTGCCTTTGGTATCGGCAACATGACCCAGATCAATACCATCTGCTCCACTGTTACCGGTGCGATCAAGAACTTCGTTCCCACCGTCAATGGAACGCTGGTTGCCTGGATTATCGGCGGTCTGTGCTGCGTGATCTCCTTTATCGTCTACATCGGCGGTATTGAGTCCATCGGCGATGTGTGCGCCCTGCTGGTGCCCGTCATGGCCGTCATTTACATCATTGCTTCTATCGTGGTTATCATTCTGAACATTTCCGCTGTCCCCACTGCCTTTGCTGCCATCTTCAAGGGTGCGTTTGCTCCTGCTTCCGTCGCTGGCGGTCTGGCTGGTGCCACCATCAAGACGGCCATTACCAAGGGCGTTGGCCGCGGCATCTTCTCCAATGAGGCCGGTCTGGGCTCTGCGCCTATCGCCCATGCTGCTGCCGATGTGGATCATCCCGTCAAGCAGGGTATGTTCGGCGTGTTCGAGGTCTTTATGGATACCATCGTGGTCTGCACCATGACCGCTCTGGTGGTGCTGCTGGGCTACGGTGTCAATAACATCGAGGCTGACGGCGTGTTCGGCCATGATGCCGGCGCTGAGCTGACCATCAAGGGCTTCACCTCTGTCTTTGGCGAAAAGATCCCCGGCGTGGTGATTGCGGTCTGCCTGACCCTGTTTGCCTTCTCCACCGTGCTGACCTGGGGTCTGTATGGCACCCGCTGCATGGAGTATCTGTTCGGCTACAAGGTAGCCAAGGTCTATCAGGTAATCTTCTGTCTGGTGATGGTGCTGGGCGGCATCGTCGAGCTGGAGCTGGCCTGGAACATCGCCGATACGCTGAACGGCCTGATGGCAATCCCCAACCTGATTGCAATTCTGGCGTTGAGCCCGGTGGTCATCAAGCTGACGAAGGAATACTTCTCCGGCGTGAAGGTTCTCAAGAAATAACTCTGAAAAATCCAATCCGGCAAGCGGCATGGTTTATCCATGCCGCTTTTTGTGTTGAAAATGGGAAAACTTTTTTCAAAAATCCAAAAAATGCGGCCCCTTTCCGGGGAATGGCTTGTATTGCAGTCCGGAATTTGATATAATAGCCCCAATAAAAATAAAAACTGGAGTGCGGAATGAAAAGAAAAAAGTGGCTGCTGACAGCCGAATCGGATGCCTGCGTCAGCACACTGGCCGGTGAGCCCAAGCTCAGCCGGCTTACTGCCCGTGTGTTGGCTGCCCGAGGCTTTGATACGAAGGAAAAAGCGCGAACCTTTTTGAACCAGTCGCTGGAGGGAATCCACGACCCCTATCTGCTGAAGGATATGGATCTGGCCGTGGAGGAAATTCGGCGCGCCATCCGTGACCATGTGAAAATCGCAGTCTATGGAGACTATGATGTGGACGGCGTAACGGCCACCTGCATCATGATCCAGTATCTGCGGGCGCAGGGGGCGGACTGCACCTATTACATCCCCGACCGTCTGGGAGAGGGCTACGGTCTGAACACCGGAGCCATTCAGTCGCTGTATGACGACGGCTGCCGTCTGCTGATTACGGTGGACAGCGGCATTACCGCCGAGGAGGAGGCCCGTTTTGCCAAAACGCTGGGCCTGCGGCTGATTATCACCGATCATCATGAATGCAAGGAGGCATTGCCGGAGGCGGTAGCCGTGGTGAATCCCCGGCGGCCGGACAGCAAATATCCCTTCCGGGAGCTGGCAGGCGTGGGCGTGGCCTTCAAGCTGATCTGTGCCCTGGAGCAGCAGCGTTCACTGGAGGAGCTGCTGCTGCAATATGCGGACATTGTGGCCGTGGGCACCATTGCCGATGTGATGCCGCTGGTGGGAGAAAACCGGGTGATCGTCTCCTACGGCCTCCGCTATCTGCAAAATACGGAAAATCAGGGCCTGAAGGCACTGATGCAAAAGCTGGGCATGGATGCCCGTACCGTGACCTCCAACGCGGTGAGCTTTACCATGGCGCCCCGGATCAATGCGGCGGGCCGTCTGGGCGCGGCAAGCAGCGCCGCCCGGATGTTTCTGACGGACGATCCCGGAGAGGCAACGGCACTGGCGGAGCATCTCTGCGCTCTGAATCATCGGCGGCAGGAGGAGGAAAACGGGATCTATGAGCAGATCATGGCCCGCATTCAGGCGCATCCGGAGCTGACCCGGGGCAGAACCATGACTCTCTGGGGAGACGGCTGGCACAACGGCGTCATTGGCATTGTGTCCTCCCGCCTGTCTGACCGGTACGGTCTGCCCTGTGTGCTGATTTCCATGAACGGAGATCAGGGCAAGGGCTCGGGCCGCAGCATCAAGGGCTTCAATCTCTATGCGGCGCTGGAGAAAAATGCGGCGCTGCTGGAAAAATACGGAGGACATGAACTGGCAGTGGGTCTGACAGTGCGCCGGGAAAATCTGGAGGCACTGCGTCAGGCGCTGGAGGACTATGCCCAGTCCGGCGAGGTGGAGGATGTGACTCCCAGCATCAGCGTGGATTGCCGGGTACGGCCGGAGGAGCTGACGCTGTCGGAGGTGGAAGGCCTTTCCGCACTGGAGCCCTTTGGCATGGGCAACCCCCAGCCGGTGTTTTTGATGAACGATGTGCGCATCGAGGAAATCACGCCCATCAGTCATGACCGCCATGTCAAGCTGCATCTGTCCGGCCGGGGCCGTTCCTTCTATGCCTTTGTTTTCGGCATGGGAGCGAAAAGCTGCCAGTTCGTCAAGGGCGATCTGCTGGATATCGTATTTTCCGCGGAGATCAATCATTATAAAGGCAACAAAAGTGTCCAGCTGGTGATCCGGGATGTAAAATGGGCCCAGCGGGAGGAACAGGCAGATGCGGACGCAATGGCGCTGTATCAGCGTTTCCGGGAGGGAACGCCGCTGGCCCGGCAGGAGGCTGCGGAGCTGACCCCCACCCGGGATGAGCTGGTGGCGGTGTTCCGCCATATCAAGGCCAACGGGGAAGAGGGCGTGCTGTGCGCCTCCATCGCCACCCTTTACCGAAAGGTGCGGTATGAATCCCGTCTGTGCAGCGGTATGAATGCGGGAAAGCTGCTGATCTGTCTGGACATTTTCCGGGAGTGCAAAATCTTTTCCTATGAGCAGACGGGGGGAGAGCTGGTGATCCGTCTGCTGAATTATCAGGGCAAGGCGGATATCAACGGTTCCTCCGTGCTGAAACGGCTGATGACCATGCTGAAGGGCTGATAGTATGAGTGAAGTAGATCAAAAGGAATATATGGAGCATCTGCGCCAGCAGATTCAGGCCATTGCTGCGGATTTTTCTCCGGAGGATGGCCAGCGTATCTGCCGCGCCTATGAGTTCGCGCTGGAGGCCCACAGGGATCAGGTGCGGAAGAGCGGCGAACCCTACATTATGCATCCGGTGGCTGCCGCCTGTATCATCGACCAGATGGGTCTGGATGCGGAATCGGTGATGGCCGGTCTGCTCCACGATACCATCGAGGATACCACCGTCACCTATGATGATATCGTGCGGGAGTTTGGTGTGGCTGTGGCCCGGATGGTGGACGGCGTAACCAAGCTGACCAAGATGGAGCACACCTCCTACAGCACCAAGGAAGAGCAGCAGATGGAGGACCTGCGGAAAATGTTCATCGCCATGGCGAAGGACATCCGGGTCATCATGATTAAGCTGGCGGACCGCCTGCACAATATGCGCACCATCCAGTATCAGAAACTGCAAAAGCAGCGGGACATTTCCGTGGAAACCATGGAGATTTATGCGCCGCTGGCCCATCGTCTGGGAATGCAGAGCGTCAAATGGGAGCTGGAGGACCGTTCCCTGAAGATTCTGGATCCGGTGGGCTATCAGGAAATTTCGGATTTTCTGGAGGACAAGAGCCACGGCTTTGCGGCATTTCTGGGAGAGACCAAAAAGCGCATTCAGGAAAAGGTGGAGCAGGCAGGCATCCCCTGTCAGGTCAAGGCCCGGCTGAAGAGCGTATACAGCATCTACCGCAAGCTCTATGGACAGAATCTGAGCTTCGCGGAGCTGTATGATATCTGCGCCACCCGTGTTATCGTGAAGGAGCTCACTGACTGCTACAATGTGCTGGGCCTGATTCACGACCTGTACAAGCCGGTGCCGGGGCGCTTCAAGGACTATATCTCCACCCCCAAGCCCAACGGCTATCAGTCGCTGCATACCGTGGTCATCGGCTCGGAGGGCATCCCTTTTGAGGTGCAGATTCGCACGGAGGAGATGGATCATCGGGCAGAATACGGCATCGCGGCCCACTGGAAATACAAGGACGGCCTGAAGGGCTCTCAGCGGGAGGAGGCCTTTGCCTGGGTGCGCCAGCTGATCGAGACGCAGCAGGATACGGATGCCGCCGATTTTATCAAAAACATCAAGACCGATCTGTTTGCGGATGAGGTCTATGTGTTCACGCCCCGGGGCGATGTCATCAATCTGCCTCAGGGAGCCACGCCCATTGACTTTGCCTATGCCATTCACTCTGCCGTGGGCAACCGGATGACGGGAGCCAAGGTCAACGGACGGATTGTGCCCATTGATTATCCCCTGAAAAGCGGCGAAATCGTGGATGTGATCACCTCCAAAACCGCCACCGGCCCCAAGCGTGACTGGATGCAGATCGTGAAAACCAACGGCGCCCGCACCAAGATCAAGCAGTGGTTCAAAAAGGAGCGCCGGGAGGAAAATATCGAACAGGGCAAAACGGCACTGGAGCGGGAGCTGCGTTCCGAGCTGCTGTATGATGCCTTCCAGCAGCCGGAGCTTCAGGCGCTGATTCTGAAACGGCTGGATATGCCCAGTCTGGAGGAGCTTCACGCATCGTTAGGCTATGGCGGCATTGCCATGAGCCGGGTAGTCGGCAAGGTGCGGGACGAGCTTCAGCGCCAGCGGGCCGCCGAGCAGAAGGAGGCCAAGCTGGAGGCCAGACTGGCAGCCCAGACCACAAAGGTGCAGAAATCAGTGGCCGATACCGGCGTGATTGTGGAAGGACTGGACAACTGTCTGGTGAAGTTTGCGAAATGCTGCAGTCCGCTGCCCGGCGACCCCATTGTGGGCTTTGTCACACGGGGCTATGGCGTGTCCGTTCATCGGCAGGATTGCGCCAATGTGCGGGCGGCACGGCAGAACAAGCCGGAGGATGGCCGCTGGATCCGCACGGAATGGGCGCTGAATGAGCGGCACCAGTACAACGCGGGAATCCGTGTCACGGCAAAATCCCGTGTGGGAGCCTTCAGCGATGTGCTGGGTGTGCTGACCAATATGAAGATCAATGTCAGTGAAATGAACGCCCGGGAGGCGGAGGATGGTCACAGCGATCTGTTCCTGACCATTTCCGTGTTCAGCGCGGAGCAGGTGGAGCTGGTGCTCAGCCGAATCCTGCGGGTCAACGGCGTAACCCAGGCCAAACGCATTGTGGCGGGCGGCTGAAGCAGAAGGGAGAACAGAAAATGCGTGCAGTTTTGATCCGGGTCACCCGGGCCTCCATCACCATTGACGGACAGGATGGCGGCTCCATGGGCCGGGGCTATCTGGTGCTGGTGGGAGTCAAGCCCGGCGACGGCATGGCAGAGGCCGCATGGATGGCGAAAAAATGCGCGGAGATGCGCATCTTTGAGGACGAAAACGAAAAAATGAATCTGGGCCTGTCTCAGGTGGATGGCAGCATGATGGTGGTGAGCAACTTTACCCTGTATGCCGACTGTTCCCACGGCCGCCGACCGGACTTTTTCGGTGCGGCCCGGCCTGAAGAGGCGATTCCGGTGTATGAAGCCTTTCTCAGCGACCTGCGTGCCCGGGGCATCCCGCTGATTACGGGAAAGTTCGGTGCGGATATGGCCATCGACCATGTAAACGACGGCCCGGTGACGCTGATTCTGGACACCGATCAGATGATGAAAAAGAAACCGGAGGGAAAGCAATGATCGTAAAGCCTGTGATCGTGGGCCTGCTGCGCACGAACTGCTATGTTGTATGCGATGAACAGGCCGGAGTCTGTGCCGTGATTGATCCCGGCGCAAAGGCAGAACGGATTCTGGAGGCTGTGGCGGAGTCTGGCTGCAAGGTGCAGCTGGTGCTGCTGACCCACGGCCATTATGACCATGTGATGGCGGTGCCCGAGCTGCTGCGCCAGACCGGCGCACGGCTGTGCATTTCCAAAAAGGATGAATGGCTGCTGAGCTGTGATGAGGTGCTTCGCTACGGCACCCGGCGGGAGGGCTATACCGTGCCCCATGTGGACGAATATCTGGAGGACGGAAAAGAGCTTTCTCTGGGCGGCTTGACCTTCCGTGTGCTGGAAACGCCGGGCCACACCGCCGGCTCCTGCACCCTGCTGTGCGGAGAGGCGATGTTCAGCGGCGACACCCTGTTTCATGAATGCTGCGGCCGCTGCGATCTGGAAACGGGCAGCATGGAGGATATGCTGGTCAGCCTGAAAAAGCTGGCGCTGCTGCCGGACAATTATCAGGTCTATCCCGGCCATGAGAGCTTTTCCACGCTGGAGTATGAGCGGCAGTATAATCCCTATATGAAAGAGGCAATGCGGCGATGAATTATTGCTTGCAGGGCCATGACCGGGACAACGGCGTACAGGAAATGCTGATCTCTCTGCTGCCGGACGAGCCCCACAACCGTGTGGAGGAGCTGGGCGAGGGAGACGGCTGTCGCAGTGTGGCGTGGGAGGAAAACGGTAAAATCTGCGCCCGGGCGGAGATTCGCCGGGGCATCCGGCAGACACAGGCTCAGGTGGAGCGTCCCATTCCTCCGGAGGCGGGGGAGGCTTACAAGCGGGAGCTGACCTACTGTGTCAAGGCAGCTGTCTATCAGGCGCTGCTGCCGCTGCTGGAGCATCGGCCCCCCTGGGGCAGCATGACCGGTGTCAAGCCCGCCAAACCGGTGCGGCTGGCCATGCGGGAGGGGATGGATCCCAATGCGCTGGATCGCTATCTCCGGGAGCATTATGATGTGACGGAAAGCCGGCGGCGGCTCTGTCTTCAGGCGGCGGAATATTCCATCCGGGCGGAGGACAGCCTGCTGCCCGGCGAGACCCAGCTGTATCTGGGCATACCCTTCTGTCCGGCCAAGTGCAGCTACTGCTCCTTTGTCAGCAATGATATGACCCGCTGGGGCTTTATGATCCAGCCCTATCTGGAGGCCCTTTTGCAGGAGGTGGAGGCGGGCGGTGCGCTGCTGCGGCAGAATGCCATCCCGCTGGGCAGCGTGTATATCGGCGGCGGCACCCCTACAACGCTGAATGAAGCACAGCTGGAAACGCTGCTGGCGGCGGTGCGGCAGCAGTTTGACTTCTCCCGGTGCCGGGAGTTTACCGTAGAGGCCGGACGGCCGGAGACCATCAACGGGGAAAAGCTTCGTCTGATGCAGCGCTATGGCGTGACCCGCATCAGCATCAATCCACAGACCATGAACGACAGCGTGTTGCAGGGCGTGGGACGGCGGCATACGGCGCAGGATATCGAGGATTGCTATCATCTGGCCCGGCGCACGGGAGATTTTCTCATCAATATGGATCTCATTGCCGGTCTGCCCGGGGATGATGACGCAAGTCTGTTGGAAAGCGTTCGCCGGGTGGCGGCGCTGGAGCCGGACAATGTGACCATTCACTGTCTGGCACGAAAGCGGGGGGCAAGGCTCTATTTCGGCCCCACAGGACAGCTTCCGCCGGAAACACTGGATGCCTGCTACGAACTGCTGAAGGAGCAGGGCTATGAACCCTATTATCTCTATCGGCAGAAATACATGGCGGGCGGACTGGAAAATGTGGGCTTCTGCCGTCCGGGCACGGCGTCCCATTACAATATCTGCATGATGGAGGAGCTTTCCGATGTGCTGGCGCTGGGCTCCGGCGGTGTCAGCAAGCTTTGCTCGGAAAACGGGCGGAAGATTCATCGGGTGGCAAATCCCAAATATCCCCGGGAATATATCGACCGCATTGAAAGCATTGCGGCGGAAAAACGCCGACTGCTGGAAACGCAGCCATAAAACAGCCTTGCAAACAGGGCGGCACAGTGTTATAGTTTTCCCATAGAATATACATACGAGGACCTGAAAAATCGAAACAGGAGGCGCTTTTTGATGGACGAACGGGTAAAGGAACTGCTGGACAAGGCCAGACTGACGGCGGCAGCTGCGGCAGAGGTGGCCACACAGGCGGCAGGCGTTGCCGCGGAAAAGGGCAGCAGGCTGGTGGAAAAGACCCGCCGCAGCCTGAAGCTGCTGGATCTGAACAATGAGATCGAGATCCTCATGCGGGAGATTGGCCGGATCGTGTATCTGGCTCATACCGGCGTGGAGACCGAGGACAGTGTGCTTCAGGAAAAGCTGGAGCATATCGACAGCAAATATGAAGAAATCGCTGCACTGAAGGCAGAGCAGGAGGCCCAGCGCACCCGGCTCACCTGTCCGGTGTGCGGCAAGGAATGCGATAAAAACGATCTTTACTGCCGTGTCTGCGGCGAAAAGCTTCCCTGATTGGGCGGCAAAGGACATTTTATGGCGCAGGAGCTGCTTCTGCGCCTTCTTTCCCTGTGACCGTGGGGCATGAATGTCCCCTGTGCGGCATAAGCTTGCCTGAGCAGCAGCAGCGGCTCAGTTTCCCGGAAAGGCGGTTTTCTCCTTGAGCGAACGCAAAAACAATACATTCTTCGGCGGTACGCTGATCCTCATGCTGTCCGGTGTGCTGGTCAAGCTGATCGGCGCATTCTTTTCCATCCCGCTGGCCAATCTTTACGGCGCGGACGGCAACGATATTTTCATCAGTGCCTATTATGTCTATACCGCCATGTATGTGGTTTCCTCTGCCGGACTGCCGGTGGCGGTGTCCAAGATGGTGGCAGAGAGCCGGGCGCTGGGGCGCATGGGAGAGGTACGGCGGATCGCACGGGTGTCCTTCGGGGCCTTTGTGCTGCTGGGCGCGGTGCTGTCCGCCCTGACGGTGCTGCTTGCGGATGAGATCTGCCGGTTTATCGGACCCTCCTGCAAATATGCTCTGCTGACCGTGGCACCTACCATTTTCTTCACCTGCATCGTGTCCGCAGTGCGGGGCTATTATCAGGGCCTGGCCAATATGATTCCTACGGCGGTGTCGCAGGTGATCGAGGCGCTGGGCAAGCTGATTTTCGGTCTGGGGCTGGCCTATTACCTGATGAACCGGGGCTGCTCGCTGGAGATCGTGGTGGCGGGAGCCATCGGCGGCGTGACGCTAGGCACGGTGTTCAGCGCTCTGTTTGTCATTCTGTACAGCCTGAAGGATCGAAAGGGCAGACGGGAAACCGGCAACCTTTCCGGGGAATGCCGTCCGGCCGGAGAACTGCTGCGCAGTCTGGTAAAGCTGGCCATTCCCATTACCATCGGCGCGTCGGTGTTCAGTGTCAGCACACTGATTGATACCTTTATGGTCAAGCTGCGGCTTCAGGAAGGCTGTCTCATGACAGATGCGGCGGCGGGCTACACCTACGGCGCATATGGCTATGCGGTAAAGCTGTTCAACCTGCCGCTGACGCTGGTGGTATCTATCGGTGTCAGCCTGATTCCGGCCATCAGCGGTGCGCTGGCGGTGCAGGATCGGAAAAAATCTCTGGCCCTGACCGAGAGCGCCTTTCGCCTGACGGGCATTCTGGCCTTTCCCTGTGCCTTTGGGCTGGCATTGCTGCCGCTGCCCATCCTGACGCTGCTGTTCACCAACCAGCCGGAGGCCTGTCAGCTGGCCGCGCCGCTGCTGACGCTGCTGGCACCGTCGGTCTTTTTTGCCGCCATGGTTTCCGTGACAAATCCGGTTTTGCAGGCCATGGGCAAGGTGCAGCTGCCGGTGATCAGCATGGGCGTGGGTGCGGTGGTAAAGGCCGTGTGCAACTATGTTCTGGTGGGCATTCCGGAGATCGGCATTCTGGGTGCGCCCATCGGCACGGGTCTGTGCTATTGCACCATGATGATTTTGAATCTGTATCAGATACGGCGGCAGGGGGCCCGCATTTCCCTGCTGCGCTGTTTTGGAAAACCGCTGCTGTCGGCGGCGATAATGGGCCTGTTTGTCTGGCTGGTGTGGACGCCGGTGAGCAATCTGCTGGGCGCTGGCCGGCTGATGAACCTGCTGGCGGTGCTTTTGACCATCGGTATGGCGGCGCTGCTGTACCTGCTTTTGCTGGTGGCGCTGCGGGCGATGCCCCGGGAAGATATCCTGATGCTGCCGAAGGGTGAAAAGCTGGCGAAAATCCTGAAAATCCGGTGATTTATTCTTGAAAAGAAGGGGAAAATATGATAGATTTAGAAAAGTCTACTTACGGCTTTGATGATCTGCTGGAGATCATGGCGCGGCTGCGTTCGCCCGAGGATGGCTGTCCCTGGGATGTGGCCCAGACCCACCAGAGCATCCGGCGCAATTTTATCGAAGAAGCCTATGAAGCGGCAGAGGCCATCGACCGGCAGGACGATGTGCTTCTCTGCGAAGAGCTGGGAGATGTGCTGCTTCAGGTGGTGTTTCACGCCCGTATCGCTCAGGAGGCGGGCGCTTTTTCCATGGAGGATGTGTGTACCGGCATCTGCCGCAAGCTGATTCTGCGCCATCCCCATATCTTCGGCACGGCGGACAGGCTCACCGAGGCCAGCCAGACGCTGGATCTCTGGGAGGAAGTCAAGCGGAAGGAAAAACACCAGAAGACCTATACCGATGCCATGAACGATGTGGCAAAATCCCTGCCTGCCCTGATCTATGCGGAAAAGGTGCAGACCCGTGCCAAGCGTTCCGGCTTTGACTGGCCGGAGATCGACGGCGCAATGGCCAAGGTGCGGGAGGAGACGGAGGAGCTCCGGTGCGTTTTGGACCAGCGGGAGCAGGCGGAGGAAGAGCTGGGCGATCTGCTGTTTGCGGCAGTGAATGTGGCCCGCCGTCTGGAAATCGACCCGGAGCAGGCGCTGATGGGCGCAACGAAGAAGTTTATGAAGCGCTTTGCGCTGATGGAGCAGGCCGCAGGCCCGGGCCTGAAGGATCTGCCCATGGAGCAGATGATCGCGCTCTGGGAGCAGGCCAAGGAAAAGACCCGCGACTGACGAAAAACACGCCTCTTAATACAGATTTTATTTTTTAATTGCAGAAGGAGATATGATTATGAACAAAATGGAACTGATTACTGCCATCGCCGAAAAGTCCGGTCTCAGCAGAAAGGATGCCGAAAAGGCTCTGTCCGCTGTTGTGGAATCCATTTCTGAAGCGCTGCAGGCCGGCGACAAGGTGCAGCTTATCGGCTTTGGCTCCTTTGAGGTAAAGAGCCGTGAAGCCCGTGTGGGCCGCAATCCCAAGACCCGGGAAGAGATCCAGATCCCCGCTTCCAAGACCCCCGTTTTCAAGGCCGGCAAGGCCCTGAAGGACAAGGTTGCGGAGTAAAACCGATTCCACCATCCGGAAATCATGCCGGGGCCGAAAGGCTCCGGTTTTTGAAAAGGAGAACCATGTATGCGGCTGGATAAATATCTGAAGGTCGCCCGCCTGATTAAGCGCCGCACCGTGGCCAACGAAGCCTGTGACGGCGAACGGGTGACGGTGAATGGCCGGGAGGCAAAGGCATCCTATCAGGTCAAGGTGGGCGATGTGATCGGCATTTCCTTCGGCAACCGCAGTCTGCGGGTGAAGGTGCTTCAGGTGCCGGAGTTCGCCACCAAGGAGCAGGCGGCGCTGCTGTATCAGGAGCTGCCGGAAAATCAGGAATAAAGCAGAGAACCTCCTCATATTCTTCCAACAGGGAAGTATGAGGAGGTCTTTTACATGGAAAATACCAGTCAATTTCAAACGGACAGGCCCCACAGCCTGATTCTGGAGGAACGGCGCAGATTGCAGGTTTCCGGTGTCAGTGAGGTGCTGAGCTTTGACGAGGCGCAGGTGGTTATGGAAACGGCGCTGGGCCAGCTGACCATCGAAGGCGAGGGCCTTCATGTGGAAAAGCTCAGTCTGGATGTGGGAGAACTGACGCTGGAGGGCAGCGTGCTCAGTCTCTGCTACAGCCGGGAGGGGAAGAGCCGGGGCTCCTTCTGGTCCCGGGTGTTTTAATGTGGCCCACCAGTCCCGCACTGCAAACGGCACTGTTTCTCCGGGCGGCGCTGCTGGGAGGCGGGCTGGCTGCGGCCTTTGATGTGCTGGAGGGACTGCGCCGGGCGCTGCATCTGAAAAAATGGGGCACGGCGGTGCTGGATGTCCTGTTCTGTCTGGGCGGGCTGACGGCCTTTCTGCTGTTTTTGCTGCGGTGTACCGACGGCAGACTGCGAAATTATCTGGTGCTGGGTCTGCTGGCGGGAGCGGTGCTGGAGCACGGGCTGCTCTCCCGGCTGCTGCGGCAGCTGAGTGCTGCGGTGGTGCAGGGACTGCAACGGCTGGCAGCCCAGGGTGTCGGGCTGGTGCTCTGGATGTTCAGCTTTCCCCGGGGACAATGAAATACCGGCAGAAAAAGAGGCATCCGTACCAACCGATACGGATGCTTTTCTGTGGGAAAAATTACGCTTTCGAATACTGATACTCCATGCCGAAATCCAGGGGACTTATATCTCCGTGGAGATAATCATACCCCTGCTGGGAGACAATGCGAAAGCCGCATTTTTCATGGGTTTTCAGGGAAGCGGGATTCTTTTTGCCTACGCAATCGCACAGGCGGAAGGAGCCTTCTGCCTTCATGGCCTCCAGAACGCCGGAAAGCAGCAGAGCGCCATAGCCCTTTTGCCGATGCTCCGGATGCGTTTCCAGCGCCTCCAGAAAATACAGTCCGGCCTCGATCCGGCAGGTTCGCAATGCGCTGACCCATAGGCCGTCCTGCTGCAAGACCCAGCAGGCAGCGCCGTCCTGTTTGAAAAACTCGTCCTGCAAAAAGGCCAGAAAACCGGCCTCCACCTTCCGCACGGCAGCCTGCCTGTCATGCTCCTCCGGGCAAAAACAGGCCGTGTTTTCCAGATTGCTTTCGGCATAGATATCCATCAGCTTCCGCCCGTCCAGACCGGCGAAGTCCGTGAACTTTAACAGCATCGGGAGAGCTTACAGCAGATAGGCGCTCAGCAGGTCAAAGGTGTTGGTCAGGCCGCTGATATGGGTGCGCTCATAGCCGTGAGAGGCATAAACGCCCGGGCCGATGCAGCTGTGCCGCACATCATAGCCCGCCTTCAGCGCCACATCCACATCGGAGGAATAGAAGGGATATACATCCACGGCATAATCCAGATGATTCTGCTCTGCCAGAGAGATCAGGGTGGAGACCGTCTCATAATGATAGGGGCCGCCGCTGTCCTTGGAGCAGATGGAAACCTGCTTTTCGTTGCAGACAAGGCCGTCGCCAACGCAGCCCATATCCACGCTCATCATCTCCGCCAGTCCCTCGGGATAACCGGCAGCACCGCCGTGGCCCAGCTCCTCATGGACGGTAAAGCCGATCCACACAGAGCGCTTCAGGGCGATACCCTCATCATGAATGCGTTTTGCCAGCGTCAGCAAAACGGCCGCACTGGCCTTGTCGTCCAGAAAACGGCTCTTGATATAGCCCTTGGAGGTGACGGTGAAGCGGGGCTCCACGCAGACAAAGTCACCGGCACGGATGCCCAGCTTTGCCACATCGGCGGCGGACTTCACATCCTCGTCCAGAACCACTTCCATGGTTTCTTCAAAGGTGCGGCTTTCGGTGGACAGCTTGGGGTTCACATGGGCAGAGGCGTTGGCCAGCTGGATGGTGCCCTCATAAGCGCCGTTGAAGCGGGTGCGCACCCGGCAGGTTTCGGCCTCCACATTGGTGGGCTGAAGACCGCCGATGCGGGACAGCATCAGTCGGCCATTGTCCTTGACGGAGGCCACCACAGCGCCCAGCGTGTCCACATGGGCCAGCAGCATGATGGGATCGCCCTGTCCGCCCAGATGGGCACGGATGTTGCCCTTGACAGAGTTTTCGGGAGTATAGCCCAGGCGTGTCAGCTCCTGATTCATATATTCCCGCACCTGTGCGGTATAGCCGCTGGGACTGTCAATGGACAGCAGGTTTTTCATCTGCTGAAGCATATAGTCCTGATATTCCTGTTTCATAAAAAGCTCCTCCTTTTGATATAATGAGATCCCAAAGGGTCAGGGATCAAAGTGCGGCGTAATAGCGGGCGATCTTCGCGGCGCAGCGGGCGTTGTGGAAGGCCAGCTGAATGTTGGTGTTCAGAGACTCACCGCCGGTGAGCTCCACAATGCGGGCCAGCAGGAAGGGGGTGATCTTCTTGCCCTTGATGCCCTTTTCCCGGGATTCGGCAACGGCCTCTTCAATGATGCGGGCCATTTCGTCGCTGTCCATGGCATATTCCTCGGGAACGGGATTGGCGATGACCAGACCGCCCTTGAGACCGGCGCCCCACTTGGCCTGCATGACCCGGGCGGCCTCTTCTTCATCCTTCAGGGCATAATCCACAGCAAAGCCGCTCTTGCGGCAGTAGAAGGCGGGAAAGTCCGGCGTACCCAGACCCAGCACCGGCACACCCATGGTCTCCAGATATTCCAGCGTCAGACCGATATCCAGAATGGACTTGACACCAGCGCTGACCACGGCAACGCTGGTATGGGCCAGCTCCTGCAAGTCGGCAGAGATGTCCATGGAGGTCTCTGCGCCCCGATGCACACCGCCGATACCGCCGGTGGCGAAGACGGCAATGCCCGCCATCTCTGCAATGAGCATGGTGGTGGCGACAGTGGTAGCACCGGCCTTGCCGGTAGCCAGATACACGGGCACATCCCGGCGGCTGACCTTGCCCACATTTTCCGCCTTGCACATCCGCTCCAGCTCTGCGTCGGTGAGACCCACCTTCAGCTTGCCGTCCAGAATGGCGATGGTAGCGGGAACAGCGCCCTCATCCCGGATGAGCTGCTCCACATCGTGGCCGAACTTCAGATTTTGAGGATAAGGCATCCCGTGGGACAGAATGGTAGATTCCAGTGCCACTACAGGGCGGCCCTCATCCAGCGCCTTCTGCACCTCAGGTGCAACGGAAAGATAACGATTCATTCTAAAATACACTCCTTTTGATGATCCATAATCAGTTGATAACGCATATCCGGGCGAATGGTAGCCCGGCTTTGCAGGGTTAACACAGAGGCCGTTACGGCAAAGCGTAGGGCATCCCGCAGCTCCATGCCGGAAACAAAGGCAAACAGCAGTCCCGCCAGCAGACTGTCACCTGCGCCGGTGGCATTTTCCCCTTTGGACTGGGGCTGAGGCCGGGTCCAGAAGCTGCCCTGGGGGCCGGCGGTATAAACACCCCGGGCTCCGGCACTGATGCACACCAGCGAAACGCCCTGCTCCCGCAGCGCATCGGCGCAATCCTCCGGCGTTTCCCGCCCGGTGAGCAGCTGCGCCTCAGAAAGATTGGGCTTGATGGCATACAGATGCTTCAGCACCGGCAGCAGCCGTTTTGCCTTGGCGCAGGAAACCGCGTCGGCAAAAATGGGACGATGGTGCAGAGTCTGGCAGAGCCATTGCAGCGTTTCCTCCGGCAGATTGGCATCCACCACAATGGCGGCGGCATCCTCCAGCACGGGAATACAGGCCTGAAGCCGTTCCGGCGTCATGGCGGAAAGAATCTCCATATCGTTGATGGCCGTGACCATTTCTCCGTCGCCGGAGTGGATGGAAAGATACGCACCGGTGCGCATTTCCGGCAGCAGCAGCGCATGGGAAAGATCCACACCCGCCTCCCGACAGGCGTTTTGCAGCAGCGCACCGTTGGAATCTGCGCCCAATGCGGTAATCAGCGTAACCTGCGCACCCATGCGGGCCGCGTTTTCACAGATATTCCGGCAGACACCGCCGGGAGAAAGGGTCAGCTGCCCCAGATTGGAATCCCCGGCAACGGCCGGGCCAAAGCTGCGGCCGCAGAGATCCACATTTGCGCCGCCAACCCCTGCAATATAAGGCTTTTCCAAAGGACTCCCTCCTTTTCCTTGCAGCTCTATCCTACCACGGCAGAGAGAGAATGTCAAAGACTTCTTTCCCGCATAGAATACGGCGGGAGGAGGAATGAAAATGCTTCAACTGTTACCCTATGACCGAAAGGCCGCAGTGGCCTATGCCCGTTATTGGGCCTATCGGCGAAATCCACAGTATTTTGACTTCAGCAATCTGGGCGGCGACTGTACCAATTATGCCAGCCAGTGCATTCTGGCCGGGGCCGGAGTGATGAATGAAACGCCGCTGTACGGCTGGTATTACCGCACGGCCAATGACCGCACCCCGTCCTGGACAGGCGTACCCTATCTGTATGATTTTCTCACCCGGAATCTGGGCCCGGGCCCCTTTGCCTCCGAAACCGCCCTCAGCCGGCTGGAGCCGGGAGATGTGGTGCAGCTGGCAGTGGGGGAGCGGGAGGACTATCATCATACGCCGGTGGTGGTGCGCATTGACGGTGAACCCAGCCTTGCCACGGTGATGGTATCGGCCCACAGCTATGACTGCGACTGCCGTCCGCTGGCGACTTATCCCATTCACAAGCTGCGCTGTCTGCATATCGAGGGCGTGCGGCGGGAGAGCTGAGGACAGCGGGCCGGAGAAGGGGGCAGCCCTGCTTGCATTTCGCCGCGGGATGGAGTATAATCCTGTTTGCGACTATATGCGGAAAGGGAGGCTTCCCCTCTATGAGATCCCGAGCTTCGGCCAATACCGGCTTTTACCGTCAGATGCTTGCTCTGGCGATTCCCATTGCACTGCAAAATATGCTGACCTCCTGCGGCAGTCTGGTGGACACCGCCATGGTGGCGCGGCTGGGCAATGTGGCCACCACCGCCGTGGGCATCGGTGCAAAATGCGTACTGTTTATTCAGATGGTGACCTTCGGCTTCTGCTCCGGCGGTTCGGTGCTCATCGCCCAGTATTGGGGCGCAAGGGATCAGAAGGGCATCCGCCGGGCCTATTGCATCGGTCTGTGGATGTGTATGGCGGCGGCGCTGATTTTTATGGCGGTGGCCCTGCTGATGCCGGAAGGGCTGATCCGCATCTTTACCAATGAAGAGGCCGTGTGCGTGGCTGGCACGGAATATCTGCGCATTGTGGCGCTGGGCGTGATTCCCTGTGCCTTTGCCAATATGGCCAGCATGGCCCGCCGCAGCGTGGAGGAGGTGCGCCTGCCGCTGATTTCCTCTGCCGTAGCGGTGGCCATCAACTGCACTCTGAACTATTGCCTGATTTATGGTAATTTCGGCTTTCCCAAAATGGGACTGGCCGGTGCCGCTACGGCCACGGTGGTTTCTCAGGTGGCACAGGCGCTGCTGATGCTGGGTGTGGGCCTTTATCAAAAGCATTTTACCGTGCTGGGGGCGGGAGATATCCGCCATGTGAGCCGGGCATTTTTCCGGAAATATCTGCGCATTGCCATGCCGGTGGTGTGCAACGAGTCCATCTGGTGTGTGCTGTTCAATGTGTACGCCATGATTTATGCCCGTCAGGGCAGCGAAAACTATGCCGCCTACACCCTTTACAGCTCCATTGAATCGCTGGTGTTCGTGTTCTTTATCGGCGCCTGCAACGCCTGCTCCATTCTCATCGGCAAAAAGATCGGTGAGGGCCGGAAGGAAGAGATTCAGCAGGTGGCCATCCAGACGCTGAAGGTGTTTGTGGCTATGGGACTGGTGCTGGGTGCGGCACTGGCGGCGCTGCGCTGGCCGCTGATCCGATTGATGGGCGTGGAGAGTCCGGAAACGGCCCAGCTGACGGCGAGTATTCTGCTGTTCTACTGCTTCTGGTGTCCCATTCGCCAGCTGAACTATGTGCTGGTGGTGGGCATTTTGCGGGCCGGCGGCGATACCAAGGTGTCGGCGCTGCTGGATGTGGGTGTTATGGCCGTGTGGAGCGTACCGGTGGTGTGGGTTCTGACCTATGTGCTGAAGCTGCCCTTCCTGTGGTGCGTCTGCGGCGGTTTCATTGCGGAGGATGTGTTCAAGCTCCCGCTGTGTCTGTGGCGCCTGAAAAGCGGCAAATGGATTCGTGTCCTGGCAGAGCCGGGTGCGGAAAGCACGCTGTAAAACCCAGCTGCAACAGCGCATAGAATAGGGCATCTGATGCGGAAGGAGCGTGTTCAGGATGCCCGAAACGGAGCGGGAATTGCCGGATATCGACGAGCTGATCTTTGAAGAAGAGGATTACACCGTCAGTCAACGATAAAAAGCGCGGGCAGCCAGAGCTGCCCGCATTTTATTACATGATTCAGATATCGCTTATCGCTTAAAACACTGGCAAAAATTGCAGTGCCAGACCGCACAGAGCGGAGATCAGATACAGCGTCAGGACAATCTGAAGATTCTCCCGGCGACTGCGATTCATCCGCAGCAGCACCGCCAGACCGATGCCTGCGCCGGAGCAAAGTCCCGCCAGACAGGAGCCGAAGCTGACCGTTCCGGCCAGATAGAGCTGGGTCAGCATGACAGAGGCCGCACAGTTGGGAATCAGACCGATGAGCGCAGCGGCAAAGGGCTGGAGCACCGAACCGCTGAGCAGCAGGGAGGCGATTCGCTCCTGTCCCAACAGACCAATGGCCACATTGAGCACCAGATTCAGAATCAGAATGAACAGGAAAATATGTACCGTGTGCCAGAGGGCGGGCTTGAGAATGCCGCTTTCCTCATTGCAGCCGCAGTGCTCACACAGATCGTGCAGCTCCCGCTTCCGTCCGTATTTCCGCAGAAACAGGTCGATCACCATGCCGGCGATCAGGCCGATCACTACCTTGCACAGCAGCAGCGGCAGAATCATTTTCCGCCCCTGATCCGAGCCCAGCATCAGCGGAATCGCCTCATCCGAGGTGGAGAGAAACACCGCCAGCAGCGTTCCCCGGGAGATCAGACCGGCGGCATAGAGATTGGAGGCCGTGGCGGAAAATCCGCACTGGGGCACACAGCCCAGCACAGCGCCCACCAGCGGGCCCAGCTTGCCCATGCTTTGCAGGCGATGCTCCATCTTTTCCGAAATGTGATGCTCCGCAGCCTCCATCAGTAGATAGGCAATAAAGAGAAAGGGCAAAAGCTTCACGCTGTCCACCAGCGCGTCCAGCAGAAGATCCCAAAATACAGCAAAGGTAAAGTCCATAGAAACTCCTTTTAATTCAGTATCTTTACCATTATAACGAACATCTTCGCCGGATGCAAGTAAAAACAGCCCCGGTACGAAAAGTTTTGCGCCATGCAAACCTATACGGTATTGCTTGAAATGTGGGGATTTATGTGATACAATAAATTGATATTTTATGCGGCTTTCCGGAAAAACGGAAAAAAGCGGCGAATATGGCAAGTTATCAGAAGAAAGAGGCGCAGATATGTACCTTCGCTCCATCGAGATTCAGGGCTTCAAGTCCTTCCCCGATAAAACCGTGATGAACTTTGGCCGTGGCATCACAGCCATTGTGGGCCCCAACGGCAGCGGAAAAAGCAATATTGTGGACGCAATCCGCTGGGTGCTGGGAGAACAGAGCACCAAAACCCTCCGGGGCGGCAGGATGGAGGATGTGATTTTCGGCGGAACGGCCCGGAGAAAGCCCCAGGGCTTTTGTCAGGTGACGCTGACGCTGGACAATACCGACGGCGGCCTGCCGGTGGAATATGGCGAGGTCACGGTGACCCGTCGGTATTACCGCAGCGGTGAGAGCGAGTTTTACATCAACCGCAAGGCCGTGCGCCTGAAGGACATTCATGAGCTGTTTATGGATACCGGTCTGGGCCGGGACGGCTATTCCGTCATCGGACAGGGACGGATCGACGAGATTCTGTCGGTCAAAAGCGCCGACCGGCGGGAAATTTTTGAAGAAGCGGCGGGCATTACCAAGTTCCGCTTCCGCAAGGAGGAAAGCGAGCGCAAGCTGGCGGCCTGTGAAGACAATCTGGTGCGCATCCGGGACATCATCACCGAGCTGGAGCAGCAGGTTTCCCCGCTGAAGGAGCAGGCCGAGCGGGCAAAGGCATTTCTGATCTATCGTGACGAGCTGCGGATGCTGGAGGTCAATGTGTGGCTGGACAGTCTGGACCGGCTGAAGGACAGTCTGCAAAAGGCCCGCACGGATTATGACAACGCAGAACGGATGCTGTCTGCCAGAAAACGGGAGACAGAGGAACTTCAGCAGCGTTCTGCGGCGCTGACGGAGGAGCTGCACACCCGGGATATGGAGGGTGAACAGCTGCGGGAGGCCCGCCGGGAGGCCGAGGCCCGGGAGAGCGATATGCGTTCGCAGATCGCCGTGAATCAGACCCGGATTCGCAATCTGGAGGAAAACATCCGGGCCAAGGAGCAGGAACTGGAGCAGCAGGGCACGGAGGGGCAGGACCTTCTGGCCCGGAAAACCGGACAGGAGCAGCGGCTGACTGAACTGGAAACACAGACCCGGACGCTGGAGGAACAGCTGACCCGGCTGCTGGCGCAGGTGCAGGAGGCTTCAGAAAATGCCCGGGATATCACCCAGCGGCTGGAGGCTCTGGACGCCCGCATCCGCATGACTGGGGAACAGGCGGCGCAGCATCGGGCAGAGGCAGGCGCGGTTGCCGGCAGTGTGCAGGAGATTCGCACCCGGGGCGACGCCGTGGAAAAGGAGCTGGCCGAGCTGGAGCAGCGGCTGGAAAATGAACAGGCACAGGCCCGGGTTCTGCGGCGGCAGACTGAAGAAAACGAAGAGAAAAAGGCTTCCGCCGAAAATATGCTGCGGGGCTTTGAGCTGCGGACACAGGCTCGCCAGAAAAAGGCAGAAGAGCTGCGGCAGCAGGCAGAACAGAACTCCCGTCAGCGGGAACTGCGCACCCAGCGGCTGGAGCTGCTGCGGGCCATGGAGCGGGAATATGAGGGCTTTGGCCAGAGCGTGCGCCGGGTGATGCAGGCCGCCGGAAGAAAAGAACTGGCCGGCATTCACGGGCCGATCTCCGATTTGATCCGCACGGAGGATGAATATTCCGTTGCCATTGAAATCGCGCTGGGCGGCAATCTGCAAAACATCGTGGTGGACGATGAGCAGTGCGCCAAAAGCGCCATCCAATATCTGAAAACCCATGATTATGGCCGTGCCACCTTCCGCCCGCTGACGGCTGTGAAGGAGCGGCGGAGCGCCCGACAGGCAAACGGGCCGGGCTTTCTGGGCTGGGCCGATCAGCTGGTGCGGTTTGACAGCCGCTATGGTCTGCTGATCCGCAGCCTGCTGGCAGATACCGCCGTGGTGGATCATATGGACAATGCCATTTCCATGGCGAAAAAGGCGGGCTATGCCTTCCGCATCGTCACGCTGGACGGCCAGCTGATCAATCCCTCCGGCGCAATGACCGGCGGTTCGCTGAACAAAAATGTGGGTGTGCTGTCCCGTGCCAACGAGATCACCCGTCTGGAGGAGGAAAGCACCCGTCTGGAGCAGCGGCAGCAGACACTGGAGCAGGCGCTGCGCACGGCCCGGCAGGAGCTGGAAAGCGCCGATTATGAGGCCAATGTAGCCCGGGATGAGCTGCGGGCGGCGCAGGATGCCCTGCTGGAGCTGTCTGCCCGGCGAAGCCAGCATCGGACACTGATCGACGCGCTGGAGCAGCGGCAGGAGGAGCTGGAAGCCGAGCGGGATTCCCAGAGCCAGCGCATTCAGGCTCTGGAGACCCGGAAGCAGGCATTGCTCAGCAGTGCCGAAGGAGAGGAACAGACCGCGGCAAAGCTGCGGCAGCAATATACTGAGCTTTCCGGCGGACGGGAACAGGCCGAGAGCCGTACCGGCGATCTGACCCGGCAGGGCTCGGATCTGCGGGTGCAGCTGGCAGAATGCCGCACGGAAAGCGAAAGTGCCCGGCGCAGCATTACAGAGCTGGAAGCACGGATTGAGGCATCCCGTGGCCAGCGAAAGGATCGGGAGGCGGCCATTGCGGCCCTGCGGCAACAGAGTGAACAGCTGCGGGAAACCGTTGCCCAGCAGGAGCAGGTGGCAGCTCAGTATGCCGGAGAGGCACAAAGCTGCGGCAGCCGTCTTCAGGCGGTGAACGGAGAAAAGCTGCGGCTGGAGGGCGTGCGCAGCCAGTGTGAAAAGGAACTGCGGGGCAAAAATGACGAGCTCATCCATCTGGAGCGGGAGCGCGGCCGGTTGGAAAATAAAAAAACACAGGCGGAGATGGAGGAGGACAATATCCTCCAGAAGCTGTGGGAAAGCTATGAGCTGACCCGGGTCACGGCGCAGGAGCTGCGTCAGCAGCTGGAGAGCACGGCGGCAGCCAACCGGCGGATCGGCGAGCTGCGTTCCGCCATCAAAAAGCTGGGCTCGGTGAATATGGATGCCATTGAGGAATACGCCCGGGTGAGCCAGCGTTATGAGTTTATGAGCACCCAGCGGAACGATCTGGAGACTTCCCGGGAGGAGCTGCTGAAGATCATCGGCGATCTGACTCGGAACATGAAGGAGATTTTCTCCCGCCAGTTCCGTGCCATCAACGACAGCTTCCGCCAGACCTTTACCGAGATTTTCGGCGGCGGCAGTGCGGAGCTGCGGCTGGAGGATGAAAGCGACATTCTCAACTGCGGCATCGAGATTCGGGTGGAGCTGCCGGGAAAATCCATGCGGGCCATTTCACTGCTGTCCGGCGGAGAAAAGGCGTTTGTGGCCATTGCCCTGTATTTTGCCATCATCCGGGTGCGGCCCACGCCCTTCTGTGTACTGGACGAGATCGACGCGGCGCTGGATGATGTGAATGTCAGCCGCTATGCGTCCTATATGCGCACACTGTGCGAAAAGACCCAGTTTATCATTATTACCCACCGCCGGGGCTCCATGGAGGGTGCGGACATCCTCTATGGCGTCACCATGCAGGAGCAGGGCGTGACCAAGCTGCTGGCCCTGAACATGAACGAGGCGGAGGCCCATATCAAGGAACAACAGCAGCAGGCATAAGGAGGCAGATACCATGTCATTTCTGGACAAAATCAGGCAGGGCCTGAAAAAGACCAAGGAGAGCACCGCCGATTCCTTCAACGCCGTATTTGCGGCCTTCCGCACGGTGGATGAAGAGCTTCTGGCCGATCTGGAGGATGCGCTGATTCTGGCGGATATCGGTGCGTATACCGCATCGGAGGCCATCGACGAGCTGCGGAAGCGCTCCAAGCGTCAGAATCTGCAAACCAAAGAAGCGGTCATTGATTGTCTCTGTCAGGTGCTGGCAGACAAAATGACACCCAACGAGGGACTGCGGCTGGACACAAAGCCCTCGGTGATTCTGGTGGTGGGTGTCAACGGCGTGGGCAAGACCACGACCATCGGCAAGCTGGGCGCAAAGCTCACCGGAGAGGGAAAAAAGGTGCTGTTTGCGGCGGCGGATACCTTCCGTGCGGCGGCAGCGGATCAACTGACCATCTGGGCCGGACGGGCCGGTGCGGATATCGTGCGGCACAATGAGGGAGCCGACCCCAGCGCCGTGATTTATGACGCGGTGACGGCGGCCAGGGCACGGGGCTGTGATGTGGTGATCTGCGACACGGCGGGCCGTCTGCACAACAAGCAGAATCTGATGAATGAGCTGGAAAAAATGAACCGGGTCATTCACCGGGAGCTGCCGGAGGCCAGCGTGGAGACGCTGCTGGTGCTGGATGCCACCACCGGACAGAACGCTATTTCTCAGGCGGAGGGCTTTAACAGCGTGACCGCTCTGACCGGTCTGGTCATTACCAAGCTGGACGGCACAGCCAAGGGCGGCATTGCCATCCATGTGAGTGCAGACCTGCGGGTTCCCGTGAAATATATCGGTGTGGGAGAACAGGTGGATGATCTGCTGGAGTTCGATTCCTACGCCTTTACCAAAGCCTTTTTTGAAAGTGCAAACGCCTGAGGAGGAAGCAGCTATGGCCAGACATGACGGCAGAGCACCGGAGGAAATCCGTCCGGTTTCCATCGTTCCCGATTTCATTCAATATCCGGAGGGCAGCGTTCTGATTACCTGCGGCAATACCAGGGTGATCTGCAATGCCACCGTGGAAGAAAGCGTCCCGCCCTTTTTGAAGGGAAAAGGGAAGGGCTGGGTCACGGCAGAGTATAATATGCTGCCCCGGGCCACCCAGACCCGCACGCCCCGGGACATCAGCAAGCTGAAGCTCAACGGACGCTCTGCGGAGATTCAGCGGCTCATTGGCCGGGCGCTGCGCTCTGTCACCGATCTGGACGGTCTGGGAGAGCGCTGCATTACCATCGACTGCGATGTGATTCAGGCCGACGGCGGCACCCGCTGCGCCTCCATCACCGGTGCCTTCTGCGCACTGGTGCTGGCGCTGGACAAGCTGCGGCAGCAGGGCGTGTTTCTGGATCTGCCGCTGTACAGCTATGTCGCCGCGGTCAGCGTCGGTGTGGTCAACGATCAGCCGGTGTGCGATCTGGACTATGTGGAGGACAGCGGCGGCGAGGTGGATTTCAACTTCATCATGGATGACGAGGGCAATATCATCGAGCTTCAGGGCACCGGAGAAGAACGCCCCTTCAGCAAACGGGAGCTGGATGAAATGTATCTTCTGGCGGAAAACGGCATCAAGCAGCTGGTAGCCGCCCAGAAACAGGCCGTAGGCCATCTGTTTCGCTGAAAGGAGCGCCTATGAGTACCTATGTGATTGCCACCAATAACGGCCACAAGCTTTCGGAGATTCGGGCCATTCTGGAAAATGATTCCCGCCGCTTTCTGTCCATGGCGGAGGCGGGCATTCATACCGATCCGGAGGAAACCGGAAGCACCTTTGAAGAAAATGCCCTGATTAAAGCCCGGGCGGCCTGTGCGGCCTCCGGTCTGCCTGCGCTGGCGGATGACAGCGGTCTGTGTGTCCGGGCACTGGACGATGCGCCGGGCATCCATTCTGCCAGATACTGTGCGGGAAGCGACAGCGACCGGGTGCGGTTTCTGTTGGAAAAGCTGGACAAGGTGCCGGAGGCGCGGCGGGAAGCCTACTTTGTTTCGGTGATTGCTTGCGTCTGCCCGGACGGAACGGCCTTTACCGTGCGGGGAGAATGCCCGGGCCGGATCCTGCGGGAGACCCGGGGACAGGGCGGCTTTGGCTATGATCCGGTGTTTTATGTGCCGGAGGAGGGCTGCACCTTTGCGGAAATGCCCCAGCAGCGGAAAAATGCCATCTCCCATCGGGCCCGTTCCCTTGCGGCCATGAAGGCTGCGCTGGAAGCCCGGGGACTGTAACAGAAAAATCAGAGAAAATTGAGGAGCATATTATGCTGACAAGCAAACAACGGGCCTTCCTGCGGGGAATGGCCAATACGATTTCCACCACCCAGCAGATTGGCCGGGACGGCGTGACGGATGCCGTGTGCCGTCAGGCAGAAGAAGAGCTGAAGGCCAAAGAGCTGATTAAGATACGGGTGCTGGAAAGTGCGCTGCTGACGGCACGGGAGGCCAGCGAGATTCTGTGCGAAGCCATCGGCGCGGAGCCGGTGCAGTGCATCGGCAATCGTCTGGTGGTGTACAAGCCCAATCCGGACAAGCCGAAGATTGTGCTGCCCAAAGAGCGCGCATGAGAGTTGCCATGTTCGGCGGTACCTTCAATCCGCCGCATCTGGGGCACATGGCGGCAGCCCGGGCCTGCGTGGAGACGCTGGGGCTGGATCTGCTGCTGATGGTGCCCACCAATCTGCCGCCCCACAAAAAGCTGCCGGAGGGCTCTGCGACACCTGCCCAGCGGCTGGAAATGTGCCGGATCGCGGCAGCACAGCTGCCCGGCTGTCAGGCCTCTGATCTGGAGCTGTGCCGACCGGGCCCCAGCTATACCTGCGATACGGTGACGCTGCTGGCAGAGCAGTATCCTCAGGCGGAACGCTGGCTGGTGATGGGGACGGATATGCTGCTGTCCTTTGACGCATGGCGGCAGCCGGAAAAAATCCTCTCCCTCTGTCGGCTGGCTGTGGTTGCCCGCAGTGAGCAGGACAGAGCTGCCATTGCGGAAAAAGCCGCGCAGCTGCGGGAAAAGCTGGGAGCCGGCATTGACATTCTGCCCAATGTGGCATTTCCGGCGGCATCCACAGATGTGCGCAGCCATTTTGGCAGTGATCTGCTGGACCCGGGCGTGGCGGAATATATCCGGCAGCAGGGTCTGTACCGTCCCACGCTGGAGGCTCTGCGGCAGGAAATGCAGCAGCGGGAAAAGCCCCATCGCTTTGCCCATACCCGTGGCTGTGAACAGCTGGCGGCACAAATGGCCCGGCGGTTCGGCGTGGATGACTATCTCATCCGGGCGGCTGCCATCCTCCACGACTGCACCAAGGGCCTGACGGAAAAAGAACAGTTGATTTTAGCGGAAAAATGGCATATAATCACAGATTATGGGCCCGATGATTTTTCGACGCTGATCCATGCGGATACCGGTGCGGAAATGGCAAAGCGGCACTTCCGTATGCCGGATGCCGTGGTGGAGGCCATCCGCACCCATACCACCGGCGGCGGAACAGAGCCCATGACCCCGGCACAGAAGATTCTGTATGTGGCAGATATGGCCGAGGAAACCCGAAGCTGGCCCGGCGTGGAGCAGCTGCGGGAGCTGGCGCTGACCGATCTGGATGGGGCCTATATCGCCGCCCTGCGGCAGACGCTGGCGTTTGTGCGTTCTCAGGGGAGAACCCCTTATTATAAGACAGAGCAGGCACTGCATACCGCTCTGCAAAAAACCGAGAAGGAGGAAGCATTGTGACGGAAATCACCCCCAAAGAGCTGATGGAAGCCATCGTTCAGGTGGCAGACAGCAAAAAAGCCCGGGATATCGTGGTGATGCAGGTAACGGGACAGACGACGCTGACCGATTATTTTGTCATCATGACCGGTACATCCAGCACACATATCCGTGCGCTGGCGGATGAGATTGAAATGAAGGTGAAGGAGCGACTGCAAGTGCTGCCCCACCACCGGGAAGGCGTTACCTCCAACTGGGTGCTGGTGGATTATACCAGCGTTGTGGTAAATGTGTTCCAGAAGGAAGCCCGGGAAATGTACGCACTGGAGCGCCTGTGGGGCGACGGCGTGCGCATCGACATTTCCAATCTGACGGTAAAGGAAGAGGAAGAGCAATGAAATACGAGTTTGACCGCATTGAAAAAAAGTGGCAGGCAAAATGGGAAGAAGCCGGTGCCTTCCACGCAGTGAATGATACCACAAAGCCCGGCTTTTTCGCGCTGGTGGAGTTCCCCTATCCCTCCGGACAGGGCCTCCATGTAGGCCATCCCCGCTCCTATACCGCGCTGGATATCATTGCGCGGAAAAAGCGGATGCAGGGCTATAATGTGCTGTATCCCATGGGCTGGGATGCCTTCGGTCTGCCGGCGGAGAATTTCGCCATCAAGAATCATGTGCATCCGGAGCATTTCACCCGGCAGAACATCCAGCACTTCAAGGATCAGCTGGTCTCTCTGGGCCTGAGCTTTGACTGGAGCCGGGAGGTCGCCACCATTGATCCCGATTATTACAAGTGGACCCAGTGGATTTTCCTCCAGATGTTCAAAAAAGGTCTGGCCTATAAGGCCTCCATGCCGGTGAACTGGTGTACCTCCTGCAAATGCGTGCTGGCCAATGAAGAGGTGGTCAACGGCGTTTGCGAGCGCTGCGGTGCACCGGTAATCCGCAAGGAAAAGAGCCAGTGGATGCTGGCCATCACCAAGTATGCTCAGCGGCTGATCGACGATCTGGATCAGGTGGATTATATTGAGCGTGTCAAGACCCAGCAGAAAAACTGGATTGGCCGTTCTACCGGTGCAGAGGTGGACTTCAAGGCTTCCACCGGCGAGACCCTGACCGTGTTTACCACCCGTGCCGACACCCTGTTCGGCGTTTCCTATATGGTCATTTCTCCCGAGCATCCGCTGCTGAAAACCTGGATGGCTCAGCTGGAAAACCGGGCCGAGGTAGAGGCCTACCAGCAGGAGGCTGCCCGCAAGTCTGACTTTGAGCGCACGGAAATGGCCAAGGACAAGACCGGCGTGCGTCTTCAGGGCATTCATGCCATCCATCCCATCACCGGCGCTGCGGTGCCCCTGTTTGTGTCGGACTATGTGCTGATGGGCTACGGTACCGGTATCGTCATGGGCGTGCCCGGCCATGACCAGCGTGACTGGGACTTTGCCACTGCCTTCGGTCTGCCCATCATCGAGGTGGTGCAGGGCGGCGATGTGACCAAAGAAGCTTTTGTCGCCAAGGATGATACCGCCATTATGGTAAACTCCGACTTCCTCAACGGCATGACCGTAAAGGAGGCCATCCCCTTCATGAAGCAGTGGGTGGAGGATCACGGTATCGGCCGGCAGAAGGTCAACTACAAGCTCCGTGACTGGGTTTTCTCCCGTCAGCGTTATTGGGGCGAGCCCATCCCGCTGGTGCATTGCGAAAAGTGCGGCTGGGTGGCCGTTCCCGAGGATCAGCTGCCCCTGCGTCTGCCGGAGGTGGAGTCCTATGAGCCCACCGACAACGGCGAATCTCCTCTGGCCAAGTGTACCGACTGGATCAATACCACCTGCCCCTGCTGTGGCGGCCCTGCCCAGCGGGAAACGGATACCATGCCCCAGTGGGCCGGTTCCTCCTGGTATTTCCTCCGTTACTGCGATCCCCACAATGACAGGGCGCTGGCCTCCAAGGAAGCGCTGGATTACTGGATGCCCGTGGACTGGTACAACGGCGGCATGGAGCACACCACTCTGCATCTGCTCTATTCCCGCTTCTGGTACAAGTTCCTGTATGATATCGGCGTTGTGCCCACCTGTGAGCCCTATCAGAAGCGTACCTCTCATGGCATGATTCTGGGCGAGGGCGGCATCAAGATGTCCAAGAGCCGTGGCAATGTGGTCAATCCGGACGATATCATCCGGGAATATGGCGCGGATACCATGCGTCTGTATGAGATGTTCCTGGGCGACTTTGAAAAGGCCGCGCCCTGGGATCCCAAGGCCATCAAGGGCTGCAAGCGCTTCCTGGACCGTGTGTGGAACCTCAGCGAAAATCTCACTGAGGGCGACAGCTATTCTCCCGCCAACGAATCCGCCATGCACAAGACCATCAAAAAGGTGGCCGAGGATGCCGACAATCTGAAGGCCAACACCGCCATTGCCGCCATGATGGGCCTGCTGAACCAGCTGGAGAAAAACGGCTGCAACCGGGCGGAATTCCGCACCTTCATCACCATTCTGAATCCCTTTGCGCCCCATATCACCGAGGAGCTGAACGAGCTGCTGGGCGGCACGGAGATGCTCTGCAAAACCGCATGGCCCGCCTATGATGAGAGTAAGACGGTGGATCAGACGCTGGAGCTGGCCGTGCAGGTCAACGGCAAGGTGCGCTCTGTGATCACCGTTTCCGCCGAGGCCGATGAGGACGAAATGCGGGAGACTGCCCTGCGGGATGCTAAGGTACAGGCTGCTCTTCAGGGAATGCAGGTGGTCAAGGCCATCGTCATCAAAAAGAAAATCGTCAATTTCGTGGTCAAACCGCGGTAAATCACTTGACAAACCCCCGACACCTGCATATAATATATTTGTGATGCGTGTCATCGTTTTCTGTTCATGGAGGGAGGGAAGAAAATGTCTGAGATCCGTGTGAAACCGGATGAGTCTTTGGATAACGCGCTGCGTCGGTTTAAGCGTTCCTGTGCGAAGTCTGGTGTACTTTCCGAACTCCGTAAGCGTGAGTGCTATGAGAGCCCCAGTGTCAAGCGCCGCAAAAAGAGCGAAGCAGCTCGCGCCAAGAAAAAAATGTATCGCTGATTGTTGATCGTTTTTCCGGATGCCGCAGACAGTGTTCTGCGGCATTCTTTTTACCGGAAAGGCGATGGAGCTTTCCGATGGGAGGAAAACCTATGAAAAAAGTTTTTTGGGGCGTGCTGCTGGCCATGGCCGGTCTGCCCACCATTTTGCAGCTGATCCTGCTGTTTCTGCTGCCGGGAGCCATGAGCAGCACCTTTAGTGTCGTTTCCACGCTGGTGGTGGGGCTGCTTCAGGCGCTGGGCTATTATCTCATTCTGCTGGCGGCGGAAAATCTGTCCGGAAGCAACTGGGAATGGGCAGGAAAGCTGTCCAAGGTGCTCTGTGCCTATGCAGTGGCCGTGGCGGTGGTGGGCCTGCTGCCGCTGACGCTGCCCAACTGGCTTTCCACGATTCTGTATTATGTGACGGATTACAGCAGCTTTCTGGTGCTGTTCTTCATCGTCCGGGGCGTTGCGGATCTGCAATATATCGCCCGGCAGGATCTGTATGCCAACAAGCTGAACAACTGCTTCCGGGCGTGGATCCTGCTCCAGCTGGTGGGCAGCTTTATCAGCATCGTGGCGCTGGCCTCGGTTGCCGCCTACATTTATATGCTGGTGCTGCTGTTCAAGGCGGCCAGAGCCTATGACAACCGGATGCGAAACGGCTTCTGAACCTGAAAATGCAAAAGACCTCTGCGCGGTACCTTCTGCGCAGAGGCTTTTTTCTTCTGTCACGGTTTCTGACCGTATTTTTGAAAAGGCGTATCCAATTCCGGCTTGCCAAACAAAAGCATTACCAGCTTCGGCGCAGCACCCGGCCCAGCAGACGGCCGTCATGAACGCTGTCTTTGACTACAGCCTGTCCGGCCACAAAGACATACCGCAGACCCGGGCAGCGGGCATTCCAGTTTTGAAAATCCGCCCGGTCAATGATGGTATCCGGATCCAGCAGACACAGATCGGCATCAAAGCCCACCTGCACCTGTCCCTTGTCCCGGAAGCCGTACAGCGTGGCGGGCATGGAGGTCATCCGGCGAATGGCCTCTTCAAAGGAAATCACGCCCCGCTCCCGTACATAGTGCCCCAGCACCCTTGGAAAGCTGGCAAAGGCCCGGGGATGCGCACTGCGGGTGCCCGGATACCAGAGCCCGTCGGTGCCGATCATGGTGCGGGGATAGGCCAGCACCTGCTCCACATCCTCTTCGCACATACCAAAATCCACCTCGCCGGTGGTAAAATCATCCCCGACCAGAATGTCCAGCACTGTCTCCGCGCCGCTCTTTCCGTGCAGCCTTGCGGCCTCCGGAACCCGCAGACCATTGTACTGGGGAAACGCCTGTGAGCCCACAATCATCACCCGGTCAAAGCGGGTGGCCGGGTCACGGTCACCGATCATGCCGGAAACCAGCTCGGGCCGCCGGGCATCACTGCGGATGATTTCCCGCAGCCGCGCCTTGGGCAGCGACAGCCACTCTCCGGGGATTTCCACGGAAAGCCCGGTGGAAGAGGCGATATAGGGGTACTGATCCAGAAAAACCGTAAAGCCCTCCTGGTTGATCTCTTCGATCATGGGCAGCGTCCGGCGCACCTTGCCCCAGTTGTCCTGCCCGCCGGAGGCTTTGTGATGAGAAATGACGCAGCGGATGCCGGTTTTCCGAACGATGTCCAGCGTTTCCTCCACTGCTTCAATCAGACAGCGGCCCTCGTTGCGCATATGGATAGTCATATCGCCGCCATATTCTGCCGCCACCCGGCACAGAGCGATCATTTCCTCCGTGTCGGCGAAGGCACCGGGGGTGTAGATCATGCCGAAGGAGATGCCCAGCGCACCGGCCTCCATGGCCTGACGCACATGACGCTCCATCTGTTTCAGCTCGTCCGCTGTCGGTTTGCGCCGCTGAAAGCCTATGACGGCAGTACGAATGGTGCCGTGGCCGATATGCAGACCCATATTGGTGCCAAAGCCGCCCTTGAGCTGATGCATATAGGTGCCGAAATCCTGTCGGGAGGGCAGATCGTCCCGGACACCGTTGGCGCACAGGGAGCGGCAGATGCGCAGACCCTCTTCATGATAGGCGGGAGAAAGAGGTGCCGCCGAGTGGCCGCACATTCCCACCACCTGCGTGGTGACGCCCTGCTCCAGCTTGTGAGAACAGGCCGGAGCCGTTTCCATAATCATATCATCGTGACTGTGGGAGTCGATAAAGCCGGGGGTCAGCGTCAGTCCGTCCGCATCCAGCGTTTGCAGGGCCGTCTCATGAATCACCGGCGCGATATTGACGATTTTGCCGTCCCGAATGCCCACATCTCCGTGATAGGCGGGCATACCCGTCCCGTCCACAATGCGTGCGTTCCGTATCAGAAGCTCCAGCATAAAGGCATCTCCTTTCCGGGAAATCCACGAAAATGGCGGAAATCAGTGGCGGCTGCGGTTGCCGCCCCGGCCTCCGCCGTTTCGGCCGCCTCTGCGCCGGTCACCGTTTCTGCGGCTTTCGCCCTTCTGGTTGACCTCCTTGCCGCCGGAGACCGCCTTCAGAACCACAAGAAAATCATTCACCGTGCCGTTCTGCATGGAGCGCATCACATGACGGGCCACATCCGGCACCAGCTCCACAAGGCTCTCATTCTCCTTGATGGTAATGGGGCCAATCTCATCCTTGCGGATGCGGGCGTATTTCAAAATGGAGTTGACGATCTGCCGCTCGGTCACATCATGATTGGAGCCTACATCCATGGAAATCACGGCATTGCCGCCGTTTTCCGGCTTGCGTCCGCCGTTCTGTCCGGAACGCCGGGGCAGGGAAGAGCGATGTACGCCATTTTCGCTGCGGCTGGTGTTGCGGGCATAAAACTGATCCTCGGGTGTTTCCTCCAGACCGTTGAGATAATAGGGCACCAGCTGAATGCCGGTGGTGTCCTGAATGTCGCACAGGCTGAAGAATTCGCCGCTTCCGGCAATCAGGGTAAAGGCCACGCCGGTGTTGCCTGCACGGCCTGTCCGTCCGATACGGTGGACATAATATTCCATATCCTGAGGAATATCATAGTTGATGATGATATCCACGCCGGAGGCGTCAATGCCTCTGGCCGCCACATCGGTAGCCACCAGCAGATCCACCGTGCCGTCCTTGAATTGGGTCATCACCCGGGTGCGGGCGCCCTGGGCCATGTCGCCGTGAAGCCCCTCCACCTTCATGCCCATGGCGGTGAGCTCCTTTACCAGAACCTCCACCATGCGCTTGGTGTTGCAGAAAATCAGACCCCGGTGGGCACCCTGCTGTTCATACAGCAGCCGGACGCTCTGGGCCTTTTTGGACTTGGGAACCTCCACATAATACTGCTGAATCAGACGGAAGGCCGTGTCGCCCTCGTCGCCCTTTACCAGCTCGGGATTCTTCAAAAAGCGGCGAGTCAGCCGCAGAATGGGATCGGGCATGGTAGCGGAAAACAGCGCCGTCTGGCGATTTTCCGGCGTGTTGAACAGAATCTGCTTGATATCGTCGATAAAGCCCATATCCAGCATCTCGTCCGCCTCGTCCAGAATGGCCAGCCGGATGCCAGAAAGCTTCAGCGTGCGGCGATGAAGATGGTCCAGAACCCGGCCCGGCGTACCCACCACAATGGCAGATTGCTTCAGGGCACGGATCTGGGTGTCGATATTCTGTCCGCCGTAGACGGCCACCACCCGGAGGCCCTCCTTGTATTTGGAAAATTTCCGCAGCTCCTCACTGACCTGCATGGCCAGTTCCCGGGTGGGACAGAGCACCAGCACCTGTGGGTCCTTCTGTTCGCCGGGCTCCTGCACCAGCTCAATGGCGGGAATGCCGAAGGCGGCGGTTTTTCCGGTGCCGGTGCTGGATTGGCCGATCACATCCCTGCCTGCGGTCATCAGGGGAATGATTTTCTGCTGGATGGGAGTAAATTGTTCATAGCCCGTATCCTGAATGGCCCGGATCATTTCCGGTGACAGGTTCAGGGCTTCCAAAGCTTGAATGTCCATGGATCGTCTCTCTTTCAAAGATTTCATACAGATTTAGAATACCATATCTTTGCGCCGGACGCAATGCCCTGCACACAGGTTTTCACGGGAAAATTGTCCGGGAAGCCGCAGCTTTCGGGAACAAAAACTTGTGCTTTTCCCGGAAGCTTGCTATAATAGAAATAGTTATGCGCAGCGACATGGCGCGCGAAAAAGACCCGGTCTCCGGCAGACCGGCAAAGGAGAACTGCTATGCTTTTGAATATTCTCATTCCGCTGCTTGGACTGCTGGCGGATCAGCTGGTAAAATACTGGGCCAGTGTGTCGCTCAAAACGGTGGACACCATCCCGGTGATTTCCGGCGTATTTCACCTGACCTATTGTGAAAACCGGGGCGCAGCCTTCAGCCTGCTCAGCGGCCAGCGCTGGCTGCTGCTGCTGATTACGGTGGTGCTGCTGGCGGGCGTGATCTACGCCATGAAAAAGAACTGGGTGCGGGGTGCCTTTGGCCTCTGGGGAATGCGCCTGATTCTGGGCGGCGCAGTGGGAAACCTGCTCGACCGGCTGCTGCGGGGCTATGTGATTGACCTGTTTGATTTTCGCCTGATTCATTTTCCCATTTTCAATGTGGCGGATATTCTGCTGAATGTGGGCGTGGGAATGCTGGCGGTGTATATTCTCTTTCTGGAGCCGAAAATGATGAAAAAGGAGGCCGCACATGGAGAAGGTTCGTCTGACCATTCTGCCGGAGGACGAGAGTAAGCGGCTGGATGCGCTGCTGTCCCAGCGGATACCGGAGCTGACCCGCAGCGGGGCCCAGCGGCTTTTGTCGCGGCAGCAGGTGCTGTCGGAGGGCCAGCCGCTGAAAAAGAATCATCGGCTGCGGGCAGGGCAGGTGCTGG
Organism: uncultured Oscillospiraceae bacterium; assembly: GCA_964541085.1. GTDB lineage: Bacteria > Bacillota > Clostridia > Oscillospirales > Butyricicoccaceae > UBA4644. The sequence goes on along the minus strand of CAZIPA010000002.1, from coordinate 14,693 downwards.
AGGTGTGTCTGCCGGAGCCGGAGCCCATTGAGGCCCAGCCCCAGCAGATTCCGCTGGATATCGTCTATGAGGATGAAGATGTGGCGGTCATCAACAAGCCCCGGGGCATGGTGGTGCATCCCGCCCCCGGAAATCCCGACGGAACGGTGGTCAACGCCATTCTGGCCCACTGCGGCGACAGCCTTTCCGGTGTAGGCGGAGCCTTTCGGCCGGGCATTGTGCACCGCATTGATAAAGACACCTCCGGTCTGCTGATTATCGCAAAAAATGACCGGGCCCATCTGGCACTTTCTGAACAGCTGAAGGATCACACCCTTTCCCGGGTGTATGAGGCGGTGGCCGTGGGCAATCTGCGGGAGGACAGCGGCACGGTGGACGCACCCATTGGCCGTTCCACACGGGATCGGAAGCGCATGGCCGTGGTTGCCGACGGACGGCGGGCCGTGACCCATTATGAGGTGCTTGCCCGCTATCCGGGCTATACCCATATCCGCTGCCGGCTGGAGACGGGACGAACCCATCAGATTCGGGTGCATCTGGCCTATCTGGGACACCCGCTGGCGGGAGACCCGGTGTACGGCGGAAAAAGCGATCCCTATCATCTGGGCGGGCAATGTCTCCACGCCCGGGAGCTGACCTTTGTACATCCTTCCACGGGAGAAACCGTACATCTGACCTGTCCGCTGCCCGACTGGTTTTCGGACTTTCTGGCGCGGCTGGAGAAACGGGTATGAAGCAGTTTGAGCAGACGCTGATCCTTGCGGATCTGGACGGAACGCTGCTGAATGACGGGGGAGAAATTTCCCGGGAAAATCAGGCGGCCATCCGATATTATATGGACAACGGCGGACGGTTTACCGTGGCCACCGGCCGAAGTCTGCGGGGAATGGAGCATTTCTTTCCGGCCCTGGCGGTGAATGCACCGGCCATTCTGTATAACGGCTCGGCCATTTATGACTTTCAGACGGGACAGGATGTGCATACCGCCTGTGTGGGGGAGGACGGCTATCTGCTGGCAAAGGCGCTGGCGGCCCGCTTTCCCGCACTGGGCATTGAGGTCTATGCCCAGCACCGCCCCTATGTGGCCCAGGAAAGTCCCCGTACCCGCCGCCATTTTCAAAGCGTGAAAATGCAGTGGAATCCCTGCCCACCGGAGGACATTCCCCAGCCCTGGCTCTATCTGGTGGTGACAGGTGAGCGTCCGCTGCTGACACAGGTGGAGGATGCAATCCACAGACAGCTTCCCGGCCGGTTTTTCCTGCAATATTCCTCCGAGCATATGCTGGAGATTCTCAAGCAGGGCGCCAGCAAGGGAACCTGTGCCACGCTGCTGGCCCGGCAGCTGGACATTCCGCCGGAGCGGGTCTATCCGGTGGGCGACGGCCCCAACGATGTGGAACTGCTGCAAAGCGCCCCCAACAGCTGCGCGCCGGAAAATGCCTGTCCGCAGATTCTGGCGCTGGCCCGGCATCGTCTGCCGGACAATGAACATCATGCAATCGCGGCGCTCATCCGCCGCCTGGAGAAAGGAGAACTGTCATGACAGTACAGGAAAAAAAGTCCCGGCTCATCCGGGAACAGATCGGAAGCTATCTCACCATCCTTCTGGGTGCGCTGATTTATTCCATCGGACAGCTGTTTTTCATCAAGCCGCTGCACATCCCCATGGGCGGCGTGGCCGGTGTCTCGCTGGTGCTGAACTATCTGTGGAGCCTGCCCATCGGTGCGGTTTCCATCGTGTTGAACCTGCCGCTGTTCTTTTTGGGCTGGCGCACCATGGGAAGAGATTTCTTCTATAAAACAGTGTTTGCCACCGTGGCAAGCTCGGTATTTCTGGACCTGCTGGCCGGGTGGATTCCCGCTTTTCAGGGGGAAATGCTCATTGCGGCGCTGTACGGCGGCATCGTCATGGGTGCGGGCTTCGGCATCATCTTCCGGGCGGGCGGCACCTCCGGCGGCACGGATATCATTGCAAAATGGCTGAACAAAAAGAAGGACCTGCCCATCGGCACGGTGAACTTCTCCATCAATATTGTCATCATCTGCGCCTCCGCGCTGATCTACGGCAACCCGGACAGCGCACTGTATGCCATCATGACCAGCTTCCTTTCCAGTCAGGTGATCGACAAGCTGGTTTACGGTATGGATGTGCAGAAAAATGCCATGATTATCACCGACCGGCCTCAGGAGGTGGCGCAGGCCATCATGGAGCGGCTGAATCACGGCGTAACGGCGCTGGACGGAACGGGTATGTATACCGGCGACCGGCGCACGGTGCTGATCTGCGCGGTACGGCGGCATGAATCCGGCACCCTGAAAAAGATTCTGCTGGAGCAGGATGAACACGCCTTCATGCTGCTGAGCAATATCAACGAGGTATTTGGCAAGGGCTTCAAGCACCTGCAACAGTGAGGATTGCGCCATGAACATTCAGATCTATGGAAAAAGCAAATGCTTTGACACCAAAAAAGCTCAGCGCTGGTTTCAGGAGCGGCGCATCCGCTTTCAGAGCATCGATCTGCCCCGCTACGGCATGAGCGCCGGAGAGCTGCAAAGCGTTAAGCGGGCTGTGGGCGGGCTGGAGGCTCTGATCGATGAAAAGCACCGGGATGCAGCCACCCTGCGCTATCTGGCCTATGACGCCGACCGGGAAGCCCGTCTGCTGGAGGATCCTTCTCTGCTGAAAACCCCCATCGTCCGCAACGGAAAACAGGCCACCGTGGGCTATTGCCCGGAAGTCTGGGAGACTTGGAAATAAGCAAACAGAACAAAAAGAACCCCTTCGCTGCAAGCTGTCGGCGAAGGGGCTTTTGCATAGATGCGTTATTTGCTTTTCAGATCCTGCTTGATGCGGGTGGTGGAGATTTCCGGCGTGCGGGGGAGATAGACCACCTCACACTGACTTTTCAGAAAATCAAACTTTCCCTGCCAGTCGTCGCCCATAACAAAGGTGTCGATCTGATAGGTCTCCACATCCCGGGACTTCTGTTCCCAACTTTCCTCGGGAATCACCAGATCCACATAGCGAATGGCTTCCAGCATCCGCTTGCGCTCTTCATAGGGAAAATAGCATTTTTTCTGCTTCTGATTCCAGTTGAACTCGTCGGTGGAAAGCGCCACCACCAGATAATCTCCCAGCTCTCTGGCCCGGCGCAGCAGATTGATATGCCCATAATGGAGCAGGTCAAAGGTACCGTATGTGATTATGCGCTTCATATCAGATGTCTCCTTTTTCAAAATAGGACTGGATAAAATCGGAAACCCGCAGGGCGGAACGGCCATCCTGCCAGGTGTTGTAATAATCGCAGGCGCACTGCCGGGCTTCCTTTTCCGGGTCACGGCCCGCCGCCACATCCCGGGCAAAGGCAATCAAATCGTCCGGCATCATCAGATACCGTCCCTTGACCACCTGCGTAATGTCCTCCATCACCAGTCCCCGCTTTTCCCGATAGGTGTCCAGATCGTCAAAGGTCAGGCCGATGGGCTTTCCCGTGAGCAAAAAGTCACAATAAACGGAGGAATAATCCGTCAGAAGGGCATCGGCGTCCGCCAGCGCCTCATAGAGCTGCACACCCGCCGCCTGTAACGCCTGATCGTCCAGCAGACGGAAGGCGCTGAGATTTCCGGCACGGATCACAGTCATATCCTGCATGGGATGGGGCTTGAGCACCAGCAGCACACCGGCCTCCTCCAGCGCCGTATTCAGCCGCTCCAGCGAACCGGCCTCCTCCAGCAGCGGCAGACCGCAGCCGGAGAGGGTATAATTGTTGTCATAGGCCTTGCTGTGCTGGCGGAAGGTGGGCAGCCAGAAGATCACCCTCTTCCCTTCCCGGGGAATCACCCGATCCAGCAGCCCCTGCGGGCGGGTCAGCGCATCACACCGGGGATATCCCAGCAGACGGCCCTGCTCCGGCGCAAGCCCCAGCTCCTGCACCATCACCTGCCGGACATTCTCCGAAGGATAGCTCCAGCGGTTGCAGAAGGGGCCGGGGGTGTAAAAGCCCCTGCAGCACTTGATGGGCGTTCCGTGTCCCAGAAACAGACTCAGCTGTCCCCGGCGGGGCGGCCAGAGGGTCTTGTTGCAGAACAGCACACAGCGGGAGGTCAGCGACAGACCGATGGCCCGGGCCCGCTGAAGGGAATTGTCGGGATGATAGGCCACAAAGGAAACATTTTTCTGGGGATAGCGCTTCCGCCAGCGCTCGGGCTCCTGTACCAGCCAGGTGAGCCGGACATTGCGAAAGGCTTCCCGGGACAAAAGCTCCCGGAACACCGGATAAACATTACAGCTCAGATCGGGATTGCTCTCCAGCAGCACCCGCCGCCGCAGCGGCAGCAGGGAGGCACACCGGTTGATGATGTTGCGAATGGCTTCTTTTTTCATGAGGCCCTCCTTATTTTCCGGAGCAGCCGCTGCACCAGCGCCTTTTCCTCCGGCTCCAGCAGACAAAACCAGGCATAGGGCAGATAACACAGGGTGAACAGGATACATTTGACAAAGAACAGCACCCATCCGCCGCCGGGCAGCAGCCAGTGAATCACCACTGCGGGCAGCGCCAGCGGCAGCATTTTCAGTGTCGTCCATCCGGCCATCCGCCAGTAGGCGGGAATATCCAGACCGATTTTCCGGTGATAATACCAGTTCATCATGGCGTATTGTCCGGCAAACAGCGCCAGCGTCGTGCCGACAGCCGCACCGACACCTTCCCAGCGCACGGCCAGCGGAATGGAAATCACCACATTGATCACCGCCAGCACCAGATAGCTCAGACTGCGGAACCGATGCCGGTTCATGGCCTGCAAAATGGAAATGCCGATATTCTGGGACAGGGGAATGATGCCGGGAACCATGATAATCATGGCGATCCAATAGGCTGCATTGATCCCGCCGGCGGAAAGCTGGTCACTGCTCAACAGGGTGATAAACTGCTTTCCGAAGGCGGTAAAGCCCGCCAGCACAAAGGACAGCAGCAGATACTGTACATGGCCGATGCGGAGAAACAGGGGAGAAAAATCCGCATCCTCTCCGCCCTCCACATAGAGCCGGGTCACATGGGGCAGATAAACGCCGCTGATGGCGGTGGAAAGCTGCTGAAAATAGGCGTTGAACTGCACACCCACCGTATAAACCGTCACAGCCGCCGTGCCGCAGACCGCGCCCAGAATAAACTTGTCCGTGCTGGCATACAGCTGGTCAATGAGAATATTCAGGAAGATGAACAGGGAGAAGGAAAAAATACTCCGGAGCATCTCCCGTTCCGGCCTGCAAAATTTGGGCCGTGCGTCGGTTTTCGCCAGACAGTACCACATGAGAAACAGCTTGACCCCGATGGAAACCACCGTGGTGACTGCCGCCAGCGCCGGGGAACGATAGCCCTGCCGCAGCACCAGCAGCATTCCGCCATAGGTGAGCAGGGTGTTCAGAATGTTCACCAGCTTGGCAAAGACAAACCGCTCCTGGGCGGTAATCAGCGAGGAAAATACACTCAGGGGGAAGGATGCCGCCAGATTGACGGACAGAATGGACAGCACCTGCCGCAGGGTGGAAAGCTCTGCATCCGTGAACTTTGCGGAAAACAGCACCGGCAGGAAATGATGGGTCAGCAGGGAACAGATGGCCAGCGCCACACCGCCCAGCACCAGATACATCTCCAGAAACATACCGCTGCACCGGTCAGCCCGGTCCCGGTCACCCTCGGCCCGATATTTTACATAAAAACGCACCAGCGTCTGGCCAAAGCCCAGATCCAGCATGGTGAGAAACGAGATGACAGAGGTGGCCACGGAATAAACGCCGTATTCGCTCTCTCCCAGATGACGCAGCAGAATGGGCGTAAAAATAATGCCCACCAGCATATTCACGCCCCACTGGACATAGGCCAGCAGTGCGCCCAGCCGCTTTTGATCGTGCATAAAAAGTTCCTTTCCCAAATGATCCTGAAGAGGATGGTAACACATATATTATAGGTATCCGGTCATTCTCTGTCAAGCAGCGGGCGGAAAAAGTGGAAGGGTACAGTTTTTTTACAAACTGTTCATGCGCTTACCATTGACCGGAGGATGGTTTCGCCGTATAATCTGTTTTGTTAACCCGGTTAGCAAAATGAATGGAGGGTGGTTTGGAATGGCAACGCAAAAGCAGATCGAAATCTTGCTGGAGGCCCTGCGCAAGGCACCTCCGTTGGAATACTTTCAGAAAATTGACAAAAGCTCTGTGGGCGTTCGTGCGATTCTGAAGTATCTCAGCGAAAACAGCGACCAGGCGACAGCCGGAGAAATCAGCAAGGCTCTGGAAGTCAGTACGGCCAGAGTGGCGGTGCTCCTGAAAAAGATGGTAGGGAAAGGACTGCTGGAGAAGCAGAGTGACCCCTCAGACGGGCGCCTGGTGGTTGTCCGCCTTTCCCGACTGGGCAGGGACACAGCCGAACAGCTTCGCTATGAGCTGTTCGCCCGGCTCGGCACCCTGATTGATGAGATCGGCATGGAGCGTATGCTGGAGTTTGCTGCGATTTCCAGGGAGATTCAACTGGCGATGGAAAAGACAGAGAAAACGGAAAACGGAAGATAAACAGCTTCAGGGTCTGTTTTCTCTTTTCAGATCGGCTCTGACCGAGTTAAGATTTTAGCAAAAGGAGATAGGTTCATGCTTAAATTACTGAAGAAACTGCCGGGACGGGACTGGCTCTATGTCGTGGTCTGCGTTGCCCTGATCGCGGCGCAGGTGTGGCTGGATATTACCATGCCGGGGTATATGAATCAGATCACGATTCTGGTGGAGACGCCGGGCAGCGCGATGTCCGAGGTGCTGGAGGCCGGCGGTATGATGCTGCTGTGCGCGCTGGGCAGTCTGCTGGCCGCTGCCGTTACATCGGTGTTTTCCTCCCGGATCGGCAGCGATCTGGCCTACAGCCTGCGCAACGCCATGTTTTACAAGGTGCAGAGCTTTTCCATGGAGGAGATCGGCAGGTTTTCCACGGCCAGCCTTATCACCCGCTCCATCAACGACATTCAGCAGGTGCTGATGTTCATCGTCATGGGATTGCAGATGCTTATCAAAGCGCCGCTCACTGCCGGATGGGCAATCATTAAGATTGCGGACAAGGAGTGGCAGTGGACGATTTCTGTGGCTGCTGCGGTGGCGGTTCTGCTGATCGTTGTGGCGGTCTGCATCTCGCTGACCATGCCCAGATTCAAGAAGGTGCAGAAGCTGACCGATGATCTGAACCGTGTGACCCGTGAAAATCTCACCGGTCTTCGGGTCGTGCGTGCCTACAATGCGGAGGACTATCAGGAAGAAAAATTTGAAGGAGCCAACGATGCCCTGACCCGCACGCAGCTCTTTACCCAGCGGACGATGGCCTTTATGATGCCATCCATGCAGCTTGTTATGAGCGGCCTGTCTCTGGCGGTCTACTGGATCGGCGCGCATCTTCTGGGACAGGCGGCCGACTCTGTGGCAAGAATTACGCTATTTGGCGATATGATGGTCTTTACACAATACGGTATGCAGGTCGTCATGTCTTTCATGATGCTGGTCATGGTGTTTATGATTCTGCCCCGTTCCTCGGTTTCCGCAAAGCGTATCAATGAAGTGCTGGATACAGAGCCGACTATTCAGAACGGAACCAGAACGGTGGGAAAGCAGGGCGTGACCGGTGAAATTGAATTCCGGAATGTGACCTTCCGCTATCCCGATGCCGAGGAAGCGATTCTCCACGATATTTCCTTCACGGCGAAAAAGGGTGAGACTGTCGCCTTTATCGGCTCTACCGGCTGCGGCAAGAGCACGGTCATCAACCTTGTGCCCCGCTTCTACGATGCAACGGAAGGCCAGGTGCTGGTGGACGGCGTGGATGTGCGGGCATATGACGAGCACGCTCTTCGCAATAAGATCGCCTATGTGTCCCAGCGGGCAACGCTGTTCTCCGGCTCTGTCCGCTCCAACATTGCCTACGGCGATAACGGCAAGCCTGCGCCCGGCACACAGGAAATTGCTGACGCCGTGGAAACCGCACAGGCAAAGGATTTTGTGGAAAAGCTGGACGGCACCTATGACGGCTTTGTGGTACAGGGCGGTACAAACTTTTCCGGCGGCCAGAAGCAGCGGCTGTCCATTGCCCGTGCCATCGCCAGAAAAGCGGAGATCATCATCTTTGACGATTCCTTCTCCGCGCTGGACTATAAGACAGACCGTGCCCTCCGGAAAGCACTGGACAAAACCTGCGCCGATACCACACGGCTGATCGTTGCCCAGCGGATCGGCACCATCCGGGATGCGGACAAAATCATTGTTCTGGATGAAGGCCGGATTGTGGGCATGGGCAAGCATAACGAGCTGATGCAAAACTGCGAGGTCTACCAGCAGATTGCGCTGTCTCAGCTCAGTAAGGAGGAACTTGCGTAATGGAACGAAAGGAATATGAAATGGGACAGGCCCAGCAGCGTCCCATGCGCCGGGGCCCCGGCGGAAGAATGGGCGGCGGAGAAAAGGCCAAGGATCTGGTGGGCACATGGAAAAAGCTGCTGATCTACTGCAAAAAGTATGCCTCTGTGTTTGCAATTGCCATTGTGTGCGCCGTTTGCGGCACTGTTTTGCAGCTGCTTGGCCCGGATAAGCTGTCGCAGATTGCGGGCCATCTGGAAAAAGGACTCATCGGCGGCAGCATTGATCTGGATGCGATTGTTAAGATCGCCGTCACGCTGATCTGCTTCTATGCAGCCAGCTGGCTTTTATCCCTGACGCAGCACTGGATCATGGCAACCCTGACGCAGCGGGTCTCCAAGACCATGCGCGGGGATATTTCTCAAAAAATCAACCGTCTGCCCATGTGGTATTACAATCGCAATTCTACAGGCGATGTGCTTTCCCGCGTGACGAACGATGTGGATACCATCGGACAGTCTCTGAATCAGAGCGTGGGCAATCTGGTCTCCCAGTGTATCCTGTTTGTGGGCAGCCTGATTATGATGCTGAAGACCAACTGGATCATGGCATTGACCGCTGTAGCGGCAACGGTGATCGGCTTTGTTCTGATGATGCTGATTATGAGCCGCAGCCAGAAATATTTCACCCGTCAGCAGAGATGTCTGGGCGCCATCAATGGGCACATTGAGGAGATTTTCTCCGGCCATACCGTGATGCGTGCTTATAACGGCGAAAAGCAGGCCGCCGAGACTTTTGACCGGCTGAACGGTGATCTGCGAAACAGCGCCTTCCGTGCGCACTGTCTTTCCGGACTGATGATGCCCCTGATGACCTTTATCGGCAACTTTGCCTATGTGGCGGTCTGCATCGTAGGTGGCGCATTGGCCATGAACGGCAGCATTGAGTTTTCGATCATTGTTGCCTTTGTGATGTATGTGCGCTATTTCACCCAGCCGCTCAGCCAGATTTCCCAGTCCATGCAGAGTATGCAGTCTGCCGCCGCAGCCGGAGAGCGTGTGTTCGAATTTCTGGAAGCGGAAGAAATGGAAGACGAGAGCCATAAAACAGCCAAATTGCAGACTGCCAAAGGACAGGTGGAATTTGACCATGTCCGGTTTGGCTATGAGGACACGGATAAGACGGTCATTCACGATTTCTCCGCCGTGGCAAAGCCCGGTCAGAAAATCGCCATTGTCGGCCCCACCGGAGCCGGTAAGACCACAATGGTCAACCTCCTGATGCGGTTCCATGAGTTACAGGGCGGCGAGATCCGCATAGATGGCATTCCCACCAAAGACCTGACCCGCAAGGCCGTTCACGATCAGTTCTGTATGGTTTTGCAGGATACCTGGCTGTTTGAGGGTACAATCCGTGAAAATCTGGTGTACAATACCCGGGGCGTTACGGACGAAAAAATGCGGCAGGCCTGCAAGGCCGTGGGCCTGGATCATTTTATCCGTACGCTGCCCCATGGCTATGAAACAGTTCTGAACGATCAGGTGAATCTCTCTCAGGGACAGAAGCAGCAGCTGACAATCGCCCGGGCGATGATTGCGGACAAGCCAATGCTGATTCTGGACGAGGCTACCAGTTCGGTGGATACCCGCACCGAACTTCAGATTCAGGCTGCCATGGATCAGCTGATGCACGGCAGAACCTCCTTCGTCATCGCCCACCGTCTGTCCACCATCAAAAATGCGGATCTGATCCTTGTGATGAACAATGGTGATATTATTGAGAGCGGCAGCCATGAAGAGCTGCTGGCCCGGGGCGGCTTCTATGCGGAGCTGTACAACAGTCAGTTTGAACAGGTGTCGTAAGGCTTTTCCGGATGTCCCATTGACGGATTGATAGCTTTACTGCCGGAAGGGCAGGAAATGAATAAAAGGAGAAAATGCTATGAACAACACGGAACTCAGATTTTATCCCGAACACCCGTCCAGCGAAAAGACCCATCAGATCGAAACCACCGCCATGCCGATTCTGAAGCAGGACGCACCCTTTGCTGTGAAAGCGCTTTGCGACGAATATGCGGCGGACGCAGAAGGCTTCTTTGCGAAATATCTGGATCACCGCTTTGAAGTCACCGGTGTCGCAAAGAAGGTTGGCCCGGATATCCATCATAAGCCGTCCATTGAACTGTCCGATTGCGTGGATGGGCAGACCTATGCTCTGACCATCTTCCCGACGGATGCGCATTACAGCAAGGTGAAGGTAGGGGATACTGTGACCGTTTGCGCCAATTATCTTGTTATGAGCAATCAATATGGAACGGTCATGAAATTCAGCGAGCTTGTCTCTGTGGGCAGATAAAGTGCCTGAAAACCGGGTCTGCTGTGCTGGCCGGCATTCTGCCGGTCTCCTGTGCCGCAGCAGATGAAAGGCAGGAGGAAGAAACCATGAAACATACAGAGCCGCTCCGGCTGAATTATCCGCTCTTTGACGGCGAGAAGGTCCTGGAAAACGCATCCGTTGTCATCGAGAATGGGATCATTACGGCGGTAAATGAAGGCGAAAGCGTTGACACCGGATATTTTCTGATGCCCGGGCTGGTGGATGCGCATACGCACATGGGCACCGGGGAGCAAATCGAGGCCATGCTGGCAAACGGCGTGACCGCTACCTGTGATGTAGCTGCGCCCGCATCGCTGGTGCAGCAGTCCAAACAGCTCACCATCATCTCCTCGGCGGGAATGACCATGGGAACCCTGAACGGAAAGGCCTATGTAAAAAAGGCCGTGGAGAATGGCGCAGCCTATATCAAGGTGCTGCTGATGGAACCCAACCTGATGCTGAAGTCTGCCCTGAGAGATATCTGTGATACTGCCCATGCGTGCGGAACCCGGGTTGCCGTTCACACGGTTTCCCTCAAAGCGGTTCGGCTGGCGGTGGACTGCGGCGCGGATATTCTGCTCCATGTTCCCATGAAGGAAGCCTATCCGAGAGAGCTTGCGGAAACGATTGCCGCTGTGGGAATCACGGTTGCGCCGACGCTTGTCATGATGGAAGCCTTTTCAAACTGTGGGCGAAATGGATACCGGCCGGAGCATTATCAGAATGCGGAAGATGCCGTAAAGCTGCTCCATGAATGCGGCGTGCGGCTCCTTGCTGCGACAGATGCAAATGACGGCTCCTATGCGCCGCTTGTGGAATACGGCACTTCCATGCATCGGGAGCTGGCGCTGCTGGCACGCTGCGGACTGACGCCCACAGAGATTTTGGCCAGCGCCACAAGCCGGGTTGCAGAGACCTTTGGCCTGACCGATCTTGGCAGAGTCTGCCCGGGCAAACGAGCCGACCTGCTGCTGATCGAGGGCAGACCGGATCAAACCATAACGGACACAACGAAAATCAAACAGATATGGGTCGGCGGACAGCCGATCTTATGAGGCAGCCTATGAAGATTATCACAATCGAAGAGCATCTTGCCGGTGCGCCGATCTATCGCTATCTGGCAAAGTATTCCGAGGCAGACGCACCCTATACGCCCATGGCCCATGGCAAGGGCAGACCCTATGACGCGGATCCGGAGCTTTTTGGCGATCTGGACAAGCGGCGTATTGCGGACATGGATCAGTACGGCATTACCGTGCAGATTCTCTCCTGTCCCGCCAAATCGCAGCTGCTTGCTGCAAAGGAATCGCCCGCAATCGTAGCCGAAACGAACGACTATATTGCAGGCGTTGTGAAAAAGCATCCCGACCGCTACGGTGCTTTTGCGCTGCTGCCCTGGTCTGCGCCGGAGGCGGCCGTGAAAGAGGCAGAACGAATCAAAAAAGCGGGATTTCAGGGAATCCTGCTGGCCGGAAGAGCCTCCAGCGGCAATGCGTTTCTGGATGATAAACGGTTCCTGCCGATTCTGGAGGCCTGCGAGGCATTGGAGCTTCCCATCTATGTGCATCCGGGCGCGCCGCTGAGAGCGGTGCAGGAGCCCTATTACGGCGGCCTTGGGGATGAGGTCAGCGCAAGACTTTCCCTGCACGGCTGGGGCTGGCACAACGAAGCCGGTATTCAGGTGCTGCGCACCATTCTTGCGGGACGCTTCGACCGGTTCCCCAAATTGCAGCTTATCGCCGGTCACTGGGGTGAGATGCTGCCGTTTTTCCTTTCCCGTCTGGATCAATCCATGCCCCGGTGTGTGACAAAGCTGGAGCGGACCGTGACGGAAACCTTCCGGCAGAATGTCTATGTGACGCCCAGCGGTATGTTTGATGTGCCGCAGTTAAAGTTCTGTCTGGAGGTGCTTGGTGCAGAACGGATCATGCACTCGGTAGATTGCCCGTTTATCAGCAACGCCGGAGCCAGGCCCTTCCTGGAAAATGCACCGATCAGCCAGCAGGAAAAGGAGCTGATCGCATACAAAAATGCGGAAAAGCTGTTTGGTCTGTCCGAATAAAGCCGCTGAAATATCCTTCGGCTGGGAAATAAATCCCCTTCACGCCCGCAAGGCAAAATGAAACACCTTTTGTCCAAAAGACAAAAGGTGTTTTTTGGCAACAGTTGATAAAAATGATACGGTTTCATAGGGTTTCAAATGGTTTCACTCAGAAATGAAACCATAGCGGTGGAAATGAAACCCTCGGAGCAACAAAAAAGGCGGGGCTTATTCAGCACCAACCTCAATGTTCGTTCCGTCCTTAAAGCGGAATGTTATTCTGTTGTCTGCGTGTACCGTTGCTATTTCCAACAGCGTGAGCCATAGCCCTTCGTCCCAGGTCTCAAGGACGAGGGGCTGTTCTTTTATCGAACTGATGAAAATCCGTAGGTCTCGGTCCCGCCGCATCCTGCTCTCACGCTCGGCTGTAGCTTTGTTCAGCCGCTCCACCGCTTTCTCATACCGCTTAACAAGGCGGTTGTATTTTTTGCTATATTCCTCTTGGGACTGCTGCGTGGTTGCATTCTCTTTGATGCACTGGCTGACCAGTTCGGCTACAACCGTGATTTCCTCGTTCAGAGCGTCAATCTCTGCATCCAGTTTGGAGCAGTCGGAAATAATCGACCGCATGACCTCGCAGGCTTGGATGACCTGCTCTCGGTTGCCCATCAACTGATTGTATGCCTGCAGGAACATCTGCTGGATGTTTTCCGTGGTGAGGGTTGGTGTCCCACACTTGGCTTCACCGTTGAATTTGCTGTTGCATCGCCACACCTCTCTGCGGTATGCATCCGTGGAGTGCCACACCTTTTTTCCATAAAAGCCACCGCAGTCACCGCAAATCAGCTTACTGGCAAATATGCTCGAACCACTGTAGGAGCGTCCAAGGCTCTGCCGGCGGGCAATTTCTGCTTGTACTCGGTCAAAATCCAGTGCGGAGATGATTGCCGGATGGCTGCCTTCCACATAATACTGCGGAACCTCGCCCTCGTTGATTTTCTGCTTTTTTGTTAGAAAATCAACTGTAAATTTCTTCTGTAATAACGCATCGCCCTTGTATTTCTCGTTTTGGAGTACGCTCCTTTTGCAGAAGCAACAGGTGTTCCAGACTGACCGCATAGGCGGCATAGGTGCGAATAAGGGTAACAACCATTTCATTGATGTCTGCTTGCAAGATACCCTCGGAGGTGCAGTCAAACTGCGTTTCCAGATGGGATGTGCGGCAATGGTACTTTGCGTTTTTTGTGTTGGAAAGGCTCATGGCATATCCGCAAGTTCCGCAGATCACTTTCTTGCGAAGTGGGTTGCGGTCGGAGACAGGCAGTTCAAACTCCTTATACTCTTTCATGCGACTTGCTGCTTCTTTGAAAAGCTCCTTGGAAACAATGCCATCATGGGTATCGTCCACGATGATCCAGTCCTCTTTTTTGTGCTTGAGGGTGTGGACATTGCCAACCATATCCCATTCACGCTTTCCGTAGACGCATTTTCCAAGATAGCGTTCATCGTCGAAGCTGTCATTGACGGCGATGAAGCGAACATCCATGAATGGGAACACTCGGCTGATGTAGTTGCCTACAACAAGGTAATCACGCCCAAAACGGCTGAGATCTTTGACCACGATGCAGTTTATCTGCCCCTGTTTGACCTGTTCCATCATTTTGAGAAAGCTCGGTCTGTCGAAGTTTTTACCACTCCAGCCGTCGTCACAGAACTCGCAGATTTCCCAACCGCTGAACTCGGAACGGCTGCGGATGAAGTTTTCAATCAGTCCCCGTTGATTGGAGATACTTTCGGATTCTGCCTTGCCGGTGTCTTTCAGATCACCGTCCTCGCTGGATATCCTCAATTTCAAGACCTACTCCAAGTCTTATAAAAATAAGAAACGGATTG
>CAZIPA010000001.1:0-110400 GCA_964541085.1 uncultured Oscillospiraceae bacterium | reverse complement strand
AAAAAGCGAGTGTTCTTAACAGCCTTTCAAATGCTGTAAGAACACTCGCCATGGTCCGAGTGACAGGATTCGAACCTGCGGCATCCTGCTCCCAAAGCAGGCGCGCTACCAACTGCGCTACACCCGGATACAACAAAATATTATAACAGAAACGGCGGGAACTGTCCAGTCCCGCCATGCTGCTTTTCGCAATAATTTTGCAGGGATGTATCAGGCTGTGGGCTCCCGGGGCGGAAGCGGGGCAGGGGAGACGGGCTGGGATTCTTCGGGCTCCTCCGGAGAGTCGGAACACAGGGGCAGCGTGATTTCTGCCAGAAACCGCCGGGCCTCCTGCTGGGTTTCAAAATCGCCGCCCATCTGACGGAGGATCTTCCGGCAGGTTTGCAGACCGATGCGGGTGCTTTCCGCGTTGGTGGGCTTTTGCGGGACGCTGTTCAGCAGGTCCAGCTTCAGCGTGTTCCCCTCCTTGCGGCTCATGATGGTGACACGGCCGGTGGGATCGCCGTGCTTTTGAATATTGACAAACAGATTGTCCAGCACCCGCTGGAAATACTGCACATCCAGCCGCACCCGGCAGGGCTCCTGCAAGGTGATGCTCTGCACGGTAAAGCCCTTTTCCCGCAGCTGGATCACCTGATCGCCCAGCAGCTGCTCCAGCAGGATCACTGCGTCATATTCCTCCATGCGCAGCTGCATTTCCTTCTGTCCGAACACCAGAAAATAGCGGAACAGCTCATCCGTCAGCACCTTCAGCTGCTGCGCCCGGTCACGACCGGCAGAAATATAGCGTTCCATCTGCTCTTCATTTTCATATTGCCGCCCCTCCAGCAGATCCAGATAGCCGATCAGCGCCGTCAGCGGCGTGCGGATATCGTGGGAAATGGCGGTAATCAGGCCGGAGTTGGCCTGCCAGGCATCCTGCTCGTTCTGCATCTGCTGAATGATAGCCCGGCGCATCCGCTCCACGGAACGGGCCAGCTCACCGATTTCATCCTTCCGGTTGCTGCGAATTTCCGCCGCGTCGCCGTCCTGCTCCACCCGCTGAACCTCCTGCGACAGACGCACAATGGCCCGGGTGACACGGCTGTTATGATGAAGATTCACCGCCAGCAGCGCCGCACAGGCCAGCGCCAGCGCCGCCATCACCGACAGATCATAATACAGCGTCTCGGAAAACTCGGTAATGCTGACACGAAAAATACCGTCGGCAAACTGCAAACGGTAATAGCCGTCCTCATCGGGCAGCAGCAGACTGTCATCCTCCACACTGTTGGAGACATTGCTGTAGCGGCGGCCATCCATCACATCCAGATCATAGCCGTCGGTCTCCAGAATGGGATGCTCCCCCTGATAGACGGAGAGATGTACATATTTTTTCCCACGGGCCCAATCCCGCAGGGCTTCAGAATCGGTGGAGCGCAGCTCGTGCTCCCGAACATAGGCGTTCAGGCTCTGAATATACCGCAGCTCCCGCTTCAGGCAGGCTTCGTCTGACAGGTATACATCATTCAGCAGGCTGCGCCCCACCAGCAGACCGCAAAAGAACACTGCCAGCGCCAGACACAGAGAAGACAGCTGCACCAGCAGAAGCTGGGCATTCAGGGAAATATGTCCGTCATGCTTCATCCAGCTGGTACCCCTTTCCCCAGATGGTGCGGATCAGCTGGGGATTGGTATAATCCGCCTCCAGCTTTTTCCGCAGATTCAGGATGTGTACCATCACCGTGTTGGTGGCGGAGGGCAGATATTTTTCCTTCCAGACCCCTTCATAAAGACGCTTGGCATCCAGCACCTCTCCGGGATGATCCAGAAAAAATTGCAGAATGTCGATCTCCTTGTTGGTCAGGGGCACCACCTCGCCCCGATGGAGCACATAGCCCTTTTCCGCGCACAGCACCAGCGCCTTTTCCTGCTGCTGGCTGGGCTTGCCCTGATAGACCCGATACCGGCGCAGCAGGGAATTGACCTTCATCAGCAGCTCTGCCTGAGAGAAGGGCTTGCCCAGATAATCATCTCCGCCGGAGGCGTAGGCATCCACCTTGTCGCTCTCCATGGTTTTCGCCGTCAGAAACAGAATGGGGGCCGCGCTGAAGCGCCGGATCTCCCGGCAGGCCTCCACGCCGGACAGCCCGGGCATCATAATGTCCAGAATCACCAGATCCACAGAGGGGTGTGCCTGCACATAGGCAATGGCCTCTCCGCCGTTGGCGGCGCAGTCCACGCTGTAGCCCTTGCTTTCCAGCAGGATCCGGACAATTTCGCGGATGTCCTGTTCATCGTCCACCGCAAGAATATGGATCTTCTCGTTCATCGGAAAGCCTCCCTTTTTCCCATCCGACGGCTGCCGGAAGGCAATACCGCCGGGTTCTGTCTGTATTCTATCACAGTTTTCGGAAAAGCACACGCATTTTTCCACCGGTTTCAGAATTATTAAGAACCGGAGGACAAAAGACGGCCTAAACAGTTCTTTTACAAAATCCGCTCTTTACAGGGGTTTTCCCTTTTGTTATAATTACAGTGAATAAAAAGCACCGGAAAGGAGCAAAGTTATGTTCAAGCACACACTTACGGAAGCCCTGCCGGCCATCCAGGCCCGGGGAAATCATATCAAGATCACCACCCATGGGGATTTTGCCGGCGGCGCCATGCTGAATCTGACCTTCGCCGACAAGCTGGGCGACGGTGCGGTTCGTCTGAAAAAGGAAGGGGAGGGCGTGTTCCTGACCCCTGTGGTTCATACGGAAAAGCCCTTTAACGATCTGGTGGCCTCCTGGAATACGGAAACGCCGCTGGGCACGGAGGTGGAGGTTTTCGGCCGGGTCTATCTGCCGGAATATGACGGCTGGACGGATCGGGAAAACCGCAGCTATGACGGCTGGAGCGACTGGATCACCTGGGGCGTGTGGAGCACCCATATCGGCCGCATCTGCCCGAAATGCGAGGATACCCATCCCCGGAAGGACAGCGAGGAAAACAACGGCTGGGTCTTTGCCAATTCCTTTGAGGGCGCGGGCGACAGCTCTCTGAATGTGCGGGGAAGCTATACTGCCTCTGCCTTCCAGCTGAAGGTGGTGCTGCGGGCCAAGGAGGGCTGCGATGGTCTGCCCTCTCTCCGGCTGCTGGCGGCTACCTGGAAGAATACCAACGACGAAAACTGGCAGGATGACTGCAACTATCCCGAGGAGCCGGTGCAGCAGAAGGAATCCGTCCTGCTGGACACCCCCGCCATCTCCCAGGTGGCCCGGGATCCGGACTATGCCATGGTGATCTGCTCTGCCACCTCCGCTACCATGCTCATGAACGGCCAGGGTGCCGATCTGCTGCCGGAGGATGTGACGCTGCTGAACTATGACAACGGCTTTGGCGGAAACGGCAACTGGAGCTTTACCTGTGCTATCGCCGGTGCCTTTGGCTATGAGAGCTATGTGTCTTATTCCAGCTTTTCCGCCCTGCGGCAGGAACTGAGCAAGGGCTTTGGCGTGGCCCTGTCTGTGAAATACAGCAACCGGGAAAATGATGATGAGCCCTATCTGGAAAACTCCCTGTGCCATACCCACGGCCATCTGATTACCATCGTGGGCTATTATTACAGCCAGCAGCTGGATGAGTATGTGTATATCTCCAACGATCCCGCCGGTGACTTTGACAGCCAGACGGCCCATCGGGAATATCGCCAGTCCCAGCTGGACAAGTGCTGGTATCGCCGGGCGGCCTATTTCATCCACAGGAAGGAAGCGGGCGCCGGCCTGTTTGTGCGGGATTATGTGTCCGCCACGCTGATGCCGGTGAAGGATCAGCCGGGTGCATGGGCGCTGGTGGCCGACGGTCTGCTGCTGGAAATCCCCACGGATTTTCTGGAGAACAAGCGCTCCTGCTGCGGTCAGCACGGCACCATCTGCTATTATGCGGAGGATGAGCTGACGGAGATCCCCGACACCTGCCGGAGAGTCACGGCCAACCATGTGTTCCGCTATCAGGGCATCGGCATCACGCCGGAGGGCTATCTGACCTTTGAAGAGGAAGCCATGGGCAAGCTGGCGGCTCAGGGTAAAAAGGTGCGTCTGATGGTGCTGGACAACTGCGACACGGTGTATACTGCTGCCGTCACCACCCAGGAGCAGTTTGACCCGGCGGCTCCCGTGCAGGAGGATGCGGAGCTGTATCGGCAGGAGACGCTGCGCAAGGCCCGGAAAACGCTGGCCATCACCGGCGGTATTCTGGCGGCTGCTGCGGCTGCCGTGGGCGTGCATCAGCTGCTGCGCCGGAAAAAGAAATAAAAAGCAAAGCATAAAAGGACAGCCGTCCCCATCCAAACGGATACGGGGACGGCTGTTTTTTGTAATCCAATCATTCCACCGTGACGCTTTTTGCCAGATTTCTGGGCTTATCCACATCACAGCCCCGGATGACGGCGGTATAATAGGCCAGCAGCTGCATGGGCAGGATGGAAAGGCTGGCGCTGAACAGCGGCTCGGTCTGCGGGATGCGCACCAGATGGTCGCAGATTTCCGGATCCTCCTCCAGCCGGGGATCGTTGGTCACCAGCACCACGCTGGCCCCCCGGGCCTTGACGGATTTTACATTGGAAATGGTCTTTTCCACCAGTGCCGGGTCACAGGCCAGCGCCACCACCATGGAGCCCGATTCGATGAGGGAAATGGTGCCGTGCTTCAGCTCACCGGCGGCGTAGGCTTCGCTGTGAATGTAGGAGATTTCCTTCAGCTTGAGGGAAGCCTCCTGTCCGGCGGCATAATCCATGCCCCGTCCGATGAAAAAGACGCTCTGCCGGTTGGCGTACAGGCTGGCCAGATGCTGGAGCTGGCTGCGGCATTCCAGCGTCTGCTGAATCTGCTCCGGCAGGGAAGCGACTTCCCGGCACAGCTCCCGGACACGCTCACAGGAAAGGGTTCCCCGCACCAGCGCCGCCCGCAGGGCAATGAGATACAGCGCCGCCAGCTGGGCAGAATAGGCTTTTGTGGTGGCAACGGCGATCTCCGGCCCGGCCCAGGTATACAAAACCGCATCGGCTTCCCGGGCAATGCTGGAGGATACCACATTGACGATGGCCAGCGTTGCGGCACCCTTGCGTTTGGCCTCCCGCAGCGCCGCCAGCGTATCTGCCGTTTCTCCCGACTGACTGATGACGATGCACAGATCCTCCGGCCCGATGATGGGGTCACAGTAGCGAAACTCCGAGGCTACCTGTGCCATCACCGGAATCCTTGCCAGCCGTTCGATGACGGCCTTGCCCACCAGACCCGCATGAAGAGCGCTGCCGCAGGCGGTGATGTGAATGGAGCGTACCTTTTGCAAAAGCGCATCGGAAAGGCCCTCTCCCTCCGCCAGAGGCAGATCATCCTTCAGCCGGGGCAGCAGGGTATCCCGCACGGCCTTGGACTGCTCGAAGATTTCCTTCATCATGAAATGCTCATAACCGCCCTTTTCCGCAGCGGAAATATCCCAGGTGACCGTTTCCAGCCGGGGCTGTACCCGGTTGCCCACGCTGTCGAAAATGTCCACCTGATCGGCTGTGATCCGGGCCACCTGCTCGTCAGACAGGACGATGTACTGCTTTGTCACTGCCAGAATGGCCGGAATGTCCGAAGCGATCATATTTTCACCCTGTCCTACGCCGATAATCAGGGGATTGTCCCGGCGGGTGCAGATGAGCTCGCCCGGGGTGTCCATGTTGACTACGCCCAGAGCATAGGAGCCCCGCAGCTGCCGGGTGGTTTCCCGCAGGGCTGCAATGGCGTCTCCGTGATAGTGGAGCTGGAACAGATGGGCCACCACCTCACTGTCCGTCTCCGTCCGGATGGTAAAGCCCGCCTGCCGCAGCATCTCCCGCAGCTCCATATAATTTTCGATAATGCCGTTGTGTACCAGCGCAATCCGCCCGTTTTCGCTCACATGAGGATGGGCGTTGATGTCCGAGGGCTCGCCGTGGGTAGCCCAGCGGGTATGACCGATGCCGCAGCTGGCGGTAAAGGGGCCCTGCTGCCGCAAAAGCTCCTCCAGATTCTGAATGCGGCCCCGGGCCTTGATGACCTTCAGCCGGCCCTGCTCCAGCAGCGCCACGCCGGCAGAGTCATAGCCCCGGTATTCCAGCTTATACAGGCCCTGCAACAGCACCGGAACGGCCTGCTGCCTGCCCACATATCCAACAATTCCGCACATATATGATAACTCTCCTTGATAATTCGACAAAATATAACAAAATGGAATCAAATCCGTGCAAGCTGCCCCTTGTCCCGCAGATTACTCCGCGGCTTTGCGGCAGCTCTTTCGTCTCACGGCAGGCGGGAGGCATCCGCCGAACCTTTCGATTTTCGCGCATTTGCGCAACCTCCACCCTCGTCAGCCGGTGCATTGCCCGCCCGGCTCCGGCGCTTTTTCTGTCCTCCTTTCCCTGTGTGCTTATCTGCAAACCATCCGGCCTGAGGCCGCATTTCCTCCGGCAGAATGGGAATTTTTTCAAAATGCAGAGAGAAGGGGAAATCCCTTTACAGCTCTGCCACCGCAGCGGCTACCACCTGTGCCGCATGCTCTGCTTGCTGCTGCACCTGCTCCGGATCCCGGCCCTCCACCATGACACGCACCTTGGGCTCCGTGCCGGAGGGACGAATCACCACACGGCCTGCGCCGCCGAAGAAATCCGCAATCTCCCGGCCCACCTGCTGCACGGCGGGCAGCTGCGCCACCTGATGCTTCAGACTGTTGGACACCGGCACATTGATGGCCACCTGGGGGAAGCTCTCGATGCGGCTGTTCAGCTGGCTGGCCTTGCAGCCGGAGCTCTTCAGGGCGCACAAAAGCTGCACCGCAGTGAGCTGGCCGTCACCGGTGGTGGCATGGTCGGAAAGGATCACATGGCCCGACTGTTCGCCGCCGATATTCCAGCCCCGCTCCCGCATGGTTTCCAGCACATAGCGGTCGCCCACCTTAGTGGTCAGAATGGGAATCTCCTGCTGGGACAGAAAGGCGTGCAGGCCCAGATTGGTGAGAATCGTGCCCACCACGCCGCCGTGGAGCTTGCCCCGGCGCTTCATATCCTCCGCCAGCAGACCGATGATGTGGTCGCCGTCCATAAGCTCGCCGGTTTCGTCCACCATGAGACACCGGTCTGCATCACCGTCAAAGGCCACACCGGCGGTAAAGCTGCCGTGACGCACGGCCTCCTGCAATGCCTGAATATGGGTGCTGCCGCAATCTTCGTTGATGTTCACGCCGTTGGGAGACTGGTTCAGAATCACCGCGTCCGCACCCATAATGCGGAACAGCGCCTCGGCTGTGGCGGAGGCGGCACCGTTGGCGCAGTCTACCACAATGCGCATCCCGTTGAGACGGCAGGGGGCAGTTGCGGCTACATGGCGCACATAGGCTTCCACCGGATCTCCGGCAAAGGGACGCAGAGCACCCAGATCGCCATCGGTCATGCGCAGGGGGGCGGGAGCGTCGATATAGGCTTCCATGCGGGCCTCTTCCTCATCGGTGAGCTTGTAGCCGGCGCCGCCGAAAATCTTGATGCCGTTGTCGGCGAAGGGATTGTGGCTGGCAGAGATGACAATGCCCGCATCGGCATCGGGGGTATTAGCGGTGAGATAGGCCACGGCAGGGGTAGGCATAACACCCAGACCGGTCACATCCGCACCGACAGTGCAAAGGCCCGCCGTGAGGGCAGCCTCCAGCATTCCGCCGGAAATCCGGGTATCCCGTCCGATAAACACCAGCGGCCGCCGTCCCAGCTCCTCCCGCAGCACAGCGCCCAGCGCCATGCCGGTGCGATAGGCCAGATTGACATCCAGCTCCACATTGGCCTTACCGCGAATTCCGTCCGTTCCAAAATATTTCATGAGGCTCATTCCTTTCTGTTCTGTACATCAAAGCTCCAGCTGGCCGGTAAAGGGGATGCCCAGATGCTCATAGGCTCTGGGTGTCACACAGCGGCCCCGGGGCGTGCGGTTCAAAAATCCGATTTGCAGCAGATAGGGCTCGTAAACATCCTCCAGCGTGACGCTTTCCTCGCCGATGGTGGCCGCCAGCGTCTCCAGACCCACCGGGCCGCCGCGGAAATTGTGGATGATGCTCTCCAGCATTCGCCGGTCGGTGCGATCCAGGCCCAGTCCGTCAATTTCCAGTGCAGACAGGGCCAGATCGGCTGTGGCGCTGTCCACCCGTCCGCTGCCCTTCACCTGGGCAAAATCCCGCACCCGCTTGAGAATCCGGTTGGCGATACGGGGCGTTCCCCGGGAACGCCGGGCGATCTCCATAGCGCCGGAGGGAACGATATCCACCCCCAGAATGGAGGCCGTGCGGGTGACGATGGCCTGAAGCTCCTCCGGGGTATACAGCTCCAGCCGCAGCTGCACGCCGAAACGGTCCCGCAGGGGAGAGGACAGCTGTCCTGCCCGGGTGGTGGCGCCGATCAGGGTAAAGCGGGGAAGATCCAGCCGGATGGAGCGGGCCGCAGGGCCCTTGCCGATGATGATATCCAGGGCGTAATCCTCCATGGCGGGATAGAGCACCTCTTCCACGCTGCGGTTCAGACGATGTATCTCGTCAATGAACAGCACATCATTCTCGTTGAGATTGGTCAGCAGCGCCGCCAGATCACCGGCCTTTTCAATGGCAGGGCCGGAGGTAATGCGGATATTGACCCCCATTTCGTTGGCGATAATGCCTGCCAGTGTGGTTTTGCCCAGTCCCGGCGGCCCATACAGCAGCACATGATCCAGCGGTTCTCCCCGCAGACGGGCTGCCTGAATGTAGACCTGAAGATTTTCCTTGGCCTTCTCCTGCCCGGTATATTCCGTCAGCAGATGAGGACGCAGGGCAGGCTCCTGCACATCCTCCGCATGAAGGGCAGAGGATACGATGCGCTCCTCCTCCAGCTCCTGTCCAAACTCGATTGCCATATGCCGCCCTCCTTAAAACAGTCGTTTCAATGCGGCACGAACGATTTCGTCCGTACCCATACCCTCGGTTTTCACACCGGACAGCGCCGAAACGGCCACCGCCTGGGGATAGCCCAGCACCGCCAGCGCCGCCAGCGCATCCTCCAGAGCAGAGCCTTCCAGCGCCTCCGCCGTCAGCGCCAGACCGCCGGCCTGAGATGCGGATTCCAGCTGATCCCGGGACATTTTATCCTTCAGCTCCAGCAATATCCGCTGGGCCAGCTTTTTGCCGATGCCGGGAGCCGCCGTCAGCGCCTTTTCATCCCCGGAAATCACGCACAGGGCCAGCTTTTCCGGTGTGACCGTGCTGAGAATCGCCAGCGCCGCCTTGGGCCCCACGCCGGAGATGGCCAGCAGCTGCTTAAAGCAGTTCAGCTCCTCCCGGCGCGCAAAGCCGTAAAGCTCAAAAATATTCTCCGCCACCCGCAGAAAGGTGTGAAACAGCGCCTGATCTCCCACCTTCACCGACCGGGCGGAGGTGTAGGAGGTGTTGATGGCATAGCCCACGCCGCCGGCGTCAATGACCACCAGCCCGGCCTCTGTCGCCGCAACCCTTCCGGAAATGAAATAAAACATCGCTGCACCTCCGTCACGCCATTTCCCGTCCTGACGGGAAAATGTCCATACTTCATTTCATCATAGCACATTTTCTTCCGGCGCACAACTGAAAATGGCCCGGGATTTTGTTTTTCAGAAATACTTTACAAAAGAAAATCGGATTTGTTTTTTCAAAAAGGTGAAACTTTTTCCCGTTTTCTGCGTCTATAGAAGTGTAGCATTCTATGTGGAAGCGCGGGAAAGGATGGGGCGTGTATGATGAAAAAGCTGCTGCTGCCGCTGACGGGGCTGGTGCTGTGCATCTGTGTTTTGCTGATGGCCTGCGGGAGACTGCTGTCCCGGGGCATGAACGATATGCATTCTGTCCGCGCGGCCGGGCTGACACCGGCAGCCTCCTATGAAGAGGTGCTGCATCATCTGCTGAACACCCGGGAGGAAAGCGGAGAGGAGCCCTCTGCCTCGCCGGAGCCGTCTCTTCCGGAGGAACCGCTGCCCGATCTGACCTACAGCACCTCTGCACCCTCCGATCTGTTGCAGGAGAAGGAGGACGGTCTTGGTGACAGCGCAAATGACCTGACCACGGAAAGCGCCGCCGTCTCTGTGACGGGCTATGCGCCGGTTTCTGTGCCGGTGGAGGGCGTGGAGGAAGCCGATCTGGTGCAAACCGACGGCGATTATATTTATGCCCTGTATGAGGACCAGCTGCGCATCTATCAGGCGGCGGGCGGAAGCAGCCGTCTGGTGAGCCGTACCGACCTCTGGGAGACAGAGGACTACAGCTCACGCAGCGCCACCGAGCTGTATCTCTGGCAGGAGCTGCTGGCGGTGATCTGTCATGACTATAGCTGGGAAAACGGCGAAAGCGATTTTCGCACCACGCTGCGGATTCTGGATGTGTCCCGGCCGGAGCAGGTGCGTGTGCTGGGTGAGCTGGGGCAGGAGGGCCGCTATACCGATTCCCGCCTTGTAAACGGTGTGGTGTATCTGATTTCTGACTATGCCCTGTGGAGCTTTTCGCAGGAGGCCCAGCCGGAGGAGTATATCCCCGCGCTGTATCAGGACGGCAGCGCCGCGCTGATGGATCCCTCCTGCATTCTGCTGCCGGAAATCTCCATGAGCCGTCCCTGCTATACCGTGGTGTCCGCCATTGATCTGGCACAGCGGCAGCGGCTTTCCGCCTACACCCTGCTGGACGAGATTTCTACGGTTGCCGTGAATCCCCGGAGCCTGTTTCTGTGCGCCGTCCATGACAACGAGACGGAGAGCGCTGTCTATACCGAGCGGCAATATTCCGTGGTGGATTATGCCTCCGGCCTTTCCACCAGCATCACTGCCTTTGATCTGACGGAGGAGGGCATCACCCTGCGGGCCTCCGGTGTGATTCCCGGCCAGCTGTTGAACGCCCATGCGCTGGAGGAAAAGGACGGCTATCTCCGGGTGGCCGTCACAGAGGACACCACCAGCTGGAGCGTCTATACCGACGAGCATTACGATTTCACCAACTATCGCTGGGCCGAGGGGGCTTCCTCCGCCGGTGTTTATGTGCTGGATCCCGGGCTGAATGTGGTGGGCAGCCTCACCGGACTGGAGGAGGACGAAGGGGTGGATGTCGTCCGCTATGAGGGCGACCTCTGCTATTTTGTCAGCTGCCGCCAGACGGAGCCGCTGTTTGCCGTAGATCTGAGTGACCCCGCAGCGCCGGTTCTGCGCACCCGGCAGGAGCTGGAGGGCGGCTCTGCCTGTCTCCACCCCTTTGGCGATACGCTGCTGTTCCGTCTGGGACAGTGTACGGATGCCGTCACCGGAGAAGCGGGGCTGGAGCTGACCATGTATGACAGTTCCGATCCGGCGCAGCCGCGGCAGGCTGCCGCTTTGCGGCTGGAGTATACCGTCTCTGCCGCCCTCACCGATTCCCGAACGCTGCTGCTTTTGCCGGAGGAATCGCTGATTGCCTTCCCGGTGGAGGACAGCCGCTATCTGGTGTTCACCTATCAGGACGGGGCCTTTCTCCATCTGGCCACGCTGGAGGGGCCGACGGAACGGTATGACGGCCAGCCCCTGCGGGGAATGTTCCTGCGGGATACCCTGTATCTGCTGTGCGGCGATGCCGGTCTGCGGGTTTATGCCGGGACGGATTTCCGGCAGCTGTGCCGGCTCCCCGGATAACAAACAATATCCCCGATGGAAAAGGCTCCATCGGGGATTTCTGTGTGGTTGAAAAAGCTGCGGCTCAGTCCTTGTCCTCCGGCATGAAAATGCTGCGATAGGGGGCACGGCCCGCCAGAACCTCGCCGTAAAAATTCTGCTTTCGCTGAATATAGTCCAGCGCCGATTGCAGCTCCTGCTGCCGCTGGAGCAGTACCTGCTGCTTTTCTGCCAGAAGCTGCTGCCGCTGGGGGATGGATTCCGGGCCCTGACGGCACAGACCGATATAATCCTTCATCTCTTCAATGCTCAGATTGCAGTGCTTCAGACAGATGAGGATATGAATGCAGGCAATGTCCCGGTCGTCAAAGACCCGGCGGTTGCCCTCGTCCCGCTTGACATTGGGCACAAGCCCCTGATTGCAATAATACTTCAGCGTCTCATAGCTCATATTTGTCATGGCACAGGCCTGCTTCATGGTGTACATGGGAAAACCTCCGAAAAAAAGACTTGACCGGTAGCAGCTACCGTTTGATATGATGATACCATATCCGGAAGAAAACTGCAAGGAGGTACAGCGTGAATTTCATAACTTTCAGAAATTTTGAGCTCACCCTGCCGCAGGGAGCTGTGGCGTGCGTTGTGGAGGAACGGAAGCAAAAGAAAGCATAAATGCAAAATATAAAGGAGGAACCTGTTATGAGAAAGAATTTTGGAGCGAAGCCCCTGCTGTATCCCCAGCCGGTGTTTATCATTGGCTCCTATGACGAAAACGGCGTGGCCGATGCCATGAATGCCGCCTGGGGCGGAATCAGCGAGGCCAACGAGATTTCCATGTGCCTCAGCGCCGGACACAAAACGGTGAAGAACATTCTGAAGCGGGGCGCCTTTACCGTCAGCATGGCCACGGCCGATACCGTAGTGCCCTGCGATTATGTGGGCATGGTCTCGGGCAATGATGTGCCGGACAAGCTGGAAAAGGCGGGCTTTCACACGGTGAAAAGCGAGTTTGTGGATGCGCCGCTGATCGAGGAGCTGCCGCTGACGGTGGAATGCAGGCTGATTTCCTACGATCCGGTGACCTGCCGCATGGTGGGCGAGATTGTCAATGTCTGCGCTCAGGAAAGCATCCTTACCGACGGCAGCATTGACCCCATGAAGCTGCGGCCCATCACCTTTGACGGTGCCAATAACACCTATCATGTGCTGGGAGAAAAGGTGGGCAATGCCTTTTCCGATGGCGCAGCCCTGAAATAAAGCAGCCTGATACAGGGAAAGCTTCCCGTCCCGGCAGTGTGCCGCAGGGCGGGAAGCCTTTTTTATGTGTCGCTTTGCGCTGCAAGAAGGGCAGACAGCTGCCGGCGTACCGTCTGCTGCTCACACAGCAGATTATACAGCCCATCCTGACTGAGCACGCCCCGGGGCATCCCGGGCGGCAGCAGACCCTGATGGTCCGCGTCCCAGTCGGCCAGCCAGAGAGGACTCTGGTAATAGTCCTCCAGCTGTTCCAGCAGGGGCAGCGCAGCCTGATACCGTGTCAGCGCCTGTTGCAGCTGGGTCAGGGCGGCGCTGGCCTCGGTCATGGCCTGCTCCATAGCGGAGACCCGGGACAGAAGATCGTCCATGCTCTGTCCTCCGGCGCTTCAGTTCAGACCGTAAAGGCCGGTGTATTTTTCCGTGAGATAGTCGGCGTAAAGGTTGGGGTCAAAGGTGCCGCAGGCATTTTCAATCAGCTGGGCAGGCTCCAGCAGACAGCCGTACCGATGGATTTTCTCCCGCAGCCAGGCGGTGACGGGGGTCAGATCGCCCCGCTCCACGGCAGACCACACATCCACCTCCTGCTCCATGTTCCGCAGCATCTGCACGCCATAGGCGCTGCCCAGGGCATAGGAGGGGAAATAGCCGAAGGAGCCGCCGGACCAGTGGGAATCCTGCAAACAGCCCTCCCGGTCGTTGGGAACCTCCACGCCCAGATACTCCCGATACAGCCGGTTCCATTCTGCCGGAACATCCTTCACCGCCAGTGTGCCGCCGATGAGCTGCTTTTCGATCTCATAGCGAACCATCACATGGAAGGAATAGGTCAGCTCGTCAGCCTCCGTGCGGATGAGGGAGGGCTGGGCACGGTTGACGGCCCGATAGAACATTTCGTCTGTCACATCGGCCAGCTGCTGGGGGAAGAAGGACTGGATCCGGGGATAAATGGCCCGGATGAAGGGCAGAGAGCGGCCAATGAGGTTTTCATAAAACCGGGACTGGCTTTCGTGAATGCTCATGGAGGAGCCGCCGGCCAGCACGGTATAATCGTTGGCAGGATCCACGCCCAGCTCATACAGCGCGTGGCCGCCCTCGTGAATCACGGAATACATGGAATCCGCCAGATTGTATTCCTTGTAATGGGTGGTGATGCGCACATCCTGACTGTTGAAGTTCAGGGTGAAGGGATGCTCCGTTTCGCCGATGGCGCAGTGCGCCCGATCCAGCCCCAGCACCTCCATGAGATAATCGGAAAACCGCCGCTGATCCTCCACGGGATAGTGCCGATGGAGGAAGCTGTCGTCCAGCTGCGGTGCCTGACCTACCGCGTGGATCACCGGCACCAGACGCTGCCGCAGCACGGCAAAAAAGGCATCCAGCGTTTCCATGTTCAGTCCCCGCTCATATTCGTTCAGCAGGGCATCATAGGGGGCCTTGGTGCTGTCATAATATCCGGCGAAGCGGATGTTGAAGGCCACCAGCTTTTCCAGCACCGGCTGGAACAGGGCAAAATCATCCTGCTCCTTGGCCCGGTGCCAGACATCGCTGGCCTCATTGGTGAGCATGGCATATTCCATATATTCGTCGGCGGGGATGCGGGAGACCTGCTTCCATTCCCGCTGCAGGAGTTCCACCTGCCGGGCCTGCCGGGCATCCAGCCGGGCGCTGTTTTCCGACAGAAAGGCCAGAAGCTGTGCCGTCTCCGGTGCGGTGAGCAGTGCGTGGGCCTCTCCGGCCAGAATGCCCAATGCCACACCCCGGCCCTCGGCGGTGTCCCGGGGCGCTACCGTGTCGCCGTCCAGAAACAGGGAGGCGGAGGCGGTGTGATAGGCGTAAAGCTTTCTTTGCAGCAGCGCAAGCTGCTCCAGTGCGTGATTCAGTTCCATGATGATACCTTCTTTCTATGGATGATCGTTCTTCAGGACAGGAAGTTTGCGCGGGAGGTGTCTGCCAGTGCGGCAGTGAGCGCGTTCAGCTGGGGCTCCCGCAGGTTGGGCAATGCGCCGGAAATCACCTGTTCCACCAGCCAGTCCAGCGCTTTTCCGATGTCCGGGCCGGACAGACCCAGCGCCAGCACATCGCCGCCCCGGACGGACAGCTGTGCCCGGGAAAAACAGGGCTCCCGGGTGAGAAGCCCGTCCAGCAGCCGCTCCACCGTGTCATATTGTCCGCTGCGGTCAAAGACCGGACTCTGGCCCCGGTTGTCGCCCCGCTTCACCTGTAAAAGCAGACGCAGCTCTTCTTCTCCCAGACGGCGCAGCCAGCGCAGCAGACTTTTTTCCGTGGGCAGCAGATCGCTGTCGTGCAGGGCAATGAGCCGCACCACCCGCTCTGTCAGCTCGGTGGGAAAGCGCAGCCGTGTCAGTGCCTGCTCTGCCAGCCGGGCAGAAACGCCGGGATGACCGTAAAAATGTCCGGAACCGGCAGCGTCCAGCGAAAAACAGGCGGGCTTTCCGCTGTCGTGCAGCAGCATGGCCAGCCGCAGGGCCAGATTTTCCGGCACCGTCGCAAAGGCGTGCAGGGTATGCTCCCACACATCATAGATATGATGGCGATTGCGCTGGTCAAAATCAAACATGGGCGCAATTTCCGGCAGAATCACCGCGAAAATATCCCGATACTGCCGCAGAACCTCCGTGGCCTGCCGGGCGGTGAGCAGGGAACACAGCTCAGCCTGAATGCGTTCCGGGGCCAGCTGCAAAAGCAGGTCTTTCTGCCGGTGCATGGAGGCTGCGGTTTCCTCCTCTATGGAAAAGCCCAGCACGGCGGCAAAGCGCAGTCCCCGGAGAATGCGCAGGGCATCCTCCTGAAACCGTGCATCGGCATCTCCCACGGCACGGAGAAGTCCCTGCCGCAAATCGGCCTGTCCGCCGAAGGGATCTGTCAGCCCTTCTCCGGGGGCATAGGCCATGGCGTTGACGGTAAAATCCCGCCGTGCCAGATCATCCCGCAGCTCCCGGGTAAAGGTCACGCTGTCCGGTCTGCGATGGTCACGGTAAGCACCGTCCACACGAAAGGTGGTGATCTCCAGCCGCTGCCGGTCGATCACCGCTGTCACAGTACCGTGGGCAAGGCCGGTATCCAGCACCGTCATGGGGGCAAGGGCCCTGTGTACCTGCTCCGGCAGAGCATCTGTGGTGATGTCCCAGTCGCCGGGGGTGCGGCCCAGCAGGCTGTCCCGGACACAGCCGCCCACCACATAGGCGGCAAAGCCGGACTGGTGCAGACGCTCCAGCACCAGCGCGGCAAAAGGGGGAAGTTGGATGGTCATAGCTGCCTCCTGTGAGAAAGGCGGGCACAATGGCCCGCCTGAAATTGGTTCAGTTGTTGTCCGCGGGGGGCGCGTCCGGCGTTTCCGGATTGGGATTGACCTCCGGCTGAGCTGCGGCGGACTTTTCCTCCGCCTTTTCCAGCTGGGACATCACCTCGTTGGCGCTCCGGTCACCCTCCTGACGCTGGCCCAGAGGCACGGCGCTGGAATGCTCCGGCGGCGTTTCACCCTTGAAAATGGCCTCCAGCTGGGCATTGTCCATGGTTTCGTGCTGGAGCAGGAAGGCTGCCAGACGATCCAGAATGTCCATATTGTCCCGGAGAAGCTGTTCGCAGCGGGCATAGGCCTGGTCGATCAGCGCCTTAACCTCCTTGTCGATGAGAGAAGAAGTCTCTTCCGACAGATGGTTGGTGTTGGCAAAATCCCGGCCCAGGAACACTTCGTCATGAGAAGAGCCAAAGTCGATGGGGCCCAGACGGTCGCTCATGCCGTATTTCGTCACCATGTTCCGGGCGATGCGGCTGGCACGCTCGATATCATTGGAAGCGCCGGTGGAGATATCTCCCATCACCAGTTTTTCCGCTACACGGCCGCCCAGCAGCACAATGAGCTCTTCCTCCATCTCCAGCCGGGTGCTGTAATACTTATCCTGCACCGGCAGATTCAGGGTAAAGCCGCCGGCTCTGCCCCGGGGCACGATGGATACCTGCTGGACAGGATCCTGCGTGGGCAGCAGACGGGAGGTCAGCGCATGGCCGGATTCGTGATAGGCGGTGAGTCTGCGCTCCCGATCGGTCATGACACGGTTCTTCTTTTCGTTGCCCATGATGACCTTCAGGAAGGCATCGTCAATGTCCTTCAGGCCGATTTTGGGCTTGCCGCGGCGGGCAGCCAACAGAGCCGCCTCGTTCAGCAGATTTTCCAGATCCGCGCCGGTAAAGCCTACCGTGCTGCGGGCGATGGCATCAAAGGAAACATCCTCTTCAAAGGGCTTTTTCCGGGCGTGAACCTTGAGAATCTCCACACGGCCCTTGATGTCGGGTACGCCGATATAGATCTGACGGTCAAAGCGGCCGGGACGCAGCAGCGCCGGGTCCAGAATATCCGCCCGGTTGGTGGCAGCCAGAACGATGACACCGGCATTGTTGCCGAAGCCGTCCATCTCCACCAGCAGCTGATTCAGCGTCTGCTCCCGCTCGTCGTGGCCGCCGCCCAGACCGGCTCCACGCTGACGGCCCACTGCGTCGATCTCGTCGATAAAGACAATGGCCGGGGCGTGCTTTTTCGCCTCGTTGAACAGGTCACGCACACGGGAAGCGCCAACGCCCACATACAGCTCCACAAAATCCGAACCGGAAATGGAGAAGAAGGGAACGCCGGCTTCTCCGGCCACGGCCTTGGCGATGAGGGTTTTACCGGTGCCCGGAGGGCCTACCAGCAGAACACCCTTGGGAATGCGGGCACCCAGCGCCATATACTTCCGGGGATCCCGCAGAAAGTCCACGATTTCCTCCAGATCGGCCTTTTCCTCATCGGCACCGGCCACATCCTTGAAGGTAACACGCTTCTGCTGTTCGCCGGGGGCAGTCATTCTGGCACGGGATTTGCCAAAGTTCATGGCACCGCCGCCACCGCCGCCGGCCTGACGGTTGAGCATGAAGGCCCAGAAGGCCACCAGCAGAACCACCACAATGATATACGGCAGGAAGGTCATGAACACCGAGGTGGTGCGCACATAATAGTCCACGGTGAGCGTTCCCGCATCCTGCTGGGCCTGAATATCGTCGCCCAGATCGGACATGAAATAATCCATATCCGTCACCTGATAGAGATATTCCGTGCCGTCCTTCAGCAGGACGGAGACCTCATTGGAGCCGATGACCAGCTCAGAGACATTTCCGGATTTGATGTCGCTGCGGATCTGCGTATAGCTGATGGCCGCAGAAGAGTCGGACGGGCTGGAAAGAATGCTGAAGGTCACCAGCAGAAGGATAAATGCGATGATATACAGGCCGATACTGCGGCCCGAGCCCTTCTTCTTGTTCAAGTTGGATTGTCACTCCTTTTCGGGCGGCATCGCCGCCGGGGTATTATTGTT
The DNA here is from genome assembly GCA_964541085.1 of uncultured Oscillospiraceae bacterium. Lineage (GTDB taxonomy): Bacteria > Bacillota > Clostridia > Oscillospirales > Butyricicoccaceae > UBA4644. The sequence goes on along the minus strand of CAZIPA010000001.1, from coordinate 92,117 downwards.
CGTCGCTGTAAACCGAGGGTTTGAGCACGGCGATCTCCGGATAGTTCCGGTAGAGCTCCGCATAGTCCAGACCATAGCCCACGATAAACTCGTTGGGCACCTCCAGACCGATATAATCGGAATGAATGTCCACCTTGTGCCGTGCCGGCTTGTCAAACAGGGTGCAAAGGCGGATGGAGGCGGGACACCGGGCCTGAAGCAGCTGGATCAGATAGCTCAGCGTAACGCCGCTGTCCAGAATGTCCTCTACGATAATAACATCTTTCCCCTCAATATTGGTGTCTAAATCTTTAATAATTTTCACACGGCCGGAGGTTGACATTCCGGCGCCATAGCTGGACACCGCCATAAAATCCAGTGTGCAGGGCAGATCAATCTGCCGCACCAGGTCGGCCATAAAGATAAACGCGCCCTTGAGCACCGCAACCAGTATGGGTGTCTTGCCCCGATAGTCCCGGGTGATCTCCTGACCCAGCCGAGCCACCGTGGCCTCCAGCTCCTCCTTGCTGATGAGCGTTTTCAGCATATCCTGCCGCATATCAATGGGATCCCGTTTCATGCTCTTTTCCTCCTGCAAATGATCTGAAGCTGCGGCATATCTGTTTCTGCCGGAGGCACGGTTTCGTGCCAGCAGGCCGCCACAGCCAGTATTTTATTATTATGGCATAGAATCGGCGTGGTGTCACGCAAATCTTTCGGAATTTTACGGTCAATCATCCACTTTTTCACCGTTCGGCTGCCGCCGGGCAGCTCCAGCCGGTCACCGGTGCGCCGGGTGCGGATCAAAAGAGGAAAAATCGCCGTCTCCGGCAGACAGAAGCCTTCTCCGCTGCCATCCTCCGGCTGCACGATGATCTCCCAGCTGCCAAAGGATACCTGTTCGCAGGCCGTGAGTGTCACAGGCTCCGGCGGAGGGGGAGCGGCTTCGGTACACAGCAGCAGCTGTTGATAGCGCCGCCGCAGTTGCGTCCCGGAAAGAGAAAGCTGTCCGGAGGGGGACGGACTCCGGCACAGGGCAAGGGCAGACTCCAGCTGGGGACGGGTGAGCATCTGTCCGCCCGCCTGACGCTGCAACCGCTGCAAGGCACGGCAGGCTCCCTCGGGAGACAGAGCCAGCAGCTCGGGAACGGAAATCAGCAGGCCCTCCGGGCAGCATACCGCACGCTCCGCCAGCCCTTCACCCTCCAGCGCAAAAACTTCATTCTGCTGCCGCAGCTGCTCCGCCGTCCGGGCCATATGCTGTGCCGCCCGGGGATTCAGCTGGTGCAGCAGGGGAAAGACCTGATTGCGCAGCAGCGCCCGAGCGTTGTCCGTGCCCAGATTGGTGGGGTCGGTGACATAATCCAGCTGATGCGCCGTGAGATATTGCCGGATATCCTCCCGGGAACAGCCCAGCAGCGGGCGGATGATCCTGCCCCGCCGGGGAGGAATGCCCTCCAGACCGGCACTGCCGCAGCCCCGGATCAGATTCAGCAGCAGCGTCTCCGCGTTGTCCTCCTGCTGATGGGCCACGGCAATGGCATCCGCCTGAAACGCATCGGCAGACTGCTCCAGAAAGGCATAGCGCAGCGTCCGTGCCGCCTGCTCGGTGCTGAGATGATGGGAAGCGGCATAGGACGGCGTATCACCGCTGCCGCAAAGCAGCGGAATGTCCAGCCTGGCGCACAGCGCCTGACAAAGGGCCCGCTCCGCCTCCGCAGCCTCCGGCCGCAGTCCGTGGGAAAAATGGGCCGCCGCGACGGTGAGAGAAAGCTCCGGTGCCAGCGCCGCCAGCGCGTGGGTCAGACAGACGGAATCGCCGCCGCCGGACAGGGCGCACAGCACCCGCATTCCCGGCCGCAGCAGACCGCTTTGTTTCAGTCCGTCACTGATGTTCATTGCGTGTGGAATCCTGGGCCGCAAAGGAGGTAAACTGACCCATCCATTGCAGATCCACCGTACCGGTCTCGCCGTGACGGTTTTTCGCTACGATCAGCTCCGCACAGTTGCGGTTTTCCGCTTCGTTGTTGTAATAGTCGTCCCGATAGATAAAGAGAACAATGTCCGCATCCTGCTCGATGGAGCCGGATTCCCGCAGGTCGGACAGCATGGGCCGCTTGTTCTGCCGCCCCTCCGGGCCACGGGAAAGCTGACTGCAGCAGAGCACCGGCACATTCAGCTCCTTGGCCATGATCTTCAGAGATCGGGAAATCTCCGCCACCTCCTGCACACGGTTGTCCATCTGCTTGGGCGTGTGCATCAGCTGAAGATAGTCGATGACGATGAGCCCCAGCTTGCTGCCCAGACGGCGGCATTTTGCCATCATCTCGGGAACGGTGATGCCGGAGTTTTCATCAATGAGAATGGGCATCCCCTGCAAAGACTGGGTGGCTCCGGCCATGCGCTCCCAGTCCGAATCCTCCAGCGTGCCCATGCGCAGCTTTTTGCTGTCGATGAGCGCTTCGCTGGACAGCATACGGGTGGCCAGCTGCTGCCGGGACATTTCCAGCTGGAAAATGGCTACGGTTTTGCCGGAACGCTTGGCCGCGTTGACCGCCATATTCAGCGCAATGGCGGTTTTGCCCATGCCGGGACGGGCCGCCAGCAGAATCAGATCGCTTTTGTTCAGTCCGCCGATATACTGATCCAGCTGGGCAAAGCCGGTGGGCAGACCGGGAAGCTTGCCCGGATTGGCAGCCAGCTCATCCAGATTGGCATAGACCTCCTGAATGGCCTCGTGAATGCCGGAAAAGCCCTGAATCTCCCGTCCCTGCCGCACGGCATAGATTTTCTGCTCGGCCAGATCGGCCACGGTATCGGCACTTTCCTCCTCGGCACGGGTCAGATCAATGATGTCGGAGGACACCTGCTGAAGCTCCCGCAGCATACTCTTGCTGCGCACAATGGCTGCATATTCGGAAACATTGGAGGAGGTGGGCGTGACCTCAATGAGCTGGAGGAAAAAGTCCCGTCTGGCCGCCTCCCGATAGCCCAGCGCCTTCATTTCGTCCAGCACAGTCACCGGGTCGATGGGCCGGGCGTTGAGGAACATCTGATGGATGGTATCGTAGATCAGCCGATGGGTCTCCAGATAAAAGTCATCCGGCTTGAGCACCTCGATGACTGCGGGAATGCATTTTGTGTCGATGAGCATGGAGCCCAGAACGGCCTGCTCCGCCTCGAGACTGTAAGGCGCCTGCCGGGAAAGCAGCTCGTCTGCCGCCATGTGCTTCACATCCTTCCTTCGGAAAACCGTCGGTTATTTTTCTTCAAACACCTGAACAAAGACAACGCCGGAGACCTCGGTAAACAGCTTGGCTTTGGCCTGGAAGGTGCCGAAGGTCTTGATGGGCTCGGCCAGCTCCAGCCGGGTTTTGGGCAGATCAATGCCGTACTGCTTCATCAGCGCCTCGGAGATCTCCTTGGTGGTGACAGAGCCGAACAGTCTGCCGCCGGAGCCTGCCTTGGCATAAATCTTCACCGGTGTCTCCGCCAGACGCTCCTTCAGCGCCAGCGCAGCCTTCCGCTCCTCCTCCACACGCCGCAGAGCCGCAGCATCGGCGTTTTTCTTGGCGTTGATGGCATCGGTGGTGGCCTCCATGGCCAGCTTTCTGGGCAGGAGGAAGTTCCGGGCATAGCCGTCGGAGACGGTAATCATTTCGCCCTTTTTGCCCTGTGCCTTTACATCCTGAAGTAAAATCACTTTCATAAGTTCAAACTCCTTTTCTGTGTATGATCGGGTCACTCCTGCGCAGGAGCGTCCCGGAGATAAGCTTCAATTGCCTGCCGCAGCAGCGCCGCGGTCTCTGCGGGGGATTTGTCCGGATACTGTCCTCCGGCCGCGGTGAGACTGCCGCCGCCGCCCATGTGCTCCATAATGACCTGCACATTGACCTTGCCATAGGAGCGGGCGGAAACCACGGCACCGCCCCGTTCGCCATAGACCACAAAGGAGGCCCGGATCCCGGCGGCGTTCATCATTTCGTCCGCTGCCTGCGAGGCGGTGGCCCGGGGCAGATTTTCCTCCATTACGGAGACGGAAATGCCCGGATAGGGCTCGGAGGCGTGGGAAATGATCTGGTATTTCTTGATGTTGCTCTCCAGTCCGCCGGAGTACATCTTGCGAACCTCCACCGTATCCGCACCGGCCTGACGGAGATAGGCGGCGGCTTCAAAGGTGCGTACGCCGGTTTTCACCGTAAAGCCCTTGGTATCCAGGAAAATGCCCGCCAGCAGTGCGTCCGATTCCACCTTCAGCAGATCGGAGGGGTTGATGGCATATTGCAGCAGCTCGGTAATCAGCTCGGAGGCGGAGGAGGCATAGGTCTCATGAAGGTTGATGGCTGCGTTTTCAATGTATTCTGCCGCCCGGCGATGGTGATCCACCACGGCCACCCGGGGCACGGTCTCCAGCAGAGAGGGGGCCTCCACCAGATCGGGACGGGAGGTATCGGACACAATGCACAGGGAAGAGGCGTCCGCCAGCTCAATGGCCTTTTCCTCACTGATAAAGGCTTCGGCATACAGCGGCTGCGCCTGCAGCCGGCGAATGAGCTCTCCCGCTGCCGTGGCCTGATCGTTGACGATGATATAGAAGGGGCGACCGGCCTTGCGCACGGCGGCAGCCAGACCGGCACAGGCACCCACACTGTCCAGATCGGAATATTTGTGACCCATGAGGAACACCTGACTGCTGTCCCGGATCAGCTGCATCAGCGCATTGGACATCACGCGGGATTTTACCTTGGTGCGCTTTTCCAGCTCCTTGCTGCGGCCGCCGTAAAACTCAAAGGCGGTTTTGGATTTTACCACCACCTGATCGCCGCCCCGGGACAGGGCCATGTCAATGCCCAGCTCGGCATACTGATACAGCTCCTGCCAGGCGCAGTCGCCCTTGCCGATGCCGATGGACAGGGTTGCCGCCAGACCGTCGCTGTTCTGCACCTGATGAATGTCCTCCAGAATGGAAAACTTTTCGGCGGTAAAGTCCAGCAGGCTCTTCTGGTCAAAGATGAACAGATACCGATCCCGCTCCAGCTTGCGCACAATGCCGCCGGAGGCCTTGGCCCAGGTGTTGAGCCGCCGGTCGATCTCTGCGGTGAGAGAGGATTTTTCCGCCTCGGAGGCGCTCTTCATCAGCTCTTCATAGCTGTCGATGAGAATCAGTCCCACCACCGGACGGGTGCGCTCAAACCGATCCCGCAGCTGGCTGAAGTCGGTGATATCCACCCAGAACAGCGTGGCCAGCAGTGCGCTGCCCGGATTTTGGGAACGCACCAGATTGCCGTAAATCTGATATTTTCTGCCGCCCATTTCCACATCATAGGGGCAAAGGGTCTTGCCCTCCATGATCCAGCGGGTGTCAAAGCCGTGGAGCACATCGTTGATATGGGTTTCAAAAACGCTTTCGTGCCGTCCGCTGATGGAGGTGAACAGCTCGTTGCCCCAGATGATCTCGCCGCTGTCAATGCGCAGAATGGCCATAGGCAGGGGAAAATGCACCAGCGAATGCTTGGAGGCATCGTCCACGGAAAAGGCCACCGTCTCCACATATTTCCGAATCTCCGCAGAGCGGCGGTGTGCCCGGCGGCGGTAGAAGAAATAGACCAGTCCCACCACCAGCAGCTCAGCCGTGCCCACGGCCCATCCGATTCTGAAAAAGCTTACGGCACAGAACGCAAGCATCACCACAAAGGTGAGCCGTGTGCCCGATTCTATGATTCTGGAAAATCGCTTGTCCAACGCCTTTTCCTCCTTTATGCCCAGAGGGCGCTCTTTTGCCATAATAATAGAATATTATAGCATGAGAACCGGGTATGCGCAAGGCAGAAAGCCGCCCTTTCCGGGAAAAATTGCGTTTTCGCCGGAGACATTTTTTCTGCCGGACAGGAAAAACCGGGCATCCGCTGTACGGATACCCGGCAGAATGCTTATTTTTGCGGTGTTTTGGGACGATAGCGGATGTCGGAGACGGTGTAAACGGTGACAAAGGCATCCGGATCGGTCTGGCTGATAAAGCGCATGAGCTTCTGATATTCGCTGTTGTTCACGATGGTGATGAGCTCCTTCTGGGGCAGACCGGTGAACGCGCCGATACCCTCATATTCCGTGGCACCGCTGTGCAGCTCCTGCAAAATGAACTCCCGGAGACGGGCCTCTTCCCGGCTGATGATGCACACCCGGCGCTTGAGATTCTGTCCGAAGATGAACTTGTCCAGCACAATGCCGTTGAAATAGGTGCCCACCACGCTGAGCACCACGGTTTTGGAATCGTAGGCCAGACCGGAGGAAAGGGCGATGCACATCCCCGCCAGCGACATGGCACGGCCCAGATCCATATGCAGATATTTATGCAGGATCATGGCCACAATGTCCAGACCGCCGGAGGCGGCGTTGTGGTTGAACATGATGCACAGGCCGTAGCTGACCACCAGAATATAGCACAGCACATCCAGCTCCGCACTGCCGGTGAGAGAGGTAAAGTTGGGGAAAAGATGCTCCAGCACTGCCAGAAACAGCGGCAGCACAATGCAGGCAATGGAGGTTTTCAGCACAAACTCCCGCCCGCAGGTGAAATAGCCGATGATCAGCAGCACCACATTGAGGATCAGGGTGATGGTGGAAATTTGCAGGGGGACAAAGTTGGCCAGCACAATGGCAGCACCGGCGATGCTGCTCACTGCGGCGTGACTGGGCACCAGAAAGAAGAACACCGCCACCGCCAGCACGGCAATGGCCCAGAGCAGAATGAGGGCTTCCTGCACCACCGGAGGAATCTGGGGCAATTTTTTCAGCTTTTTCATCCAATCGCACACACCTTATGAAAGAATCGGAAGGACACCGCCCGGGGCGGCGATAACTCTATCTTACTATACCTGACCCGGAAGGTCAAGAGAAGGTGCGGGCAAAAGGGAAAAAGAACCCCTTCTCAGCGCCAGCCGCCGGGAATGGGCTCCCGGTCGTGAGCCTCCAGCCATTGCAGCTCAGAGGCGTCGCAGGGATCGGGCCACAGGCGCTTTGTCAGCGTCACTGCCTCCTCCCGGTCTTCCGCCGGGAAGGAAAACACCGCAGAATCCCCGGACAGATAGTGGAGCAGAACACTGCCGTTTTCCAGCGAATACAGCCCGGCTTTCGGCGTATGCAGCGCCAGACCGGGCGGGCAGAACAGACAGAATGCCCCGGTGTCCGGCTCCATCCGGATCAGCCAGTCGGTAGCCTCATACAGCAGCTCCGGCTCTGCGCGGGGGTCCGCACCGTCTCCCGCCCAGGGATGATACACCTGCAAATTGCCCTGCCAGACGGTATCACCGTCCGCTGTGCGGTCAGAGGTAAAGGCCGCCCATACCTGCTGGGCAGGCCAGTTTTCCGTAATGCCGTCCATGTGCAAAGTGGCATACAGCTGCGGCTTTTGCGCCAGCCGCCGCTCCAGCTGTCCCTCCAGACGGAAAGAACGCTGCTTCAGCACCTCCGGTGCGTCATTCTGCCATTGCAGCAGCGTGCCATCCAGCTGTACTGCTTCCGTGCGGGGGAGACACAGCGCAACACACAGACCCACCGCCAGCAGACACAAAAGCAGCAGGAAACAACACTTTTTCATGGGGAGACCTCCTTTGGAAGATTTGTATGATTTCAGTATAATCCAAGGCAGCAGGGGCTGCAACATAAAAATCCATTTTTTTCCAAACCTTAGCCTGCGGGAAAGACCTCCGGCATGGATTCCGCCAGCAGCCGGGAAAGCTGACTTTCCCCATAGACCGGGATGCCGTTTTCCTTCAGCAGCGCCGCCGTCACGCCGTCGCCGGGAATGAGCGTTTTGGAAAAGCTGCCGTCATAAATCTGACCGCAGCCGCAGGAGGGACTGCGCTCCTTCAGCACAGCCGCCTGACATTGCAGCAGCTTTGCCAGCTTCAGCGCTTCCTCCGCGCCCCGGGCATAGGCTGCCGTTACATCCAGACCGGTCTGGGTGACAACCCGGCAGCCCTGCCGCTCTGCCGGCGGTCTGGGGGTGGAAAGTCCGCCCAGCTGCTCCGGACAGACGGGAATCAGGGTGTGCTTTTTCTGAAGCTCCAGCACGGGGGCACAGGGCTTGCCGCAGCCGTCATAGCGGCAGCAAAGTCCCAGCAGACAGGCGCTTACCAGCAGTGTCATAAGGATGCTCCTTTCCATGTTCGGAAAATCTCCGACGGGTATAAAAATGCCGCCGCAGAAACCTGCGGCGACAGAAAATCTCTCTTACAGAGCGGCCTTGGCCTTCTCCACCAGAGCGGTGAAACCGGCCTTGTCGGAAACGGCGATCTCAGCGAGCATCTTGCGGTTCAGTTCGATGCCGGCCTTCTTCAGACCGTTCATGAAACGGCTGTAGTTGATGCCGTTCAGCTTGCAGGCGGCGTTGATGCGGGAGATCCACAGACGGCGGAAATCACGCTTCTTCAGCTTGCGGCCCACATAAGCATAGCGCAGGGACTTCATGACCTGCTCGTTGGCTACCTTAAAGTGGTTCTTTTTGTTGCCCCAATAACCCTTCGCCAGCTTAATGATTTTCTTTCTTCTTTTGCGCGTCATCATTGCGCCTTTCACTCTTGCCATTGCTTATTCCTCCTTCTGCCTCAGGGTTTATTTGTACGGAACCAGACGCTTCAGCGTCGGGGCCAGGGTGCTGCCTGCATAGAAAGCCTTACGGAGATGGCGTTTCCGCTTGGTGGACTTACAGCCCTTGATGTCGTGACGACGATTCATGCTGTTCAGCTTGACTTTTCCGGTCTTGGTGACCATAACACGCTTCTTGGCGCCGGAATGGGATTTGATTTTCGGCATGGTTGCTGCTCCTTCCTTCAAAAGCTTGTAGCTTTTTATAAACAAATGTGGGTTCCCGTGTTATTTCCTGGGGGCGATAAACATCAGCATCTGGCGGCCCTCCAGCTTGGCGGCCTTTTCCACCGTGCCAAACTCAGCGCAGGCCTCGGCAAAACGCTGCATCACAGTCAGTCCGATGTCGGTATGGGCCATTTCTCTGCCACGGAAGCGGATGCTGGCCTTCACCTTGTCGCCGCCCTTCAGAAACTTTTCGGCGGCCTTGACCCGCACCTCAAAATCGTGGATGTCAATCTTTGCGGAGAGACGAACCTCCTTGATATCCACAACCTTCTGGTTCTTTCGGGCTTCCTTTTCCTTCTTGCCCTGCTCAAAGCGGAACTTACCATAGTCCATCACACGGCACACCGGCGGTTCGGCCTTGGGGGCGATCTTGACCAGATCCAGATTGCGCTCGGCGGCTACGGCCAGAGCCTGCTGGATGGGGACGATCCCACACTGGGAACCATCGCTGTCGATCAGTCGGACTTCCTTGTCACGAATTTCTTCGTTGATCTGATGCTCCAAAATGCTAATGGGCAAACACCTCCTGAAAATTAAAAACGGGCGGCAGCTTGCCGTCCGAACAAACGCACACCACCCCGGGGGCGATGCTGCGGAATTGTAAACCTCTTCTTAGTCCATGGAGGTGAGAACGGCAGTTCTGCTTTCTTTTCCTGAGACAGTATATCAGACCCGGAAACGATTGTCAACGGGTTTTTACACTTTTTTGCGAAAAATCCGGAGATGCACCGGCCGGCACATCCCCGGAAAACCTTATTCCTCTTCAAAATGCAGCTGGATCGCACCCATATCCGAGTGTACCTTCAGAAAACGGGGGCCATTGCCGCCGCTGGTGAGAGAATTGGCGCCCCATGCGGTAGAGGCATCCACGGAATATTCCTCTGCGCTGCCGTACAGCAGACCGCTGATCGTGCCGGTGGCACACTCCAGCGTGGTGTTGGGACAATCCAGATACTCCACATTCAGATCGCCGCAGTCCGCATAGACATAGAGCTTGTCCCGGGCGCAGACCCCCGTCAGACAGATATCGCCCACGGAGGTTTTCACCGAGGCGGATTTCACCGTCAGGCCATCCAGATGAATCTCGCCCACATCGCAGGCAACGGTCAGCGTCAGCTCCTGGGGCAGCGATACATACACCGACTGTCCCTCTGTGGCGGAAGGGCTGGTGGCGGCAGATTCAATGCACAGAAGACCGTTGGGCTCCAGCCGGGCGGAAACGCTTCCGTCCTCAGGCAGCGACACATAACAGCAGCCGTCCTCGCTGCCGTCCAGCATCAGATCATGCACTGTCAGGTCGATGGTCACACCGGCCACGGTGCCGGTCTCAAAGCACAGATTGCCGGAGGAACGGACAACCCCGCCCTCTTCCGACACCGTGATAACCTCTGCCGCTGCTTCATCCAGCTCCGGCAGGGGTTCTTCAATGTTGACGGCGATATTCTGGAAGGGATGATAGCCAGACATCGCCCGCACCAGCGTCAGAATCCCGCCGCACAGTCCCAGTGCGATCAGTCCCACGCCGCAGGCCGCCAGCCAGCGGGAGGGGTTTTTCCCGGCAGGCACCGGCCCGGCGGAAGGGGCAGAGGCAGGCTCCACACGGTAGGGCTCCGGCAGGGTGGAGCGAATCTCCCGCAGCAGCGCCTCGGGCTCTCCCAGCGCATACACCGCAGCCTCCTCCGTCATGCCGTCTTCCACCCGCTCGTCAATGGCGCTGGCATAAAAGCCCGCCACCCGATCCAGCTCATCCTGGGGCAGATCGGACAGACGGTTGCGCAGCCAGAGTATAAAATCATGCTTATTCATGAAGGTCACCTCGGATAAATTGATAGGCTTTCAGAACTTCCTCCCATTCCAGCAGGAAATCTGCGATGCGCTGACGGCCCTTGTCGGTGAGATGATAATATTTTCGCAGACGGCTGTTGTGCTCCACGGAATATTCCGTCACATAACCGGCGGCACCGATGCGCTTCAGAACGGGGTACAGGGTTGATTCGGAAAGGGCCATGCAGGGAGCCAGATCCTTAATGATCTGATAGCCGTAGGAGTCCTGCCGGTCCAGCGCCTTCAACACGCAAACCTCCAGAATCCCTCGCTTGAGCTGTGCATCCATTGCAGTAACACCCCCTGTCACCTGATACTATATCACGCATAGTACAGCGTGTCAAGGAGCATTTTGCGAAAAAAGACGGATTTTTTCGGCAGGAGACGAATTTGCTCTTGACAAGCCGGGGAAAATCCGTTATCATATTTGGAGTGTAAAGCAAACATACTTTACAGAAAGTAGGGAGAGAAATGAAAAGCGATACCTTTTATATGTCCATGCTGTTCGATTTTTACGGGGAGCTGCTGACGGAAAAGCAAAAAGAGCTTTTTGACCTTTATTATAATGAGGATCTCTCCCTCTCGGAGATTGCCGAGCACGCAGGCATTTCCCGCCAGGGTGTGCGGGATACCATCGTCCGTGCGGAGACGGCGCTGCGGGATACCGAGGAAAAGCTGGGCCTGATGAAGAAATACGGCGGCTATGACAACCGGCTGGTGCAGATTCGCCAGGCTGCCGGCTATATCGCCCAGGTAAATGTGACGCTGCGCAATTTTGAGGTGGCAAAGCAGGTGGACAACATCCTGCGTCTGACGGAAGAGATCAACTGAGAAAGGACAACCATGGCATTTGAGGGCTTAAGCGAAAAACTCAACGGCGTATTCAAAAAGCTGCGCTCCAAGGGCCGCCTCAGCGAAAATGATGTGCGGGAGGCCATGCGTGAGGTCAGACTGGCACTGCTGGAGGCCGATGTAAACTTCAAGGTCGTCCGGAAGTTTGTCAATGATGTGACCGAAAAGGCCATCGGCTCGGACATTCTGGAGAGCCTGACCCCGGCGCAGCAGGTGATCAAAATCGTCAACGACGAGCTGTGCCAGCTCATGGGCGGCAGTCAGAGCCGTCTGCATATGGCCAATCGTCCGCCCACGGTGGTCATGTTCGTGGGCCTGCAGGGCGCCGGTAAGACCACCAATATCGCCAAGCTGGCAGGCTGGTTCAAGCGGAAAGAGGGCCGTCGGCCCCTGCTGTGCGCCTGTGATGTATACCGTCCCGCCGCCATTCAGCAGCTGAAGGTTGTGGGCGGCCAGCTGAACATTCCCGTGTATGAAGAGGGTCAGGGAGACCCGGTGACCATTGCCCAGAACGCCTTCCGCCACGCCCGGGAGCACGGCAATGATCTGCTGCTGATTGATACCGCCGGCCGTCTGCACATTGACGAAGTGCTGATGGACGAGCTGAAAAATATCAAATCCGCCGTTCATCCCCATGAGATCATGCTGGTGGTGGATGGCATGACCGGTCAGGATGCGGTGAACGCAGCCTCCGCCTTTGACGAGGCGCTGGGCATCGACTCCGTGATGATGACCAAGCTGGACGGTGACGCCCGGGGCGGCGCAGCTCTTTCCATCCGTGCCGTAACCGGCAAGCCCATCAAGTTTGTGGGTATGGGCGAAAAGCTGGACGCACTGGAGCCCTTCTATCCCGACCGGATGGCGTCCCGCATTCTGGGTATGGGCGATGTGCTCACGCTGGTGGAAAAGGCCCAGGATGCCTTTGACGAAAAGCAGGCGGCCCAGCTGGAAGCGAAAATGCGCAAGGGCAAGATGACCCTGACGGATTTTCTGGATCAGCTGAAGCAGCTGAAGGGCATGGGCAATATGCAGGAGCTCATGGGCATGATTCCCGGCATCGACCGCAAGGCAGTGGCCAACGCCAAAATCGACGAAAAGGCATTTTCCCATCTGGAGGCCATCATTCAGTCCATGACACCGGCCGAGCGGGAAAAGCCCGAGATCATCAAATACAGCCGCAAAAAGCGCATTGCCGCCGGCTGCGGTCTGAAAATCGAGGATGTCAACCGTCTGCTGAAGCAGTTTGACCAGATGCAGCAGATGATGAAACGATTCTCCGGCCCGGGGGCGGCCAAAAAGATGAAGCGCAGCGGCTTCAAGTTCCCCTATTGATTCCGATGAGTAAAAACTCAAAATAGATTTGACAACTTTATGGAGGTGAAAAGCAGTATGGTTAAAATCAGACTGAGAAGAATGGGCGCAAAGAAGGCTCCCTTCTATCGTATCGTGGTGGCGGATTCCCGTTATCCCCGTGACGGACGCTTCATCGAGGAGCTGGGTACCTACAATCCCCTGAAGGAGCCCTCTGAGATCACGGTCAACGCCGAAAGCGCAAAGAAGTGGATCGCCGATGGCGCTCAGCCCACCGATACCGTCCGCATCCTGCTCAAAAAGGCCGGGGTTCTGTAAGCTATGGATATCACCGGCATCAAAGAGATGCTGACCTATGTTGTGGGAAATCTGGTGGAGCATCCGGAGGAAATCCGGGTGGACGCACAGGAATCCGGCAACGCCATCACATTGCAGCTCAGTGTGGCGGCGGAGGATATGGGCCGAGTCATCGGTCGCAACGGCCGGATCGCCAAGGAAATTCGCACCCTGATTAAGGCCATGGGCCTGCGGGATGGCAAGCACATCTCGGTCATCATTCTGGATTGAACGGAACATCCCCGCCGGGGGATTCAACTACCGGCACGAGATGCAGCCTATGGCTGCATTTTTGTTTTCCGGAAGAAAATGCATGGCGGCGTACATTCTGCAAAAAGCGACAGATTTTGCGGGAAAGACCCGGTACAATAGACTGCGGACAGGCTTTGTCCGCAGTTTTTTTATGGAACAACAGGGGAGGAAATGGCATGGAGATACAATATGCCCTGCGGGAGGGCGTGCTCACCGTGCGTCTGCTGGGTGAGCTGGGCCATCATGAGGCCATCAACGGCATGGCACAGCTGGGCGGACTGGTGGAGACGCTTTTGCCCGGCGGACTGCTGCTGGAGCTTTCCGGACTGGATTTTATGGACAGCTCCGGCATCGCCGTGATTTTGCAGACATCCCGGAAATGTGCCGCCTGCGGCTGCCGCTTTGCCGTGCGAGGGACGCCTGCACAGGCGAAAAAGGTGCTGCTGGCCGCCGGAGTACAGCGGCTGGTGGATTTGGAATAAAGGAGGGACATCCCTTGAAGCAGCAGAAGATCAACGAAATGACCCTGAGCTTTCTCAGCCGCAGCTCCAACGAGGCCTTTGCCCGGGCAGCGGCGGCAGCCTTTGTGGCCCAGCTGGATCCCACGATCGAGCAGGTCTACGATATCAAAACGGCAGTATCCGAGGCCGTGACCAACGCCATCGTCCACGGCTATCGGGACAGCATCGGCCCCATCACCATGAAGCTGCGGCTGTATCAGCCGGCGGCGGTGGAGATCGTAATCCGGGACAGGGGCTGCGGTATCAGCGACATTGCCAGGGCCCGGGAGCCGCTGTTTACCACCGGCGGGCCCGAGCGCTCCGGCATGGGCTTTACCATTATGGAGAGCTTTATGGACAGGCTCAGTGTCCGCTCTCAGCCGGGGCGGGGCGTGACCGTCACCCTTCGCAAGGTGCTGGAGCCCCGGAAACAGGCGTGACGGAGGTTCTGCGTCAGCGCATTCTTGCGGCCCAGACCGGAGACCGGCAGGCCATGGAGATGCTGGTGCGGGACAATCTGCCGCTGGTACACAGCATCGTCCGCCGGTTTTACGGCAGGGGAGAGGCAGAGGATCTGTTTCAGCTGGGGGCCATGGGCCTGATGAAAGCCATCCGGGATTTTGACCCGGAACGGCCGGTGGAGCTTTCCACCTATGCGGTGCCCAAAATCGCAGGCGAGATTCGCCGCTTTCTCCGGGATGACGGTGCGGTAAAGGTGAGCCGCACGGTAAAGGAGCATGCGGCGGCGGTGCAGCGGGCGGAACGGCAGCTGACGGAGAAAACCGGAGAAAGTCCCCGGCTCAGCGCGTTGTGTCAGCAAACCGGTCTGACGCTGGAGCAGGTGCTGGAGGCCATGCAGGCACCCACCGGAACGATCTCTCTGGAGGCAGAGGTGAAGGAGGACGGGGTCAGCCTGCTGGAGCTGCTGCCGGGCGACGATCCGGAGGAGCGCATCACCCTGCGGATGGATTTGCAGCGGGCACTGGAAACGCTGGAGCCCCGGCTGCGGCAGGTGATCGTGCTGCGCTATCTGCGGGACATGACCCAACAGCGTGCCGCCGCTCTGCTGGGCATCACACAGGTGCAGGTGAGCCGTCTGGAAAAGCGGGCCCGGGGCCGGCTGCGGGAGCTGCTGGAAGCGCCATAGACGCAAAAATCCTCCGGCATCGGCACGGGGCCAAACCGGAGGAAGGGGTTTATTCTTTATTTTTTCTCCCAGAAGGTCAGGAACTGCTGCCACTCATAGCGGCTGAGATAATGCTCGCCATCCCGGAGATGATAGCCGATGGAGCCGCTGTGGAGCACACAGCCCGGCTTGGGCAGACGCTCGCCTCCGGGGATCAGACCCGGCGCGCCCAGCTGTTCCCAGGCGCAGGAGGCCGCCACACAGCCCAGATATTCCGAAACCGGATCGGCCCAGAAATCCCGGGCGGCAGAGGCCACATACAGCTTGCGGGGTGCGTTCAGCGCCAGCAGAAAATGCTGGTCAAAGGGCATTTCCCGCTCCCGTCCCACATAATCCCGCAGCCGGGGTGCGAAAAAGTAGGGGAAGGAATCGCACAGATCCTCCAGCGTTTCGCCGGTTTTGCCCCGGGTCAGCGCACCGCCCATACAGCCCGGCTCGTTGGCCAGCACGGCGGCAAAGCGGGCCTCCAGACCGGAAGCCAGCAGAGCGGCCTTGGCCATCCGGGAATGTCCAGCCACGGCAATGCGATGATGGTCGATCTGGGGCAGCGTCCGCAGATGCTCCAGCACCCGCATGGCGGCCCAGGCCCAGAGGATCAGCTTGCCGGAGGCATCGGGCGCGCTGCGGTCAATGTTCAGCACACCGGCCAGACCGGAGCTGAAATCGCTGTTGTCGGCGGTAATGTCCCGATAGCAGAAGGATGCCACCGCATAGCCCCGGTCGGTGAGCTCCTCCACCGGCAGATACTTGTCGGGGAAATTGGTGCGGAAGCTGATAAATACAATGGCGGGGCAGGGCTCCTCCCGTTTGGGAATCGCCAGGGATACCGGGAAGGAAAAGCTTCCCTCCGGCATTTCCGCAGTCAGTCGCAGCTGCTGCAAAGGAGCCTTTCCGGCACAAAAGCGCTCCGACAGCAAAACCTCATGGGCGCTGAGTGCCACAGGCCGGGGCGGCAGCTGACCATAGGCCTCCTGACATAACAGCCGGGCCATATCCCGCTGCTTTTGCCACCAGCCGGTAGCGGAAGCAGGAAAGTTGATCGGAGGCAGGCGGCGCGCTGCCAGATAGTCCTTCAAGGTCATGAAAATCCCTCCCGTTCATCAGAATCACAAAATAAAAGCCTATGACTGCATTGTAGTCATGCATTCCGAAAATTTCAAGAGCAAACGAACATTTTTTTCATTCAAGGCAGATAGGAAGCGCCAGCTTCAGCGCTTCATTGAAAAAGACCCAGTTGTGTACGCCGCCGGGAATCTCCTGTCCCCGGGCATCCCAGCCCAGTGTCCGCAGCGTTTCGGGGAAGGGCCGGTTGGTCTCGGCGAACAGATCCTTTTCGCCCCAGCAGGTAAAAATGCGGGGCTTTTTCGGCGCGTCCCGGTGCTTTTCCGCCAGCAGCAGCAGGTCATTTTCCGCCCGGTGACTTTCGCCGGGGCCGAACACCGCGTCAAAATCCTTTTCCAGCTGATTGCCGAAAATCCGCCGGAAAGCGTCTCCGTCACTGCCATCCCGCCACTGGGGCCGGAGATAGTTTTCCAGATTGAGACAGCAGGGGGAAAAGGCTCCGCAGGCCGCATAGCGTTCCGGATAGGTGAGCGCCGCCTTTAGCGCACCGTAGCCGCCCATGGAGGCACCCAGAATAAAGGTATCCTCCGGTGCGGAAGACACCCGGAACAGGTCTGCCACCATCCGGGGCAGCTCCTCTGTCAGCCAGGAAAAATACCGTCCGCCCAGCACCATATCCGTGTAAAAGCTGCGCTGGCCGTCGGGCAGCACAAAGAGACAGTCATATTCCCGGCAGAGATCGGGCAGCACGGTGTAATGGAGAAAATCGTCATAGCGTCCCTGAAGCCCGTGGAGCAGATAGGCCACCCGGCGGGGACGGGAGGCACTGCGATTGGCACAGACCAGCGCCACGCCGGTCTCCATATCCAGTGCGTTGGAATAAAAGCTGCCTTGCAGGATCATGGCAAGCACTCCTTTTGTGTCAGATGATTTGCAAAAGCGGAGGGATTCAGCGTTTTTCGCCGATATCGCTGCCCTGCTCGCAGGTGTACAGCCAGCGGATGACATCGCCGTTTTCCAGCGGCTCCGTGCTGCATCCAAAGCTGGGAAAGCTGCCGTTGACGGAGTACATCCAGCCGGACAGCTCACCGCAGTCAAACTCATACAGATTGCCGATGCCCTCGATGTACACCGAATTGTACAGCGGGGCCTGAGTATATTCCATGTGGATTTTCTTGTCCTGGGTCACCTGCTTCAGCACCGTAAACACGCTGTCGCCGGGTTCAAAGCGGACCTCGGTCTCTGCCAGAAGCACACCGTCCTCCGGCACCAGCTCGGCCTTGTCGCTGTCCAGCCAGTCCATATGGGTGAGAATGCTGGCGCAGGAAATGCTGATGGTGCAGGTGTAAGTCTCCGGCTCCGCGGGGGCAGGCGCATCGGTTTCGCCCGGTGTCTGCTGCATCTCCGGCGGATAGGGATCGGTGATCTCTGCATCCGGCGGCGGATTGACCGGCTCTACCGGAACCTCCGGCAGGTCAGGCTCGGCGGGCGTTTCCGGCACATCGGGCATTCCGGGTGTTTCCGGCACGGCAGGGGTTTCCGGTGCTTCGGGTGTCACCGGCATCTCCGGCATCTCCGGGACTTCCGGCGTGTCACCGGCGGCGTCCTGCTGCGTACCCGGACGGGAAACCGGCTTCCAGCCCTGCGCACCGGGGGTACTTCCGCCGAAATAAAAGGCCGCAGCCAGAATCCCCAGCAGCACCAGCGCTGCCAGAAGGGCCTTCCAGCGTTTTTTCAGAAAATTCTTCATGGTTTATTCTCCTGCCTTCTGCTGAAACAGCACCAGCAGCAGCTGCGCGGCTTCGCCCCGCTCCAGCGGAACGGTTCCGTCGGCATCGTTATCCCACAGCCAGAGACCGTTTTCCCGGCACCAGAGCAGACATTCCTGCCAGCTGCGCTGGCCGTCCTCCGGCTCCGATACCACGCCCAGCGTCCGGGCGGCACGATAGAGCATAACGGCTCCCTCGGCGCGGGTGACGCTGCGGCTGGGAGTAAATTGACGGGGGCCCGTGCCCTGGGTGATGCCCAGCGCACCGGCGGTGCAGATATAGCCGCCATACCAGCTGCCCGCCGCCACATCGTCAAATAATGATTCCCACTGGGGCTCGGCCTCCAGCAGCTTGACCGTCATGGTGCAGAAGGAGGCTCTGTCCAGCGGCGCATCCGGACGGAAGGTACCGTCGCCCACACCGTTGAAAATGCCCGCCTCCGCCAGCGTTTCAATGGCAGTCTGGCCCGGGTGTCCGCTGATATCCGGAAACCGGGCGGAAACATCCGTCATGGTATACAGGCTGCCCCGTCCCTGACTGCGGCGATGGATGGCGCTCAGCGCCAGCAGCCCCTGCTCGCAGGACACAATGGCAACGCTGCCGTCATTGCTGTCGGAGGTGTGGACAAAGCCTGCGCCCGGCCGCCAGTAGGTCAGAAGGGCATCGGTCACCGTGCATCCGTTTTTTACAAAGCGGCTGTCGTCAAAGGGCAGATTCCAGGCATCCAGGGCCAGAATCACCTGAGCGGCAGATTCGCTGCACGCCACACCGTAGGACATAAAGCCGCCGTCCGCCTGCTGTAGGGCAGACAGACGGGCAAAGGCCCGTTCCGCAGCTTCGGTCACGGCCTGCTGGTCGCCATAGGGGGCCAGCGCCTGCAAAACCATCGCCGTCACATCGGGATCGGCCACCACGCCGGACAGGGCAAAGCCGCCGCCCTCCAGCTCCCGGGAAAGCAGCTCGTCCACATACTGCTGCCGCAGACCCTCCGGCGTTTCATAGGCACCGCTGTCCAGCGCCAGCAGAGCATAGGCACAGCCGGTGATGCCCTGCCGGGTCACGGCGTCAAAATCCAGCAGGGGAGACAGCAGATCGTAGCCGCCCACATTCGCAGGATCCTGTCCCACGGCGGTCATGGTCAGCACCACCCGGGAATATTCCGTATACTTCCGCTGGTGGAGCACACCCTGCAATTCTTTTACATAGGCCGTGGCCCGGGTCAGATAGCCGTCCAGCCAGCTGCGGGACACCGGAAAGCCGCTGCGGGTGAGGGCAAGCACTGTCCAGTCGCCGCCAAAGCCGGTAATGGTGGGTGCCTGCACCAGAGAATACAGATACGCTGCCGTATCCTGAAAGGCTGCCTCCGCGCCGGAAGGCGCTGCCGCGTGGACGGGCAGAACCAGCGTCAGCAGCAGACACAGCGCCAGCAGCAGAGAAAAAAGCCGTTGCTTCATGAAAAAACCTCCTCGGGGAAAAACAATTCGCTTCTTCTGATACTACCATTATAAACAAAAGCGCGCCGGAAATCAACTTGCAAAGGCGGGAGAAAGGGTGTATAGTGAAAACAAATTCCCACGGGGAGGCGGCAAAAATGAAAATACACGGTCTGCAAAAGGTGACGCTGCTGGATTACCCGGGCCGGGTGGCCTGTACGGTGTTTCTGGGCGGCTGCAATTTTCGCTGCCCCTTTTGCCATAACAGCGGTCTGCTGGGGGCGGACGCACCGGCGGAGATGGATTCTCAGGCGCTGCTGACATTTTTGAAAAAACGGCAGGGCTTGCTGGACGGTGTGGTGTTCACCGGGGGAGAGCCGCTGCTGCGGCGGGAGCTGCCGGCCCTGCTGGAGCAGGTGAAGGCACTGGGCTATCCCGTCAAGCTGGATACCAACGGCAGCTGTCCCGGGGCGCTGCGGGCGCTGCTGGAGGTGGGACTGGTGGATTATGTGGCCATGGATGTGAAAAACAGCCTTGCCCGCTATGGTGAAACCTGCGGTCTGCCGGAGATGGACACGGCGGCAGTGGAGGAAAGCATTGCGCTGCTGCTGGAGGAGCGGGTGGATTATGAGTTTCGCACCACGGCGGTGGCAGAGCTGCACGACGACGCATCCTTCCGGGAGATCGGCCGGATGATCCGGGGCGCAAGGCGCTACGCCATCCAGTGCTTTATCGACCGGGATACCGTGCTGCAAAGCGGACTGCACGGGCCGGAAAAGGAAGCGCTGCTGCGCTGGAAGGCGCTGATGCAGCCCTGTGTCCGCGAGGTGCTGCTGCGGGGCGTAGATTGACCGCCACTGACGGACAGATTGGGAGAGGCTGTGGCCTCTCCACTTTTTTGGAAACGGTCACAAGATATAGGATTTCTGAAAAAATCTGTCCACAAGATATTGACGGATGCAGCAGGATATGATATGATACCAACGGCTCGAAAATTGCCTGCGCAAGGGACGGGCCTTCACAGAGATTGATAATACTGAGATAGAGAAAACAGGAGGAAGCACCATGTACCGAGTCGTAAAGCGCGACGGAAAAATCGCGGAGTTTGATATCCGCAAAATCAGCACAGCCCTGCAAAAAGCCTTCGACGCCCTGCAAAAGCAGTATCACCCCACAGTCATTGATATGCTGGCGCTGCGTGTCACTGCAGATTTTGAAAGCAAGATCAAGGATGATCTCATCGCCGTGGAGGACATTCAGGACAGCGCAGAAAAGGTTCTTTCGGAAAGCGGCTTTGCCGATGTGAGCAAGGCCTATATTCTTTACCGCAAGCAGCGGGAAAAAATCCGCAATGTGGGCTCCACCCTGCTGAACTATAAGGATCTGGTGGACAACTATCTGAAGATCAACGACTGGCGCGTGAAGGAAAACTCCACCGTCACCTATTCCGTGGGCGGCCTGATTCTGTCCAACTCCGGCGCCATCACCGCCAACTACTGGCTGTCTGAGGTGTATGACCGGGAGGTGGCCGAGGCCCATCGTTCGGCGGCGCTGCATCTGCACGACCTGTCCATGCTCACCGGCTACTGTGCCGGCTGGAGCCTGAAGCAGCTGATTCAGGAGGGTCTGGGCGGTGTCACCGGCAAGATCACCTCCGCCCCTGCCAGCCATCTTTCCACCCTGTGCAACCAGATGGTAAACTTTTTGGGCATCATGCAGAACGAGTGGGCCGGTGCCCAGGCATTTTCCTCCTTTGATACCTTCCTGGCCCCCTTTGTCAAGGTGGACAACCTGACCCAGAAGGAAGTCAAGCAGTGCATCCAGTCCTTCATCTACGGCGTGAACACGCCCTCCCGCTGGGGCACGCAGGCACCCTTCTCCAACATTACGCTGGACTGGACCGTGCCCAGAGATCTGGAAAATCTCCCTGCCATCGTCGGCGGCAAGGAAATGGATTTCACCTACGGCGACTGCAAGCGGGAAATGGATATGGTGAACAAGGCCTTCATTGACATCATGATCGAGGGCGATGCCAATGGCCGGGGCTTCCAGTATCCCATCCCCACCTATTCCATCACCCGGGACTTTGACTGGAGCGATACGGAAAACAACCGTCTCCTCTTTGAAATGACCGCCAAATACGGCACTCCCTATTTCTCCAACTATATCAACTCCGATATGGAGCCCTCGGATGTGCGCTCCATGTGCTGCCGTCTCCGTCTGGATCTGCGGGAGCTGCGGAAAAAGTCCGGCGGCTTCTTCGGCTCCGGCGAAAGCACCGGCTCTGTGGGCGTTGTCACCATCAACCTGCCCCGCATCGCCTATCTGTCCAAAAATGAGACGGAGTTCTATCAGCAGCTGGATCAGCTGATGGACATTGCCGCCCGCAGTCTGAAGACCAAGCGCACCGTCATCACCCAGCTGCTGGAGGCGGGTCTGTATCCCTATACCAAGCGCTATCTGGGCACCTTTGCCAACCACTTCTCCACCATCGGTCTGGTGGGCATGAACGAGGCGGGCCTGAACGCCTGCTGGCTGAAGCAGGATCTGACCCACGCCGCCACCCAGCAGTTTGCCAAGGATGTGCTGAATCATATGCGGGAGCGTCTGTCCGACTATCAGGAGATGTACGGCGACCTGTACAATCTGGAGGCCACGCCGGCAGAATCCACCAGCTACCGCTTTGCCAAGCACGACAAGGAGCTGTATCCCGATATCATCACCGCCAACGAAAACGGCACCCCCTATTACACCAACTCTTCTCACCTGCCCGTCGGCTATACGGAGGACATTTTCTCCGCACTGGATGTGCAGGATGAGCTTCAGACGCTGTATACCTCCGGCACGGTGTTCCATGCCTTCCTGGGTGAAAAGCTGCCCGACTGGAAGGCCGCGGCCAATCTGGTGCGGAAGATCGCGGAGAATTACCGTCTGCCTTATTACACTCTGTCTCCCACCTATTCCGTCTGCCCGGATCACGGCTATCTGGCGGGCGAAGTGAGCAGCTGCCCCCATTGCGGCCATCGGACGGAGATCTACAGCCGCATCACCGGCTATTATCGCCCGGTGCAGAACTGGAACGATGGCAAGACGCAGGAATTCCACGACCGCAAGACCTATGACATCGGCGCTTCCGTGCTGCGGCACAACGGCCCGCTGCCCGAGGGCGAGGCGGCAGCAGCCCAGACCCCGGCCGAGCCGGAAAACACCGGAAGTGCAGAGCACAACTACCTGTTCGTGGCGGCTACCTGCCCCAACTGCAAGCTGGCCATGGCCCTGCTGGACAAGGCGGGCGTTCCCTATGAAAAGCTCATTGCCACCGACCATGTGGAGTTGGTGGAGCAGTTCGGCGTCAAGCAGGCACCCACGCTGGTGCTGGCCCGGGAAAATGGCTTTGAGCGCTACAAGGGCGTGTCCGACATCAAGGGCTGGCTCATGGGCAAAAACTGAGCCGGGAGGAAATTGCCATGTATGATATCGTTGTGGTAGGCGGCGGCCCTGCCGGTATGACGGCGGCGCTGTACGGACTGCGCAATCAGAAAACCGTGCTGGTGCTGGAGAAAAACGGCTTCGGCGGACAGATCGCCTATTCTCCCAAGGTGGAAAACTTCCCCGGTGCGCTGCAAATCAGCGGCAGCGCGCTGGCAGACAGCATGATGGAGCAGATTCTGGCCCAGGGTGCGGAGGTAGAGCTGGAAAAGGCCATTTCCGTGGAGGACTGCGGCACCTATAAAACCGTGAAAACGGAAGAGGGCGGCAGCTATGACTGCAAGGCGGTCATTCTGGCCACCGGTGTGCGCCACCGTCTGCTGGGTCTGCCCGGAGAAGAGGAGATGATCGGCAGCGGCATTTCCTTCTGCGCCGTGTGCGACGGAGATTTTTACCGGAACCAGACGGTGTGTGTGGCCGGCGGCGGCAACTCCGCTTTGCAGGAGGCCATTCTGCTGGCGGACAAGTGCAAAGAGGTTATCATGCTTCAGGACCTGCCGGAGTTCACCGGGGAAAAGCGCCTTCAGGAGCTGCTCTTCCGGCGGGAAAATGTGCGCACCCGTACCAATGTCCATATTGACAGCCTGATTCTGGAAAACGGACAGCTGAAGGGGCTGGAAACCACCGATAAAATCACCGGAGAGAAAGTCACCGAGCATTGCGACGGCCTGTTCGTGGCGGTGGGCCTGATCCCGGAAAATACGGCATTTGCCCCGCTGGCCCGGCTGGATGATTTCGGCTATTTTGCCGCAGACGAAAGCGGCGTGACCCAGACCCCCGGCGTGTTTGTGGCGGGCGACTGCCGCAGTAAGCGTTTCCGTCAGGTGACCACGGCCTGTGCCGACGGTACACAGGCGGCGCTGGGTGCCTGCCGTTATATTGACGGAATGTAAAAAGGAGCGACAGAGCATGGAACAGGATCCCATTTATGAAATCGAGCTGGAGGATTGTCCGGTGTGCGGCGGCGTAGGCTGCGTGCAGGAGGAGCAGGGCTGGTGCGTCTATGTGGCCTGTATGGACTGCGGCGCGGAAACCGCCCATTCTGCCTACAACACTCCTGAGGAGCGCATCACTGCTGCCCGTCAGGCGACCCGGCTGTGGAATATGGGCAAGGTCGTCCATAACG
Organism: uncultured Oscillospiraceae bacterium; assembly: GCA_964541085.1. GTDB lineage: Bacteria > Bacillota > Clostridia > Oscillospirales > Butyricicoccaceae > UBA4644. Next base: position 68,124 of record CAZIPA010000001.1, on the reverse strand, counting down.
CCGCCAGCGAATAAAAACGGTCAGGATGAACGCATAAAGAAAGACTGCGGCAGGCTTGCCGCAGTCTTTTGCATGGAATCAAAATGCGATTTACCGGAACCAGCTCTCATACTCGAAAGGCAAACTGGACTGAAGCTTTTCCAGTGCTTCCTCCCGGGTTTCCGCACCCACCACCAGCAGACTGGAATAAGAAAGGGCACCGGAAGCATCCTCTTCGAGAATGCCCATAACCAGGCCGTGAAAAAAGGGTTTGTAATACAGCTCGGCAAACCGTCCTGTGGGAAAGGGTGTGCGGTCACGGTAAGCCGCAGCCTCATCCTCCGGCGTGACATAGGAAAGGGAATCCCAAAACAGTTCACGGTCAACATAAAGATACTGGAGCGTGTTCCAGAATACCGTTTGCTCGGTTTCCCATGCGGGAACCGAAAGGGGAAAGCCGTCTGCCGTGATGTGCCCGGTAAAGGAATCGCTGTAAAACAGATTCATCCGGTACTTTCCGGAAATGCGGATCGTGCGTTCCACAGCATAGGTGGGGTCATCCGGCTTGATTTCCAGTGCCGTCAGCGTCCGGGAGAAGGGCAGGGAAATCAGATGCAGAAGCAGCAGCGCACCCACCAGCAGACACACCACACAGACCACCATCCGGGTCTTTAGCGGCAGCTTGGGCTTTGCCGGATCCGGCGGCGCAGAAGGACGGTCGGTGAGGCGGGAAAAATGGACATCGCGCGTGGTGTTTTCCATAGGTGCTCCTCCTTATTGGTTATCGCTTTGCCCGTGCAAACACAGCTTCAGCTGGTGAGACAGCAGGAAAGGCAGCATCAGCGCACCCAGCAGACAGCGTATCGGGCTGTCCAGACACAGGTTGAAAAACCAGATCACAAAATTGTAAAGGCCGCTGCCCAGTGCCTCCAGCAGCATTTCATAGCCAAAAGCGGGAATCACACAGCGGTCAGCAACTGCAAAAAGCAGCAGCAGGCCGTACAGAATGCAGACAATGCGCCAACCCTTCACTCCCGGTGCGCCCGTGTTCTTCAGCCAGCACAGCAGCAGACCGATTGCGCCGATGGGCCCCGGCAGCCCCAGCAGCATCACAACATCCGGCACTGCGCCATAGGCGGTGATCCAATGCAGCAGCCATCCGGCTGCACCTGCTGCCGCACCGATGCACAGCAAGGCAAAAATTGCCCGCCTGCGCCAGCCGGACAGCACACTTCTGCATACCGGAAGCAGCAGGAGACATCCCAGAAAACCGGGAATCCAGTTTTGCGCCACCCGCTGCGCCATATGGTAGGACACATTTTCTGCGTAAACGGGAGCCTGCGACAGAAACCATCCTGCCGTCAGCGTCAGCGCCATCCCCCAGAACAGCAGATTGTGCAGCCGGAGCTGCTCTTCCATCCGCCTCCGCTCCGACGGAGGGGAATTATGAATCGAAGAATTCATCAATCCAAATACACCTCCACTGTATTTCGAATAAATATTTGAACCCCATTGAAATTATCCTCGGAGTCATAATGCATTGTTTTCAGTTCTTCATAGCGGTTTCCTCCTTCTTTTTTATAAATGTTTTGATTAATTCTATAATATGGTATTTTTTTCGCTCCTGTCAAGCCGTTTTTTTGCAAATTTCAGAATTTTTTCAGCTTTCCCCTTTTCCCGTTTACAACTCTGCGAAAATGCGGTATAATCAAAACAATCGGAGACAGGAGGCCATATCCATGAAACAGATCGCAAGCTTTACGGTGAATCATGACAAGCTGGAAAAGGGGATGTACATTTCCCGCATCGACGGAGATGTGATTACCTATGACCTTCGGATGAAAAAGCCCAATGGGGGCGACTATCTTTCCAACGGGGCGCTGCACACCTTTGAGCATCTGTTTGCCACCTACGCCCGCAACAGCCGCTTTACCGATGCGGTGGTGTATGTGGGGCCTATGGGCTGCCGCACGGGCTTTTATTTTCTGGTGCGGGACAGCGTGAGCCCTGCGGAGGCGCTGACGCTGGTACGGGAGAGCTTTGCCTTTATCCGGGATTTTTCCGGAGAGATTCCCGGCAGCAGGCGTTGGGAATGCGGCAATTATCTGGAGCATGACCTTGCGGGTGCCCGGGAGATCGCCCGGGATATGCTGGAGGTGCTGGCAGACTGGAGCCGGGAGCGGATGCAGTATCAGCCCTGATGGGGAGATTTGCTGCGGTTTTTACAGTTTTTGCGGAAAACCGCTTGACAAACCCGGATTTTCATATTATACTTGAAAAGCTGATTTAAGAAAGTCTGACCTTCGCAGGTGTAGTTCAATGGTAGAATGTCAGCCTTCCAAGCTGAACACGTGGGTTCGATTCCCATCACCTGCTCCAGTTTTTTCAGCGACAGCTTTTCATATATGTATGTGCCTGTAGCTCAGCAGGATAGAGCAACTGCCTTCTAAGCAGTAGGTTGGGGGTTCGAGTCCCTCCAGGCGCGCCAGCTTAACATGGTGGATGTGGCGCAGTTGGTTAGCGCGTCAGATTGTGGCTCTGAAGGCCGGGGGTTCGAATCCCCTCATCCACCCCATTTTTACCGTATCGCTCCTCGAAAGAGGAGCGTGTACATTATCCTTTGCCGGATGGTACCTATACTGGGCTGTCGCCAAGCGGTAAGGCACCAGACTTTGACTCTGGCATTCGCTGGTTCAAATCCGGCCAGCCCAGCCATATGACTCAGTAGCTCAGTCGGCAGAGCACCTGCCTTTTAAGCAGGGTGTCCGGGGTTCGAATCCCCGCTGAGTCACCAGAAACCAATCCCCTGAAAGCATAACGCTTTCAGGGGTGTTTTTTTATGCGCAGCATCCCCCTTGTTTCCCGCCGGTTGGATGTGGTACAATGGGCAGCGGAAGCTGGGAGATGCACCGAAAAACGCAGCCCCCGAAAGCGCCCTTCAGGGGAGTTTTCCGTTCCAAAAAATTTTTTTGAAAAAATCCGGTTTTCGTGCGACCAACCCGCCTGAAAAGTTGTTATTACAGGTGAAGGACGGTTTGCCCCGGAAAGGAGCAGCCTATGGAAGACCTGCAAATCGTGGCCCTTTATCAGAGCCGGGATCCTCAGGCCATCACTGAAACACAGAAAAAATACAGCGCCTACTGCACCCGCATCGCCGGGAATATTCTGGCCGACCGCCGGGACGCAGAGGAAGCTGTCAGCGACAGCTGGCTGGCCCTCTGGAATGCCATTCCTCCCGCCAGACCGGAAAAGCTGGCGCCCTTTTTGGGACGCATCACACGGAATCTGGCGTTGAATCGCTGGAAGGCCCAGAGCGCAGACAAGCGGGGCGGCACACAGGGTGCGCTGTCGCTGGACGAGCTGGACGGCTGCATTCCCGACGGCGCACGGCTGGAGGAGGGTCTGGAGGCTCAGGAGCTGGCGGCGTGTATCAGCGCCTTTCTCCGTACCCAGCCGGAGGAGGCACAGCGGATGTTTGTGCTGCGCTATTTTTACTGTGAATCGGTGGAGGCGGTGGCTTCCCGAATGCAAGTCAGTCAGAGCAAGGTGAAATCGGCGCTGGCCCGTACCCGGAAACGGCTGCGGCAGCGTCTGGAACAGGAGGGAATGATCCATGAAGGATGAGCGTCTGGCCCAGGCAGTGGGCCTGTTGGACGAGGATTTGCTGGAGGCGGCGTGGAAGCCCGCACCCCGGCGAAACATCATTTCATGGCAGCGATGGGCCGCTGCGGCCGCAGCCTGTCTGGCGCTGGTGCTGACGCTCCGGATTTTGCCCGGCGGGACGCAGCTGCGGGTGCAGGGACAAGCGGTGGGAAAAACACCGGTGCTGTTTGCAGAAACCGGTTCCCAATCTGCCCGCAGCAGAGATGCATCCCAGATCACGACCTTTTCGCTGGAGCCCATGGGAGAAACACTGACGCTGGAACTGGAGCTGGAGCTGAAGGCGCGGGGCGGGGCGGAGGTCTCCGCAGGAGCGCTGACGCTGCTTCAGGGCGAAGGGGAAAGCACCGGACAGAGCATCACCGGAAAAGGCAGGATTTTGCTCCTGTGGACGGTTGAAAACGCCCGTCCCGGGGAAACCTATTCCATAACCGTCCCGGAAAAACAGTATATTCTGGCCTATGACAGCACGCTGGAGGGCTGGACGATTTTTGAACAAGAAGGAGAATGAATCCCATGAAAAACCTGAAGAAACTCATCGCGCTGGCCCTGTGCCTGATGATGCTGGCTGCGCTGGCTGCCTGCGGCAACGATACCAACGGCGGCAATGAAAATACCGGCAACAACATCGAAAACAATGAAAACAACGGGAATAACGAAAACAACGGGAACAACGAAAACAACAACACGGAAAACAACGGCGGCGAAGAAAGCAATCCTCCCGCTGACAATACACCCGATGGGGATGTGCCTGCCGCTCCTGCCGAGGGTGCTCCTGCCGATGCGCTGGATCTGCTGAACAAGGTATGGGACACCTATGCCGAGGACGAAAAGTTTGCCGCCGCCGGCGGTGACGCGGAGCACGGCGTGGACGGCGCTCCCGGCAGCTTTGATATCAGCAATCCGGAAAATGTGGAATATATGCTGACTCTGCCTCAGGACAGCGTGGCCCTCATTGACGGCGCTGCTTCTCTGATGCACATGATGAATGCCAACACCTTCACCTGCGGTGCCTTCCATCCCGTGAAGGCCGAGGACGCGGCGACGCTGGCCCAGACCCTGCACGATGCCATTCAGGGCAAGCGGTGGATGTGCGGCTTCCCGGACAAGCTGGTGATCGCCACGGTGGACGGCTATGTGGTGTCCCTGTACGGCAATCTGGAGCTGGTGGACAGCTTCCGGGATAAGCTCAGCACCGTCTGGGCCAATACGGAAATCGTCTTCGACGAAGCCATTCAGTAAGACGGAGCGGGGAGAGCCATGCTGTTTTCCAGTCTGCCCTTTCTCTACTGGTTCCTGCCGGTGGTGCTGCTGCTGTATTTTGCGGCACCCCGGCCACTGAAAAATACGGTGCTGCTGCTGTCCAGCCTGTTCTTTTACGCCTGGGGAGAGCCCCGGTTTGTACTGGTGATGCTGGCCAGCATTCTTGTGAGCTATGTGCTGGGGCTGCTGCTGGAACGCTGTCGGGAACGCCCCGGCGGACGGTGGCTGCTGGCCCTTTCCGTGTGTCTGCATCTGGCGGCACTGGGCTATTTCAAATATGCGGACTTTTTCCTGCGCAGCTTCAGTCAGGTCACGGGCCTGTCTGTGCCGCTGCTGGGGGTGACGCTGCCCATCGGCATCAGCTTTTACACCTTCCAGATCATCAGCTATCTGGTGGATGTCTATCGGGGCGAGGTGCCCGCCCAGCGCAACCTGATCCATCTGGCGGCCTATGTGGCCATGTTCCCCCAGCTGATCGCCGGGCCCATCGTGCGCTATTCCGATGTGGCCCGGGAGCTGGACAGCCGCCGGCACAGCACCGAGCAGGCAGCCCGGGGCGCAAGACGCTTTCTTGTCGGCCTGTCCAAAAAGGTGCTCATTGCCAATGTGCTCTATCAGCTGATGACAGTGTTTCAGCAGAGCACACAGCCCACGGTGCTGTTTCACTGGATCTATGCCATCTGCTGTGTGCTGCAAATCTATTTTGACTTTTCCGGCTACAGTGATATGGCCATCGGGCTGGGCCTGATTCTGGGCTTTCACTTTGCGGAAAACTTCGATTATCCCTGCATCTCCCGTTCGGTGACGGAGTTCTGGCGCAGATGGCACATCTCTCTGGGCAGCTGGTTCCGGGATTATGTGTATATTCCTCTGGGCGGCAGCCGGGTAACACCGGCCAGACAGCTGCGGAATATCCTTGCGGTATGGCTGCTGACGGGACTGTGGCACGGCGCAGCGTGGAATTTTGTACTGTGGGGACTGCTGTTTGCCCTGCTGCTGATGGCGGAAAAGCGCTTTCTGCTGCCGGTGTTGAAAAAGCATTCCCTGCTGAGCCGGGTCTATATGCTGCTGGTGCTGCCGGTGAGCTTTGTGCTGTTTAACGCCGGAAGCGTGCAGGAGGCCCTTTCCTCCGTAGGCGCCATGTTCGGTCTGGGAGGACTGCCGCTGTGGAATGCGGAGACGCTGTATTATCTCCGCAGCTACGCCGTGGTGCTGGTGATTGCCATCCTTGGGGCAACGCCCTATCCTGCCCGGCTGCTGCACCGGTGGGAAGAGAGCAGGACGGGCAGCCGTCTGCTGGCGGCAGCGGAGCCGGTGGCGCTGTGTCTGCTGCTGCTGGTGAACACCGCCTTTCTGGTGGATGGCTCCTACAATCCCTTCCTGTATTTTCGCTTTTAAGGAGGACGGTATATGGAAAAACGAAAAAATCTGGCCGTCCTGCTGCTGCTTTGCGCTATGGTGCTGGCGCTGGGACTGTGGGCAACGCTGCGCACGCCGGAGGCCATTTCCGACAGTGAACGCCGTCCGCTGGCCCAGCCGCCGGAGCTTACCCTTTCCGGTCTGCTTTCCGGCAGCTATGCCCAGCAGGCAGAAAAAGCCGCACCGGATCAGTTTCCCCTGCGGGAGTGGTTCCGCAGCCTGAAGGCGCAGGTATCCCTGAAGCTGCTGGGACAGAAGGACACCAATGGCATTTATTACAGGGACGGCCATGCCGCCCAGCTGGAATATCCCCAGAAGGATGCGTCTCTGGATTATGCGGCGGAGCGCATCCAGTGGATCTGTGACAATCTGCTGACAGAAGACAGCCGGGTGTTTCTCTCGGTCATTCCCGACAAAAACGCCTTTCTGGCGGCGGAAAACGGCTATCCCGCACTGGATTATGATGCATTCATCGAGGATTTCCGGGGGCGTCTGCCGGAGATAAGCTATATCGACCTGCGGGACACGCTGACGCTGGAGGACTTTTACCGTACCGATCTGCACTGGCGGCAGGAAATGCTGCCGGAGACGGCACAAAAGCTGGCAGAGGGACTGGGTGTTACGCTGAAGGACAGCTATACGGAGAAAACGCTGGACACGCCCTTTTACGGTATTTATGCCGGACAGTCGGCGCTGCCGCTGGAGGCTGACAGTCTGTGCTGGCTCACCTCGGATACGCTGGAGCAGTGCCGGGTGTGGAACGGGGAGGAGGACAGCTGGGGCCCGGTGTACGATCTGGAAAAGGCAGCGGGAAGAGACCCCTATGAGCTGTTCCTTTCCGGCTCGGTGTCTCTGCTGCGGCTGGAAAATCCCAATGCGGAAACAGACCGGGAGCTGGTGATCTTCCGGGATTCCTTTGGAAGCAGCATTGCGCCCCTGCTGGCGGAGGCCTATGCCTCCATCACACTGGTGGACATTCGCTATCTGCCCGCCGCGAGACTTTCTTCCGTGATGGAGTTTCACGGACAGGATGTGCTCTTTCTCTACAGCGTCCCGGTGCTCAATAACAGCGATACGCTGAAGTAAAAATCGAATCAAGGCAGAAATGACCCCCGGCCTCGGTAACGAAGTCGGGGGTTTGGGTTTTAAGCACATTGGAGTGTCGATGCGCAGAATGATTTACTCAGAGGCAGAAACGATAGTGCCGTATAGTGACTTAAATTTAAAGTATCCGGACAGCACAGCATTATAGCGCTCGTTTAAGTGCTTCTGGTTTTCGTCATCTAAACCATTGGTTTTTGTGTCTTCTACAGTAGTATGTAGGGCACTAAGACTACTGACCCATTCGTCAAATTCAGGGGCCCAACTGTTTTCGGAGTAATGATAATGATGCATCAAATTCTCCAGCTCGTGTGCCTTATCAACCAGAATTTCTCCTTCTTCCACGGTAGCATCCGGGTCTTGAGCAATCGTTAAAGTAATGGTTCCGATAGTGGCGGATTCTTTCATTTCGGGCAGAGAGCCAGTGGGTGTAACGGTGATGCTTCCGATCCCTTCCGTCCCGAGCTCTGCGGAGCTGACCTTCAACTTGCCTGTGCTGAAAGCCATGTCTGCATCGGGATATTCTTCCTTTGCGGTATAGGTAGGCACGGCGGAAATCCTGGTGTTGGAGCGATTGGTAACAGTAATGGTGCCCTGACCTTCCCAATAGGCGGAAGCGATTTCGGAATATTCCAGCGTATCCGGGTTCCAGACCGCACCTTTTTCGGCATGGTAGGTCACATCCAGGGCTTTCCAGGAGATGTCTACGCAATACACAATACCACTGCTTTCGTTGCCAGCCACATAGTTCCCGGTAACTTCTGCGGTGTAATCCCCGGTTTCCGTGACCGCAGCGGCGAAAGCCGGAATGCTCAGGCATAGCATCATTATGGTTGCCAGAGCGATTGAAACAAATTTCTTCATGATGGAGTCTCCTTTTTGTTTTTATTTTTACGCCAATCAGGCGCAAATCACATCATTATTCCACAGTAACAGTGATAGGAATTTCGGTGTTGACTGTTGCTCGCTCGTCACTTTCTTGATCGTAGTAATAGATCATGAACTTTCCATTATAATTTCCCGTTTGCAGCACAGAAGCAGCATCGGGCAGTAAATCTATGGTTTTCAATTGATAGCCCGCAGGAATCAGGGCAGATGTGGCAATTGCTTTCTCATGAATCATGATTTGCAGAATCATATTCTGATTTGAACATCCGGGATTACCGAAATACAGAGATGCAGTTTCTTTCTGCGGGTCGATTGTTACTTTGTCAGAATAGGTCAAACGAACAGAAGCACCGTTGGCATTGGTGTTCTTTTTGCTTGTGTCATTTGGAATTTTCTCAATATGCGTATCCATTTCCTCAGGCGCAAAATCGGGGATCAACATGGAATCCTCCTGCGCATGGGGAGTGAAATGGTATATGAGAAGCGCTACGAAGAATAACAACAGCATTGTAACAACGCCCCACCAATAATTTCTTTGGCGAGAGTTTCTTTCGTATTTTCCCTTCATGCTTATTTCCACCCGCTTTCCTTAAAAATAAAAAGTGCGCCAACCGAAGTCAGCGCACTGAAAAACGCAGGCTTCGATTGTCGCCAAACAAAAAACAACGAACGGGAGCACTCTCCACGATAGTCGCATAAAGCTGCGTTTTTACTAAACTCAGCGACTATCAAAACAGGTGCGGACAAAAGCCCCTACTTATAAAAATAGCGAGCACTCCACAAATCGTTATTGTTTTTTGTTTGGCAACTTTATCATATCACAGGAAGATTCAAAATGCAACCCCTTTTCCGTTCTCCATCCGACAAAAAGCACAAAAAATCCGGTCTATGCGCATCGTCACAGACCGGATTGTCTATTTTCTAAAGTTTCATGAGCGGCAAAAGCAGAAAAGTTATCTCTCCAGCAGCTTCAGCAGGGTCTGCTCGGCACCCAGCTGGGTCAGAAGCGTCCGGGCCTCGGCCAGCACAGTCTGCTTCCGCTGGGGCGATACCTGTCCCCGCACGGCCCGCAGCAACAGATTTTTGGGGGAATGGGCCAGATCAATAAACTCCAGCACCTGCACCTCATAGCCCTGACTTTCCAGCAGCCGGGCCCGCACGGCATCGGTGGCCAGCGCACACAGACGCTCCTTCAGAATGCCGTAATCCGTCAGCGGCGGCAGTGCGTCGGACTTCACCTGAAGATTCAGCTCATGCTGGCAGCAGGGCACGGAAAGAATGGCCTCCGCCCGCCACTGCATGGCATGATACAGGGCATAATCTGTGGCCGTGTCACAGGCGTGAAGGGTCACCACCAGATCGGGAGCCTGCTCCGCCGCATAATCCTTGATGTCGCCGCAGAGAAAGCGCAGGCCGGTATAGCCGTATTTTTCCGCCACGGCGTTGCAGTGGGCGATCACATCCTCCTTCAGGTCCAGTCCGACGATATCCGCCTGTTTGTGCAGAATCTCCGTGACATAATAGTAAATCACAAAGGTCAGATAGGACTTGCCGCAGCCAAAGTCGATGATGCGCAGGGTGTCCTTCCGGCTTTTTGCCAGCACATCGTGAAGATATTCCAGAAAGCGGTTGATCTGCTTGAACTTGTCATACTTTGCCTTTGCCACCCGCCCATCGGGGGTGAGCACACCCAGATCCACCAGCGGCGGCACCGCAATGCCCTCCTCCAGCAGATACTGCTTTTTCCGGTTGTGAGAGACGGCCACCGGCGCGGCAGAGGCCACCGCCTGACGCTGGAAAAACAGCTTGCCCTTTTTGGAAATTTTCAGGCAGAAGGTGGCCCCCTGACACAGGGCATCCAGCTGACCGTATTGCTCCATCAGCTCTTCCAGCCGGGGCAGCGCCTGCTCCATGGGGAGATTTTCATGAAAGGCCTGGGTGCGGGTGAACTTTTCCAGCTGGAGCACGGTCTGTCCCCGCAGCTCCACCGGGCGGCCCTGTATTTTCAGGTATTCCGCGCCGGAGCGGGGATTGCTGACGGTCAGACGGCGCAGGGGAAGAGCGAGGATTTCCTCCAGTCCCTGATGTACGGTTTCGATTTTCACAGCACGACCTCCCCTGTCAGCGTAGTCCCTTCCACACCGGTGATGCGCACCGGAAGGATCTGATTGTGCAGCTGTTCACCCCGGGCTTTGACCAGACAGTATTCCGGAATGTGGCCGGTGAAGCAGCCGTCTTCTTCCTGCTGCTCAAACAGCACGGGTCTTGCGCTGCCGACAAAGCGTTTCAGATAGCTTTGCTCCAACGCCTGACAGACCTGCGCTGCCCGGGCGGCCCGCAGTGCCTTTTGCGCATTGGGAACCTGTCCCGGCATGGACCAGGCCGCCGTTCCCTCCCGCCGGGAGAAGGGGAAAATGTGTACCTTGCACAGCTGACACTGCTCCACAAAAGCCAGACTTTCTGCAAAATCCTGCTCGGTTTCGCCGGGAAAGCCCACGATCAGATCGGTGGTAATGGCACAGCCGGGCATAGCCTCCCGCAGCAGTCTGCAGGATTCCAGATAGCGGGCGGGATCATATTTCCGGTGCATGGCCTTCAGCGTTTTGGCGCAGCCCGATTGCAGGGAGAGATGAAACTGGGGGCACAGATTGGGCAGGGCGGCACAGCGGGCGGCAAACTCCGCCGTCACCGTGCGGGGCTCCAGACTGCCCAGACGGATTCGCACCTGGGGTGCGCTGCGGCAGACACCCTCGATGATTCCCATCAGATCGGGCGCACCCGGCAGATCGGTGCCGTAGGAGCTGATTTCAATGCCGGTGAGCACGATCTCCCGATAGCCCTCCCGGGCCAGACGGGCGCTTTCCGCCAGCACCGTCTCCGGCGGCATGGAGCGTTCCGGCCCACGGGCGTAGGGGATGCGGCAATAGGTGCAGAAGTTCTGACAGCCGTCCTGAATCTTCAGCAGCGCCCGGGTGCGTCCGGACAGCCCGCCGGCGGGCATCACATCAAAGGCGGGACGGGGCCCCTGCCACAGTGGTGTCACCCCGTCGGGCGCCAGCCCCTCCGCAATATCCACAATGCGGCTTTTGTCGGCAGTGCCGATGACGGCATCCGCACCGCACAGCGCCCGGGCCTCCTCCGGCTTGACCTGAGCATAGCAGCCGCAGAGGATCAGACGGCAGTCCGGATTCAGCCTGCGGCAGCGGCGGGCGGCGTTGCGGGATTTTTTGTCGGACAGCGCCGTAACGGTGCAGGTATTGACAATGTAAATGTCGGCGAAGCTGTCAAAGGAAACCAGCTCATGTCCCCGCTGCTGAAACAGCCGTTCCAGCGCCTGCGTCTCAAACTGATTGGCCTTGCAGCCCAGCGTATAAAAGGCAACTTTCATGTCGGTCTCTCCACTCGGATAGAATCTGCATTCTATTGTAGCGAATTTTTCCCGGCTTTGCAATAATCCGCAGGCGCTTTTGCATAAACTGAAGAGAATCTGAACCAAACGGAGGCGTTGAGAATGAAAAAAATCGCGGCGATGCTGCTGCTTTCGGTGCTGCTGTGGGGACTGCTGGTGCCCTGTCATGGAGAGACGGCGGAGACCGGCCCTGTAGTGGAGGCTCCTTCGGCGCTGCTGATGACCACATCCGGACAGGTGCTGTGGGAAAAGGATGCCCATACGCCCCGGGAGCCTGCCAGCGTCACCAAGATCATGACTCTGCTGCTGGTATGTGAGGCCATCGACAGCGGCAGCCTGAAGCTGGAGGATGTGGTCACGGCTTCGGCCTATGCCGCGTCCATGGGCGGCAGCCAGATCTGGCTGAAGGAGGGAGAGCAGTTTACGGTGGAGACGCTGATCAAATGCGTGGTGATCGCCTCTGCCAACGATTGCGCCGTGGCGCTGGGAGAGCATCTGGCGGGCAGCGAAGAGGGCTTTGTCCGGCAGATGAACCGGCGGGCGCGGGAGCTGGGCATGGAGGATACCTGCTTTGTCAACTGCTGCGGTCTGACCGCACCGGGCCATGTGACCTCCGCCTGGGATATCGGCCTGATGAGCGCCTGTCTGCTGCGGGAGCATCCCTGGATCTCCGACTATGCCACCGTCTGGCAGGATACCATCCGGGAGGGCACCTTCGGTCTGGACAATACCAACAAGCTGCTGAAGCACTATCCCGGCATGACCGGCCTGAAAACCGGCTACACCTCCTCCGCCGGCTACTGTATTTCCGCCTCGGCCCTGCGGGAGGAGCTGCACCTCATCGCCGTGGTGCTGGGCAGCGGCAGCAAGGAAGGGCGGAGCCGGGATGTGTGTACCCTGCTGAACTGGGGCTTTGCCGAATATGCCGCCGTGCGCTTTACGCCGGATATGCCCCTGATGCCCATCCCTGTTTCTCTGGGAACGGCAGAAACGGTGGGCTGTGTACTGGGAGAGCAGCCGCCGCTGGCCCTGCCCCGAAGCTGGCTGAAGGAGCTGGAAAAGGAGCTGGTGCTGGCGGAAGCCCTCACTGCGCCGGTGGAGCAGGGAGAGACGGTGGGAGAGCTTATCGTGCGCCGGGGCGGGACGGAAATCTGCCGGATCCCGGTGACGGCGGCGGAAGAAATACCCCGGCTGACCCTGATGCAGCTGTTCCGCAGACTGCTTTCCTGTGCGGCTGCGAAAAAATTTATCCGGAATTCATAAAAACAGGTTGTGGGAATCGAAAAAATATGATACCATAAGGACAGTGAATAATGCTTCCCACTAGAAACAGGAGGAGATTGAATATGGTAAAAGTCATTATGGGCCTTCGCGGCTCCGGAAAAACCAAGCAGGTGATCGACCTGGTCAACACCGCCGTCAACGAAGAAGCCGGCAGCGTTGTCTGCGTGGAACGGGGTCAGAAGCTCCGCTTCAGCATCAAATACAGTGCAAAGCTCATTGATCTGGATGAGTATCCCATGGAGTCCGGCTATGCGACGCTGTACGCCTTTATCTGCGGCCTGTACTCCGGCAATTATGATATCACCCATGTGTTCATCGACAGCCTTTTCAAAATCACCGGCGATGACGATGACGCACAGGCAGGTGCGTTCCTGGATAAGCTGGAGGCCTTCTCCAAGGCAACTGGCATCAAGTTCACCATCACCATCAGCGCCGACGCTGCCAACGCAGCCGAGGATGTGAAAAAGTATTTCTAAGCACGAAAAACCCCGCGCCTCAGACATGGTTCTGAGGCGCTTTTTGCACGGAGAACGCAAAAGTTTTTTTGAAAATAGGGATAGGAATGCCGGGGGAAATGTGCTACAATAAAGACATGAAGAACGAGCGTTTGTATGTGTGGAAAAAAGGACTCCGGCTTTTGCTGCTGGCAGGAGCGCTGGGACTGGCACTGCTTTGCGCGGGCTGCGGCCTGCAATCGGTGGACAGTCTTTTGACCCTGCCCAAAATGCCGGCGGAATATGCCCTGCTGCAACAGCAGCTGGATGAGGTTCTGGCCGGAGGCGCGGTATATGCCTCGGCGGAAAGCGGTACCTCCCGGCAGGCGGTGCAGCAGGTGGATCTGGATGGCGACGGACAGGATGAGACCGTGGCCTTTTTCCTGACGACTGAGGGTGCCTATCAGGCTCATGTGTTCCGCCAGCAGAACGGCACCTATACCAGGGTGGGCGTGGCAGAGGGCTTTGGCAGCACCCTGCGGGCCATCTATTATCCCGTCTGCGGCAGCGGCGGCGTTAAGGGGCTGGCCATGTGCTGGGGCTTTGACGAAAACGGCGCTTACGGCATGACCATCTATACCATGGAGCCGGACGGAATGCGCATCGTGCTGGATATGCAGTATGCGGATGTGGCCATTCAGGATGTGAACGGCGACGGCATGGAGGATGTGGCCTTTGCCATCAAGGACAGCGCCACCGGCTATTTCAGCGTGCGCACCTATCTCTGCCGGGAGAAGGAATATTTCCAGCTGTTTGAATCGCCGCTGTGCGTGGAGGTCAAATCCGTGAGCAGTATGCAGTTCGGAACCATCGGCGGACAGGAGGTTGCCCTGTATATCGACAGTGCGGCAACGCTGGGCGGCTATGTGACGGATGTGGTCTGCTATGACGGCCATACGGCGCTGAACTGCACGGTGGATCCCTCCAGCGGCTCCGGCAGCAGCACCTGGCGCACCAGCCCGGTTTACTGCACGGATATCGACGGCGACGGAGTGCTGGATGTGCCCGTCGGACACTTTTACGAGCGGGAAAGCAGCGAGACCGAAACCCGCTGCCGTCTGGACTGGATCAACATCCAGCCGCCCGGAGAACGGAGCTTTGTTTGCAGCACCTTCCATCAGGCGGCGGAAAAGTGGTATCTCACCTGGCCGGAGGACTGGGACGACCAGATTTATGCCGAGCGCACCCAGAATGCCTATATGACCCGCACCACCTTTTATGATGCGGGGATGCGGGGAGAGCGGACGCCCATTCTGGCCATCTGGTATTTCGGCGGCGACAACCGGGAGACGGCGGCCAAAATCTACCGTACCATGAAGCCCCTGACCACCACGGTCAGCGGCATCTATGGCTATTCTGTGCCGGAGGCGGGAGAGCCGGGAGAGCGGCCGGATCGGCTGATGGATGAGGAAACCATCCGAAGGCTGTTCCACACCATTGAAATCAGCTGGAATTCGGAGGATTATTAACCATGAATAAAAAGGTACTTGTGCTGGAGGATGAGGCCAATATCCGGGCCTTTGTGGTCATCAATCTGAAGCGGGCCGGATATGAGACCGTGGAGTTTTCCATGGGTGAGCAGGCGGCGGAATATCTGCGGGATCACCGGGATACCGCCATTGCCATTCTGGATGTGATGCTGCCGGACATCAGCGGCTTTGATGTGTGCCGGAGAATCCGCGGCATGGGCAGCAAGATCGGCGTGATTATGCTGACGGCCATGGGACAGGAAAGTGACCGGGTCACGGGACTGATGACCGGTGCGGACGATTATGTGACCAAGCCCTTTTCCGTGGCAGAGCTGGTGGCCCGGGTGGATGCGCTGTATCGCCGGGTGTGCGGTGCGGGCTTTCAGAATGAATGCCTCATCAGCGGTGACTATGAGCTCAATCTGCGTTCCAGGGAGCTGAAATGTCTGGGCAAAAAGATCGAGCTGACCCAGGTGGAATATCTCATTATGCGCACCTTTCTGGAGAGCCCGGACAAGGCCCTTTCCCGGGATAACATTCTGACGCTGGTCTGGGGGCCGGATTATCAGGGAGATCTGAAGGTGGTGGATGTGAACATCCGCCGTCTGCGTCTGAAAATCGAGGAGGATGCCGCCGCACCCCGGCACATTGTCACCGTGTGGGGCTACGGCTATAAGTGGCAGGCGTAAGGCCGTATCCTGAGACGGCGGAAAACAACCGGAAAGGAGGAAATGCCCGTTGGCTGAAGAAAAGACCAAGAAGGAAAAACGCTCACTTCTGTCCCGTGTGGGAATGGAAAGCGGCATCAAGCGGCGCTGGTTTCTCAACAGCATCAGCGTCGTGCTGGTGGTGCTGCTGCTGGTGACGCTGGTGGCGGCCATGGGCGTGACCTACTATTACTATTCCGCCATGGAATCGCTGCTGGCCACCCGGGCAGATACCCAGGCCAAGTATATGAACCGCTATTTCAGCGCCAGCTACAGCGAATTTTACGAATACGGCAGAAATATGGTGCAGAACTTCGGTCTGGCAGACCGGGTGGAGATGCAGATCCTGGACGACCGGGGCCGGGTCATGTTTTCCTCCAACGGCATGACCGCCGGCTTTGTGCCCCGGACGGAAGAAATTACCCGGGCCTTTTCCACGGAAAAAATCGCCTCCTATGTGGGCTATGACCGGCTGACGGAGGAAAAGGTCATGGCTGTGACCTCCCCGCTGTTTTACAAAAGCGGCAAGATCATCGGTGCGGTGCGGTATGTGACCTCGCTTCAGCAGCTGGACCGGCAGCTGGTGCAGGTGTATCTCATCGCCGTGGGCGTGTTTCTGTTTATGGCGGCGCTGGTGATTTTCTCCAACAGCTTTTTCCTGCGCTCCATCGTGCCGCCGGTGCTGAAGATCAACGACTTTGCCAAGCAGATCACCAGCGGACAGTACGGCATTCAGATCGACGCAGCCTTTGACGATGAGATCGGTGAGCTGTGCCGCACGCTGAACGCCATGTCCACTGAGCTTTCCCGGGCGGAAAAGACGAAAAATGATTTCATTTCCTCCGTATCCCACGAGCTGCGCACCCCGCTGACGGCCATTGCCGGGTGGACGGACACCGTGGAAAGCGGACTGGATGATCCCACGCTGGCGATGCAGGGACTGGACATCATCAAAAAGGAAACCCGCCGTCTGTCCCAGATGGTGGAGGAGCTGCTGGACTTTTCCCGGATCGAAAGCGGCGGAATGCGGCTGCAAACGGAGCCCTTTGACCTCCGGGGAGAGCTGTATGACGCGGTGTTTACCTATACGGATATGCTGCGTCAGGAGGGCCTGCGCATCGACTATACCGAGCCGGAGGAGCCGTTGATGGTGTTCGCCGACCGGAATCGGATGAAGCAGGTGTTTCTGAACATCATCGACAACGCCGGAAAATACGGCAAGGACGGCGACCGGGTGCAGGTCTCCGCAGAGGCACAGGAGGGCAGCTGCGTGGTACACATCCGGGACTTTGGACAGGGCATCCCGCCGGATGAGCTGCCCTTCGTCAAGCAGAAATTTTACAAGGGCAGCGCCAAGGGCCGGGGCGCGGGCATCGGACTGTCGGTTTGCAGCGACATTGTACAGCTGCACGGCGGAACGCTGAATATTGAAAGCACACTGGGACAGGGCACGGATGTGAGCATCACCCTGCCGCTGTACCAGAAAAATACAAGCGAAGCTTAAGGAGAACTGTTCATGGCAAAGGATAAGAGCTGCACGGTGTGCAAAAAGACCACCATCGCCGGACAGGCGCTGATCGAGGGCATTCTCATGCGGGGCCCCCGGCAAACCGCCATTGTCTGCCGCAAGCCCGGGCAGGAGCCCGTTGTCAAGCTGGAGCCTCAGGGCACCAATACCCACAAGGCCTGGGCCCGTCTGCCGGTGGTACGGGGTGTGGTGTCCTTCTGGGATTCCATGAAATACGGCATGAGCGCCCTGACCTATTCTGCGGATTTTCTGGAGGATGAGGAAGAGGAGGCCCAGCCCGGCCGCTTTGAGCAGTGGCTGGAGCGCAAGCTGGGGGCGGAAAAGCTGGAAAAGGTGCTGATGGGCGTGGCGCTGGCCTTTGGCGTGGGCATTCCCATTGTGCTGTTTATCCTGCTGCCCACGCTGCTGGCGGGACTGCTGGGAGATCAGCTGCATTCTGTGGTGCGCAATCTCATCGAGGGCGCCTTCCGCATCTGCATTTTCCTGATTTTCATTTTTGTCACCTCCCGGCAGAAGGATGTGCATCGCACCTATATGTATCACGGCGCGGAACACAAGACCATTGCCTGCTATGAAAAGGGTCTGGAGCTGACGGTGGACAATGTGCGTAAATGCACCCGCTTTCATCCCCGGTGCGGCACCAGCTTTCTGTTTATGGTGATGATTCTCAGCATTCTCATCTTCTCCCTGCTGCGGTGGGGAAATCCGCTGGTGCGGATGGCGCTGCGGCTGTGTATGCTGCCGGTGGTGGCGGGCATCAGCTATGAGATCAACCGCTTTGCGGGCCGGCATGACAACTGGCTGACCATGGCGCTGCGGGCACCGGGTCTGGCCCTTCAGCGGCTGACCACTGCCGAGCCGGACGATTCCATGATCGAGGTGGCCATTCTGGCGATGAATCATGTGATTCCGGAAAAACAGGAGGAGGACAACTGGTAATATGATCCGAACGGTGAATGACGCATACCTGGATCTGCGGGACGAGTTCCGCCGACGGGGCATTGCCGGCTATTCCGTGGAGGCACGGGAGCTGGTGGCCTTTGCGCTGGGACTGGAGCCGGAGGCCTTTTATGACAAACGAAACCAGTATATTTTTGATAAGGACGAAAAGCGTCTGGCCGAGCTGAAGGCCCGGCGCTACAGCGGCGTACCCCTTCAGCATATCACCGGACGGTGGGAGTTTTACGGCCTGCCGCTGGAGGTCACGGAGGATACGCTGATCCCCCGGCCGGACACGGAGACGCTGGCGGAGACGGGCATCCAGCTGCTGAAGGATCGGGCCCGGGGCCGGTTTCTGGATCTGTGCTGCGGCACGGGCTGCGTGGGACTGGCCATTTTGAAAAATGTGAGCCGGGAGATTCACGGCGTGCTGGGCGATCTGTCCGAAGCTGCGCTGGAGGTGGCCCGCCGGAACATTTCCGCCCTGCATCTCACGGGACAGGCGCTGGCCTTTGCCGTAGATGCCACCAAGCCTGCCGACCCGGTGCTGGGACGGTTTCAGCTGATTGTGTGCAATCCCCCCTACATCCCTTCCGCCGAGATTCCCACGCTGGATATCGAGGTGCAGAAGGAGCCTCATATGGCCCTGGACGGGGGAGAGGACGGTCTGGATTTTTACCGGGCCGTGACGAAAAACTTTGCCCCGGCCCTGACCAACGGCGGCGCGCTGGCCTTTGAGGTAGGTCTGGGACAGTGGGAGGCCGTGATGAAGATCATGGAGGAATCGGGCTTCCGCTATGTACAGACCCGCTGCGATCTGGCCGGGATCGAGCGGGTGGTCTGGGGTATCTGGGATCAGCCGCATCATGACTGAAGCCTATCTGCCCCGGGACAATCCGGCGTATCTTTCGCAGCAGCTGATTACCTATCTGGGCAACAAACGGGCACTGCTGGGGCCCATTGACGAGATGATCTGTCAGGTGCGGGATGCGCTGGGCGGCAGAAGGCTGGACTGTGCCGATCTGTTTTCCGGCTCCGGCGTGGTGGCCAGACTGCTGAAGCGCCATGCCAACACCCTGTATGTAAACGATCTGGAGGGCTACAGCGCCGTTATCAACCGCTGTTATCTCACTAACCGGGAGGATTTTCCCGGGGAAGCCTACGCTGCGGCGGAGGTGCAAGCCCGAAAAGCGCTGGAAACACCGGTGGCCGGAATCATCACCCGCAATTATGCCCCCGCCGAGGATGACCACATTCGTCCCGGGGAGCGGGTTTTTTACACCCGGCAGAACGCCATGACCATTGATACCCTGCGGGCCTTTATCCACCGGCTGGAGGAACCGCTGCAAGCCTATTTTCTGGCGCCGCTGCTGGCGGAGGCTTCCGTCCACAACAATACCGGCGGTGTGTTCAAGGGCTTTTATAAGGACAGCGCCACCGGCATCGGTAAATTTGGCGGAAACGGCGAAAACGCACTCCCGCGCATTCTGGGGCCCATCACTTTGCAAAGGCCGGTGCTTTCGGATTTTTCCTGCCGCAGCTATGTGACAACGCAGGATGCGGGCACGCTGGCCGGGACGCTGCCGCCGCTGGATTTGGTGTATCTGGATCCCCCCTATAACCAGCATCCCTATGGCTCCAACTATTTCATGCTGAACCTCATTGCGGAGGACTGTCTGCCCGAGGGGATCAGCCCGGTTTCCGGCATTCCTCCGGACTGGAAGCGCTCCGCCTACAATAAACAGGCACAGGCGCTGGAGGCGCTGGCCAGGCTGGTGTCCGATCTGAACAGCCGCTTTGTGCTGGTGTCCTACAATTCCGAGGGCTTTATCAGGCCGGAGCAGCTGGAGACCATGCTGAAAGCAGTGGGCCGTGTCACCCGCCGGGACATTTCCTATCATGCCTATCGGGCCTCCCGGAACCTGTCCGGACGCAGCCTGTATGTGCAGGAATATTTGTTTCTGGTGGAAAAAGCGGCAAGAGGAAGCCTTTCGCAAAAAATCTGAAAAATTATCGAACAAATATCGAACAAAATATTGCATTTCCGGCGTGGCCGTGCTATAGTAGAACACAACAACACGCAATGATAAAAGAGATAAGAGAGGTGCCTGAAATGGATAAACAGAAAGCTCTGGAAACTGCCCTGCAACAGCTGGACAAACAATTTGGTAAGGGAACGGTGATGCGTCTGGGTGAAAACCCGGCCATGCAGGTGGAGGCCATTTCCACCGGCTCCATTTCGCTGGATGTGGCGCTGGGCATTGGCGGCGTTCCCCGGGGCCGCATTATTGAGATTTACGGGCCGGAATCCTCCGGTAAAACCACGCTGGCCCTTCATGTGGTGGCTTCTGCCCAGAGAGACGGCGGCGAGGCTGCCTTTATCGACGCGGAGCACGCACTGGATCCGGTCTATGCCAAGGCGCTGGGCGTAGATACCGACAGTCTGCTGGTGTCCCAGCCGGATACCGGTGAGCAGGCGCTGGAGATCGCCGAGGCACTGGTGCGTTCCGGCGCGGTGGATGTACTGGTGGTGGACAGCGTGGCGGCGTTGGTGCCCAAGGCCGAGATCGAGGGCGAAATGGGTGACAGCTTTGTGGGTTTGCAGGCCCGCCTGATGAGTCAGGCCCTGCGCAAGCTGGCCGGTGCCATTTCCAAGAGCAACTGTGTGGTGATCTTCATCAACCAGCTGCGGGAAAAAATCGGCGTCATGTACGGCAATCCGGAGACGACCACCGGCGGCCGGGCGCTGAAGTTTTATGCCAGTGTGCGCATTGACATCCGCCGCACGGAAACGCTGAAAAACGGCTCTACCCCCATCGGCAACCGGGTGCGGGCCAAGGTGGTCAAGAACAAAATCGCGCCCCCCTTCAAGGAGGCGGAGTTTGATATCATGTACGGCGAGGGCATTTCCAAGCTGGGTGAGATCGTGGATATGGGTCTGAAGTTTGGCATGGTGCAGAAATCCGGCGCATGGTTCTATATGGACAATGAGCGTCTGGGTCAGGGCCGGGATGCCGCCAAGCAGTATTTCCGGGACAATCCCATCGCCATGGAGCAGCTGGAGGCCCGCATCATTGAAAAGCTGCGGGGACAGGATCAGCCTGCCGCCGGTGGGAAGACTCCTGCCGCTTCGTCTGCCCCGGCAGCCAAAGCACCTGCCGCCAAGACTCCCGCGCGGGGCAAGGGCAGCGTGGAGGTCTTTGCCGACGATTTTGAGGACGATTGATGCAGACCGTGCCGGAGGACAGCGGGGCGCAGTCCCGGGAACAGGCCCTGAAAACAGCGGCCAATGTGCTGCAATACCGGCAGCGCAGCGCCCGGGCGCTGTATGAGCGTCTGCTGGAAAAGGAGATCGCCCCGGAGGATGCGGAATATGCCGTGGAACGGCTGAAGCAGCTGGGGTATCTCAATGACGGAGAATATGCCGCGCTGCTGGTGCGGGAGCTTTCCGGCCGGGGCTATGGCCCGGGACGCATCCGGCAGACGCTGCGGGAGAAAAAGCTGGAGCCGGAGACGGTGGAGGCGGCCATGGAAACCTGCCAGACCGATCCGGAACAGCTGCGCCGCTATGTGGAAAGCCGCCTGAAGGGTCAGACGGCAGACCGGCGAAGCCTGAAACGGGTGTCGGACGGACTGTGCCGCAGAGGCTTTTCCTGGGAGGACATCCGCCGGGCGCTGCGGGAATATACGGATATTGCGGAGGATACAGAGTGAAACCCATCAAAGTGTATTTATTGTCTCTGGGCTGTGCCAAAAATCTGGTGAACTCCGAGCAGATGCTGGGTCTGCTGCGGCAGGACGGCATGGAGATTCTGCCGGAGCCGGAGGGGGCAGATGTGGCCATTGTCAACACCTGCGGCTTTATTGACAGTGCGAAAAGTGAGGCCATTCAGGCCATTTTAGAGCTGGCGGAGCTGAAAAAGCAGGGGGGCATCCGGGCGCTGATCGTCACCGGCTGTCTGACCCAGCGCTATCAGCAGGACTTTCTGAAGGAGCTTCCCGAGGTGGATGCGGCCCTGGGCACCGGCAGCTATGACAGCATTGTGGAGGCCGTGCGCGGCGTGCTGGAACAGCAGCCCCGGCGGGAGTATTTTGCTCCACGGGAGGACAGCTGTCTGCTGGGCCCGCGGGAGCTGCTGACCCCCGGCTATTCGGCCTATCTGCGCATTGCCGAGGGCTGCGACAACCGCTGCGCCTATTGCGTGATTCCCATGATTCGCGGGGCCTTCCGTTCCGCACCCATGGAGGCGCTGGTGGAGGAGGCCAGACGGCTGGCCGATTCCGGTGTGCGGGAGCTGCTGGTGGTGGCGCAGGATATCACCCGCTACGGGCTGGATCTGTATGGACGGCTGCGCCTGTCTGATCTGCTGCGGGAGCTGGAGAAAATCGAGGGCCTGCACTGGATCCGTCTGCACTATCTCTATCCCGACGAGATGGATGATGAGCTGCTGGAAACCATTGCCGCCAGCCGGAAGATTCTGCATTATTTCGATATTCCCATTCAGCACATCAACGACCGGGTGCTGCGGGATATGAACCGCCGGGGCAGCGGTGCGCTGATCCGGGAGCGGATCGAAAGGCTGCGGCAGCTGATGCCCGATGCCATCATCCGCACCAGCCTGATTGTGGGCTTCCCCGGAGAGACGGAGGAAGAATATCAGGAGCTTTATGACTTTTTACAGCAATACAGACTTGAACGGGTGGGAATTTTCTGCTATTCTCAGGAGGAGGGTTCTCCTGCGGCGGAAATGCCGAACCAGATCGACCAGTCTGTAAAGGAGCGCCGTCAGGCCGAGCTTTATGCCCTGCAGGAAGAGGTCATGGACGACTTTTCCCAGAAGCAGGTGGGCCGGACGCTGGAGGTGCTGTGCTGCGGCCGGGATGAAGAGGGTCAGTGCTTCGGACGAAGCTATATGGATTCCATCGACATCGACGGTCAGGTGTATTTTGAAAGTGACAGCGCCTGTGCGGGAGCGTTTGTCCCGGTGCATATCGAATATGCCGAGGGCTGCGACCTCTACGGCAGGCAGGCTTGAACCCATAGATTTTTCAGGAGGAAACAGGTTATGACAATCCCCAATATTCTCACTTGTATCCGGGTGGTGCTGGTGCCGGTGTTTATGGTGCTGGCCTATCAGCAGAATCCGGTGTGCCAGATTCTGGCGCTGATCGTGTATGTGGTGGCCTGCGCCACGGACTTTGTGGACGGCTATCTGGCCCGGAAATGGCATCAGATCACCGACTTCGGCAAGTTCATGGATCCGGTGGCGGACAAGCTGCTGGTGATGGGCGCGCTGCTGATTTTCGTGGAGGATGGCACCATCCCCGCCTGGGCCGCAGCGGTGATTCTGGGCCGGGAGTTTATCGTGTCCTCTCTGCGAATGGTGGCGGCCTCCTCCGGCAAGGTCATCGCGGCCAATCGCTGGGGCAAGGCCAAAACCGGCTTTACCATGCTGACCATGATCTTTCTGCTGCTGCGGCTGGAGCCGATCACGCTGGCGGGCAGTGTGACGGTGCAGGATGTGTGCATCTGGATCACGGTGCTGCTGACGGCGATTTCCGGCATTACCTACATTACTGACAACGCCCATGTGGTCAAGGACGGCTTTACACAGAAAGGAGCATGATTCCCATGCAGCTTTACAATTCGCTTTCCCACAAAAAAGAAGAATTTTATACCAACGAGCCCGGCAAGGTGAAGCTTTACACCTGCGGCCCCACGGTTTACCATTTTGCCCATGTGGGCAACCTGCGCTCCTATATCATGGAGGATGTGCTGGAAAAATATCTGCGCTACAGCGGCTATGATGTGCTGCGGGTGATGAACATCACCGATGTGGGCCATCTGTCCTCGGACGCAGACACCGGCGAAGATAAGATGCTCAAGGGCGCCCGGCGGGAGCACAAGACCGTCATGGAGATCGCCCAGTATTATACCGACGCCTTTTTCTCCGACTGCGCCAAGCTGAACATCAAGCGCCCCGATGTGGTGGAGCCTGCCACCAACTGCATCGCCGAGTTCATTCACATGATTCAGGTGCTGCTGGAAAAGGGCTATGCCTATCAGGCCGGTGGCAATGTGTATTTCGACACCGCCCGGCTGAAGGAATATTATGTGTTCAACAAGCATGAGGAAGAGGATCTCATGGTGGGCGTGCGCGAGGGCGTGGAGGAAGACGCCAACAAGCGGAACAAAAACGACTTTGTGCTGTGGTTCACCAAATCCAAGTTTGAGGATCAGGCCCTGAAGTGGGATTCTCCCTGGGGCGTGGGCTATCCCGGCTGGCACATTGAATGCTCCAGCATCGCCACCAAATACTGCGGCGAATATCTGGACATCCACTGCGGCGGCATCGACAATGCCTTCCCCCATCATACCAACGAAATCGCCCAGTCCGAAGCCTATCTGGGCCATAAATGGTGCAATTTCTGGTTCCATGTGCTGCATCTGAACGATTCCACCGGAAAAATGTCCAAGTCCAAGGGCGAGTTTCTCACGGTGTCTCTGCTGGAGAGCAAGGGCTATGACCCGCTGGTGTACCGTCTGTTCTGCCTTCAGAGCCATTATCGCCGGAATCTGGTGTTCACCTATGAGGGCCTGGACAATGCCGCCGTCACCTATCAGAAGCTGATCGGCAAGATCGCCGGACTGAAGGATGACAAGGCTCCTCTGGACGAGGCGGCGCTGACGGCGCTGCGGGAAAAATTCCGTGCCGCGCTGGACAACGATCTGAACACCTCTCTGGCCATTACGGCGGTGTATGATGTGCTGAAATACAAGACCAACGACAGCACCAAGCTGGCCCTGCTGGACGAGTTTGATCAGGTGCTGGGACTGAATCTGTGTTCTGCCGCCGCAAAAAAGCGGGAAGAGCTGCAAAAGGCACAGGTCAAGTCCGGTGAGTTCACCGTGGTGGCCGAGGGCTGCCAGCCGGACGAAGAAGCGGAAGCGCTGATCCGTGCCCGTGCCGAGGCGAAAAAGGCCAAAAACTTTGCCGAGGCCGACCGGATCCGGGACGAGCTGAAGGCCCGGGGCGTGGAGATCATCGACATCCCCGGCGGCGCGAAATACAGGAAGGCGTAAGTATAGGACAACCTGCGGCGGCTGTCGGATTGCCGACAGCCGCAAGCTGCATTTCTGAAGGAGGGGCTTCCATGCGCATCGCCATTCTGGGCCACAGCGGCAGCGGGAAATCCACCCTTGCCCGGGAGCTGGGGCAAAGATATGACCTGCCGGTGCTGCATTTTGATGCCATTCATTTTCGCCCCGGCTGGGTGGAGACCACCCGGGAGGAAAAGCGGGAGAAAGTGCGTGCCTTTCTGGCGGCTCATCCGGAGGACTGGGTGATCGACGGCAATTATCTCCGCGTCTGTCCGGAGAAACGGTTTTCCGCAGCGGATGTGATTTTGTATCTGGATTTCCCACGGGGGCTGTGCCTGCTGCGGGTGCTGCGCCGCTGGCGGGAAAACCGGGGCAAAACCCGGCCGGATATGGCGCCCGGCTGTCCGGAAAAGGTGGACTGGGCCTTTGTGCGCTGGGTGCTCTGGGACGGGCGGCGAAAAAAACGCCGGGGGCCCATGGCGGCGCTGGGAGCAGAATATCCGGCGGCCTATGTGCGTCTGACCTCTCCCCGGGCGCTGGAGCGCTGGCGGCGGCAGTTTTACGCCGAGCATCCCGCCAGAGAAAAGAAACAGGAGGGCCAAGCATGATTTATCCGAAATTTCTTACAAAGGGCAGCGTGGTGGGCATTTCCGCCCCCTCTGCCGGTATCGACAAAGACCATCTGCCGGAATATCTCCGGTCGCTGGAAACACTGGAGCGCCGGGGCTGGCGCATCCGGGAAACGGAAAGTGTCCGCAGCGGTGCGCTGCCCTCTGCATCCGGTGCGGTGCGGGCAAAGGAGCTGCGGGAGCTGACGCTGGCGGAGGATGTGGAGTTGATTCTCTGTGCCGCCGGAGGGGATTTTCTGGTGGAAATGCTGCCGGAGGTGGATTTTGCGGCGCTGCAAGCCCGGCCAAAATGGGTGCAGGGCTATTCTGACCCCACGGGACTGCTGTTTCCCATCACCACAAAGCTGGATATCGCCACCATTTACGGCCCCAACGGCGGCGGCTTTGGCATGGAGCCGCTGCATCCGGCACTGGAATACAGCCTGTCGCTGCTGGAGGGGCAGACGGCGCCCCAGCACAGCTTTTCCCGCTATCAGCTGCCGCTGGAATGGACGGCGGACGGCAGCTATCGTCTGACCCGGCCGGTGTGCTGGGAGACTCCCTGCGGCCCTGTCCGGCAGGAGGGAAGATTGCTGGGCGGCTGTCTGGATTGTCTGGAAAATCTCCGGGGAACGCCCTATGAGGACGCAGCCGGCTTTGCCCGGCGTTATGGACAGGATGGAATTATCTGGTATTTTGATGTGTTTGCCCTGACAGCGGATCAGGTGTTTTATGCCCTGTGGAGCATGAAGCAGGCGGGCTGGTTTGAAAACGCCCGGGCCTTTCTGTTGGGACGGGTGATGTTCCCCCAGGGGGAGTATACCCGGGCCGTTCGCCGGGCGCTGGGGGAGGTTCCGCTGGCGATGAATTGTGATATCGGCCATGTGAAGCCGACCTTTACCATGATGAACGGTGCCTATGCCGGCATTCAGGTGGAGCAGGGCCGGGCGACATTGGAAATGGAGTTGAGAGTATGAGTGAACAGAGCATGACACCGGCGGCCTTTGACCGCTGGCAGGCAACCTATGATGCGGATGTGCTGGCCTGTGACGAAGCGGGGGAATATCCCTTTGCGGGCTACCAAATGCTGATGGAGCAGCTGTTTCAGCTGGTACACAGCCGGGAGGGCGTTTCCGTGCTGGAGCTGGGCTGCGGTACGGGACTGCTGGCAAAGCGCCTGACCGAGGCGGGCCATCCGGTGACTGCGGTGGATTTTTCTCCCAAAATGCTGGAGCAGGCGGCAAAAAACGCCCCGTCTGCCACGCTGTACCGGGCAAGTCTGCCTGCGCTTCCCACAGAGCTTGCCGGTCAAAAGTTTGACTGCATCGTTGCGGCCTACAGCCTCCATCATTTGCAGGATGCGGAAAAATACGCCCTGCTGCGCTCACTGCGGACGATGCTGGCACCGGAGGGCGCGGTGATTCTGGGCGATGTATCCTTCCCCCACCGGCGGGGACTGGAGGAATGCCGGGAGGCCTACGGCGAAGAATGGGACGATGAGGAATATTATTTTGTCCGGGATGAGCTGGAAGCGGCGCTGCCGGAATATCATCTGGATGCGATTCCCATTTCCTTCTGCGCGGATGTGCTGATTCTGTCGCCGGAGGAAGGCTGAAAAAGCAGGGAAGGAGGCGCTTTCATGGCGCAGCGGGAGCCGGATACGCTGGAAGGCGTCATTGAATCCATCATTTACAAAAACGAAGAAAACGGCTATACCATCGCCTCCGTACAGCTGGATGACGGGGGAGAGATGACCATTCTGGGCAACCTGCCCTTTCTGGGTGCGGGAGAGCATATTTCCGCCAGCGGCACCTACAGCGTGCATCCCCAGCATGGGCCGCAGTTTCAGGTGGAAAGCTACCTGCGGGAAATGCCGGAGGAGGAAGAGGGCATTTATGCCTATCTGGCCTCCCGGGTGATCCGGGGCGTGGGGCCGAAAACGGCGGGGCTGATTGTCAACCGCTTTGGACAGGATACCTTTCAGGTGCTGGCGGAGGAACCGGAAAAGCTGGCCACGGTCAAGGGGATCACCCCTGCCCGGGCACGGGAGATTCAAAGTGAGTTTCTCCGGCTGAACGCCATGCGGGTGCTGCTGGAATTTCTGGCGGAATACCGTCTCCCCGGCTGGTTTGCCGCGGGACTGACGGCAGCTTACGGCGACCGGGCGGCGGAGGCCGTGCGGGAAAATCCCTATCTGCTGTGTGAGGAACCTTATCTGCTGCCCTTTGAGGAGGCCGACGATCTGGCGGCCCGGCTGGGCATGGATGAGGATTGTGACCTGCGGCTGGAGGCGGGAATCCTGTATGTGCTCAGTTTCAACTTGCAGGCGGGACATACCTTCCTGCCGGAGGATCGGATGCTGGAGGCGGCCTGCCGTCTGCTGCAGCGGGAAGAAAGCTGGCTGCGGCCTCATCTGGAAATGCTGGAGCAGCGGGGTAAGCTGGTGCGGGACAGCCGCAAAGGCCAGGGCATCGTCTATCTTACGGCGGTTTATGAGCAGGAAATTTTTGCGGCCCGGGAAATCGCCCGGCTGCGGGCACTGCCGCTGATGCCGCCCCCCAATCTGGAAAAAATGCTGGCCCAGCAGGAGAAAAAGACCAGCCTTGCCTATGCGGAAAAGCAGCGGGAAGCCATCTGTCTGCCCTTTTCCTCCGGCATCACCCTGATTACCGGCGGCCCGGGCACGGGAAAAACCACCGCCCTGCTGACCATGATCGACCTGTTTCAGAGCTATGGCATGAAAACCCAGCTGGCGGCACCCACAGGACGGGCGGCCAAGCGCATGAGCCAGCTCACCGGACAGGAGAGCAAGACCATTCATCGCCTGCTGGAGCCTTCCTTTGACAAGGCGGGACGGCTGCGATTTCAGAAAAATGCCGATTCCCCTTTGCAGGGCGATGTGGTGATCGTGGACGAGGCCTCCATGCTGGAGCTTTCACTGGCGGCCTCTCTGCTGGCGGCACTGCCGCCCCATGCCCGGCTGGTGCTGGTGGGAGACGCAGATCAGCTGCCGCCGGTGGGTGCGGGCAGCTTTTTTGCCGACCTGCTGGGAGTGGAGGCCCTGCCCCGGGTGCGCCTGACGGAGATTTTCCGTCAGGCACAGGGCTCGGATATTGTGGTAAATGCCCATGCCTTTCAGCAGGGACAGGTGCCGCCGCTGAAGAAAAACACGGGAGATTTCTTCTTTTCCACAGCAAAAAGCGCGGAAAACACGGTGGATTCCGTGGTATCCCTGATGGCCCGGCGCATTCCGGAGCATTTTGGCATTCCGCAAAGTGAGATTCAGGTGATCTGTCCTTCCCGGCAGGGCATCTGCGGCACGGAGCATCTGAACCGGCTGCTGCAAGCCGCACTGAATCCGCCGGGAGAGGGAAAGGGCGAGGCCCGCTTCGGGGAGACCATCTTCCGCACGGGCGACCGTGTGATGCAGATCCGTAACAATTATGACCGCATCTGGAAGCGTCTCCAGCCGGAGGAAACGGGCACCGGCGTGTATAACGGCGACACCGGCGTGATCGCTTTCATCGACCGGAACGCCCGGATGATGACGGTGCGCTTTGACGACCGGGAGGCGGATTATCCCTTTGACGAGCTTTCCGAGCTGGAGCACGCCTTTGCCATTACGGCTCATAAATCTCAGGGCAGCGAATATGCGGCGGTGATTATACCGGTATATTCCGCCCCCCAGCGGCTGCTCAACCGCAATCTGCTCTATACCGCCGTGACCCGGGCCAAGCGGCTGCTGGTGATGGTGGGACGGGAGGAAATGGTGCGGCAGATGGTGGATTCGCCCAATGCCAACCGGCGCTACAGCGGTCTGCGGCTGCGGGTACGGGAGCTGTGCCATGAAAATTAAGGAAGGACTGAGGCATCTGCTCTTTCCCTCCCGGTGTATGCTCTGCGGCACAGTGCTGGAGGGCGACAGACAGATTTGCCCTGCCTGTATGGAAAAGACCGTGCTGCGGGGCGGGCCCGGACGAAGGAGCCCGGAGATGCATTTTGACGGCGCGGCGGCTGCGCTGCATTATACCGGTGCGGTGCGAAAGGCCATTCACCGGCTGAAATACGGAGAAAAGCAGAGCTATGCAAGACCCCTGGCCCGGCTGATGCAGGAGGCGGCAGAGCGACAGCTGCGCCAGAGCTTTGACCTGATTACCTTTGTGCCCTGCAATCCGGAAACGGTGCGCAGGCGGGGCTATAATCAGTCCCGGCTGCTGGCGGAGGAGCTGGCGGCAAGGCTTCAGCGGCCCTGTGTGGAGACACTGAGCAAGGTGCGGTCCACCCAGCCCATGTACGGGCTGAAGCCACGGGAGCGGCGGGAGAATATCCGGGGCGCTTATGGTCTGTGCTGCCCGGAGACGGGCATTGCGGGAAAGGTGATTCTGGTAGCGGATGATGTGCTCACCACGGGTTCCACCCTCTCCGAGTGCGCCGCCACGCTGAAAAAGCACGGTGCTGCTGCGGTTTTCGGTGTTTGCGCCGCCGCAGCCGAAGAAAACGGCAAAAACTTCACGAATTTTTAAGGAAGAAAGTGAAAATCCGGTTGAAATCGGAAGACGCATTGGCTATAATAAAAAATAGTGAACTGTCACAATCCAATTGAAATCTTCTTTGAGGTGAGAATATATGCTGTTTTCCGGTAGCGATATTGGTATTGATCTGGGTACTGCTTCCATTCTGGTGTTTGTAAAGGGCAAGGGAATCGCCCTGTGTGAGCCCTCTGTGGTGGCCATTGACAAAACCACAGGCAAGACGCTGGCCATCGGCTCTGAGGCCCAGAGTATGCTTGGCCGTACCCCCGGCAATATTATTGCAGTCCGTCCGCTCCGTGAGGGCGTGATTTCCGACTATGAAATGACGGAAAAGATGATTAAGCACTTTATCAAAAAGGTGCTGGGCTTCCGTCTGTTCAAGCCCAATGTGGTGATCTGCATTCCCAGCGTCATCACCGAGGTGGAGGAGCGCGCCGTGATCGACGCCGGTGAACAGGCCGGTGCCCGCCGGGTGTTCCTGATCGAGGAGCCTGTGGCTGCGGCCATCGGCGCAGGTGTGGACATTGCCCAGCCCAACGGCAATATGATCGTGGATATCGGCGGCGGCACTGCGGATATCGCCGTAATTTCTCTGGGCGGCGTGGTGGAATCCACCTCCATCAAAATCGCCGGCGACAAGTTTGACGAGGCCGTGGTGAAATATGTCCGGCGGAAGCACAATGTGCTCATCGGCGAACGCACGGCAGAGGAAATGAAGATGACCATCGGCTGCGTCTATCCCTATCCCGAGGAAAAGGTGATGGAGGTCAAGGGCCGCTGCCTGATGACCGGTCTGCCCCGCACCTTCACCGTCACCTCCAGCGAAATGATGGAGGCCTTTGAGGATGTTTCCGGCAGAATCGTGGAGGCTGTCCACTCTGTGCTGGAGCGCACCGCACCGGAGCTGGTGGGCGATATCGCCACCAACGGCATTCTTATGACCGGCGGCGGCAGTCTGGTGTATGGCTTTGACAAGCTTATCGAGAGCAAAACCGGCATTTCCACCCGTGTGGCGGACGATGCCATTTCCTGCGTGGCCTACGGCACCGGTAAGGCGCTGGAGAATATCGACTCCATGCAGGACGGCACCATGAATCTCAGCCGCAGAAATCAGATGAACTGAGCGGCTGCCTGTTTTCAGCAATGTTTGCGGCGGAGGCCGGAGCCTCCGCTGCTTTTTTGTGAAAAGAGAAAGTGAGGAAAAGTGTATGAAAAAGCGACTGTTGGCGCTGGCGCTGACCTGCTGTATGCTGCTGGCTCTGCTGCCGGTGAGCGCTGCGGCGGAGAGTGCCTATGGCAAAGCCCCCATCTATACCGGCTATGTAGATCTGGACTATCTGGCGGATCAGATTCTGAAGGAAATCGACACCGCAGGCAAAAACGATCGGGATACCATTCTGGCGGTGTACAACTGGATCATCCAGAACTGCGAGCGTGAAGGGGAATGGACCAACAACCTTGTGGATTTTGAACAGGTGATGCAGGCGCTGAACGGCGGTTATACAGATTGGGTGATCGGGGAAATAAATGCCGGACGGATGGCCGTGCGCATCGACACCTACGATCTGGGCATTGGCGAAACCAGCGGCTATGACAATACCTATACGGTCTGCAGCCGGGCGGGCGAAATGATCCAGTACCGCATTGGCAACTGCCAGCATTATGCATCCCTGCTGGCGGTGCTGCTGGGCCATCTGGGCTATGACTGCCGGGTCATTGACGGCGATTTCATCAACAGCAACGGCAGCCTTGCCATGCACAAATGGAATCTGGTGCTGCTGGACGGGCAGTATCTGTGGCTGGATCCCCGGATGGATCATGCCAATTATGAGAGCACCGGAAAGCTGAACCATACCTACTTTCTGATTGACGATACGGCCCAGTGGGAAAAGCGGCACAGCTGGGATCATGCCTATTCCAACGCTCTGATGGCCAACGCAGCGTCCATTCAGGCGGCCTATGAGGCCAAGCTGTTCGGCTATGGCACGGCGGCCTCTCAGCCTGTGCAGCCGGAACCCACCCAGCCTGCGACAGAAGCCTGGAGCAAGTGCTCCAACTGGGCGAAGTCCTATCTTGCGCAGGCGGAGGAGCTGGGCTTGATTCCCGCGCCCCTGTACGGCACGGATATGACCCAGCCCATTTCCCGGCAGGAATTTGCCGCCGTGGCCGTGGCGCTGTATGAGTTTCTCACGGACAGGACCATCGTCACTACCGGGGAAACTCCCTTTACCGATACCAGCGACAGCTATGTGCTGGCGGCCTATACCATGGGCTTTGTCAACGGCGTAGGCAATGGGAAGTTTGACCCCAGCGGCACGCTGAACCGGGAACAGGCCTGCACCATGCTGGGCCGCACCTGGGCGACGGCGGCGGGAATCGTGGATTGGGTCAAGGGCGGCCTGACCTTCAGCGATACCGGCGATATCTCTCCCTGGGCGATGGACTATGTGGTGCTGCTGGTGGATCTGGGCGCGGTCAACGGCATGGAGGACGGCAGCTTTCAGCCCAAGACCAACATGACCCGGGAACAGGCCCTGAAGGTGGTCGTTTCCGCTTTGGAATCCTTCTGAAGCCCGAAAGCTATAAAAAATGATCCGACCTGTGACTGCAATCACAGGCCGGATTTTTATATCCCGTATACGAACCTGCCGACGGCGAACGGCTTGTCAAAGCCGTATTTCACGCCTCGGGTTTCCGGAAAAACAAGCCCTCGGATTGCGCTGTCTGCTCCGCAAGTGCTATCAACTCTGCATCCGGGTTGTAAAGCGTAAGATTCAGGCAATCCCATTCCAGTACCAGCAGGGCGTTTTTGCCGGGGAACAGCATATTCATAAAGCCCGAATGATTCTCCATGATGGTATCCACAATTTCCGCAATCTGTTCGGGAGCCGGTTGTTCCAGCCATTCGCCCCAATGCACGGTCACACGATAATAACACATCAGCTTCAGGATGGTGCGGATAAACCTGTCCCGCAATCCATAACGCTCATAATTGTTGAGCAGGTAGTTTTCTATTCTGAAAAACTGTCCATCCGCATCCCTGGGAACCTGTCTGGGCAGAAAGTCAATCACATAGTATGACTTTTCCAAAAGGTCATTTAATACGCTGTTGTTGTCGTGCGTCATAGTTTTTTTCACGGATCCTTTCGTTTTTTCTGATTCCCCGGCAAAACGAATGTGTTTTCCTCTGCGCTGCGGTGGCTGTGGGATGTATTTACGCATCCGTGATCGGAATACTGTCGGCCAGCGCCCGGGCCAGCGTCTCCAGCGAAAGCGTTTCGCCGCCCTGGGCGGACATGGTGTAAAACCACGCCTTGAGCACATAATCTCCCTTTCGCAGCACCACCGTGGGGAAATAGGATTGATAGGCCAGAACCTGATCGGCATTCACTTCGGACAGCTCCAGCAGGCTCCATTGCTGTTTGGAGGTGTTCTTTTTGTCATACCGCATCAGCTCCTGCAAAAGTGGCTCGGCCTCCCAGTTATAGCGCACCTGATAGCAATCCACATGGAGCACCACGGAAAAGCTGCTGCCGTCCGGCTGGCGTACCTTGCCGCTTTCCACAAACTCCAGTGCGTCCGGAGCCAGAAAAGAGCTCCAGCGGGTAAAATGGGTGGTGGAAAAGGCGGAACCGGCGGTATCTTCATCCCGGGTATAGCTTCCCTCGGGGAAGCAGTCGGCCAGCGTGGCAAAGGGGATGGGCTGCTCCAGCTGAGACAGCGGCAGCTCCTCCTCATAGACCAGCGTGCCCGTGCCCCAGCGGATGAGAAAGCACAGAATAAAGCCGAAAATAAGTCCGTTCCACACTCCCTTGCGCACCAGATAGCCGGTACGGCGGGCCTTCCAGCGGTCATCGTGGGTCAGTCCGCCCTCCCGCAGCAGCTGCCGCCGCAGACGGGCCAGCCGTGCGATATGGGTCAGGGGCAGCAGCACCGCCCCTACCGCCAGCACCGCAAGCCACAGCATAAACCAGCTGCCTGTGGCAATGGCGAAAAGCAGCGGAAAAAAGCCTATATACGCAAAAGACAGCGCTGGCCAGTAGAGAATTGCCCAGAAAAGGTTGAAGCGCAGCTCCTTTTCCACCCGCTTGAGTGTCAGCGATTGCAGGGAAGGATCGGTGTTCAGCTCCGGCGCTTCCGGGTCATCCGTGCGGTAAATGTCAAAATAACTGCGGCGGCAGACATATTCCCAGCCAAAATCCTCGGCCAGCTCCACCTGTGCGTCCTCGGGCTCCGGACTGGAGGAAAACAGTCTGCGGGGCTTCCACGCCTCCAGACGGTAGCGATACTGTTTGCCTTCGCCCTCTTGCAGCACGGCAAAGCCCAGAAAGAAGCCGTCGGATGTCAGATGCAGCCCCTGCCGGGACAGCTCCTCCAGCCAGCTTTCCATCCCGGCGATATCATAGGAATGCACCGGCGGCAGCCGGTAGGCATATTTCGGCTCATGCGTTGGCTGTTCCGTTTTCATGGCAGTCTCCTTTCTCCGCATCCTGCAAGCACCGGCGCAGACGCTCCAGCTCGTCCCGATAGGCTTCCCGGCCCCGATCGGTGACGGCATAGGTGCGCTTGCGTCCCTCTACCTGAATTTCCGTGATGTATTTTTCCTGTAAAAACCGGGCCAGAATGGTATAAAGCGTGGCTGGCCCCAGCCGCAGACGACCGTCACTGCGCAGACGAATCTGCTCTGCTGCGTCCGTTCCGCACAGCGGCCCCTGCTGAAATACCATCAGCACATAAAACATGGTCTCTGTCAGCGTCTCCATGGCCTTTTTCGGCATGGGCTCACCTCCAATATCGTTTTATGATATCGTTTAATGATATTATAGTGGCCTACCGGTATCGTGTCAAGAAAAACTTTTTTCCCCGGCAGGAAGGGAAAAGGCCGACCCTGCGCTGCGCAGGCTGTATTCCCAGCTTCCGGCTGGCAGAATCAAAATTGCTGCAACCGTCACGGCCTGATAAAGCATCCGCTGTAACGAAAGCGCAGGCCAGAAAAGATTTTCATTGACATTTGTCCCGGTTGCGGCTATACTCCCATGTTGGACGCTTTTTGAAAAGAGGAGCAGATATGGGAAAAGTGATGACCTTTGTACGGAAAAATCCGGTGATGTCGGTGGCGCTGCTGGCGGCGGCTGTGACAGCCTGTTTTGTGCCGCCGGACGGAGAATATCTGGGCTATTTTGATTTTCGCACCCTGACCTGCCTGTTTTGTGTGCTGGCCGTGGTGTGCGCCCTGAAGAACATTCAGTTTTTCTATCTGATGGCACGAAAGATCGTGGAGCGCTTCGGCAATCTTCGCCGGGCGATCATCGCGCTGGTGTACATCACCTTTCTGGGCTCCATGCTCATCGCCAACGATATGGCCCTGCTGACCTTTTTGCCGCTGGGCTATTATGTCCTTCACCGCACCGGCAAGGAGCACTGCATGGCGCTGGTGTTCATTTTGCAGAATATCGCCGCCAATCTGGGCGGAATGCTGACGCCCTTCGGCAATCCGCAGAATCTGTATCTCTACAGCCGCTTCAGCATCCCCGGCGGTGAGTTTGTGGGCATTATGCTGCCGCCCTTTCTGCTGTCCATCGTGCTGATTACCCTGTGCTGCTTTCTGATTCCCCGGGATCCCCTGCAGATCCGTGGCGAGCGGGCAGTGCTGCCCAAAAAGCGCACGGCGCTGTATCTGGCGCTGTTTGCCCTGGCCATTGCCATTGTGTTCCGGGGCGTACCCTACTGGATCGGCCTGATTATCATCCCCGCAGTGCTGCTGTTTGCCGACCGGGATGCCCTGAAGGCGGTGGACTATCCGCTGCTTCTGACCTTCTGCTTTTTTTTCATCTTCTCCGGCAATCTGGCCCGGATTGATGTGGTGCGGGAATTTTTCGGTGAACTGCTGCAAAAGAATACCCTGCTGGTCAGCGTGCTGTCCTGCCAGTGTATCAGCAATGTGCCCTCGGCCATTCTGCTGTCCCAGTTTACGGAGAATTATCCTGCCCTGCTGGTGGGCGTGAACATCGGCGGCGTGGGTACGCTGATCTCTTCGCTGGCCAGCCTGATTACCTTCCGGGAATATCAGAAGCACAACCCCGGCACGGCCCTGCGCTATCTGCTGGTATTTTCCGTGTTTAATTTCGCATTTTTGATTATCCTTACGGGATTTTCCCTGCTGGTGGGATAAAACCGGAAAAAACACTTGCTTTTTCCGCCGGTATCCGGTACAATAGCCTTGCTTGAGGGAGTAGTCAGCGCCGAAGCGGGCGTTGCCTGTCAACATACTGGCCGGTGGTTTCCGGTCTGGCTTGCATTGAATGACGAGACTCATGCGCCGTTTTTGCGTGCGCATGGGTCTTTTTTATTCCCCGAAAATCCAAAATCAGAACATCAAAGGAGAATGCGTATGTTATTCTGGAAGATCCTGCTCACAGAATTTATCGCGGAAATGGGCGACAAGACCCAGCTGATGCTCATGGCCATGACCTCCCGCTTCAAGGTGCGGGATATTGTGCTGGGCACGGCGGCGGCGGTGCTGGTGCTCAACGGCCTGGCGGTGCTGGCCGGAGGACTGGTCAGCGAGCTGGTGCCAGAGTGGGTCATCAAGCTGGTGGCGGCGCTGGCCTTCCTGTATTTTTCCTGGTCTACCCTGCGGGGCGAGGAGGAGGAAGCGGAAGAGACGGCAGAAGCCGGGAAAAAGTCCCGCTTTGCGGCGCTGTCGGTGTTCGGCACCTTTTTCGTGGCCGAGCTGGGGGACAAGACCCAGCTCACCGCCATCACCTTTGCGGCAGATTCCGGTATGGAAAATGCCGTCACCGTGTGGCTGGCCTGCTCCATCGGTCTGTTTGCGGCGGATATGCTGGGAATGCTGCTGGGAATGTTGCTGAAAAACAAGATGCCCGAGGGCTTTTTGAACACGCTGGCCTTTTTCATCTTTGCCGTGTTCGGCGTGATTACCCTGCGGGAGGGACTTGCCATGCTGCTGGAGGGCACTTTGCCCCTGATTCTGGCCATGGCGGCGGCGGTGCTTTTTGCGGCCCTGTGCTTTTTCACCTGGAAGGGCAAGCGCACCAAAGACAAAAAGGCAGAATAATCGCATAGAAGCCTGCGACTGTGCCCATACTACCGGAAAAAGGAGCGGTGGTATGGGTACATTTTTCTTTCATGCCAGAATATGGAGAGGAGAGGGGCAGTTTTCCTCCGCCATGCTGGTGCGCCGGGGGCGAATTGCCGCTCTGGGTGAGACGGAGACGCTGCGGGAACTGGCGGGAGACTGCGATTTTATCGACTGCGGCGGGCGGGTGATGATTCCGGGCTTTCAGGATGTCTGCCTGTGTCTGGCGGCGGCCTGTTCGCCGGTGGTGCCGGAAAGCTGCCGGGACTGGATCGCCATCCGGGGCGCCTGTCTCCGCTGGCTGGAGGATCATCCAAAGACGGCAAAAAAAGGACTGTATGCCTGCGTTCATTTTGGCGGGACGCTGCCGGAACGGGGTGCGCTGGACGCAGTGCTGCCCTCCTCTCCGCTGGTGCTGGAGGATGTGGGGGCGGGGACGGCAGTGCTGAACACCTGTGCGCTGGAGCGGCTGGAACAGCAGGGCATCCCGGCGGAGGATCTGCAATGGCTGCGCCGGAGGTCAGACGGGCAGCTCAGCGGGGTGGCGCAGGGGCCTGCCTGCCGGAGAGCGGCTGCCATCGTGCCGGAGCTGTCCCGGAAGGAGCTGCGGGAGCAGCTGCGCCGGATGCTGCAAAATGCGGCGGCCCGGGGCGTGACCGCCCTGCAAAGCTGTGACCCGGGTCTGACGCTGCCGGAAAAGGTGCTGCCGCTGCTGGAGCGGATGTATCAGGAAAATGCCGCGTTTCCCCGGATGCAGTGCTTTCGCTGGCCCCAGGAGGGGAGACTGCCGGACCATCTTCGCACCTCGGGCATGACCCGCCAGCCCACCCGGGGCGGCGTGCTGCTGCTCCAGCAAAGCGACCGGGTGCATTTTGCCTACAGCAGCCGGGAAATGCACAGCCTTGTCCGTCAGGCGGGCCGGGAAGGAATGCAGCTCTGGGTGCGGGGAAGCGGCCGGGCGCAGCTGGAGGAGGTGCTGAAGGAATGGGAACGGATTCCGGGTGGTCAGGAAAACTTCCGGCGGCTGGTGCTGCTGGATGTGCGGGAAACCGACCGGGAGCTGCTGCGCCGTCTGGGAAAGGGAAAGCTGGGGACGGTGCTGCTGCCCGGGAGAGCGGGTGCGTCGGCGCACTGTCCGGCCCGGACGCTGGATGCGCTGGGGGCTCATGTGGGCGTTGCGGGGCTGGACGGCTGTCATCCCTTCCGAACTCTCCAGCAGATGATTCAGCTGCCGCCGGCAGAGCGGCTTTCCCGGGAGAGGGCGCTGGAGATGTATACCCGGGGCAACGCCTGGCTGTGGTTTCGGGAGGATGCGCTGGGAAGGCTGGTTCCGGGCTATGGCGCGGATGTGCAGCTGCTGGACAGAGACTATTTCACCTGTCCCGCGGAGGAAATCGGCAGCATCCGTCCGGTACTGGTGATGGCGGCAGGGCGCGTGCTGCTGCGGGAAATTTGAAAAACGCCCGTTGACAAGTGTCTCCGGGACGCTTATACTATGGACAAATGGCAGAGTAGATTTGTGCGTGTTCAGTGCCGGCGGGACGGGGAGTTGTCCGCCGGACGAATGGGCCGCTTCGGCGGCACGCAGTGCGCATTTCGCATCCCGCTGCCGCAGTCAGGAGACCGTGCCCCCTGTTGCGGCATCCCACAGCTTTTTGTGGGAGAGCTGCCAAAACAGAAGGGAAGGTCTTTTTTTCATGCAGTTTTCCAATCCATGGTCTGCCTCCTACTGGCGGCAGGCATCCGGCACCCTGAAAAAGCCCCGGCTGCTGGCGGTGAGCGCACTGCTGCTGGCAACCTCCATCGCCATTGCCAGTGTGTTTATCCCCCTGCCCGCCAATCTGCGGGTGTATTTTACCTTTTTGCCCAAGGCTCTGTGCGCTGCCATCTGCGGCCCGCTGTGCGGTCTGGTGTTCGGCGCGGCAGCCGATCTGCTGGGCTATGTGATTCATCCCACGGGCGCCTATTTCTTCGGCTATACCGTCTCCTCCATGGTGGGTCTGCTGCTGTATGGGTTGGGTCTGTTCCGGGCAAAAATCACCCTGCCCCGGGTGGCGCTGACCAAGCTGGCGGTAAATCTGCTGTGCAATGTGGGTCTGGGGGCGCTGTGGAACGCCATTCTGTACCAGAAGGCATACACCTTTTATCTCTGGACCAGTCTGGGAAAAAATCTGGGCCTGTGGCCGCTGGAGACGCTGCTGCTGATGGCCATGTTCCGGGCGCTGAATCCTTTCCTGCAGCGGCAGGGACTGCTCCCCCGGGAGACAACAGAGGTACAATAAAAAATCCCCGGGTCTGCGGCGGCTGCCGTACAGACTCGGGGCTTTGTTTTTGCGATTACGGCTGCTGCTCCAGCAGATAGCGGGCCACGGCCACGCCGCTGGCGGAGGCATGGGAGAGAGAATGGGTCACGCCGGAGCAGTCGCCGATGACGAACAGGCCCTTCTGGCGGGTCTCCAGATGCTCGTCGATCTGCACCTCCATGTTGTAGAACTTGACCTCCACGCCATAGAGCAGGGTATCATCGTTGGCCGTGCCCGGGGCGATTTTGTCCAGCGCATAGATCATCTCGATAAGACCGTCCAGAATGCGCTTGGGAATCACCAGACTCAGATCGCCGGGAGTGGCGGTGAGAGTGGGCGTGACAAAGTTTTCCTGAATGCGCTTTTCCGTGCTGCGCCGTCCCCGCACCAGATCGCCAAACCGCTGCACCATCACGCCGCCGCCCAGCATATTGGAAAGACGGGCGATGCTCTCGCCATAGCCGTTGCTGTCCTTGAAGGGCTCGGAGAAATGCTTGCTCACCAGCAGGGCAAAGTTGGTGTTTTCCGTATGCCGGGCAGGATCCTCATAGCTGTGGCCGTTGACGGTGACGATGCCGTTGGTGTTTTCCGTCACCACCACGCCGTGGGGGTTCATGCAGAAGGTGCGCACCAGATCCTCAAACTTGGCGGTGCGGTAGACGATCTTGCTTTCGTACAGCTCATCGGTGAGATGGGAGAACACCTCGGCAGGCAGCTCCACCCGAACGCCGATATCCACCCGGTTGGAGCGGGTGGGAATGTCCATATGGGCGCAGACGGATTCCATCCACTTGCTGCCGCTGCGGCCCACGGAGATCACACAGTTGGTGCCGGTGTAGGTTTCGTCCCCCACAGAAATGGCAAAGCCGCCGTCAATGGCCTCCACAGACTGCACCGGGGCGTCAAAATGGAAATCCACCCGATCCCGCATTTCCTGATAGAGATTTTCCAGCACCACATAGTTGATATCGGTGCCCAAATGCCGCACCTGGGCATCCAGCAGATGGAGCCCGTTTTCCAGACAGGTGCGCTTGATGGCGGTGTTGGCAGTGGAATAGAGGCGGGTGCCCTGGCCGCCGTGGGACAGATTGATCTCGTCCACATAGCGCATGAGATCCAGTGCCTGCTGCTTGCCCACATATTCGTAAAGGGTGCCGCCAAACTGGTTGGTGATGTTGTATTTTCCGTCGGAAAAAGCGCCTGCGCCGCCAAAGCCGCTCATGATGGAGCAGGTTTTGCAGCCCACGCAGGACCTGACCTTTACGCCGTCAATGGGACAGCGGCGGCGGGACAGCTCCCGTCCCATTTCAAACACGCCGATCTTCAGCGGCTTTTTGGAGCGCAGCAGCTCATAGGCGGTAAAAATGCCGCCGGGGCCCGCGCCGATAATCAGTACATCGTATTGCATAATCCTGCTCCTGTTCTCAATATGAAATAAAGCTCCGCTCCCCTGTGACAGGGATACGGAGCCGTTGGTGTATCCTCATTCAGCCTATCACAAAAGAAAAACCGCTGTCAAGGGGAAACGGGGAAAATGTGCGAAAAATTTACACATCGCCACAAAACGCCCGCCCCGCCGGGAGAAAGCCCGCTGTGGCTTGACAAAAAATCCCGGGAAAGCTACAATAGAGGGTAAGAATCGTCCGCCCCTTTGCGGACAGAATGGAGCATATGTCTATGGAAAATCAAGTGGCATGGAAGAAATACACCCAGCAGGAGCTGGACGCGCTGGAGCAGCTTTGCGGGGAATATCGGGTCTTTCTGGATCAGGGCAAAACCGAGCGGGAATGTGTGACCCGTGCGGTGGAGCTGGCAGAGCAGGCCGGTTATCGGGAACTGAATGCCGTGCTGGCCGCCGGAGAGCCGCTGAAGCCCGGCGCAAAGCTCTATGCCGTCTGCATGAAGAAAACGCTGGTGCTGTTCCATCTGGGCCAGCAGCCGCTGGAGCAGGGCATGAATATTCTGGGCGCGCACATCGACTCTCCCCGGGTGGATGTGAAGCAGAATCCCCTGTATGAAAATGAGGGATTTGCCTATCTGGACACCCATTATTACGGCGGCATCAAGAAATATCAGTGGGTGGTACAGCCCATGGCCCTGCACGGCGTGGTGGTCTGCAAGGACGGCAGCGTGCAGAATGTCTGCATCGGTGAGGACGAGGGCGACCCGGTGTTTGTGTTCTCCGATCTGCTGATCCATCTGGCGGGCCAGCAACAGGACAAAAAGGCCGGTCAGGTGATCTCCGGCGAAGGTCTGGATCTGCTGGTGGGCAATCGACCTCTGGAAGAGAGCAAGCTGGGCAAGGACGAAAAGAGCGCCGTCAAGGCCAATGTGCTGGCACTGCTGAAGGAAAAATACGGCATCGAGGAGGCGGACTTTGCCTCTGCCGAGCTGGAGATCGTTCCCGCCGGAAAGGCACGGGACTGCGGCTTTGACCGGAGCATGATTCTGGCCTATGGCCAGGACGACCGTATCTGCGCCTTTACCTCTCTGTGGGCCATGCTTCAGGAGAGCGAAACGCCCAACCGTACCGCCTGCTGCCTGCTGGTGGACAAGGAGGAGATCGGCAGCGTGGGCGCCACCGGTATGTCCTCTCTGTGGTTTGAAAATGTGGTGGGTGAGCTCATCGCCGCCCAGCAGGGTGAATCCTATCTGGCTACCCGCCGTGCGCTGGCAGCCTCCCGGATGCTGTCCTCCGATGTGAGTGCCGGCTATGATCCCCTGTATGCGGAAGCCTTTGAAAAGCGTTCCTCCGCCTTCCTGGGCAAGGGCATGACCTTCAACAAGTTCACCGGTTCCCGGGGCAAGAGCGGCTCCAACGATGCCAACGCCGAATATCTGGGTTCCATCCGGAAGATCATGGACGATGCCGGTGTGTCCTACCAGTTTGCCGAGCTGGGCAAGGTGGATGTGGGCGGCGGCGGAACCATCGCCTATATCATGGCCAAGTACGGCATGGAGGTCATCGACAGCGGCGTGGCACTGCTGAGTATGCACGCCCCCTATGAGCTCAGCTCCAAGGCGGATATTTATGAAGCCGCCCGGGGCTATCGTGCCTTCCTGAAAAACGCCTGATTCCCCATCGGCGCAAATATCACGAAAAATCTTCCGAGGCCCGGCAGCTTGCCGGGCCTCTTTTTGCCGTATTTCCAAAAATGAGAATGAATATTTATGCAAAAACTATGCGAAAAGAAACTTGAAAACGGTTGAAAATAAATTGTCAACAAGATATTGACAATGCAAAAAGCGTATATTATAATATGTTCCAAGCAAAAGAGCCAGAAAAAGGAACGGAGGGATGACATGGCGATTTGTGTGAAGAGTGAGATCGGCCAGCTGAAAAAGGTGCTGCTGAAGCGGCCGGGAACCGAGCTGGAGCATCTGACGCCGGACACGCTGGAGGAGCTGCTGTTTGACGATATTCCTTACCTTTCGGCGGCCCAGCAGGAGCATGATGTGTTTGCCCAGAGGCTGCGGGACTGCGGCGTAGAGGTGGTCTATCTGGAGGAGCTGGCGGCGGAAACGCTGGCCCAGGATTCCGCTCTGCGGGAGCAGTTTGTGCGGGATGTGATCCGTCTGGCGGGCAGCGCAGCCCAGGGTCACGGTGAGCTGCTGGCAGAATATCTGCTGAGCATTCAGGATCCCCGGGCGCTGGTGCTGAAAACCATGTCTGGCGTTACCATGTCG
The DNA here is from genome assembly GCA_964541085.1 of uncultured Oscillospiraceae bacterium. Lineage (GTDB taxonomy): Bacteria > Bacillota > Clostridia > Oscillospirales > Butyricicoccaceae > UBA4644. Next base: position 24,653 of record CAZIPA010000001.1, on the reverse strand, counting down.
GAAATTGCGGACCGCAGCGTACGCCGCCTGTCGGATCTGGTGCGTTCCGGCCAGCAGTTTCTTATGCCGCCGGTGCCCAATCTGTATTTTACCCGGGATGTGTTCGCCAGCATCGGCTGCGGCGTCAGCCTGAATCATATGCATTCCGTCACCCGCCGGAGAGAGGCGGTCTATGCGGATTATATTCTCCATTATCATCCGGATTTCCGGGGCAAGCTGCCCTTTTATTACACGCCGGAGCAGCGCTTCAGCATTGAGGGCGGCGACATTCTGAATCTCAGCCCGGAGACGCTGTGCGTGGGTCTGTCCCAGCGTACCCAGCCGGAGGCGGTGGAGATTCTGGCGAAAAATATTTTTGCCGATGAACAGTCCACCATCCGCACCATTCTGGCCATCGAGATTCCCAACACACGGGCGTTCATGCATCTGGATACCGTATTCACCCAGATCGACTACGGCACCTTTGTGGTGCATCCGGGAATCATGAACACCATGCGCATCTTTGAGCTCACCGGAAAAGGGGAGAAGGAGATTCAGGCCCGGGAGATCACGCTGCCGCTGGCCCAGGCGCTGGCCAAATATCTGGGACTGGATCAGGTGAATCTGATCCGCTGCGGCGGCGGCAACCAGATCGCGGCAGCCCGGGAGCAGTGGAACGACGGCTCCAATACCCTGTGCGTCCGGCCCAATACCATCGTGGTCTATGACCGGAACTATATCACCAATCGTCTGCTGGAGGAGGCCGGTGTGGAGGTCATCAAAATGCCCAGCTCCGAGCTGTCCCGCGGACGGGGCGGCCCCCGCTGCATGAGTATGCCGCTGGTGCGTCAGCCCCTGTAAAATTGAATACAAATTGTATTAAATTTGTCGAAAAATACTGAAGGAGGAAATTACCCATGCCCGTAAATCTGAAAGGCCGTTCTTTTTTGACACTGAAGGACTTTACCCCGGAGGAAATCCGCTACCTGCTGAAGCTGGCCGCTGACCTGAAAAGCAAAAAGCGTGCCGGTATCCGCGGCAATCTTTTGCAGGGAAAAAACATCGTGCTGCTGTTTGAAAAAACATCCACCCGTACCCGCTGTGCCTTTGAAGTCGCAGCCATGGATGAGGGCGCAGGAGTGACCTTCCTGGATTCCAAGTCCTCTCAGATGGGCAAAAAGGAGAGCATGGCCGATACGGCAAAGGTGCTGGGCCGCTTTTATGACGGCATCGAGTACCGTGGCTATGACCAGAGCGTGGTCGAGGGACTGGCCCGTCATTCCGGTGTGCCCGTGTGGAACGGACTGACCGATGTGGATCATCCCACCCAGGCGCTGGCGGACATTCTGACCCTGATGGAAAACACCACGAAGCCGCTGAATCAGTGCAAGCTGGCCTTCTGCGGCGACACCCGGAACAATGTGGCCTATTGCCTGATGTATATCTGCGCCAAGCTGGGTATGCACTATGTGGGCTGGGGCCCCGCGGCGCTGGCTCCGGCAGCGGATGTGGTGGAATATTGCCGCAGTGTGGCGGCGGAAACCGGTGCGAAGATTGAATTTGGCGAGGATATCACCCTGCTGAAGGGTGCGGACGCACTGTATACCGACATCTGGGCTTCCATGGGTGAAGAGGATCAGATTCCCCAGCGGGTGCAGCAGCTGACCCCCTATCGTGTCACCGGCGATGTGATGGCTGCCACGGAAAATCCCGACTGCATCTTCCTCCACTGCCTGCCTTCCTTCCACGACTTTGAGACCACCATGGCCAGAAGCCAGAAGGAACTGGGCTATGATATCCGTGAGGTGACGGACGAGGTGTTCCTGTCCTCCCGGAGCCGGGTCTTTGATGAGGCGGAAAACCGGATGCATACCATCAAGGCCGTGCTGGTGGCTACCATCGGCAATGTGTAAGGACGGAGGACAAGGCTTTGGAAACGATTGTAATTGCGCTGGGCGGCAATGCGCTGACCATCGGCGGCAAGCTGGCGGATGCAAAAACGCAGCTTTCCATCATTGACAATACCGCTCTGCAAATTGCGGACATGATCGGCCGGGGCTATCAGGTGGTCATGACCCACGGCAACGGCCCGCAGGTGGGCGGCATTGTGCTGCAAAATGAAGCATCGGCAGATGTGACTCCCTGTATGCCCTTTGATGTGTGCGGCGCCATGAGCCAGGGAATGCTGGGCTATCACATGACCCAGGGTTTGCAGCGGGCCATGCGGCTGAAGGGCAGCCCCTGTACGCCTGTGGCAGTGGTGACCCAGGTGGTGGTGGATCCGGCGGATCCCGGATTTGCCAATCCCACCAAGCCCATCGGTGCCTTTTGCAGCCAGGAAGAGGCCCAGCGTCTCACCCGGGAGCGGGGCTATGTGATGAAGGAGGATGCCGGCCGGGGCTGGCGCAGAGTGGTGGCCTCTCCCAGACCGCTGGAGATCGTGGAGCTGGATGCCATTCGTGACCTGATGGCAGCGGGCCATACCGTAATCGCCGTGGGCGGCGGCGGTGTGCCGGTGTATCGGGATGAGGACGGCGATCTGAACGGCATCGCAGCCGTCATTGATAAGGATTTGGCCTCTGAACGGCTGGCGCAGGATCTGGATGCGGATATCTTCCTGATGCTGACGGCGGTGGAGCAGTGCTGTCTGCACTTTGGTACGCCGGAGCAGCAGGGACTGCCCCATATGACTGCGGCGCAGGCCCGGGAATATATGAGCCGGAAGGAGTTTGCCGCCGGTTCCATGCTGCCCAAGGTGGAGGCCGCTGTGCGCTTTGTAGAGGCTCGTCCCGGCAGAAAGTGCATCATCACCTCTCCGGAAAAGGCCAACGCCGCGCTGGAAGGTCTGGCCGGCACGGTCATTACGGCATAAATTACGGAAAAATAAAAGTGTCCCCTGCGCACCGTTTCCATGTGCGCAGGGGATTTCTGTATTCGGAGATCGGTTATCAATAGAAGGTGGCCACTTCCTGCTCCGGCGGCAGAGCAGGCTCCACCGACTGTACCTGAAGCACCGGGCCACGCTTGCCGTAAACCGGACTGAACTTGACGCTGACGGTGGCCGTCACCGTGACCCATTGCTTGCTGGCCAGCGTGTCCGCCTGATTCCACTGACAGGCCAGACCGGTGTAGGCAATGTCCGCCTCACAGCAGGTCATGAGATAGCGGCCGCAGAGGAAGGTGTTTTTGGGCAGCTTGGGGCTGCAAACCACCATGCCCTTGAAGCACAGGGTCTTGCCGCCGTATTTTTTCATCTCCTCGGAGATGTCCCGATACCAGACGGCATAATCCTGATCTTCAATGCGCACCACCGGCGCTTCCAGATCAAAGGGCAGGGGATCCTCGATGTCGTCATAGACCACTTCGCCGTCGGCACCTTCATAGGCGATCTCCGCGCGGCGGCTGACGGCACGGATGATTTTGTGAACCTCCTGCTTGTCCAGATCGGGCTTTGCCCGGTTGAGCACCACCATTTCACAGCTTTTAAGCTTGTCCACCATCAGCTGGCGCATATTGGCGTTGTAGCTGAAAAAGGTGTTGGCATCCGCAAAGCAGATTTCCTGATAGATCACCCAGTCCTCGGGCATATTCTGATAGAGGTCGTCCAGCAGCCACATACCGTTGTATTCCACCACACAGCGCTCGGCGCCGTGGGCCATTTGCAGCTTGGCCAGATAGTCGGCATTCAGCTGTTCGCTGCTTTCCAGCACCTCAATGAACACATTTTTGCCGGAAAATTCCTCCGGTGCGTATTCCTCCACGCCCTCCTCACACAGCAGCAGCAGGGTGCGCTCTCCGGCGTTGAAGCGCTCGTCCTCCAGCGTCTCCTGAATGAAGCGGGTCTTGCCGGCCTCCAGAAAGCCGGTAAACAGATAAACGGGAAGCTCCATGGGTTACACCTGGAACAGGTCCTTCAGACCGGCCTCGTCCAGCTTTGCGCCGATAACGCACAGGCGGCCGATGGTGGCGGCAGCGCCATAGCGCACATTGGGCTCTCCGGGCACAAAGTCAAAGTGAATCCACTGGCCGTCCTGCGCCTCCACAATGCCCTTGGCACGGAGCACAGCACCGAAAATGCCGCCGTTCAGCTGGCTGAGAATGTCCTCGATTTCGTCCACGGTGAACTTTTTGGGTGTCTCCACGCCCCAGCTGATAAAGACCTCGTCGGCGTGGTGATGATGGTGATGATGATGCTCATGCCCGTCATGCTCATGTTCGTGCTCATCGTGGTCGTGATGATGGTGGCCGCAGCAGCATTCGCCGTCTTCATGGTCATGATGGTGTTCGTGCTCATGTTCATGCTCATGCTCATGCTCATGCTCATGTTCATGCTCATGCTCATGTTCATGCTCATGGTCGTGGTCATGATGATGGCAGCAGCCCTCTTCGTGGTCATGGTCATGGTGATGATGGCCGCAGCAGCATTCGTCCTCGTCCTCTTCCTCCTCATGGAGACGGGCGGTTTCCAGCGCCAGCTGCTTCAGCTCGGCCTGGAGCGTGTTCTTCTGCTCCATGGTTTCCAGAATCTGCTGGCCGCTGAGCTGATCCCAGGGGGTGGTGATGATGGAGGCAACGGCATTGTGCTCCCGCAGCAGCGCCACCACTTCGTTCAGCTTCTGCTCCTTCATGCCGCCGGTACGGCTGAGAACGATGGAACTGGCGTGTTCGATCTGGTCATTGAAAAACTCACCGAAGTTTTTCATATACATCTTGCACTTGCCTGCGTCGGCCACGGTGGTAAAGCCGTTGAGGACGGCGTCCTCCATGTCCAGATTTTCCACGGCACGGATCACATCGGACAGCTTGCCCACACCGGAGGGCTCGATGAGGATGCGGTCGGGATGATACTGCTCCATCACCTGCCGCAGGGCCTTGCCGAAATCGCCCACCAGACTGCAGCAGATGCAGCCGGAGTTCATTTCTGTGATGTTGATGCCGGCGTCCTGCAAAAAGCCGCCGTCGATGCCGATCTCACCGAACTCGTTTTCGATGAGCACCAGCTGCTGTCCCTGATAGGCTTCCTGAATCAGTTTTTTGATGAGCGTGGTTTTTCCCGCACCCAGAAAGCCGGAGAAAATGTCAATCTTGGTCATACGATGCCTTCCTTTATTTTCAATTTTGTTCTGCAAAGCGGCATGAGGGCAAAACGCACCCCATAACAATAGTATACCACATCCGTCAAGCCCCCCGAAAGGGCACGGCGGGAAAAAAGAAAAGAGACAGGAAAAGGCAGGGTAAAAAGGCAAAGCAAAAAAGCACTGAAGTTTTTACAGAATATTACAGAATTTTGATACAGGTTGTACAAATTGAAAAAACGGGTGCGGGGTTTATCCATAAATTTTGGGCATCGGACGGATTTTTTGGCGGATTTTCCTTGACTTTTTCGCCGGGAATCTCTATGATAAAGCTAACTATCACTCTGTAAACGAACTGTTAAAACAGAAAAAACAAGAAAGAGGGGTCTGCATGGACAACAAACTGGAACGAAAATACGGCCTGTTCACGGCTATCTGTATGGTGGTGGGCATCGTCATTGGCTCCGGTGTCTTCTTCAAGGCACAGGTGATTCTGGAAAAGACCGGCGGAAATATGCCTCTGGGCATTCTGGCATGGCTGATCGGCGGTATCATTATGCTGGTATGCGTACTGACCTTTGCCACCATGTCTCAGAAATATGAGCGGGTCAACGGCATCGTGGACTATGCGGAGGCAACGGTAGGCCCCAAGTATGGCTATATGATTGGCTGGTTTTTGACCACCATCTATTATCCTACGCTGACCTCTGTGCTGGCCTGGCTTTCTGCCCGGTATACGCTGGTGTTCCTGACCTCTGTCAATCCCGATCTGCCGCTGCTGATTCCGGCAGCGGAGGGCGGCTGTGTGGTCGGCCCGGAATGCATGGTGCTGATGATGTTCTATCTGTGCTGCGGCTATGCGGTGAATGCCCTGTCTCCCAAGCTGGCGGGCAAGCTGCAAACCAGCACCACCATTATCAAGTTTATCCCCCTGACGCTGATGGCAGTGGTGGGCATTATCTACGGCCTGAGCACCGGTCAGCTGACCCAGAACTTCACCAATCCCGCTCTGGGCTATGAAGTGGTGGGCAACCCGCTGTTTGCTGCCGTGTGCGCCACGGCCTTTGCCTATGAGGGCTGGATCATCGCCACCTCCATCAACGCCGAGCTGAAGGATTCCAAGCGGAATCTGCCCAGGGCTTTGATTATCGGCGGCCTGATTATCATGGCAACCTATCTGTTCTATTACATCGGCGTGGCCGGCGGCGCTTCCAACGAGGCCCTGATTCAGGAGGGCTCCACTGTGGCGTTCCTGAACATCTTCGGGCCGGTCTTTGGCAATGTGCTCAACCTGTTCGTGGCCATTTCCTGCCTGGGCACCATGAACGGCCTGATGCTGGGCTGCGTCCGCGGTATGTATTCTCTGGCAGCCCGCCGGGAAGGCCCCGCGCCGGAGGTCTTTTCTCAGGTGGACCCCCAGACCAATATGGCCCACAATTCCTCCGTGGTCGGTCTGCTGATGTGCGGCTTCTGGGGACTGTATTTCTACCTGTCCAATCTGGCCGGTACCTGGAAGGGTGCCTTTGTGTTTGACTCCAGCGAGCTGCCCATCATCACCATCTACGCCATGTATCTGCCCATCTTTATCCAGTGGATCCGCAAGCAGAAGGATCAGTCGGTGGTGCGGCGCTATGTGCTGCCCATTCTGGCCATCTGCGGCTCCATCTTCATGGTGGTGGCCTGCATTCTGGGCCACGGCATTGCCTGCGTCTGGTATCTGATCGTGTTCGCCGTCTTTATGGCGGTGGGTGCGCTGCTGAACCGGAAGAAGAAGGCCTGAAAGCATTTTTGAATCGAATCTCCCGCCTGCGGCTGCTGAAAGTGCGCCGCAGGCCTTTTCTTTTCCGGTTTTATTTGCAATCCGGGTGCGGGTATGATATGATACATGGAGCAAAAGACAGGAGGTATATGTATGAATCAGGATCAATCCCACGACTGGAAGATGGATGACAAGGCGGAAACCGGCCGGAAGAGCAGCCGTATGCTGCCGGTCATCGCCATCGTACTGGTGCTGGTGCTGGCCGTGTTCGGTCTGTCCGTGCTCCAGAATGACCAGGATACCCCGAACGAGGGTCAGCTTTCTCAGCAGGAGCCCACAGGCGAGTCCGGAGATAACGCCAATGCTTCCACAGATGGAGAAGCGGGCAGCAGTGCGGCCAACAATGGCTTGCAGGCGGTTTCCAATCCGGCGGCCAACAACGGACTTTACGGCTTGGAGACGCCCGGCGCTGCCAACATCGTGGCAGAATATCAGGGCGTGCAGCTGAGCAATCAGCTCTTCCAGTACTATTATTGGGATATGTTCTTCAGCTTTTACAGCAGCTACGGCGATTATCTGGCCTATTATCTCAGCATGAGCACCCCCTTCGACCAGCAGAGCTACAGCGAGACTCAGACCTGGAACGACTATTTCACGGAAATGGCCGCCACCAACTGGCTCCAGACCGAGCTCATCTGCGCCGCGGCGGAGAAGGACGGCTATCAGCTCACCGGCGAGGATGCCAATTATGTGGAGGAAACCATGGCCTCTCTGGAGGACTATGCCGGGGAAAATGGCTACGGTACGCCGGACGGCTATCTCCATTCCATTTTTGACCCCAGCTCGGATGCGGCCAGCTATGGCGAATATCTGGGCCGGTCTGCGCTGGCCAGCAGCTATGCCACTTCCCGGTATCAGCAGTTCTATGACGAGGTGTATGATCCGGCGGCAGAGATGGATTACTGCATCAATGTGCGGCACATCCTCATTATGCCGGAAGAGGGCAGCGACATTCCCGATGCGGACGCCGCTCAGAAGCGGGCAGAGGAGCTGTATCAGGAGTTTTTGGCCGATCCCTCGGAGGAAAAGTTTGCGGAAATGGCCGGAACCTATTCTGGCGACCCCGGCTCTGTGAACAACGGCGGCCTGTACAGCGATGTGCAGCCTGGCCAGATGGTGACGGAGTTTAACGACTGGTGCTTTGCGGAAGAGCGTCAGCCCGGCGACCATGGCATCGTGCAGACCTCCTACGGTTCTCATATCATGTACTTTGTGGGGGAGAGCGAGACGGCCTATAACGATCCCAACCAGACTGCCGCTCAGGAGAAATATACCCAGTGGCTGGATGGGCTGCTGGCGGATGCCGCACCGGAGATCCACAGCGATGCCATCGTCTTCACCCAGCGGATGGAGCTGGCCTCGAAATAAACAGCACAAGAATTACAGCAAAAATACAGCAGAAGCGCCTGAAGCTCAGGCGCTTCTTTTATTATCACCGGGAAAACAAAAGCACCCGAACGATGTGTCCGGGTGCTCTTCGGTTACAAATCAGGGGGTTACAGAAGGGGAACTCACTGCCAGAAGGCGTGAGCGCCGATGGTGCCGAAATAGGTGCGGTGTTTGGCGGCCCAGCAGCTGTTGATCTTCCGCACAGAGGCGAAATAGAGACAGCCGGGAGCGGTCACATAGCCCTCCAGCACCAGTTTTGCCGCCACCCAGCTTTCTTCGTTGGGCTCACGGAAAATCTTGGTGTCGGACTGCTTCAAAAACTGTACGCCGGTGCGATTGTCATAAATGACCTCATACACCGTGTTGGGGAACAGGGAATTGTTCACCCGATTCATCACCACATTGCCCACGGCCACCTTGCCGTCCAGCGGCTGATTGCCGGATTCATGATAGATAATCCGTGCCAGCCACAGCAGGGTTTCCGCCTCGTCCGCATAATAGGTGGCTCCGCATTCCAGCAAGCCGCTGCCTGTCAGGGTCACGGCCTGATTTTCGCTGTCCCAGACCACCTCCGCATTGAAGATTTTCGCGGCGGCACGGACGGGAATCATGGCAGAGCCGTTCCATGCGGTACAGGGCTGATCCATATACCAGCAGCGGCTGTTGGCCCGGGCCAGACGGCTGTTCAGCTCAAAAACGGCCTCCAGCTCCGCACCGCGGGTGACGGTAATGTTTTTCTCTTCATCGTTCCACTCCACCGTGCAGCCCAGCGATTCAAAAAAGTCACGGATGGGCACATAGGTGGTGCTGCCGATGACCATGGCACAGGTGGAAAGCTCCATCAGCTGGCCATTGTAGCTGACCCAGACGGCATCCTCATGGGGACGCTCCTCCGGATAGAAGGCGGTGTCCTCCTCGGCCGGGAAAAGGGGCTCCGGGAAGAGGGGCTCTTCCGGGTCAACAGGGTCCGCATCGCCGTCAAAGATGGTTTCAAACACATCCTCGATGGGGGTTTCCTCCGCCGGTGTTTCCTCCAGACCGGCCAGAGCCGGGCAGGCGGTGAGCAGCGTGGCTGCGGACAGAAGCAGCGCCAAAGCGCGTCGATAGCTTTGCAAAAAATCACATCCTCGGTTTCCAATGGAATTTGTTACGATTTCGTTTTCGTTGTAACCGGTTTGTAACAAAGCCAATCATACCACAAATCCGGGAAATGTCAAGGAAAACCGTTCAGAAAACCCGCTAAAACCCGACATTTCAGGCAGTTTGCACAGAAAAAATGGGGATTTTTCCGGAAAAAATCCGGCCTCTCCGGGGGCATTTTCCGCAAAGGGCAAAAAAATCCGGCATGAGCCAAAGCAGACTCACACCGGAAAATTTCCAGAAACAGGGTTAATAGGTGTGCAGAAGCTCCTCCGGCAGCGTGTCATCCTCCTGCACAAAATCCCGCTGCACATCAAACACGGTATATTCCGTTTCCGTGTTGCGGACGATCACCGTGCGGATGCCCGCATTGATAATCAGGCGGCGGCACATATTGCAGGGACTGGCGTTATGTACCAGCTGGCCGGTGGCATTGTCCCGCATGGTGAGATACAGGGTGCTGTCCAGCATTTCCTCCCGGGAGGCGGCAATGATGCAGTTCTGCTCGGCATGAACGCTGCGGCAAAGCTCATAACGCTGACCCCGGGGAACCCCCAGCTGCTCCCGGCGGCAGACGCCCAGATCGCTGCAATTTGCCCGGCCCCGGGGCGCACCGGCATAGCCTGTGGCAATGATAACATCATTCTTCACCAGAATGGCACCCACATTGCGCCGCAGACAGGTGCCCCGTTCCAGCACTGTCTGGGCAATGTCCAGATAATAATTGATTTTGTCCTGCCGCTGCATGAACAGCGCCTCCTTTTGCCTGATTCAGATGGATTGGTTTGGATCGGCGGGAAACAGCTGTCCGGCCTCCATGCGCAGAACACGGGGTGCCCGGGCTGCGATTTCTCCGTCGTGGGTAATCATAATGACGGTGCTGCCGCCGTATTGCAGCCGCTCCAGCAGCTGTAAAATGCCCAGACCGGTTTCACGGTCCAGATTGCCGGTGGGCTCGTCTGCCAGCACCAGCGGAGGCCGGGCGGCCAGCACACGGGCAATGGCGATGCGCTGCTGCTGTCCGCCGGAAAGCTGGGTGGGACGGTGGTGGACACGATGGGACAGACCCACCTGCTCCAGCGCCAGCAGGGCAGCCCGGCGGCGCTCTGTCCGCTCTTCACCCCGCAGCAGCAATGGCAGCTCCACATTTTCCAGTGCGGTCATGGTGGGAATCAGGCGAAAGCTCTGAAAGATAAAGCCGATCTCCCGGGCGCGTTTCCGGTCGGCCTCCCGCCCGTGCAGCAGCTCCACCGGCTGACCGGACAGCAGATAGCGGCCGGAGGTGGGCCGGTCCAGACAGCCCAGAATGTTCATCAGCGTGGTTTTGCCGGAACCGGAGGGGCCGATGATGGAAACAAACTCGCCTGCCTCCACCGAAAGGGAAATGTCCCGCAGGGCATCCACGCTGCGGTTTCCTCTGCCATAGCGCTTGCAGACACGCTCCAGCCGTACCATGGTCATCCCCTCCTTCCGCGGCTCTACCGGTTAGCCTTGCCGGGAAAGGGGAAAATATGCGTGTTTATGCCTCCGTGCCGTCCCCGGCGGGTTCGTCGTCTTCCGGCTCGGCCTCGTCCTTGGCACGGATGTCGGTGCGGGCAACGCCGGGCAGCATCCGCCGGGCCACCAGCCGATAAATGGGAAAGCCCTGCTCCGAAAAATTGCGCTCATATTCCGTCATTACATTGGGTGTGTCGGTTTTGTGCAGGTCAAAGGTCACATCAAACAGACCAAAGCCAAACTGGCTGAAATAGCAGACAGAATCTTCAAACAGGCGGCGGTTGTCGCTCTTGAAGCAGATTTCGCCATAGGGCTCCAGAAAGCTGTCATACACCGCCAGAAAGAAGGGATGGGTCAGACGGCGTTTGTGCTGGCGGCGGGGCGGCCAGGGATCGGAAAAATTCAGATAAATGCGGTTGACCTCGTCTTTGGCAAAGACCTCTCCCAGCAGAATGGCGTCGGTGGACAGAAAGCGCACATTGGTGAGCCCTGCCGCCCTCACCTTTTCCATGGCCATCAGCAGGACACTTTCCACCCGCTCCACAGCCAGAAACAGCTGATCCGGATTTTGCCGGGCCATTTCGGTGATAAAGCTGCCCTTGCCGCAGCCGATCTCCAGATTCAGCGGCGTGTCCGGCGAAACACCCAGCGTCTGCCGCCAGAGCCCCTTCAGCTCCTCCGGCCGGGTCACCAGCAGTGTGCCGCAGGCATCCATCCGCCGATCCAGATTTTTCTTCTTTCGCATTCTCATAGGTCAGCTTCCGCCTTTCCGTTGTCAGTTTCTGTGTCTGTCCGGCGCAGATCGCCGATGAACATGGCATCACCAAAGGAGAAAAAGCGATACCGCTCCCGCACGGCCTCTTCATAGGCGTGCAGCACCCGCTCCCGACTGCTGAAGGCGGAGACCAGCATAATCAGTGTGCTCTCCGGCAGATGAAAGTTGGTGATCAGCCCGTCCATGCCCCGGAAGGTATAGCCGGGATAGATGAAAATGTTCGTGCTGCCGGAGCCGGGATGGGTGATATGCTGCTCGTCCGTCACCGATTCGATGGTGCGGCAGGAGGTGGTGCCCACACAGATCACCCGGTTGCCCCGGGCACGGGCGGCGTTGATGCGCAGGGCCGCATCCTCCGAGACGCTGTAGCGCTCGGTGTGCATCACATGGTCGGTGATTTCCTCCTCCTTCACCGGACGGAAGGTGCCCAGACCCACATGGAGGGTGATGCGCACGATATCCACACCCTTTTGGGCGATTTCCTCCAGCAGCGCCGGGGTAAAATGCAGTCCGGCGGTGGGAGCGGCGGCAGAGCCGTTGTGCCGGGAATAGACGGTCTGATAGCGCTCCTGATCCTCCAGCCGTGCCTTGATATAGGGCGGCAGGGGCATGGTTCCCAGCCGCTCCAGAATCTCCAGAAAAATGCCCTGATAGCGGAAGCGGATGAGACGGTTGCCGTCGGGCTTGACCTGCTCCACCACGGCCTGCAGGCTGCCGTCACCGAAGGAGATCTCCGCACCCTCCCGCAGACGGCGGCCGGGATATACGATGCAGTCCCACAGATCGCCCTCCACATTTTCCAGCAGCAGCACCTCCACCGGTGCGGAGCCGGTGCCGGTTTTGTGACCGTAAAGCCGGGCGGGCAGCACCCGGGTGTCGTTGATAACAAGACAGTCTCCGGCATCCAGCTGCTCGGTGATATCGTAAAAATGCTGATGCCGGAGCTCACCCGTGTGCCGGTCCAGCAGCATCAGGCGGGAATGGTCCCGCTGGGCCAGAGGGGTCTGGGCAATGAGCTCCTCCGGCAGATCATAGTAAAAATCAGATGTTTTCAAATGTCGCGCCTCAATTCGGATTGTAATAATCGACGGTTACGCCGGTGTAGTAAAACTGAATGATCTCTTCTGCGGTAAAGCCCTTTTCTGCCATGGAATGGGCACCCCACTGGCACATACCGATATTATGTCCCATGCCGGTACCGGCAATCACATAAACACCGCTGGAGTTCGACTGCTGCTGCACCTCCACCTGCTGAAGACCGCTGCCGGTGATGGCCCAGGCACCGTTTGCGCTGATGCTGCCGGTGCGCCCGTCGCCGCCCATGGCATAAAGATTTCCGGCCTGGGTGGGGGTGCCGTTGACATTGACCAGTGCGCCGCCGCTGCCACCGGTGATGGTAAAGCGGTGACTGCTTACGGTAATGCCTGCGGCGCTGCTGTTGAGAATGGTGCGGGCCTTGTCCTTTTTGGCCTCATACACCGACCCGTCCGACAGCTGAAAGGTAATGCCCACACAGTTGCCCACCCGGGTATAGGTGCCGTAAAAATCCGTGACCCGCTGACCGGAACGGATGGCACCCTTGTTTTGCAGCACCCGTGTCACATCGTCCAGCGTCACGGTGTTGCTGTAGGGAGAAAAAACCTCCAGATAGGTGTCCTCCACCGCCCGCAGATAGGGAATGGCCGAGTTCCAGATGTTTTCCACATCCTCCGTATAGCCGCCGGAGGTGGCATGATAATAGGTTTGGCAGACCTGACCCTCATAGAGCACATAGAGACCGTTCACCGCCTCTACTGCGGCATCGGAAGCGTCGGTGGCCTTGCGTGTGCCGTAATACACCTGACAGTCGGTGGTGTTGCACAGGTCAAAGCCTTTGGAGCGATGCTTGCCCATGGTATTCAGGGTGTAGCATTTGGCGCACAGAGCCTGTACCTTCAGCGCCTCCTCCGGCCAGGAAGCATTGACCTCATAGGGCACAACGCCCTTTACATAGTCGGTGAGGCTCACCACATTGATGACGGAAAGATTGTCGCCGTTGACCCGGTTGTATTCAAAGCCGCCGTAATAAGTCTGATTTTTGAACCAGGTTTTTTCGCTGAGGGGGAGAATGCCCAGAGGATACTCTCCCAGCAGATCCAGCTGGTACAGAATCTCATCGGTGCCGGTGCGCACCACGGTATAGCAGGTGCTGTTGGGCCCCCGGTACACCAGCGGATAGCCCACGGCATTTTCCGCGTAGGAAAGCTCGTTTTTCGCCTGATCCATGGAGGCATACTGTCCCACCCGCACCCGGAAGCCCCGGGAGGCATAGCAGAGATAGGCGGTGTAGCCGGCATCGGCAAACTCGTCGATTACATCCAGCGCCTCATCCAGCTCAAAAAACGCATCCACCTGCATACAGTGGGCACCCACCACGCCGGAGGCCATGGGCATTTCCGTATCATAATAGGTGCCGCCGGACAGCCAGAGATTCTCGTTTTTCAATACGGTGATCTGCGTTTCATCCTCCACCAACCAGGTTTCCACAAAGCTGCGGTCTCCGTCAAAATAGCCGAAGGCATAGCCCGTGCCGGTATCGCTGACATTTTGCAGATTGGCCGCCGCCAGCGCGTTGCTGTCATAATACAGGCCGACTTTAATCATGGGGTCATAGAGCTCCTCCGGATTGCTGCCGCCGCTGCCGCTGTCGTCCCCGGGAAAGAGATCGGAAAAATCAAAATCTCCGTAGGCGGGAATGCAGCACAGGGAAAGGCTCAGACAAAGGAGCAGAAGCAGGGAAAGGATTTTTTTCATGGGACACCTCATCTTGCAGTCGAAACGGGTAATAAAAGGTCATATTCCTCATTATTATATAACAGCCTCCGGCGCATTGCAATCCGTTTTTCCGGAAAAAAGCCCGGGAAACGCCCTGCTTTGCCCGGAACAGGCGGGATTTCAGAAAGAAGAGGTTGCCCTCTGGAAAAAAGCGTGATATACTATCCATAACTGTACGATTGCGTTATCGGCTTTTATAAAAGGAGCGTGTCAATATGGCTGAAACAACAGAAAGAAAGAAAATCGTTCTCAGCGGTATCCAGCCCTCGGGCAATCAGTTTACGCTGGGCAATTATATCGGAGCCATCCGCAACTGGGCGGCGATGCAGGATACCTATGACTGCATCTATATGGTGGCCAACGAGCATTCCATCACCGTGCGACAGGCGCCTGCCAAGCTGCGGGAAAATACCTATCGGGCGCTGGCCAGTCTGCTGGCTGCCGGCATCGACCCGGAAAAGAGCGTGGTGTTCATCCAGAGCCATGTGCCTGCCCACGCAGAGCTGGCGTGGATTCTGGACTGCTACACCATGTTCGGCGAGCTGTCCCGCATGACTCAGTTCAAGGACAAATCCGCCAAAAATGCCGACAATATCAACGCCGGTCTGTTCACCTATCCGGCTCTGATGGCGGCGGATATTCTCATCTATCAGGCCGATCTGGTGCCGGTGGGCGCGGATCAGAAGCAGCATGTGGAAATCGCCCGGGACATTGCCAACCGGTTCAACGGCCTCTACAGCGAAACCTTCCGTCTGCCTGAGCCCTTCATCCCCGCCGTGGGCGCGAAGATCATGTCGCTGGCAGAGCCCACCAGGAAGATGAGCAAGTCCGATGCCAACGAAAACGCCAAGATTCTGGTGATGGACAGCCCCGATGCCATTATGAGAAAGTTCAAGCGTGCCGTTACCGATTCTTACGGCGAGGTGCGCCGGGGTGAGGACAAGCCCGGCGTGAACAATCTCATCACCATCTATTCCGTGGCTACGGGCAAAACGCCGGAGCAGGTGGAGCAGGAGTTTGCGGGCAAGGGCTACGGTGACTTCAAGACGGCCTGCGGCGAAGCCGTGGTGGAAATGCTGCGCCCCTTCCGGGAGCAGGTGGAAGATCTCATGAAAAACAAGGACTATCTGGACAAGGTGGCCCTGCAGGGTGCGGAGCGGGCAGAATCCCGTGCTCTGCGCACCCTCAGTAAGGTACAGCGGAAGGTGGGCTTTGTGCCCCGTCCCCGCCCCTCCGGAAAGTGAGCGCGAACCCCATGGATAATCTGACGATGGAGAGCCTGTTTTCCTTTGTACTGGCTCTTGCGGTGGCCTTTGCCCTGACTCCGGCCGTGAAAATGCTGGCTATCCGTATCAAGGCGGTGGATGTGCCCCGGGACGGACGGCGGATGCATAAGGAGCCGGTGCCCCGGGCGGGCGGTCTGGCTATTTTTGCGGGCTTTCTGGCAGGTGTGCTGTGTTTTGGCAGTCTGAGCGGCCAGATGAAGGCTATTCTGCTGGGAGCGCTGCTGCTGGTGGCGCTGGGCATGGTGGACGATGTGGTGTCGCTGAAGCCCACAATCAAGTTTGCGGGCCAGATTGTGGCGGCGCTGATTCCCGTGCTGTCCGGCGTGGTGGTGGAGCGCTTTACCAACCCCTTCTCTCCCAGCGGCTATCTGCATCTGGGTGTGCTGTCCATCCCGGTGACGGTGATCTGGATTGTGGGCATCACCAATGCGGTAAACTTTATTGACGGTCTGGACGGACTGGCCTGCGGCGTTTCCGCCATTGCCACCGTGACCATGTTCGTCATCGCCGTGATGTATTCTGAGGGCTCCATTGCCCTGATGATGGCGGCGCTGGCCGGAGCCTGCATCGGCTTTTTACCCTACAATATGAATCCGGCGAAAATCTTCATGGGCGATACCGGCTCCATGTTTCTGGGCTATATTCTGGCGGTCACCTCCATACAGGGACTGTTCAAGTTCTATGCGGTGATCTCCTTTGCGGTGCCCTTTATCATTCTGGGCCTGCCGATTTTTGATACGGCCTTTGCCATCCTCCGGCGGCTGCTCCACGGACAGAGCCCGCTGCAGGCGGACAGAGGTCATGTGCATCATCGCCTGATTGATCTGGGCTTTGACCAGAAACAGAGCGTGGCCATTCTCTATGCCTTCAGCGCCGTGATGGGCCTGATGGCGGTGCTGCTGGCCCGCACCAAGGAGGCCAAGCTGATTATTCTGGCGGTGGCGGTGCTGGTGTGCTTCTTCCTGGCCATGACGCTGATGACGGTGGAAAAGAATCACCGGAAGGAAGAGCAGGCTGCGCTGGAGCGTATCTGTGAGGAACGGGAAAGAGAAGCGGAACAGGCGGGAAAGAAGGAAGAGCAATGAAGCGGAAGGTTCTGAGCGTATTCGGCACCCGGCCGGAGGCCAACAAAATGTGCCCGCTGGTGCGGGAGCTGGAGAGCCGTCCGGAGCTGGAGTCCATCGTCTGCGTCACGGGTCAGCACCGGGAAATGCTGGATCAGATGCTGGGGGCCTTTGATGTGCATCCCCAGTTTGACCTGAATATTATGGAAAAGCAGCAGACCCTTTCCACCATTACGGCCAAGGCCATGGTGGGTCTGGGTCAGGTGCTGGAGCAGGTGAAGCCGGATATCGTGCTGGTACACGGCGATACCACCACCACCTTTGCCTCTGCGCTGGCGGCCTTTTATCATCATGTGCCCATCGGCCATGTGGAGGCGGGCCTGCGCAGCTTTGACCTGCAATCTCCCTTCCCGGAGGAGGCCAACCGGCGGATGGTGGGAACGCTGGCGAATGTACATTTTTCGCCCACAAAACGCAATATGGAAAATCTCCGGCGGGAGCAGGTCACGGCTCCCATCTTCATCACCGGCAACACGGCCATTGATGCCCTGAAGCTGACGGTGAAGCCGGATTATGTCTTTGAGGAGGCGGCGCTGGCCCAGGTGGACTTTGCCCATCGGAAGGTGATCGCCATTACGGCCCACCGGCGGGAAAATTACGGCCAGCCCATGGAAAATATCATGGCCGCCTTTGGCCAGCTGGCCCGGCGCTTTCCCGAGGCGCTGCTGGTTTATCCGGTGCATCTCAGCCCCTATGTGCAGGAAATGGCGCAAAAGCATCTGGCGGGGCTGTCCAATGTGCTGCTGACAAAGCCGCTGGGCGTGACGGATATGCACAATCTGCTGGCCCGCTCCTATCTGGTGATGACCGATTCCGGCGGATTGCAGGAGGAGGCCCCCGCACTGGGCAAGCCGGTTCTGGTGCTGCGCCGGGAGACTGAGCGGCCGGAGGCCGTGGAGGCCGGAACGGTATTCGTCACCGGAACGGAACAGTCGGATATCGTCACGGCGGCGGCAGAGCTGCTGTCCGGCGGTGAGCGCTATCATCGGATGGCCCATGCGGTCAATCCCTACGGCGACGGCTTTGCCAGCCGCAGAATTGCCGACGATCTGCTGTATTATTTCGGACTGCGCCAGCAGCCCGCGGCGGATTTTTCCGTGGAAGGATAACAGCATGAAGCAGCGGGGAACAGTGGCGCTGATTCTGGCGCTGGCGGTGATCGCCGCAGGCATTCTGGGAAGCTTTTTCTGGTCCTTTTCCCGACAGAATCCGGATCAGTCCCAGATTACCCTGCCGGGGCACGGCACAGCGGATATCGACCATACCCAGGATATCGGCGACAGCAACCGGGAGACGGTGGAGCTGCTGACGGTGACCCGGGACAATGTGGCAGAGGTGCTGCGGCAGCTGCGGCGGCCGGAAGCCTATCAGTGTCAGGTGGAGAGCACCTATTATTACGGCGAAAGCGCATCTACGCTGAAGAGCACGCTGGAGGTGCGGGACGGTCTGGTGCGCATCACCCAGTATGACCGGCAGGAGCAGCCGGCGCTGGAGGCGCTGCTGACGGAAACACGGGTCTATCTCTGGGATGCGGGAGAGCACTGGAGCGACTTTGTGCGGATGCCGGATGACCGGGATCTCTATGCCCGCTTTCCCACCTATGAGGACATTCTGACCCTGCCGCCGGAACAGCTGCTGGCGGGACGCACGGAGGTGCTGGACGGAGAGCTCTGCATCTTTGTACAGACCCGGCAGCCGGAGACCGGGGAGGAACAGGACTGGTATATTCTGGCGGAGACCGGTCTGCTGCTGTATACGGAGACCCGGAAGGACGGCGCTGTGTGCTATACCGGCGCCATGAAGCAGTTTTCTGCCCAGCCACCGGGAGAAGAGCGGTTTTTGCTGCCGGACGGCAGTGCGCCGACACCCTGACACAACGCAAAAAGACCCCGGAGGGACGGCAAAACGCCGTGTGCCTGCGGGGATTTTTCTTCACAGCGGGGACGGACAGCGGCATCAGAAGGGCAGATAGCGGTCAAAAGCCAAGCAGCAGCAGAATGCCGATAATCAGCAGGGTATCATTGATATTTTCGCTGTCATCCGCCACCAGAAAATAGACCAGCACCAGCAGAAGAATGGTGTCGGCATTGAACTCCGGCAGCTTGAGACTGCTGCCCAGCAGTCCCTTCAGCGCACTGAGCCCCCGGGGCTTTTCCTCCGGCGGACGCTCTGGCTCCGCCTCTACCGGGTCAAAGGGCAGGGGAAGGGCAGGCTCCGGCGCAGCCGTGCCGGTATCGGATGCAGCCCCGGCAGTGGGAGCCTCTCCGGAATCCGGGGGCACACTGCGGCTGCCCTCCGGCCAGGCTCCGGAAATGTAGCGATTGTACAAGGATTCACCTCCCCAGCAGATGCATGGCGGATGTGGCGGCCTTGGTCATGTTGGCCATTTTAACGGCCCGGTCAATGCTGCTGATGCGGCTGGCCTTCAGATAGGGCTTCATAGCCCGCAGCAGCTCCAGCCGTTCGCTTTTCACCAGATCCCCCTGCCCGGAAAACAGGGTCATCAGCTGGGGCAGCATGGAAGCCAGCGGCGATGCGTCACCGGCGGCCGCAGACAGAGGGGCGCTGCTCTGGGAAGAGGTGCTTCCGCTGCCGAGCAGAGAGGAAAGCATGGCGGCAACACCGGCAGAGCCATCGGCTGAGGCTGGCGGCGCGGACTCCGGCAACGCAGAGGCTTCCGTTGGAGCGGCCCCTTCCCGCTGGGCAAGGACAGCTCTGGCCGCGTCCAGCACCTTCCGCATCCCCTCCGGATCGGACAGCAGCTGATCCAGTCGTTCGTCCAGCTCAGCCATCGCCCGTCAGACTCCCAGAACCTCGATCACCTTGGCGGCCAGTGCAGCCCCGTCCCGGGAGCTGAGCAGATTTTGCAGCAGCGCCCGACCCGGCTCTCTGCCGGAGGTCAGGGCAGCCTGTGCGGCCTGCTTCAGTGCGTCGGCCCCGGTGGAAGCGATCATCTGAATCAGCTGACGGCCTCCTTCGGTGTTCATGGCGGTGTTGTATTTGTCCAGCCCCTTGATGAGCTTCAGCCCCTGGGGCGAGGACATCATGGATCGCGCGGCGTTCTCAATTTCTCCGGACATGGGCAATTCCTCCTAAAACTCTTGATACCACACTATATGTTTTGCGTCCGGAAATGTGACGCGGAAAGGCGGTACTCTATGAAAATCTGTATCTGCTCCGATTCCCACGGCAACGCGGACGGCCTGCAGCGGCTGGTGTGGAAGGAAAAGCCGGATTATATCTGGTTTCTGGGCGACGGTGAACGGGACTGGGAACGGGTGGAGCTGTCTCCGTTACAGCCCTTCGCGGGGGTCTGCGGAAACTGTGATCCCTTTTCCCAGGAGCCGCTGGTGCGGCGCTTTACCTTCTGCGGCAAGAAAATCCTGCTGACCCACGGAGATACCTTTCATGTGAAATCCGGCCTGACGGCGCTGGAAGCAGAAGCGGTAGAGCATGAGCTGGATCTGATTTTTTACGGTCACACCCACCACCCTGCCATAGATACCTTCGAAGGCTGCCAGATCGTCTGCCCCGGCAGCATGGGCGTCAGCGAGGGGCGCTATGCCATTCTGGAGCTTCAACCGGATCAGGAGGCCAGAATCCAGCTGAAACGGCTGTAATACCGTGACATAAAAAACAGCGCTCTGTCCGTGATAGACAGAGCGCCTTATGTTTCTGTTTTCTGTGTGCCGCTTTCCCGGTCTCAGTCGCTGATGACCCGGCCGCAGCCGATGTAATGGGAGAGATAGTAGTCCGAATCCAGATCGTCATACCGGACGCCCTTTCCGGGAGAGGCGGCATGAATGAACTCGTTATCGCCCACATAAATGCCCACATGGCCCACCTTGGAGCTGCCCTTCTTCTGAGAGAAGAACACCAGATCGCCCACCTGAAGCTCGGATTTGGTGATGGTCACTGACTTGGAATACTGGGTGGCGGAGGAGTGGGAGAGGGAAATGCCGAACTTGTCGAATACATACATGGTAAAGCCGGAGCAGTCAAAGCCACTGGGGCTTGTCCCGCCGTAAACATATTTGCAGCCCAGCAGAGTTGCGGCATAATCAATGATTTCCTGCCGTGTGCCGGTGGCCGCGGCAGCGGTGCCGCTGGAGGATCTTGCCGTAGTGGCCGTGGAGGAAGCGCCGGTGCTGCCATAGCTTCCCGCATAGCCCGTTACCGTCACATAGTCCGGAGAGACATAGCCGGTGTTTCCGGCATACTGCACCTTGAACCAGCCGTTGTTGATGCCGATGATCTTGGTGACGCTGCCCTCGGACAGCTTGGACACAATATCATTTTCCGTGCCCGGGCCGCTGCGCAGATTCAGCACGGCGGTAGTCACCTTCGCACCGCCGCAGGAGATGTTCATAATGGGCTGCGTCTCCACATATTCGGCGCTCATATAGCCCACATCGCCGTCATAGGCCACCTGATACCAGTCGCCGGTCTGATCCAGAACGGCCACGCGGGTGCCGTTATAGAGCTTGTCCAGCACAGCGCTTTCGGTAGAGGGCTCCTGCCGGAAATTCACGGCGGAGGAGGTGGTAACGGTGCCGCCCTGCACATCAAAGGCAAAGGCGGAAACTGCCATGGCGGCAGAAATCGCACCGGCAGCGATCAAGGTACGGATAATTGGTTTCATGCTTTTGCTTCCTCCCTGGGGTCAGTGGTTATTTTCCGTTCAGCGCCCTTTCCAGCCAGATGGAGCCCAGCTCCATGGCATCATAGAGTCCCTCACGCTCGGCGGACTTTACCACGCGGTCTTTTGAACTGATTTCCGGATCGGTATATTGCAGCTGGATGGAGACCTTCTTCGCGAGGCTGTAGCCTTCCTTCTGCTCGGCCGAAAGGATCTGGAGCATGATGATATACTTATCACGCATACTGCCATAATAGATGATGGCGTCTTTTCTCATCAGGGGACGACCTTTATAGGTCAGGGGCAGAGCGCCGTTTTTCCCGGTAGCTTCCATATAGAATACCTCCGATTGATAATTAGTATAACAGGGTTGATTACAAAAGTCAAACAAAAGTTACAAAAAATAAACAAAAAGCCGCTGAGCACAGTCGCAGCGGCGTGAAGACAGGGAGATTCCGTCAGAATCGAGGGCGAAATCAATCAGCGAGATAATGCCGCACCAGCTCCTGGAGCAGCTCATCCCGATCCACCTTGCGGATCAGCGTCCGTGCATTATTATGATTGGTGATATAGGTAGGATCCTCGGAGAGAATATAACCCACGATCTGATTGATGGGGTTATAGCCCTTTTCCCGCAGCGCGTCATACACCGCCGTGAGAATCTGTTTCATCTCCAGATCGGCGTCATCACTGATCCTGAACTTACGGGTGACATCGAACATAAAGTCCACCTCCGTATCAAATTAAACATTATTATACAACAATCTGCTGTCAAAGTAAAGGGAAAAGCGGCAGATTTTCTGAAAATGCGTTTCCGGGAAAAATCGGCTACCTGACGGATGAAAACGGGTATAGACGACACCTTTTGTGCATTTATCATGAAATATCCAATGGTAAATTCTAAATGATGGAAAAATGTCCGGGAAAAACCGCCCGGAAAAAAGTGTTTCCTGTCAAAGTTTCACCAAAATGCGGGAAATTGAAAAAAGGGGCTTGAAAAACTTCGCACATTCAGGTATGATACCAAAAGAAAATTCGAAGGGGTGAGGGACATGATGGCTATGCTGCATACCGTCTGCAAGAGCTGCAAAGCGCGGGGATCGCTGTCCCGGCGGCTTCTGTCTTTTTCCCTCTCTTCTGTTTTTGTTTTCGGCATTTCCGCCATTTGATGGAAGTGCCGTTTTTTTATGCGCCATACGGCGAAAACGCTGTTTGTAATTGTTTGTGCAAATAAAAGAGGAGGATGAATCATGAAAAAAGAAAAACAGTCGCTGGGCAATGAGCCCATCTACGACGCAAGAAAACTGGGAATCCCCAAAATGCTGGTGCTGGGTCTGCAGCATATGTTCGCCATGTTCGGCGCCACCGTGCTGGTGCCCATCCTGGTAAGCAGCTACGGCCTGCCCCTGAGCATCCAGACCACCCTGTTCTTTGCCGGTATCGGCACCCTGCTGTTCCATGTGTGCACCAAGTTCAAGGTTCCCGCATTCCTGGGCTCTTCCTTCGCATTCCTGGGCGGCTTCGAGGCCGTTGCCAACCTGCCTGCCTATGAAGGTATGGACGATCGCACCAAGCTGGCCTACGCTCTGGGCGGCGTGGTGATCGCCGGTCTGCTGTATCTGGTTCTGGCCCTGCTGTTCAAGCTGGTTGGCGCCAAGAAGGTCATGCGCTTCTTCCCGCCCATCGTCACCGGCCCCATGATCATCCTGATCGGTCTGAATCTGTCCGGCTCTGCCGTGAGCAACGCTTCCTCCTGCTGGTGGCTGGCTCTGGTGGCTATGGCTATCATCGTGGTCGCCAACATCTGGGGCAAGGGCATGATCAAGATCATCCCCATCCTGCTGGGCATCGTGGGCGCTTATGTGGTTGCCCTGATCGCCAATGCCTTCGGCGCAACTGCCGCTGACGGCTCTGCCCTCATCAACTTCAGCAATGTGAGCTCTGCCAGCCTGATCGGCCTTCAGGACTTCGTGATTGCCAAGTTTGACATCACCTCTATCCTGGTCATGGCTCCCATCGCCATCGCCTCCATGATGGAGCACATCGGCGATATCTCCGCTATCTCCGCCACTTGCGGCCGCAACTACATCGCAGATCCCGGTCTGCATCGCACCCTGATCGGCGATGGTCTGGCTACCTCTCTGGCCGGTATGTTCGGCGGCCCTGCCAACACCACCTACGGCGAAAACACCGGCGTTCTGGCTCTGAGCCGCGTCTACGACCCCAAGGTCATCCGGCTGGCTGCTGTCTACGCCGTGATCCTCTCCTTCAGCCCCAAGTTTGAAGCTCTGGTCAACTCCATCCCCACGGCCATCATCGGCGGCGTGTCCTTCATCCTCTACGGTATGATCTCCGCAGTGGGCGTGCGCAATGTGGTGGAAAACAAGGTTGACCTGACCAAGTCCCGCAACCTGATTATCGCGGCTGTCATCTTCGTCTGCGGCCTGGGCTTCTCCAGCGGCATCTCCTTCCAGCTGGGCGGCGCCACTGTGACTCTGACCTCTCTGGCCATCGCCGCTATCGCCGGTGTTATCCTGAACGCCATCCTGCCCGGCAATGACTACGAGTTCGGCGTGGATGTGAAGGGCGACAGCGCTGCCAACCTGGGCACCTATTGATCCCAACACAAAAGCCTGATTCCAAAAAAGCAAGCCTCCGTATGACCAGTTCATACGGAGGCGTTTTTATTGTCAGGCGGGAAAGAGGAAGCGGAGATGCATATATTTAGGACAAAAATAATACCATCTGGTACGCAACGCTAAATGTTGCAACGACTAAAGATGGTACAAAAATCCTCTATGACATCAATCCAATAAAAAAGCAGGGCAGGCCGTAAAATCGGCCACTTTGGTTCCCTACGATCAAAGTGTACAACATACAGACCCAAATGTCAAGACTAAATTTTCGCTGAAAGAACAGCAACTTCAGACGATCTGGCAGAGCAACCCGCCGCAGGCGGATTTCATCCCCGCAGGGGATTTCATCAGCGATGCTGATTTCACCTGCCTGTAAGGCAGATTTCATTGAAAAAAGCCCTTGCCAACGGCAAAGGCTTTTTTCTCTGGTGGAGCATGACGCACAGCGTCCGAACACTTCACCGCCTTCAGCAGCTTCCA